>NZ_JANQOM010000040.1 GCF_028289625.1 Winogradskyella sp. | reverse complement strand
CGGTCTCGGCTATGATTTCGTTGTGGAATCATCCGCAGGATTATTCCACAACGAAATCCAGACCTTTAGTTTATAAATTAAACTTCGTTTTAACTCGTTGCCACAATGAATTATAGTCATTGTTGTAACCAGTATTTTTTCTTAAACTTTTTAGTGGAACATTCGCGTCACACTTGTTTTTTTCCAAGTCCGAGTAATAGCTGTCTTGCAATAATTTCAGGTTATCCCAATTCGAAAAGCTTTGATAATGTCTCGAAGATGAATAATACTTGTCAACGTCTAATTGTCCGATTATCTCGATTTCAATTTCTGCTTTTTTGTAATGTTGAGCGTAATACCAACTTATTCTTTCTTTTGGTCTGTATTCGGTTTTAGAATGTTGTTCCATACCGAAAAGAATTTTGGCATTTTCAAAATCTTGTTCAGTTGGTTTGTCAGATTTTTTTATGTCAGTAACCGCAACCAAATTAAGTCCGAATTCAGATTCTTTTTCTGATTCAAGGACAAACGCTCCACAATAATCTCCTTCACTTAATTTGAATATTAAACAATCTCCTTTTTGGAAAATCGCATCCCTTTTTTTCTTAACCTTTCTCTTTCGTGCAGTTTTCTTTTCGGTTGATATTTTTTCCAGAAAGTTTTCTAATACTTTTCTCCGCTTTGTCAAATCCGATTTCGAGGCGTCAAGTTCTTTCCATAATTCAATATCCTTTTCGGATTCCACAATGTCTTTAATTCGATTGTAGATTTTCGGGTCAAGAGCTTTACATTCCCATTGAGATTTTGCTATGGTAATCCAAAAATTGTTTTGGTCTTCGTGAGAGTCAATCAGTTTTTTGTTTTCCTTGATTAACTTTTCGGTTATGGCAGAAACTTCCATTCCTTGATTGTACAATTCAAAGAATTCATAATTGATGTCTTCGTAAACGTCATTTGAAGAAATTCCTGTTCCCCAAGTTCCCATAGGCGTTTGTCAATATTGGTTACAACGGTCTCGGCTATGGACAGTTGCGTTTGTTAGCACTAACTTTTGCAAGTACACGACAAGCTGAAAATTCCTGCGGAATTTTCAGGATAAGCTTGTAATAGCAATTGTTTATGCCATTGTTGCATTAGTTTTTATTATTTAAACATTTTTTATATTCCGTTTTTGCTTTTTCAAATTCAGGAATAAATCTCTTTTTGAAGCTAACTTTCGGATATCTTTTATCTACTCTAATCGAAAAATCGTCAAACTCGGGTAATTCGAATTCATAATAAAGTTTTCCATTAAACTTTGGTATTTTAGTTAGAAATAAATCTGCACGAAAACAGTTATCAGGAAAATTTGTTGATGAATATCCGGACATTTGATTTCCTAAATGTCTCATTGCACATAAAAGCAATATTGAACTCTCTTGATTGTTTAAACCTAATTTTTCAAAGTCAATATTCTTATCATAAGATTCTATATTTCTTTGATTATTTAAAATACTTGCAAAAATAGTTTTGTAATAAAAAGCAAGCATTTCATTCTTTTCGGGATTTTCCTCTAGCGTTTTTGATATTACTTGTTCAACGGAAAGTTTATCAGTTCCACGATTGAATGAATTCCATTTGAGTTTTATGTCAAGATAATGAGCAAACAAAAGGTCAGAACTCGGAACTTTAAGAAACTTGTCAGATAGTATTTCTTCATTCCGTTTACCTAATTGTGTATAAAATTCATTTATTCCATTAAATTTTGGTAATTCCACTTTCTCAAAAATCTGTCTGTTCCATTTAGCTTTTACATAGTCAATAAAATCAGAGTCGATTTTTGATTCGGATTGTTTGGGTGTTTTTGGTTTTTCCAATTCCATACTAAACCCTTTCTTGAAAGCTCGTTTTTCTGGTTTAGTAAGTTTTCGTTGCTTTATTTCTTCCCATAATTTTATGGATTCTTTTATTGAAAACTTTTCGGTTTGTTTAATAGCTTGAGCCCAAAGTAAAATTCCAAAATCTTTTCTGTTATATAGAATATTTCCAACACGATAGAATGGTGCTTCATCCTCTTTCATTTTTAACTCAAAGTCAAGTTTTCCGTTTATCGTTTCTGTCCGAAAATATTCGAGAACAGTTTCCTTGTCTTGATAAAATATACTCTGTTCTGCTTGTCCAAAAGTCAAACAGGATATGGTAATGAAAAATATTATTAGGAATTTGTTCATTTTCTCAAATTAATGCCAACTCGTAAATAAGTCTGTATTTTATATACTTTACTAGCTTATTACTTTTATATCTTAGCCTTTATAAATACTAGAATTGTTACACATCCGAAATCATGCATTTTGTATATCATTTGTTTTTCTTAAGATATAGTGTTATACAAAATGCATGTATCAATGTAAACCTATTAGGGCACGATATAAAAAGCTTTTCAATACGTTTATAAAATTAGCTGTTTTACGTTCAACAAGCAATACGTAGAACTACGTAATTTTAAGGAAATTATGTGCTACACCTCTTGGATATAGAAAAAGGCTTGCCCAGAATTGTCGGTAAGTAGGATACGTTCACCTTCATCGATTACTAAGCTTCCACCATGGTCTAAAATATTTTGTTTAGTAGTTTTCAAATCCCTAACCCCAAAAGTACAAACCCAATATTCATATTTGCCTTTGTAGTCGTTTGGGATTTGTAGTGCATCAGCAATATGCTTGTCGTTCTGAGTATAGATTTTATAATGGTCACTACTGGTCTTTATAAAAGTCCAATCAAAAATACTTTCGTAAAATGGAATGGTATTTTTGGCATCGGAAACGTGAAGTTCGTTCCAAATCAAGGTATTGGCTTCACCTTCAGTTCTAGTTGACTTTAGATGGTCGCCTTCATAAATGGTAAATCCGGCTCCTTGTGGATCTCTTATTAAAGCTACCTTACCTAAGCCCTCTATAGTTTGTTCCATTTCTATGATACCACCCAATTCACGAGCTTTAGCGACTGTACGTTCTATATTATTCACTTGAATATAGGTCATCCAAAAATGTGGCATCCGCATTTGTTTAAACTTTTCAGGTGTTTCGTATAAGCCCACAACATCCTTATCACCTTTATAAGCTACATAATAATCGTAGTCTTTATAGTAACGCCAACCGAATATATTTTCATAAAACGCCATGGTAGTCTTTGGTGTATAAGTAGATAAATCCGCAAAAATTATAGCATTGGGTTTCATTTTAGTTGTTGTTTTGTCGTTTCCAAATTTCAGTGTATGGCTCTACACCTACATTCATTTTTAGTTCTAATTCTTCATTTGTCTTTAAGCGCATTCGAACTTTATAATTTGTACCATCAGGCATGAAAAGTTCACCATTATGATAGATGCCATCTTCATAAACTAAGTCACTCAAAAAGTAATCGGATGTATCGTTATTTCCTAGATATTCATTCGTTCCATCATTATAATAATGGATTTTTCCTCTATAAGTATCCTTATGCTTTTCAATTTCATAAATACCCATATTATGATCACTTCTCACTTCCCAAACACCTAGTATTTGATCTGCTTTTAAGCTATTTACCCTTGTTTTGCTTTCAATTTTTAAAGTCTCTTGCTTTGTAGAGTCTATTTGTTGCTTCATTAAAGAAATTCGACTTTCAATCGCTAGCTCCTTCTGTTTTGGTATGTTATCCTTGCAAGAGGATAAAATCACTAATAAAACGATAAAGCTAAAATGGTATGTTTTCATCTGTTTTGGTTTCAAATTATACCTCAAAGTTAAAACCATAACCCAAGTTAGTTTTTGATTTAAATCAAAAAGTGTTTATCCTCTTATAAATTTCTTTTAACCGCAACCATTGTTGATAAAATAACGGTAAACTGACTACACTTTCTATGTACTGATAAACATACATTATTAGTGCAAATAAAGCACCGTATTCTGTAATACCCTCAGCAACCGAAATGACAATGGCAAGGAGCAAAAAAACGATCATCATCATCCAACTCAATGAAAAGTTGACAGTTTCTAAATCTGAAAGTTTGATATTGATTTTTGTGAGTCGTGTAATGTGATTTTGTAATTCATGTTGTGACGACAGATTTAAGGTATTCACTTGTGTTTCCAATTCATTATTGTAATCGGAATTATAAGTCGTTATTTTTTTTGAACTCAACCAGTACACTATCAGTACAAATAAACTTGCAGCCAGGCCCATCAAAAATATATAGGTATTGAGTGAAAGAATAATAAACGCTACCCCAAATAATCCTATAGTATGCTGAATCAGCTCTGGAATTTGGTTTTCCATAAATTCGGTAATTTCATTGAGCATCTTGAGACGCGCCGTTTTTTTAGATACTTCGTTAGAATTGTCAACCATAAGTTTGGCGCTTAAATCAATATATATTTTGGCATAAAAACGAGAATCCATAAATCGTCGTACGCCGCCAATAATGACTAGTAAAACACCCAAACCCCCAAGATAATATATGGATGAATAATCCTCATTTATGACACCATCTATAGCATAACCAATAAAAAGCGGTACCAAAATACCAATGAAAGCTTCAGTAAGAATTAGAAATAAGGTTAGCGATAACCTAAATTTATACCTTTTAAATACTTTTTTAATATCCATAATAGCTATCCATTATCGGTTCAGAATAAACGAGACTTAACAACGATAGCACAAGCCAAACTATGGAAATCAGCCAAAATAAAAATGGGTTTTTATCTTTTGGAACATGGTCTAGAAAAACAGCGACTTTTGATTTAATTCCTTGAATACTCCATATTAAAAAGACAATAGCAAAATAGAAAGCACCCCAATTAAAATAAAAAGCAAATGGCATAATGACCAAGGCGATAATGGATTTCCAATACCTCATAAATCTTAAATTTAGATCTGCAATGTACTATTGGAAAAACAGTATTTTTTTGAGCTATATCAAAAAATTAGTGTTGAGCCCGTATTCGGCTTAACGTTTCTTGAGATATCCCCAAAAAAGAAGCGATGAGACCCAGTTTTACCCGCAGTTCTATTTGAGGAAAGTGTTTTAGCAATAATTGATACTTTTCTTTTGCTGAGAGAAAAGACCAACTTTTGGTAAATTCATCTAAGGTTGCTAGTATGTCTTCGGCCAATAAACGTGCAAAATTTCCAAAAGCAGGGAAATCCGCGATTAGTTTTTGAAAATCAGTAAAACTAACATGATAAAGTACACAGTCTTCTAAACATTCAATGGTTTCAAAACTTGGTTTTTGCAAATAAAAGCTCGACCAAGCTGTTATAAATTGATTTTCAGAATAAAACCAAGAGCTTACCTGTCGACCATCATCATGAAAGTAATAATTGTGTAGCATGCCTTTTTCAATAAAATAAAGATAGTTAGCTCGTTCACCTTCTTGCAGAATTTTGTCCCCTTTTTTAGTCTCAACGGGCTGAAAAGCATTTGAAATGGCCCTTTGTAGTTCTGGTGTTAAGTAAGCATGTTGAGATATATTGTATAAAAGGTCTTCCATTATTGAGTTAAAATCAATGAAGATTTAATTTAAGTTTATACAAATCTAGCCAAATCCATATCATTAATTGCTCCATGAGACGCATGTGCCACCACTACTCCATTCTTAATCACCAAAAGTTGAGGCGATTGGTGCATCACCTGAAACTTATAACCCGTTTCGTTAGACACCTCTCGATAATTCAATAAATCGAGATAATATAAATCGGCATTGGTTTCTAAATCATATAGTTCTATAAACTGGTTCACCACCATTCTACTGATACCGCAACGTGTTGAGTGCTTAAATATCAATTGCGTTTTGGTTTTAGATCTTTCTTCTATGGCATTGAGTTGCTCAACTGAGTTAAGCGCGATCCATGGCAATATCTTTTCTTCCTTAGGCTCTTTAGAACCAAACCATTTTTTAAACATCTTTTTCTTTTTTTGTCATTCCTGCGTCCGCGTTCGCTGAAGCTTTAGCGGAGGCGCAAGGCAGGAATCTAAATTATAATCAAAACCAACGGTTCACTTTATTCATATATTTTAAATAGTCGGTTTTAAAATCTCTGGTTAGTCTAGGTTCTTCTATAAAAATTACAAACAGGTGAAAAGCAACAGCCACGACAATGGTGTAAACTAAAAGCCGTAAAGAACTTGTAAAAAGAACCTCACCAATAAGCACTATTAAAATTCCAACGTACATAGGATTTCTAGTGTATTTATAAATTCCCTTTACCACCAATGCTTTTGTTCTATGTATTGGTGATAAGGTGCCTTTACCTTCCACAATAAATCTATAAATACAATAGATAACAATTGATAATCCTAAAATAATGAATATAATACCCAAATAACTTAAGAAGCCAAAATCATCGTTTAAAATGGCTTTTAATTTTGAACGTACCAACATGTATGGGATTAAACCCACCACGAGCCCAGGTTGGAGAATAAAAAATATGAGGTTCTTAATATAGAGTGATAACATAGCTTACCAAAAAAGACAAAACGTCACGCTATCGCACACTATACCAGACATTTTGTCGTTTTTTTCTTACCAACCTCCTATGGTAAGATTATTGACTAAAGATAGTCAAACACAACAAAAAAATTGAATAACAAATAAAAAGATGAATTTTAATAATTATACCATTAAATCACAAGAAGCCATACAGCGAGCACAACAACTCGCCCAAGGTTTTGGACATCAACAAATAGAGAACGAGCATATTTTTAAGGCCTTTCTCGATGTTGATGAAAACGTGTTACCGTTCTTGCTAAAAAAGCTGAATGTTAACGTCTCTATGCTTCAACAGATTTTAGACAAAGAACTAGAGCGTTTCTCTAAAGTTTCGGGCGGAGACCTTATGTTGTCTCGAGAAGCTGGTAAAGCACTAAACGAAGCTTCTATTATCGCCAAAAAAATGAATGATGATTTCGTATCCATAGAGCATCTCATTCTCGCGATTTTTAAATCGAAGAGCAAAATCGCTCAGATTTTAAAAGACCAAGGTGTTACCGAAAAAGGATTAAATGCTAGTATAGAAGAATTACGTAAAGGAGATAGGGTGACGTCCCAAAGTCAAGAAGACAACTATAATTCCCTCAATAAATATGCAAAGAACTTAAATCAGCTGGCACGCGATGCTAAGCTCGATCCAGTCATTGGTCGTGATGAAGAAATTCGTAGAATTCTTCAAATTTTGTCGCGTCGTACCAAAAATAACCCAATTCTAGTTGGTGAACCAGGAACAGGTAAAACTGCCATTGCAGAAGGTTTAGCACATCGTATTATTGATGGCGATGTTCCAGAAAACTTAAAGGATAAGCAAATCTTTGCTTTGGATATGGGAGCCTTAATTGCAGGAGCCAAGTTTAAGGGAGAATTCGAAGAGCGATTAAAAGCCGTTATTAAGGAAGTTACTACAAGCGAAGGAGATATTGTACTCTTTATTGATGAAATTCACACCTTAGTTGGTGCTGGTGGTGGCCAAGGAGCCATGGATGCGGCTAATATTCTAAAGCCTGCTCTAGCAAGAGGAGAATTAAGAGCCATTGGAGCTACTACCTTAGATGAATACCAAAAATATTTCGAAAAAGATAAAGCGCTAGAACGTCGTTTTCAAAAGGTAATGGTGGAAGAACCAGATACTGAAAGTGCGATTTCCATCCTTAGAGGTATTAAAGGCAACTACGAAACACACCACAAAGTACGAATTAAAGACGAAGCTATTATTGGTGCTGTAGAGCTGTCAAACCGCTACATTACCAATCGATTTTTACCAGACAAGGCGATTGACCTTATGGACGAAGCTGCTTCAAAACTACGTATGGAAATCAATTCCAAGCCAGAAGAACTAGACGTTCTAGACAGAAAGATTATGCAATTGGAAATTGAACACGAAGCTATTAAACGCGAAAAAGATGAAATCAAATTAAAATCTTTAAAAGCGGATTTGGCAAATCTTAAAGAAGAGCGTAACGAGTTGAATGCCAAGTGGAAGAGTGAAAAGGAAATCGTTGAAAATGTTCAGAATATAAAACAAGATATTGAAAACTATAAGCTAGAAGCTGAACGTGCCGAGCGTGAAGGTGACTATGGCAAAGTTGCCGAAATCCGTTACGGAAAAATAAAAGGAGCGACTGAGCAACTTGAAAAGTTCCAAAAACAATTGGTAGAGCAACAAGAAACCGCTTTGATTAAAGAGGAGGTGACTTATGAAGATATTGCTGATGTTGTCGCCAAATGGACAGGAATTCCAGTGACTAAGATGATTCAAAGTGAGCGCGAAAAATTATTGAAACTTGAAGATGAGCTACACAAGCGTGTTGTTGGTCAAGAAGAAGCTATTGAAGCAGTGAGCGATGCCGTAAGACGCTCTAGAGCAGGATTACAAAATCCTCATAAACCTATTGGGACATTCCTATTCTTAGGAACTACAGGAGTCGGTAAAACCGAACTAGCGAAAGCTTTAGCAGAATATCTATTTGATGATGAAAATGCCATGACACGTATAGATATGAGCGAATATCAAGAGCGCCATGCCGTGAGTAGATTGGTTGGTGCGCCTCCTGGATACGTGGGCTATGATGAAGGTGGTCAGTTAACGGAAGCTGTAAGACGCAAGCCGTATTCTGTGGTTCTGCTAGATGAAATCGAAAAAGCGCATCCAGATACCTTTAATATCCTATTACAGGTATTAGATGAAGGTCGTTTAACGGATAATAAAGGACGCATCGCAGACTTTAAAAATACCATCATCATCATGACCTCTAATTTAGGAAGTCAGATTATCCAAGAGCGTTTTGAAGCGACAAAGGATATCCCAACAGCCATTGAAAGTGCTAAATTAGATGTTCTTGGTTTACTGAAGCAAAGTGTTAGGCCAGAGTTTTTGAATAGAATTGATGATACCATCATGTTTACACCTTTATCGAAGCAAAATATCGTGGATATCGTTGGGCTTCAACTGAAGAGCGTCACTAAAATGATTGCCAAACAAGGCATTACTTTTGATGCGACACCAGAAGCCAGGGCATATTTAGCAGAAAAAGGCTATAATCCTGAGTATGGTGCACGACCTGTAAAACGTGTAATTCAGAAAGAAGTATTGAATCAATTGAGTAAAGAAATATTAGCTGGCCGTGTTACAACAGATAGTATTATTTTACTCGATGAATTTGATGATAAATTAGTATTTAGAAATCAAGGGGACCTTGTAGTTGAAGAACTCTAAATTGGTAAATCAGACTAATTTATTAAGAGCAGTATGGTTTTGAGTAAAAATTATACTGCTTTTATTTTATGGCTAGGTTTCGTATCTTAGGTTAAATCAAAATATACACCAATATGGGATTGTTTCATTATTACAACTCTGGGCATGCTGAAATATTTGTTTTTGATGATTTTTTAGTCAAACAAATCAAGGAAGGAGAAAGTATAGATAAGGAAGAACTCGAAATTTTTAATGAAGTACTAGAAAAGCATTTCAAGAATAAAAATATGGCCTATATTTCTAACAGAATTACCTCTTACTCGGTTAATCCATTGGTTTACAAAGAAGCTGAGAAAATATCGAATATGGTAGCTGTCGCGATAATTCCCGCAACTCCTAAAATGCGTGCCAATGCTGAATATGAACGTCAGTTTTACAATAAACCGTTTGGAATTTTTGATAATCTAAGTAAGGCCATAAAATGGGTACATAAAATAATTGAAAAAGAGAATAGTAAGCAAGTCATAACAAATGACTGACATTTTGAAAAAGGACTTTCTTGAATTAAATATACTGTAACAATAACGCTTATAATCAGTCTATATTATGATTGGTTGGTTTAAGCAACACAGATTTCAAGCCGAATAGCTATCGGTAGTTTGATGTGTTGCTTTCCTTTTGTAACAAATTTAGTTTTAAGGCTACAAATGCTTTAAAATTTAAACTCTAACTAATGCAACGAATTTTATCGCTAAGTATTGTAACACTTCTCACAATATTCACTATAAATGCCCAAAAATTAGAAAATTCAACCTTATGGAAAATTGAAGGTAATGGTTTAGAAAAACCATCATATCTGTTTGGCACTATTCACATAACATGCGATGCCACCTTGGAAGCCGATGTTGTAAAAGCTTTAGATGAAACCTCTCAGATTGTCATGGAACTAGATATGGACGACCCTAGTATGCAGGCAAAAATGTTGACTAACATGTATCTTTCTGATGGTAAAACTATTAAAGACTTTGTCTCAAAAGAGGACTACATAATTGTAGATTCATTATTTATTAATAACATGGACATGTCATTAAAAATGATGGAAAACGTTAGACCATTTTATTTGACATCTATGTTTTATCCTCAAATGATTGATTGCCCAATGCAATCCTTCGAACTTGAGTTAATGAAAGTAGCGGAAGAACAAGACGAGGAAATATTTGGTTTGGAGACTATTGAAGAGCAACTTAAAGTTTTTGAAGATATCCCTCTAGAAGACCAGTATGCTGATTTAATTAGAATGGCAAAAGATAATCTTGAATATGATAAAACCATTTTTGCTAAGATACTAGAGGTTTATCAAAGTGAAGACATCTCATTAATGTTAGAAATGATGAACGATGAGAACAACAAAACAGTTTCTAATCACCAAGATATACTTCTAGAAAATCGAAATAAGAATTGGATTTCTAAAATCGGAGATTTTGCCAAGGAACAACCGACATTTTTTGGTGTTGGAGCTGGGCATCTTGCAGGTGAAAATGGAGTAATTAATTTACTGAGACAAGCTGGTTATACGGTTACTGCTTTTCAATAATGTTTGGTAGAATGGTTACAACAAAAAATAGCCTCAATACGTGAGGCTATTCTTTATTTCAATAAGATTATTAGTTTTAGAATTTCATTCCAACACCGAGACCAACAATAAAAGGATCTATGTTAACTTCTGAAGTATCTGGACTGCCATTAACGGTTACATCGGTTTTAAGGAACAATTTCTTTAAGTCTAAGTTTAAGAACCATTTATCGTTCAAATTATAGTCCAAACCTGCTTGTAAGGAAAAACCAAATGAGTTATCATAATCTATGTCATCTAAGTCGCCTTCATCAATACCATAAAATATAGTATAATTTACACCAGCACCAACATAAGGTTTAAAATCATCGGCATAAAAATGATATTGTAAGTTTAATGTTGGTGGCAACAACCAAACATGCCCCAAATCAAGAGAGCCACCTCCATCAATATTCAAATCCACATCATGCTTAGCAGTACCTAAAATTAACTCAACAGCTAGATTTTTGTTAAAGAAATACGTGAAATCTATTTCAGGTACAAAAGCAGTACTAATATCAACATCAGCCCCCTCAATATCATCTCCAGGTGATGGAATTACAGAAATCAATCTAACACGCGCTTGCCATTTGTTATAATCGTCAGTAGTATCGGTTTCTTGTGCATTTAGGTTAAAAACAAAACCTAGTAGTAAAACATATAATAATAAATTTCTCATGGTATAATATTTAAATTTCCACAAAAATAAATGCTTCAAATGCCTTAAATACTGATAAATATCATGAATAAAAAACTTTAATTTTCTAGACTAATTTATTGCAAATAACAAGTAATAAAATAAGCTTCTGTTTTATAGGTATTTGCATCGACATACACACTTTTTTCGACGAAATGCACAATTTATTTTAAATTTTAACATACACTTTAACGGATAAATCATTAATTTTATCGAGCTATTTAATTCCAACACACTTATTGTTTAATTAATCTTGTTTAGTTTCCCTCTGATAGAAAGGGAATTACTATAGTTAATCATTTTATAAACCCTACTTATAATAAATGGATTTAAATAGATACATAGATCATACCCTGCTGAGTCCAACTGCAACAGAAGCCGACATCCTTAACCTTTGTCAAGAAGCATTAAAATACAATTTCTATTCTGTTTGTGTTAATAGCAGTTATGTGCCTATTGCAAAACAGGCATTAGGACGTTCTGATATTAAGGTTTGTACAGTTGTTGGTTTTCCTTTAGGTGCGATGTCCACCGAAGCAAAAATTTTTGAGGCTAAAAAAGCCATTGAAGAAGGAGCTTCAGAAATAGATATGGTAATGAATATTGGTCGCTTAAAGAGTAAAAACTACGTCGCCGTACTTAAAGATATTAGCAATGTAAAACGTGCCATTGGCCCAATACCACTAAAAGTGATATTGGAAATTAGTGAACTTTCTAAGAATGAGATTGTCAAAGCTTGTGAAATCTGTATAGACGCGAAAGCAGACTTTGTAAAGACATCAACTGGGTTCTCTAAAAGTGGTGCTACACTAACTGCAGTGAAGATTATGAAAAAGAGTGTTAAAGATCGACTGAAAATAAAAGCTTCAGGTGGAATCAGGGATACAGAAACCGCTTTAAAGTATATAGAAGTTGGAGTACATAGAATCGGTGCTTCTTCAGGAGTGGCGATGATGACCAATCAAACCTCACATTCTGCCTATTAGTTTAAAACACTTTGTGTAACTTTACAGCATGAGTGTACATATTGGTGCCAAAAAAGGCGAAATTGCAGAAACTATTTTATTACCAGGTGACCCATTACGTGCCAAATGGATTGCCGAAACTTTTCTTGAAGATTATTTTTGCTTTAATGAAGTTAGAGGCATGTATGGCTATACTGGCACATATAAAGGCAAGCGTATTTCAGCTATGGGAAGCGGTATGGGTATTCCAAGTATTTCCATCTACGCTAATGAACTTATAAAAGAGTACGGTGTTAAAAACTTAATCCGAGTTGGAAGTGCTGGTTCTTACCAAAAAGACGTAAAGATTAGGGATGTTGTTTTGGCTATGGCAGCCTCCTCTACTTCTGGAGTTAATGAATTGCGTTTTGGTGGTGCTGACTATGCACCAACAGCAGATTTTGGATTATTCCTTAAAGCCGTCGAAGCAGCTAAAGTCAAAAATATTCCTATAAAAGCAGGCAATGTTTTATCATCGGACGAATTCTACGAGGATGATATCGAGTCTTACAAAAAATGGTCTAAGTTTGGTGTGCTTTGTGTTGAAATGGAAGCCGCAGGTCTTTATACCGTAGCTGCTAAACACAATGTAAATGCATTAGCAATTCTTACTATTTCAGATTCTTTGGTTACTGGTGAACGCACTACAAGTAAAGATCGGGAAACCACCTTTAAAAGTATGATCGAGATTGCCTTAGATTTGGCATAAGTTCATTTAACATTCTTTTAAATAGAAACCATTTTTTTAAACTATTTTTGAGTGAATTAACCAATCACTCACAAGATGAAATCATTACTCATAACGCTGTCATTTTTATTGTCGTTCTTGCTATACGCTCAAGAAAGCCAAGACAAAGCCCAAATAGAAGCTACACTAAACAACTATATTGATGGTTTTTATCAAGGAGACACCACTAAATTAAAAGCAGCCATTAAGCCACGGCTCTACAAGTTTGGTTATTTAAGGGATAAGGAAACGGGAGAATTTAAATACTATCAGCATTTAAGTTATGAAAATGCGCTTAAGCTAGCTAAAACCCTAAAAGATCAAGGGCGCACACGAACCGAAACAAAAATGCGCAGCGTAAAGGTATTGGAAATCAGCAATCATATTGCAGCAGCTAAAGTGACTGCAGCTTGGGGGCTTGATTATGTGCTACTATCGAAAGATGATGGCAAATGGATGATTGAAGAAGTCATATGGGAAGGGCCTTTTGAAGAAAAATTTATTGAAGAAGCTCAAACAACAACTTATTATCTGATTAGACATGCCGAAAAAGACCAGTCTGACAAATTTAATAAAGACCCACATCTAACAGAAGCAGGGAAAAAAAGAGCCGAGAATTGGGCGAATACGTTCAACAATATAAAATTTGATATGGTCTATTCTACCAATTACAACAGAACAAAAGAAACGGCAAAGCCTACTGCTGAAGCCAACAATATCGAAATTACATATTACGATCCTAGAAAAATGGATACCAATGAATTCTATGCGTCTACAAAAGGCAGAACAGTTTTAATTGTTGGGCATAGCAATACAACACCAATGTTTACAAATGGCCTTCTAGGTGATAACAAATACAAGACCATGGATGAGGACAACAATGCAGATCTTTACATCGTCACAATAACTGGAGATTCAAAATCTAGCTCACTTTTGAGAGTTGATTAACTCAAAATCAAATGCTTAATACCCAGAGTTTAAACAATAGCATTCTAAAAAACGGAGTTAAAAGCCCTTTACTAACAACTTTTGTCGATAAAAAAATCAGTTATTCACATTTCATGGGATTTTAGCGCCAATACACAGACAAAAGATTCAAAAACTAAAAATAAATAGCTAGATTTGACGCAATAAACTTAACCAAGTTAGCCAAGTGTTTTTATGAAAACTGTTATGCTATTAGGCGGCACCAAAGGTGTCGGAAAAGAAATTCTCAAATCATGTATAAACAAAGGCTATAATGTTGCTTTTTGTGGTCGTGATGCTAAACTTGGTGAAGACCTTATTCAATCTTACAACTCTAAAAATCAATTATATTTTCATCAAATCGATCTCAATGCCATTGACGGTATAAAAGACTATTATAATCAGACTATTCAAAGATTTAAAAAAATAGATGCACTAGTGCTTTATGCTGGTATAACTCCTGTATCGCCAATTATAGATACGAATGAAGATACCTTCGATAGTGTTTTTAATATTAATCTTAAGGCGCCATATTTTCTATTGAAGCATGTATTAAAGTCAATGATGGAACATAAGTCTGGGTCGATAATATTTTTTGGTTCAGCACATATGGATTATGGACAGGAAGATAGGACAGCTTATGCCTTAACCAAAAGTGCCCTTTACACACTTTCCAATCATTTGGCACATCATTATGCAAAATATGGCATAAGATCCAATTATTTAGTTATGGGCTGGACTCATACCGAAGGTGAATTAGAGTTAAGGGCAAGCGAAGGCATCAGTGAAGACGAATTAAAAGCTAATGCTAGTGAAATTATTCCTATGGGACGCATGCTAAATCCCTACGATCCTGTTCCTGCTGTGATGCACTTCATTTCAGATGACTCTGCAATGACTACAGGATCAATTATGCGCGTAACTGGAGGAGAATTTATATAGATCATTTGTAATGACGTCGCACTTAATTTACTTTTCCCAATCTGCCGAACTTTTTGAAGGACCAATTTTTGATTTGGACAATGAACTTCTTTATTTTGTTTCGATACTAGACAACCTTGTGTATTGCTATAATCCAAAAACAAAAGAAATTCTCAGTGTTAAGTTAGATTCCCCAACAAGCAATGTCTATCTCAAATCAAAAAAGCTGGTCGTAGTTGCCTCTAAAAATGGATTCTATGAGATTGATTTTAGCACCTTAAAATCGTCTTTTAAATTTCAAATTGATATTAACGATAACGTACGTTACAATGATGGTATTAAAGATGCTGTAGGAAGATATATCATTGGCACTATGGGTTACCCTAAAGTAGTTGAGGGCATTGGTAATGTATATTCTTATCATAATGGCACTGCTAAAACCATTATAAAAAATACAACCATTTCAAATGGATTGGCTTTTACTAATGATAACAGCACGCTATACTTTATTGATACCCCAATCAAAAAGGTTGCGAAATACAATTATAATATTGACACAGGTGATGTAGTCTTTGTGGATTATGTAATTGAATTTAATAATATTGGTCATCCGGATGGAATGTGCATGGATAAAAATGGAATGCTTTGGATTGCAGAATGGGGTGGTGCCTGTGTGTCGCAATGGAATCCTTTGAATGGCGAACAACTAAAAAAAGTTGAGCTCCCTTTTATAAATGTAACCTCCTGCTGTTTTGATAATGTGGGCAACCTTTATGTCACAACGGCAAGGGATGAGAACAAATCAGATTATACTAACGGAAGTGGTCTGTTTTATATTGAATTAAATAAAATTTAAAAACTATGAGTACTATTAAAATTAGTGTCATTGTTCCTATTTATCGTATAGAAAAATACTTGCCCAAGTGTATAGAAAGTCTATTAGAGCAATCTTTTAAGGACTTTGAGTTGTTGTTAATAGATGATGGAAGTCCTGATAATTGCCCTAAGATATGTGATGAATATGCAGAAACTGATAACAGGATTAAAGTAATTCATAAACCTAATGGAGGACTCTTATCAGCCAGAAAAGCAGGATTAGATGCCGCCTTGGGAACTTATATTGCTTATGTTGATGGTGATGATTGGGTGGATCATTTTTATCTCGACACTTTATACAAACTAGCTATAGCTAATGATGCTGATTTAGTAGTAACTGGTCATTTTAGAGAATTTGATGGTAAAATAGAAACCATAAAACCAAAGAATCCTGGTTTCTATGATGAAGTCAAAATTAAATCCGAAATTTTGCCAAATGCTATTTTTAACGGCGAATTTTGTGAACATGGCATGTCCACCTATGTATGGAATAAACTGTTCAGAAAAGATCTTCTAAAACAAGTCTTATACGGCATCCCTAACGAAGTCATTATGGGAGAAGATGCGGCAATTACATATTCTTACCTAGCACTTTCAAAACGATTAGCTATTAGTAAAATACCGCTTTACTATTATAGACAAAGGCATGACTCCATTGTAAAATCAATTGAAAATCCTAAAATTGAATATTATAGATTAGGACTTTTAATGAATTATCTTAAAACTAAGTTAAGTCCTGTATTGGATGAGGAAAACCTTAATAACCAAATCACTTATTATCTATATTCACAGATATTAGTAAGGTCTGGAGGACTTATATATAATGAAAAACAGGGCTATTGGTTTAATCCTTTTCTAAATACTGAGAAAGGTTCAAAAATTGTTGTTTATAGTTCTGGTTCTTTTGGACAGCACATATTATCTACCAATTTAAAGACAGATTACTTTAAAATCATTAAATGGATTGACGTAGATTTTCACGATTTAAAAGTTGGAGAAAATACCGTAAATCCTATCAGTAGTATTCAGAATGATGAATTTGATTATTTAGTCATAGCAACTATTAACCCTTTAATTCATAAATCTTTGAAGGTAGAATTAGAATTAATGGGTATTGATAGCTCAAAAATTGTAAAAATTAACACAGATACAACTAAAATTGAAACCCTAATAAAAGATTTAGGCTTTGACCAAAATTTTATTTTCACCCAACACCAATAAAGATGTTATCTATGTTTAACTTAAATCCCTTAAAAAATCAATAATAATGAAACAGAAAATAATCATACTAGGCGGAAATCCCGAAACAGGTGTATTAGTTGAAGTAGCCAATGATATGGGATTACACACCATTGTAATTGATCCTAATCCAGATGCACCTGCTAAAAAGTTTGCAGCGGAAACCTATAATATAGACGGTTTTGATATTGATGGTATTGTAAAAGTTGCTAAGGATAGAAATGTAGATGGTGTCCTTGTTGGAGTTGCTGACATCCTTGTAAAACCTTACAAAGAAATTTGCGAAATACTTGGATTTCCGTGCTATGCTACTGACGGTACAATCGAAGCTTTTTGCAGTAAGGATGGGTATAAACGCTATTGCGAAGCATATGGCGTACAAGATATACCTGGTATATACATTCAGAAAGGTGAAGAAATACGTAAACCAAAAAATGTGAATCTTCCATTAATGGTAAAACCTGTGGACAGCGGTGGAGGTGTTGGCATGAAGATTTGTCGAGATGAAGCCGATTATAATGATACTGTAAGAAACGCATTAAAATTCTCTAAGAAGGGTGTAGTCTTGGTAGAAAAATATATGGATGCTAATTGTGATGATATGGCAGCTTACTACACATTTAAAGATGGAGAACCCTATTTATCGGCTGTGTATGACAGATGCTTAACAAGAATTCAGGGTAATTCGAGTCCTATTGGTTTAGCCACAATCTACCCATCTAAACTCACCAATGAATTTGTGGAAAATGTTCATCCAAAACTTTGTGAATTATTTAAAGCCACTAATGTGAAGAATGGAGTCTTAAATGTTCAATTCTTTGTGGAAAATGGAGAGTTTTATAGTTACGACCCTGGTTTTAGATTACAAGGTGAAGCTCCTCATATACATTTGGCACATGTCAATGGCTTTGACCATAGAAAAATGTTGTTAAATTTCGCTTTAACAGGAGTTTTTGGTGAACCTAATTTTGCGGAACAAAATGATTATATGATGCGGGGGAAAAAAGCATGTTCAATTTGGGTATTGCTTAACGCCGGAAAAATTGCATCAATAAAAGGATTAGAAGAACTTAAAAATCATAAAAACGTCATCTTTGTTGTAGAGCGCTTTAAAGAAGGTGATGTGGTAGAGCCCGCAATGATAGGAACTGAAAGACAAGTACTTTATAGAATTTATACAGTTTCAGATTCAGTAGCTGAAACCAATCAAACTATTTTAGACATTCAAAATATCTTAGAAATAAAAGACGAAGAAGGACAAGATATGGTTCTGGAATGGACTGAGTTATGGAATCCCGATGACTATAGTCATTATTAAAGATAATAACCCTAACCTATGAAATTAAAATGAGTAAAAACATATTAGAAAAATTTAAACTAAATGGCAAAAAAGCAATTGTAGTCGGTGGTGCTGGCGACCTTGGTAAAGCAATAGCCGAAGGTTTAGCTGAAGCTGGAGCCCAAGTTGTTATCATTGACCTCGACGAAAGAATGTATGACATTTGCAAAACTTTCAAGGATAATAATCTAAACGTCGACCCAATAAAAGCTGATGTAAGTAAGATTGAAGAAGTAAAAAGTTCTTACAGTAAGGCGTTAGAACTGCTTGGTGGACAAGTAGATATCCTAGTGAATTCCGCTGGTATTCAAAGAAGGTATCCTAGTGAAGACTTCCCAGAAGAAGAATGGAGTAAAGTTATAGCTATTAACTTAGATGCGACTTTCTATTATTGTAAATACGCGATTAATACCATGCTACAGCACAATGGTGGGAAAATTATAAACATCGCGTCATTAATGAGTTTCCTTGGAGGAATAACAATTCCAGCATATGCTGCCTCAAAAGGTGGCGTAGGCCAACTTACAAAAGCCCTATCAAATGATCTCGCTGCAAAAGGTATTTGCGTTAATGCTATAGCTCCTGGGTATATGGACACCCAATTAAATACAGCCTTAATTAATGATAAGAAACGAACTGAAGAAGTATTCATGAGAGTTCCGATGAAAAGATGGGGAACTGGTGAAGATTTAAAAGGACTTACAGTATTCTTAGCATCTTCTGCGAGTGATTATGTTACAGGCACTATAATCCCAGTAGATGGTGGTTATTTAGGTCGCTGAATTGTGCAAATATTTATGATAAAGGGTGAAGTAATTTATTTCATAAGAAGCTTCACCTTTATTTGTTGATTAAATCTACATCTATGTTGTTTAGCTCAATTTTAGATAATAGTTTTAATTGATTGCTACTAAATGCTTTCCCTAATTCTAGAAGTGATGCTGTGCTATCTTCAGACTTGTAATTATTGTAGTCCACAAAACGTAAGCTATTGATGTAACGCTCATTATAAGCCGATCTAAAACGCATGCCTTTTCCGTCATCCTCATTATAAGAGTAAGCCAAGTAATCTACTTTAAATGTATCTTTATTAATCCAATAGATAAATACATCTTCAAAATCTTCGCCCCCACCTTCTTCATTAAACGTTACTTTAACCTTAAAATACTCCTTATTCTTAATCTTTTCCTCACCTACTAAAGACTTATTCACCGCTTCGTCTTTTAATCCGTATGGTAATATTGAAAAATAATGCACAGAATTTACAGAAGCCGAATATCTAACCGCCATGGAATCTTCAAGTCTCACACGGTTGTTATTTATTGAACGTTCAAAGCCAGAATTAGACAGTAAATCAAAAACCGAATCCTTACCATCCTTAAAAATTCTAATTAACGAAAAGTTACCCTTATGTCTCCGGGCGACATAATATTTATCCCTAAAATCGAATCTAATAACCGAATTTTCAAACGTTTCGCCACCAGATACAGCAATGGACTCACCGATTATTTCATCAGCAGTTAATGGATTTGGTTTTTGCTCATTTTTACAGCTAAGAACTAAAAATATTAACAGTATAATATATGTATATTTCATATTTGATATTTGAACATTGAAAGTCGTAAAGCTAAAGATTTGATTACAGCTTTCAACTTTTAACGTAATACTTTTAACTTTTAACTTTAACAACTACCTTTGCCCTCCATGCAAAAAACGGTTAACATACGTAACAAAAAAGCTAAATTTCAGTATGAGATATTGGATAAATATACGGCTGGAATTGTACTTACTGGCACTGAAATTAAATCTATCAGAGCGAGCAAAGCTTCTATTGCCGAAAGTTTTTGTGAATTTAATGAAAGCGGTGAACTTTTTGTGATTAATATGACCATTGAAGAGTATGCTTTTGGTAACTATTATAACCACAAACCTAAAGCAGAGCGTAAATTACTACTTAATAAACGTGAACTTAAAAAGCTTGAACGCGAAGTTAACGTTAAGGGTAATGCCATTATCCCTCTGGTTTTATATATTAATGATAAAGGTCTGGCAAAACTAGAAATCGCATTGGCAAAAGGAAAAAAACTCTATGATAAGCGTGAAACTATTAAAGACCGAGACAATAAGCGCAATTTAGACCGCATTAAGAAAAGTTTTCGATAACTTTAAGATTGCTATAACCTTTCTACTATTAATTTTAGTCTATGTTTGAAACAATATAGGCAACCATTCGTTTAATTTTTATGTCTGTACTAGTATAACCATCAATCGTAATACATGAACAAAACTTTACTAAGCTTACTATTTATTGTATTTAGTACAGTAGCCTTAGCCCAAATTACAGGTACCATAACCGATAATAAAAATCAACCGCTCCCTTTTGTTAATGTTATTATTGAAAACACCTATAAAGGCACAACCACCAATAACGACGGTTATTATGAACTCAATATATCAGAAGCTAAGGCTTATACCATTGTCTATACGTATTTAGGGTATAAAACAGTAAAAAAGACGGTTGACATCAATCAATTCCCTTATCAAATCGATGTTATGCTCGAAGAGGAATCGGTCTCGCTAAGTGAAGTTGTAGTTAACGCAGAGGACAATCCTGCTAATACCATCATTAGGCAAGCCATTGCCAAACGAAAAGAAAATCTTGAAAAAATAAATTCGTTTAAAGCTGATTTTTATTCACGTGGATTGATCCGAATAAAAGATGCACCAGAAAAAATACTTGGTCAAGAGGTAGGCGATTTAGGAGGAGGGTTAGATTCCACACGAAGTGGCATTATTTATTTGTCAGAGACTATTTCTAAGATTCAATATTTAAGACCAAACTTGCTCAAAGAAAAAATTACAGCTTCAAAAGTAAGTGGTAACGATAGTGGGTTTAGCTTTAACAATGCCCAAGACGTTGACTTCAATTTTTACAATAATACCATAGAGTTCGGAAACGAAATTGTATCACCTATTGCCAATAATGCTTTTGGTTATTATCGCTATAAATTAGAAGGAGTCTTTTATGATGACCGTGGTAATCTTATCAACAAAGTTAATGTTATTCCTAAACGAGAAAACGATCCTGTTTTTTCGGGTTCGATTTATATCGTTGATGAACAATGGACCATATACGCCATTGAGCTCGATATTACAGGAACACAAGCTAGGATTCCGGCAGTTGATTTAATATCGCTAAAGCAAAGCTTTTCATATTCAGAAAATGACAGTTTATGGGCTTTGATTTCGCAAAGTATTGATTTTAAATATGGCATTTTAGGCATCAAAGGAGGAGGCCGTTTTACTGCCGTTTACAGTAATTATGAATTCAATTCTGGGCTGACTCGAAAAGATTTTGGACCAGAATTGGTAGCGTTTGAAAACGAAGCTAATAAAAAAGACTCCATATTCTGGAAGCAAATACGACCTGTCCCTTTAACATTAGAGGAACGTACGGATTACATTAAAAAAGATAGCATTCAAATAGTACGAGAATCAAAAACCTATTTGGATTCTGTAGATCGTGCTGAAAATAAATTGAAGCTAGGCGATATCTTAGGATACACATACCGAAACACCTACAAAAATTATAGTGTAGGGTTTGATATTCCTTTAGGAGGTATTCAGTTTAATACGGTTCAAGGTTATACCGGAAAGGTAAATCTATTCTTTACCCAACGTTATGATGAATTTAGGCGTTACTTTACGGCTAATGCAGGTCTACAATATGGCTTTTCGGATGAACGCTTACGCCTTACCGGATCATTGACGTACAAATTTAATGACACCAATCGACGTATTATAACCTTGTCTGGCGGTGAACAAGTGCAGCAGTTCAATCCTGCTAATCCCATTACACCATTAGGTAATACTCTTGCAACATTATTTCTTGAGGAAAACTACATGAAGCTTTACGAACGTCGTTTTATTCAACTCAATTATTCCGAAGAATTGTTTAATGGGTTTCGATTGTTTTCCAGTATCTCTTATGAGCAAAGAAACGCGCTTTTTAATACCACTGACCAATCCTTCTATCCAAGAGCTGATCAAGAGTATTTAAGCAACAATCCCTTAGAACCAACAAGTACGGATGCTCCGTTTGATAATCATAATATTGTAAAATTAAATGTCACTGGTCGGTTTAATTTTGGACAGAAATACCTGAGTTACCCTGACAGTAAATTCAATATTAGTAATGATGCTTATCCAACCCTTGTATTGAGTTATGAAAAGGGATTTAACGCAACTACTGACGATTATAATTTTGATCAAATAAAAGCCAGATTATACCAATCTTTCAATATTGCCGATAAAGGTCGTTTTAGGTACAACATAAGAACGGGTAAGTTCTTTAATGCGGATGATATCGCTTTTATGGATTTTCAACACTTTAACGGCAACCAAATTAGTATAAGCACACGTGGCAATTATACCGATGTATTCAATAATTTAGGGTACTACGATTTAAGCACCAATGACAGCTATTTAGAAATGCATGCCGAACACGATTTTAATGGCTTTATATTGGGTAAAATACCTTTGTTGAATAAACTCAACTTCAATCTTATTGTAGGCGCCCATAATTTGGCCATACCAGATAACAAACCTTACCAAGAATTTACCATAGGTATCGATAATATTGGTTGGGGAAAATTCCGGTTCTTAAGGTTTGATTATATCCGCTCCTACCAAGGAGGTTTTCAGGGAGATGCTATTTTGTTTGGGTTGAAATTCTTTTAACTTTATAAGATGAAATATTTATTATTCTTTGTAGGAGTCATTTTTAATGCTGGATATGCTCAAACAAAAAATGATAATTTGGAAATCTACCTTCAAGTATTCTCGGATGATTTAAGGTTCGGTCAAAATAAACATATAGACACTTTAATAATAGAAGAGCAAAAGTTAAATCGGAATCATATTGATCTATGGCGATTTGAAATAGATTCAATAGTATCAAACAGAATTAATACTGACTCTATTTTTAAAAGTGATATGAAGAACATTATTCAAAATTTTGAGGATCAAAATACTTTTAAAAATGACACTTTACTCTCTCTGAATATTTATTTAAAAATTCTAACTCGAAATGAAGCACTTGAATTGCGTAAAGAAGATAAAAATCAAATAAGATCTAGATTTTTCATCAGACTGTGCAAAATTAATTATTCAGGAAATTTAGCAGCATTAAGATATAATTACTATTGTGGTGGTAGATGTGCCGGTTCTGATATAATCATTTTCGAAAGAATACATGGAAAATGGAACGTTCTGACGAAAGTCATTTTATGGATTGCTTAAATAAATCCTCATGAAAAAACTTATGCTTCAATTATGTCTATTTTCCATTGGGCTTTATGCCCAAGAAGAAACCAAAGGCTACTCCAAACATGTCGCATCCTTAGATAGCACCATTGAAACGCTTTACGCTGTGATTTCTGGTGACGCAGGTGTAGAACGCGATTGGGAATTGTTTAAGTATCTATTCCATAAAGAGGCCAAGTTGATTCCGATTGGTAAAACCCAAGAAGGCAAGCATTCCGCACGTTATATGACACCAGATGACTATATAAATAGCTCTGGCAAATGGTTGTTTGAAAATGGTTTTTATGAAGTAGAACTAAATCGAGAGGTCGATACTTTTGGCAATATAACACAGGTTTTTAGCACCTACGAATCCTTTAGAAAAAAAGATGATAAAGAACCTTTTATGAGAGGAATTAATAGCATTCAATTGATGAATGACGGTGAGCGTTGGTGGATTATCAATATCTTTTGGATGCAAGAATCTGAAGCACATCCTATTCCTGAAGTCTATTTACCGAAAGGATAAATCCCTTATGATTACCAATTTAAAAGATGGAGTCATTGGCTTTTTTTGGCTTGTCGCGGAATATCATAGCTGATTTTTTCGTCGTGACCGAAAGACAACGAATAGGACTGAATTTTCTACCGAAAATTCAGCCATAATGAACTATACACATCGTTAAAGCCAGTTTTATTTCATTCCATAATTCTCAACTCACCAAGTGCGTTTTCTTTTTTATTCCCTCCATAAATTAAATATCTGTTGTCTGAAATTTTATAATTTATCAAAGGCTTTAAATTAATTTGTCCTTTTTGGAACTCTTCTGGTTTAATATATTCATACTCAGCTTTCTCATAATCATATGTGGAGGCAACTGTTGTCATCCGATTTAGGCCTTCCAAAGTTCTTAATTTCTCACTTGTACTTTTGTGATGGTCATTATAGAACACGGTCAACTTACCATTTTTATATATTGGAAGTATACTTAAATATTCTTCTCCAGTCCCCATCTCCACCAAAGGAAAATTCATAGTTCCAGGTTGGGTAAAATTTGGGCTAGGTATTAACTGAATTCCAATAATATCAATGCTCATCCATTGAAGTTTTGGGACAACATTTGACCAATCTAATTTACCATCTTGGTTTAGGGCTGTGATTATTACACTTCCAGAATCAAAAGAATAAGTTACCCATGCTAAAGGCCAAATGTCAAGCGTGCTTGGCTCTCCTTTTACATCATATTCTGACAATACAATGATGCCGCCATTATCTCTTTCAATAAATGCTATATTTTTATAAAAATCGTGATAAAAATCGCCTAAAATCCTTATGTGCCAAGGGAAGCGATTAAATGTTGTGCTAAGTACCTCTCCCTTTTTGTCATCAATAACAATGTCATATATGCCTTCAAATTCCCATTGTCTTTTCCCTCTTTTATTCAATTTGGAATAAAAACCAGTAACATGTAGCCGATTATCTTTAGTTGGAACTACTGTGCAATCTGCTATATAATTATCTTTTAGTTCTATTTCTATTTGCGTTCTATGAAAGGCATTTTTTGCTTGGTATGAAAAAACTGTAACTTCATTATATTTATTTTTTTCTTTTCTGTTTCTATAACTTTCAGTAACAGCGAAAACTATATCACCTTTATCGGTAAATTTTGTATCAGAGAACTTAAATGACCACACACGTTTCTCTTCAGATATTATAGTGTTTTCATCTGTAAAAACTTTATTAAGATTTTCATCTACAAGAACTAGAGTATAAACTACGTTAGGGTTTCTGTAATTTTTGTTTACATGTGTCACCAAATATTTTAGGCCATCATTTGATCGTTTATATAAAAACTCCCCTTTTCTTGACCTACGCTTGGCATTAATAGAAAGGATTGTAGTACTATTTACTATTTCATTGTTCTTAACTTCTTTAGCAATAAAATGGTAGTTATTAGTGGCTTCATTAAAAGCAGATAGCATTAAGAATAGCTTTTTACCAACAAAAATATAGTCTCTTATTTCATAATCTCTAAGTATTTCAAAAGGTTTGCTCGATGTCAAGCGCTTAGTTTTAGCATCAAAAGTTTGAAAAAAGAATTCCTTTTTTGTTCTACTTAAAGTAAAGATTGAATCATTTGCTAGGCCTGCAATGGTCATTACATTCCCAAGTTCTTTAGGAGTACTTTCACCAAAATTCAGTTCAATATTACCTGCCTTGAACTGGGCTGACGTTGTAATTGAACATAAAAGGAAAAGTAAGGTAATTGGTCTAATCATAGGTTTAATATACAGTAATAAACATCCCTATAAATCTAAAAAAATTAAATCTTTCTATCACATGAGTTTTATTTATTATAAGTTGTAGAATTAGACTCAATGTACTCAATAAGTCCATTGTAAGTAGGGTTATAAGTGTTCTTATCAGTTATCCAAAGAATTTTGTCAAAGTCATAAGGTATTTCATTTACAAACAATTCTTCGTTATTTGCGGGATTGATTAATTTTAATTGCCAATACGTTTCATCCTCGTCCCTAAAATCATTTGTTAGAATAAGAAACGGTTGATAAATTTCATAGGCTTTACTCCATCTATCAAGACCACGTAAAGAACTAATTTTATCCAAGTTTCCAGCTTTTTCAATTTCTTTTTCTAAATTTTCAAAGGTTATAACCCTATCAAAATAACTGATGTTTTTAGCCATTCCTATAAAAAACTTGGATTCGTCTTGTGGCACAACTAATAAGGCCTTGTGCGTATCTAAATCAAAAGGAACACTTTTTAGGGTTGTAGCTACTTTGCTGGCTTTGAATCTCCCATTCTTCTTAAGTTCACTAACTTTTAAGAAAGGCCCACAAGAAATTACTGTAATTGAAAATAATAAAAGTAAGACGTGTCTTTTCATACTTTCTGTTAATTGGCTACAACTTGTAGCATTAACTTTTAAATAAATTTAAGTTCTCGATACAAATTTAATAAGTCAAAATCACTACCATTGGCTAAAACCTAAAAAGTTTATGAAACTTATCTTAAAGAATTTGACGACTAAGAGATAGTGCTTATTTTTATAAAAATTTCGAATCAAAATATCTATGACTTTCAAATCTAACTTCTTATTAATTGCAGCATTAAGCTTTACCATTCTCAACTGTGCTCAAAACACAACAGAAAAAGCAGCACCTATTTTTAAAGATGGCGAAGCACAAATTATCGAAGCGTTTAGTGATTCAGAACAATGGTTACGTCATGACCTTTGGGTAGAGACTGAGTTTGATACCGATGGTGATGGAGAGTTAGATCGTATGCACGTTTCGGTAACACGGCCAGAACAAACCGAAACCGAAGGTTTACAACTTCCCGTTATTTATGTCACAAGTCCATATTTTGCGGGAGTAGCTGGTGATGTACCTGGTATTATGTGGGATGTAAAGCGTGAGCTTGGAGGGAAATCCAAAGAACGTACACATCCAGAAGTGAAACGTCGTGGGCAACGCCCAATTATTTCTAACTCACACCTTAGAAAATGGGTGCCAAGAGGCTATATAGTAGTGCATTCATCTTCACCAGGAACAGGTTTATCTGATGGAGCTCCTACAGTTGGTGGACCCAACGAATCCTTAGCACCAAAGGCAGTGGTTGATTGGTTGTGTGGACGTGCAAAAGGTTATACCGAACGTAATGGCAACGAAGAAGTCAAAGCTTACTGGTCTACAGGAAAAGTTGGTATGACAGGGACTTCATACAACGGTACTTTACCTCTAGCAGCAGCAACAACAGGTGTCGAAGGCCTGAAAGTTATTATACCCATTGCTCCAAATACATCATACTATCATTATTACCGTTCCAATGGTCTAGTACGTTCTCCAGGTGGTTATTTGGGAGAAGATATCGATGTGCTTTATGATTTTATACACAGTGGTGATGAGTCTAAGCGTGCTTACAATAATAAAGTAGTACGTGACACCGAAATGATGAATGGGATGGATAGGCAAACAGGTGATTATAATGATTTCTGGGCTGGACGCGATTACCTTAATCAAATGGATAATATGAAAGCCGCACTATTGATGTCCCATGGTTTTAACGATTGGAATGTAATGCCAGAGCATAGCTATCGCATTTACAAAGCTGCCAAAGAAAAAGGTTTACCACACCAAATTTATTATCATCAAAATGGCCATGGTGGACCACCACCAACTTCTATGATGAACAAATGGTTTACAAAATATCTTCATGGAGTTGATAACGGAGTTGACAAAGAGCAAAATAAAGCTTATATCGTTAGAGAGTATGATGACAGACAACAACCCACAGCCTACTTAGATTATCCTAATCCTGAGGCCAAAGATATTACTTTGAATCTTACTTCTGATGGTAACGGTACTTCTGGCGGTTTAACTCTTAACAAAAGTTCTAAAATAAAAGAAACTCTTACAGACGATGTATCTTTTTCAGGAAAAGATCTTGCCAAGGCCGAAAGTTCCAAGCATAGATTATTGTACGCAACACCCAAACTGAAAAGTGACCTTCATATTTCAGGAGTTCCAAAAGTGAGTATTACATTGTCAAGTAATAAACCAGCAGCGAATCTATCCGTTTGGTTAGTGGCATTACCTTGGGATGATACGGCAGAAAAAATTACGGATAATATCATAACTCGAGGTTGGGCAGATCCGAAAAACCATGAGTCCTTAACTGATGAAGAAGATTTGGTGCCTGGACGTTCTTATACAGTGAATTTTGAATTACAACCAGATGATCAAATTATTAAAGCAAATCAACAAATCGGATTGATGATTTTTTCCAGTGACCAAGATTTTACGATTCATCCGAAGCCGGGAACGGAATTGACCATTGAATTAGATAAAACAACCTTAACGCTGCCCATTGTTGGAGGTGCGGAAGCCTACAAGAAGGCTACCGATTAGTTTTTATCCTCTAATAGAGGTACAAATCTGAATTTCCCAAACTCATGTTTTTCGAATTCCTTTGGCCCTTTTCTTATAAAAAGTGTCATGGTTTGTACGTCTTCACCAACGGGAATTACTAATCGTCCACCAACTTTAAGTTGACTTAACAGAGCTTTAGGGACAAAAGGAGCTCCTGCTGTGACAATTATACCATCGAAGGGTGCTTCTTCTGGTAAACCTTTATAGCCATCCCCAAAAACTAGTTTTTTGGCTCTGTATCCAATTTTAGGCAAAAACTTAGATGTTTTTTTAAAAAGCTCTTGTTGCCGTTCTATACTATAAACTTTGGCGCCTAGCTCAATCAAAACAGCACATTGGTAGCCACTGCCTGTACCAATTTCCAAAACTTTATGGCCTGGTTTCACTTGTAATAATTCGGTTTGAAACGCTACAGTATAAGGTTGTGAAATGGTCTGATCTGCGGCAATAGGAAAAGCTTTATCCACATAAGCATGATCTATAAAGCCCGAATCCATGAAAAGATGCCTTGGGACTTTATTAATAGCTTCGAGTACAGCTTCATCTTTAATATCACCATGTTTTCTTATGGAGTCAACCAATTGTTGACGCATCCCTTTATGCTTAAATGTATCTTTCAAATTTAGTTTAGTTTCACACAAAATTAACCCAAAGAAAAGCAAATTCCTATCTCAAAATTCAATTATTGAATTCGTAGTTTTTTATAGGTTCTTTTTTAAATTTTTGATGCAAAACGCCTATTTTTGTTAAAAATCGAAAAACATGCTTAAAGCTGGTGTTCTTGGTGCTGGTCACTTGGGAAAAATTCATCTAAGGTTACTCAATCAATCCGATAAGTATGAGCTTGTTGGCTTTTATGATGCAGATACCAAAAATGCAAAACGTGTAGCCGAAGAATTTGGGTACACCTATTTTGATTCCATCGATAATCTAATAGACTCTGTTGATGTTGTAGATATTGTAACTCCTACCCTTTCACATTACGAGTGTGCAAAAAAAGCGATTAGTAAAGGGAAGCATATTTTTATTGAAAAGCCAATTACAAATACTGTTGAAGAAGCTGAGACCATTAGAACATTAGTAGCAGAACATGGAGTTAAAGGACAAGTAGGCCATGTAGAGCGCTTTAATCCTGCTTTCATAGCAGTAAGTGATAAGATTGAAAATCCGATGTTCATAGAAACTCATCGCTTGGCTGAATTTAATCCTCGTGGTACAGATGTACCTGTGGTTTTGGATCTAATGATTCATGATATAGATATTATTCTAAGTGTTGTAAATTCACCCGTAAAACACATTTCTGCTAGTGGTGTTTCTGTGGTAAGTGAAACACCAGATATTGCTAACGCACGCATCGAGTTTAAAAATGGTTGTGTTGCAAACCTCACAGCAAGTCGCATTTCTCTCAAGAATATGCGTAAAACGCGTTTTTTCCAAAAGGATGCCTATATATCTGTTGACTTCTTAGAGAAAAAATGCGAAGTTGTAAAAATGAAGGATGCGCCTGAGAACCCTGGTGATTTTGATATGATTCTTCAAAATGCAGAAGGAGTAAAAAAACAAATCTATTTTGATAATCCAGAAATAGAGAATAATAATGCTATTTTGGATGAACTCGAAACTTTTGCTGATGCTATCAATAACAACACAAAACCTATTGTAACACTGCATGATGGTACAGAAGCTTTGCGAGTGGCAACAATGATTATAAATCAGTTTTAAATTCTTAAAAATTACTGGTCACTGAGGCTCTCGAAGTGACCATAATATTAATGTGATGTGACTTTGAGAGCCTCAGTCACCAAAATAATTAATATGAAAAACGTAGCCGTAATTGGAGCAGGAACCATGGGAAACGGAATTGCCCATACTTTTGCGCAATCTGGATTTAAAGTACAACTTATAGACATTAACGAGATATCCCTTAAAAAAGGTGTGGAAACCATTTCGAGAAACTTAGACCGAATGGTGGCCAAAGAAAAAATTACTGCGGCCGATAAGCAAGCGACTTTAGACAATATCACTTTATTTACAGATATTACCGAAGGTGTTGAATATGCAAGTCTAGTTGTTGAAGCTGCAACCGAAAATGTAGATTTAAAATTAAAAATCTTTAAGCAACTTGATGAGGCTTGTGGAGAGGATACTATTTTGGCAACCAATACATCATCTATTTCTATTACTCAAATCGCTGCCGTAACATCACGACCGGATAAGGTTATTGGGATGCACTTTATGAATCCCGTACCAATTATGAAATTGGTAGAAATCATTAGAGGTTATAGTACAAGTGACGAAGTTACAAACACCATTATGGAATTATCCAAAACTTTAGGTAAGGTTCCTACAGAAGTTAATGATTACCCTGGGTTTGTGGCCAATCGTATTTTGATGCCAATGATTAATGAATCCATTGAAACACTATACAATGGCGTAGCTGGTGTGCAAGAAATCGACACGGTTATGAAATTAGGAATGGCGCATCCAATGGGCCCATTACAATTAGCAGATTTCATAGGATTAGATGTTTGCCTGTCTATATTAAATGTAATGTATGATGGTTTTAAAAATCCAAAGTATGCTCCTTGCCCTCTTCTTGTAAATATGGTAAGAGCAGGAAAGCTAGGTGTAAAATCTGGTGAAGGTTTTTATGATTATTCTGAAAGTAGAAAGGCTGAAAACGTTTCGAAACAGTTTCAATAGTTAATGACTAAAGTTTTCAAATATTTATTCTTTACAATTGTAATTACATCTTGTGAGAACAATAAGGAGGTTAATATTGAAAACATCTCTTCTTCTGAGGAACATGTGGCATTAGAAAGTAACATTGAGATTGATAAAAAGGAAATCGATTATAAATCATTATTCACGGATAATCCTCAATACATTGCAAAAGATTTTGATTTTCCTGTTATAAAACCAAATGCTATGGGTATGGGTTATTTCAACAAACAGAAATTGGGATCTAATAGGCATCTTATAGATGGCTCGAATGGATTTGGTGAAGAAAGCATATATATGGACAAACCTGTATATGCTATAGGAAATGGCTATATAAGTGAAGCAAAAGCGTATGTTAGTAAGTGGGGAAATGTAATAAGAATCGTTCATTTATTGGATGGAAATTTATATGAATCCTTATATGCCCATTGTAACACAATGCTGGTAAAACCAAATCAGTTTATAAAAAAAGGTGAACAAATTGGAACGATTATCACATGTAATAAATTATATCATACCCATTTACATTTTGAAATCAGAGATTCCTTAGATTTGGAAATTGGTAGTGGTTACACAAATGACACCGCCAGATATTTAGAGCCAACAGATTTTATTAGAAAAAACAGAAATTAAATGGCAAAAATAATTCCATTTAAAGCAGTAAAACCCACAAGAGCCATCGTAGGCTTGGTGGCTGCACGTCCCTATCAAAGCTATACCGTTGACGAACGCGAATCTCGTATGGACTACAATCCATACAGTTTTCTTCATGTCGTAAATCCCGGTTATAAGTATTCTCAGGAAGTTACTGGTAATGAACGTTATAAGCTAGTTAGAAATCGTTATTTAGAGTTTAAAGAGGATGGTATTTTTGTTACGGACCAAAAAGCATCATTTTATGTTTATAAAATAGTGAACAGACACAAACAGGTCTTTAGCGGCATTATTGCGGCCACAAGTGCAGAAGACTATGAAAACGACATCATAAAAAAACATGAAGAAACTATAGCCAAACGCGAGCAAACCTTTAAAAACTATCTGCAAACCGTAGGTTTTAATGCAGAGCCTGTGCTACTCACCTATCCTGATAATACCATCATTTCCGATATCATAGAAGATGCTCAAAAGAATCATGCCGAATTTGAGTTTACAATGACCTACAGAGATACACACTACCTCTGGAAAATTGATAATGAAGAAACCATGGCAATTATTCAGGAAGAATTTAAAAAAATGAAAACCATATATATTGCGGATGGTCACCATAGATCAGCTTCATCATTTTTACTTTATAAGGATGAAAAGCAAAAGAATCCCGATCACAATGGTTCGGAATCTTATAACTTTTTCATGTCTTACCTTATCCCAGAATCTGATTTGGTGATACAAGAATTTAGTCGATTAATCAAAGACTTAAATGGTTTAACTAAAGAGGAATTCCTTATCAAACTCGATGCAAATTTTAGAATAAGCAATTGTGGTACAGTACCTTACCACCCTTCTAAACCACATCATTTTAGTATGTATTTAGACGGTGAGTTTTATTCACTTTATTTAAGAAAAGCCAACTACAAATTCGACACAGCACTTGATAAGCTCGACGCCCAACTGCTTTACAAAACTATTTTACAACCGATTTTAGGCATAGACGATTTAAGAAATGATAGCAGAATTGAATATGTGCATGGCAAACACGAAATGATTACCATCAAAACCAGTGTTGACAGTGGCCAATTTAAAGTAGGTTTTGGCATGTGCCCAGCTACGGTACAACAAATGAAGGAAATTGCGGATGAAGGTCTAAAAATGCCACCAAAAAGTACTTATATTTTGCCTAAATTGCGAAGTGGAATTACGATTTATGAGTATTAGTAAAAATCTACTGGAAATAAAATCATCCTTACCTGAACATGTCTCTTTAGTTGCAGTATCAAAGACAAAGCCAGTGAGCAACTTAATGGAAGCCTATAATGCTGGTCAACGGATTTTTGGAGAAAATAAAATCCAGGAGATGGTGGAAAAGCACGAACAAATGCCAAAAGATATTCAATGGCATATGATTGGTCACGTGCAGCGAAATAAGGTTAAATACATGGCTGAATTTGTCAGCCTAATTCACGGTGTAGATAGTCTTAAACTTCTGAGTGAAATAGATAAGCAAGCCAAAAGACATGATAGAATTATTGACTGTTTGCTTCAAATTAAGATTGCTAAAGAAGATAGTAAATTTGGCATGTCTGCCAAAGACGCTTCTGCACTACTCCTATCTGAAGAATTTTCAGAATTAAAAAACATTAACATACTAGGCTTAATGGGAATGGCTACATTTACTGATAATATGAAGCAAATAGAAAATGAATTTAATTTCTTAAAATCAACTTTTGACGAATTAAAAATTCAATGCCCAAAGCTTAAAATTATTTCCATGGGCATGAGCGGAGATTATCAATTAGCCATTGATTGCGGGAGTAATATGATACGTGTAGGAAGTAGTATATTTGGAGCAAGAAACTATATGAACTAAAAAGAACTAAAGTATTTACGCAATATTAGACATAGAAACTACTGGCGGCAAATACAATGAAGAAGGTATCACTGAAATTGCCATTTATCGATTTGATGGTCACAAGGTCACAGACCAGTTTATTTCCTTAATTAATCCTGAGCGCGAAATTCAACCTTTCGTGGTAAATCTTACAGGGATTAATTCTAACATGCTTAGAAACGCACCTAAATTCTATGAAGTTGCCAAACGTATCGTAGAAATTACTGAAGATTGTATTCTAGTAGCACACAATGCAGATTTTGATTATCGGATTTTAAAAACTGAATTTAAACGCTTAGGTTTTGCCTTTAAACGCAAAACCCTTTGTACCGTAGAATTATCTCAAGAACTTATACCAGAAATGGAGTCTTATAGTCTGGGTAAATTGACTAGAGCCCTTGGCATTCCTGTAAGCGAAAGACATCGAGCCAATGGTGACGCCATGGCAACCGTAAAGTTATTCAAGACCTTGTTGAGCAAGGATAGTGATAAAAAGATTATTAAAGATGCTGTAAAAGTTGAGAAAAAATCGAAGGTGGCATCTAATCTTAAAGATATCATTGAAGAGTTACCAAGTGATACTGGAGTGTATTACATTCATGATGAAAATGGTAATATTATTTACATTGGTAAGAGCAATAATATAAGAAAACGTATAACACAACATTTTACGAATAGAAATTCAAAGTCAAAGAAGATTCAAGTTCAAGTCGCAGCGGTCACCTACGAGAAAACAGGTAGCGAACTTATCGCACTTTTAAAGGAGAATGAAGAAATAAAAACAAATAAACCTGTTCTAAATAGAGCTCTAAAACGCAATCAATTCTCTCAAGGGCTATACAGCTTTATAGATGATGATGGTTACATTAATCTTCGTATAAGCCAAATAAAAAAAGGCGAAAAGCCCATTACTACATTTACAAATAGAAAAAGTGCTGTTTCATTTCTGAGCAGAATGGTTGAAACCTACGAACTCTGCACTAAATTATGTGGTTTGGAAAAATCAGAAACGAGCTGTTTTAATTACGAAATCGAAAACTGCAATGGCGCATGCATCAATAAAGAAGCGCCTAAAACCTATAATGAACGTACCATGGCCGTCATTGAAAAAAACTCATATAACAATAAAGATATGATTCTTATTGATAGAGGAAGAGATATTGACGAGAGAAGTGTTATTCTCATAGAAGATGGTATCTTTAAAGGTATTGGTTTTTTTGATTTAAACTATCAGATTAATAATCGAGACATCTTGGAATCACTCATAACTCCAATGGAGAACAACAGAGACACCCAGCATATTATTCAAAGTTATATGCGAAAGAACAAAAGACTGAAAATCATTCAACTATAAGCCTAATTATGAAATTAAACTTTGTATCAATCCTTCTTATTATTAGTGCATTTTGTTTTGGCCAGAGTTACAACGTTGACATGCAGGTTTTAAGACCTGATTTATTGCTTAATACTTACAAAAAAGATTCTACTGCCAATGCACTAGTAATTTACGATTACGGAAATAGCTATATCGACAGAAAAACGTTTAAGTTAGTATTTCAACTAAAGCAAAAAATTAAAATATTAAAGGCTGAAGGCATTGAACGTGGTGAATTTGAAGTTAGACTCTATAAAGGAAAATCTTCAAAAGAATCTATAAAGAATATTAAAGGTGCAACTTATAATCTCGTTGATGGTGACATGGAAAGAACCAAGCTAACAAAAAGTGGTATTTTTGAAGAAGATAATAAAGACTATACATTAGTTAAGATTGTACTACCGAAAGTTAAAGTAGGCAGTGTCATAACCATTAGTTACGAGACCGAATCACGATTTATTTCGAAATATCAACCATGGTATTTTCAAGGTCCAGATCCAGTACTATATAGTGAATATAATACTAGTATACCCGCAAACTATGAATACCATACAAAACTAGTGGGTAGTATTCCTTTAGAGACTAATGAATCTTGGTTAGAGAAGAACTGTTTGGAGGTTGGAGGAGGTGGAAGTGCCGATTGTTCTATGTCAAAATATGTAATGAAAAATATTCCTGCATATAAAGCTGAGGCCTTTACAACAACTCCGCTAAACTACATGTCGAGAATTGAGTATGAGCTCAGTGTAGTACGTGGTTTTGATGGTAGTGTTGACAGGATTACTAACACATGGGAATATACAGACCAGGAGTTAAAAAATGATTCTGATTTCGGCCGACAAATCAATAAAAAAAGCCTTGTTAAAAAAGTATTACCAGCAGAAATAAGTAACATTGAAAACCCACTTGATAAGACGAAAGCGATATATAATTATGTTTTAGATAATTACAGATGGGATAAAAAATACGGTCGATTTGAAGTTTCGGTAAAGGATTTGTTAAACAATAAAGTAGGTAACGCTTTTGAAATTAATCTGTTGTTACTTAATCTACTGTTTAATGAGAATTATGAGGTTTACCCTATTCTATTGTCTACTAGAGAACGTGGTCTAGCTACTAAATTATATCCTATACTTACTGAATTTAATTATGTAATTGTCAGCGTGAATGTTAACGGGACTAATTATTTACTAGATGCCACTAATCCATATTTATCTTTTGGTGAACTTCCTTACAGATGCCTCAACCAATATGGTAGACTTATTGATTTTAAAGATGGGAGTTATTGGGTAGATATTGACCCTAAAAAATATTCTGTAAGACAACATAGGGTTCAACTCAATACTTTTGACGAAACATCTATTTCTGGCGAATTGGAGAGTAATTTTTCAGGCTATCATTCACATTTGTTAAAGCGTAGATTTGATGAAAATGTCCAAGACTACAAAAAAATCAAAGCTGAGAATTACACTAATTTTGAAATCGATAATCTTGAAGTCATCGATTTTGATAAAAAAGATTTCAGTCTTAAAGAACATATCAATTTTACATTTGAACCTGAATTTATTGGTAATAAAATCTATCTCAATCCTTTTCTAATAACATTTTTTGAAGAAAACCCGTTTAAACTACAAGAGCGAACTTATCCTATCGACTTCGGATATAGGGATTCATATTTATATGTTATGAGCATTGATCTTGGAAATAATCTAAAAATCCTTGAGATACCTCAATCTCTAAACTATGCATTACCTGATAAGGCTGGTTCGTTTGTCAGTAATTTTGAAGTAAAGGACAATAAATTATCACTATACTTTAAGGTTAAATTCGATAAAGCCATTTACGAATCGGGATACTATGCTTATTTAAAGACATTTATGGATAAGGTGGTAGAAACTCAAAAGAACAGCATAATTGTATTAGAAAAACAATAAGCCTACTTTTTGTATTTTTAGCATATGGAACCCACAACCAAACATACTTGGCGAACTAGACTCCATGAGATAATATATGAAGCAGACACACCTGCGGGAAAGTTGTTTGATGTTGTTTTACTAATTGCCATTCTAGCAAGTATCATTTTAGTTATGCTGGAAAGTGTAAAAAGTTTTGATGAAAAATTTCATAATTTTCTAAATATCTCAGAATGGGTTATTACGATACTTTTCTCAATAGAATACATTGCAAGAATTGTTTCAGTAAAAAAACCTATCAAATATATTACCAGCTTTTATGGTGTTATCGACTTGTTGTCAACCATTCCTAAATATTTGTCCTTAATATTTGTTGGTACACATTCGCTTGTAGCTTTAAGGGCCTTAAGACTATTGCGGGTTTTTAGGATTCTAAAACTAACACGCTATATAGGCGCATCTACTAACTTCATTAGAGCTTTAAAAACGAGCCGTGCTAAAATTGGTGTTTTCTTGTTATTCGTGATTATATTGTGCGTTATACTTGGTACAGTAATGTATTTGGTAGAAAGTGAAGAAGGTAGTGGCTTTTCTAGTATACCCAGAAGTGTATATTGGGCCATAGTTACATTAACGACTGTCGGTTATGGAGATATAGCACCGGCAACACCTCTTGGTCAATTAATAGCATCCTTAATCATGATTATGGGTTATGCTATTATTGCGGTTCCTACCGGAATTGTATCATCAGAAATGACCAAGTTTAATAAGCGTAACGTACATACAAATACACAATGCTGTTCAAACTGCCTAGCCGAAAATCATCGTGATGATGCAGAATTCTGCTACAATTGTGGACACAAGTTGCATTATGACTAAAATACTGATTTCCATAGTAGGACCTACAGCTATTGGCAAAACAGCATTAAGTATAAAATTAGCCCAATATTTTAATACAGAAATTATATCCTCAGATTCAAGGCAGTTTTATAAAGAAATGTATATTGGAACTGCCGTACCTTCACCTGAAGAATTAAAAGCTACTAAACATCATTTTATACAGCACAAATCCGTTGAAGAGGATTATACAGTAGGAGATTTTGAAAGGGATGCTATAGAGGCTATTGAAGGTATTCACAAAAACAATCCTTCCGCTATTATGGTTGGAGGGTCTGGTTTATATGTTAAAGCGGTAACCAAAGGGCTGGATAATTTTCCCGAGGTAGACAAAACGATTAGGCACCAACTTAATAAAGAACTTAAATCCCTTGGTATTCAATCGTTACAGGATAAGTTAATGGTATTGGACCCGATAGCTTTCGAAACCATTGCCATAGATAATCCACAACGTGTTGTTAGAGCTCTAGAAATTTGCATAGGTACCAATAAACCTTATTCTTCGTTTTTAACAAACCCAGAAAAAAAGCGTCCTTTTAAAACCATTTTGGTAGGATTGGATGCTGATCGCTCCATCATCTACGATAGAATCAATCAGCGTGTCGATATAATGATAGAAGATGGGCTAATAAAAGAGGCTGAAAACTTATTTCCGCTTAGACATCTTAATGCATTGAACACAGTAGGCTATAAAGAATTATTTCAATATCTTAAAGGGCATTATACTCTAGACTTTGCCATTTCAGAAATAAAGAAAAATACAAGACGATTTGCCAAACGTCAACTCACCTGGTTCAGAAAAGATGTTGGTATTAAATGGTTTGATTATAAAACCAATACCAAAGACATCATAAATTATATTGAAAATCAGTTATAAAAAAATCCGGCACTTGGCCGGATAGATATATATTTAGAATTAACTGTCTTTATTGATGACCAACCTAAATCCCTCACCATGAATATTTAAAATTTCTACTTTAGGGTCTGGTTTTAGATATTTACGAAGTTTTGCAATGTATACATCCATACTTCTAGATGTAAAATAATTGTCATCTCTCCATATTTTGGTCAGTGCTAATTCTCTTGGCATTAAATCATTTTCGTGCAGTGCTAGTAAACGCAACAATTCATTTTCTTTTGGCGAAAGCTTTGTCGGTTCGCCACCATCAAATTTTAGAAAACGAAGCTTAGAATTCAAATCAAAACGTCCAATCTTAAACTCAAATTGTTTGCTGTCTGCGACGGAGTCAGTTGCTTTGCGTTGCATAATCGCCTTAATCTTCATGAGTAAAACCTCACTATCAAAAGGCTTATTAAGATAATCGTCTGCACCTACTTTGTATCCTTTTAATACATCTTCTTTCATAGCTTTTGCCGTTAAAAATATGATAGGCACATCCGTGTTCTTTTCGCGGATTTCCTTAGCTAATGTGAATCCGTCTTTATAAGGCATCATTACATCTAAAATGCATAGATCGTAATCATCTTTTTTGAACTTTTCAAAACCCTCCATTCCGTTTTTGGCATGGACAACGTCGTAATCGTTCATCATTAAATAGTCTTTTAGAACAGTTCCAAAATTTGGATCGTCTTCAACCAAAAGAATTTTCTTGTTTTGTTCTTCCATAATTCGTTTTTATGATATTAATGGCAACTTTATAATAAAAGTACTGCCCTTTCCTTTTTCACTTTCTACTGATACATGACCTTGATGATCATCCACTATTCGTTTAACATAAGCTAACCCTAGTCCATGTCCTTTTACATTATGTACATTACCTGTATGTTCTCTGTAAAATTTCTCGAACACACGCTTAGCAACTTGCTTAGACATACCATTACCTTGATCGGCTATCTTCAAGATGATGTTATTACCGATATTTTCGGTATAAACATCAATTTTAGGGGCATCATCTGAATACTTAATAGCATTATCTAAAATATTGACTATTACATTCGTAAAATGTGTTTCATTAGCCAAAACTGATGACTTTGCAGCTTCCAAATGTGTCTTCACATAACCTTTTCTATCTTCTACAATTAACGCTACATGATCAACAGCATTACCAATTAAGTCGTGCAATTTTAAGCGTTCCTTACTGATATTGAGTTCGTTTTTCTCTAACTTGGATATTCTCAGTACATTTTCTACTTGTGCATGCATACGCTTATTTTCATCCTTAATCATACCCAAATAGCGTTTTACTTTATCTTGATCAGCAATAATCTTAGGGTTTTTTATCGCATCCAAAGCTAGGTTTATAGTGGCGATTGGTGTTTTAAACTCATGGGTCATATTATTAATAAAATCCGTCTTTATCTGCGATATTTGACGTTGTTTTATTAACTGATAGATCGCACTGGAATAAGCTACTATAATAACACTTGTAAACAATATTGACAATAGTATCATCCATAGTATTGATGACAGTAAAAACTTTTTTCTATCAGGGAAATCTACCCAAAGCCTATAATTGCTTTCATTATTATTATCCAAAAAAATTGGAACGCCAATATAAGCACCACTCTTGTCGAAGTTTCTTGTATGTACTTTAGTAGCTAAATCATCATCATATATAGCAAACTCAAAATCTAATTCTATACCCTCATCCTTGAGTTGTCGTCTTAGTAAAGTCTCGACCTGGTGGGACGTAACTCTTTTGTAGATCGGAACATCTCTGAGCAAAGTTTTATATGAATCTTTATAGATTTGTTTTCCTATTTCTGGTAGATTAGAATACTCTACTAAGGTTTTGGTTGGCTTTATAGCCAAACCGCCATCTATTGTAGACCTTTCGTAATAATTCGTAGTGCGCTCGCTAGTAAAATTACTTACATCTATGCTGTCTGCATCAATTTCAAAGAACAATGAAGGCGGCACTTTAAACCGTTCTTCCAATACAGTATTACGATGTATGATGGTTTGATCATTTATATCGTCTTCTGTAGTAATGTAAAGCTGTCTTATGATTGTAGAATCCGGCTCCTTATTTTCTGCTAAATAAGGCTGAATTAAACCATAAAATCTTTTTATCTCATAATCTTGTATATCTCTTGATACAAAACTTAGAGCTATTGTAACGCTTCGGGTAAAATTCTTTTCCTCATTCTCTAAACTATTATTAATAAAAAATGATTGCACAAAGATGATTCCAATGAGCGATAAACTCATTAAAACCACCAATAAGATGAATAGTCTTTTACCCATCGACCAAATTTAACATTTTAACATTTAGCATAAATTATGTTTAACCTTACATTAACAAACGGAATGACTAAGATTGTAATGTTTTTTTGAGTATGGCTTGATGTATTTCTAGTGCCTGTTTTTCTGAAGTTTCTAAGTCATTATTCTCTATAACGAAATCTGATTTTTTAATCTTTTCGTTATCAGAAAGTTGGTTTCTTATTATGGATTTAACTTTTTCAGCCGATACATTATCGCGTTTCATAACACGTTCTATCCTCAAATCCTCATTAGTGACTACAGTGATGGTATAATCATATTGATATTCTAAATCATTTTCAAAAATGATGGCAGCCTCTTTAATTACATAAGGGGCATCCTGTTTTTTTAACCAACGCTTAAAATGCGATGCTACCCTGGGATGTACAATAGCATTCATCTTAGATAAAAGCGATTTGTCGCTAAAAATTTTAGTGGCCAAATATTCCCTGTTTAATGCACCATTTTTATAGGCTGATTGACCGAAAAGTTGAATTAGTTTTCGTCTTACAACTTTAGAGCGATTCATCAAGGCCTTGGCCTCTTTATCGGCGATATAAATAGGTATACCATAAGATTCAAAGTACTTACTAATTGTGGTTTTACCACTACCTATTCCACCTGTAAGACCAACTATTACCATGTTATAATTTTATAAAATCTACACGCTTTTGTTTAATATTTACACGCTTAATAAAGTTAGGACTTTTTGTGATTTTTGGTAAAAAAAAGGTTTGGTCTTCATCAATTTGATTAAAATTACATTCTACCTCAAAATCATTAGTAGAAATTGAGCTATAACTATCCAAATCCACATAATACGAAATCGTAACAGTTTTGGGGAAATAATTAATTGTAATATTATTTGGCTTGCCAGTTATGGTTACAGGCACTTCAATGGTCCCTTCAGTAAAACGCTTTACATCTGCTTTAACATTGACCACTTTAGGAAATACATCAATATCATCAATAGCTTCTATTTCAATGTCTTCATCTATAAAACTATTAACTTTACTTAGTTTTAATTCTTTGGTTGAGATAGTGTTCACATTTTCAATCTTATCCTGTGCACCGACAATTTTAACACTATCTACGCTAAACGTAAACCCACCTTTTATATCAAACCCTGTAGCGTATTCAATATTTGCATCCAAATCCACAGGAATATATTTCGAAGCCCTTTTAGAATATGGTAATATTAGCGTATCTGGACTAATGGATAATACATTATAAGATGACCCCAATTGTCCCTCGATTAGAAATCTATTTTTCTGTACATCAAATAGATAATGAGAGGGTTTAGTAACCATATCGGTCTTTGAACTTAAAACAATTGTTTTATACTTATTAAAAATATAAGGTACTAAGGCAAAACCCTTAGCTTCTACTAAAACGTCAATAACATTTGAAGAGTCTTGTTGAAGAATTACTTCTTCTTCAGTATCAGTCAAATTGACCTTAAGTTTTATTAGCTGCTTATAATCATTAGAAAGCTTAGAAATAATTAAGAAAATAAAGGCAATAGAAATAAATATGCTAAAACGCTTTACATCGCGCTTTTTCAGAATACTAAATATGTTCGACTTACTTCTTGAACCCATACTTATTTAAAAAATAAATTAGGAAACGCCTCTTTTGGTTTTTTTCTCAAAACCGAAAGGGCAAATGTAGATTTAAGAAAACCGTAACCATAACCTAAAAATTGTATTATAATAGCCAATATAGACTGTGTGGCTACAATAATGCTCTTAGTAGATATTAATGCCAGGATAAATGCTAAAACAAGATAAAAAAGATATATATACAAAGGAAGTCTAATATCAAAAATCAAAAGTAATATAGAAATCAATAACCCTAATAAAAATAATGTTGGAAACCAATACACTATACTTTTAGAATTAGGATGCCACTCGTTAAGAATGGGTCTTACCAAACCAAATTTATGCACCTGGTTATAAAATTTAGACCAAGATATTCGACGTTTATGGTATACATAAGCATTTGCTATTAACGTTGTCTTATAACCCATTTTTTTCAATCGTAATGACAAATCAGGGTCTTCTCCTGGATGTATCTTGCCAAACCCTCCAGAGTCCATAAATGCTTTTTTAGATAAACCCATATTAAAGCTTCGAGGTTGAAAATTTTCTAATTGTTGCTTTCCACCTCTTATACCACCAGTAGTTATAAAAGAAGTCATGGCAAAATTAATAGCCTTCTGAAGATTAGAAAATGACTTATGTGCAGCATCAGGCCCACCAAAACAATCGTAATAGTTAGTCGCTAAAAAAGTATTTACTTCCAATAAATAGTTAGAAGGCAAAATAACATCGGAATCCAATATGATAAAATAATCCCCTTTTGCTTTTTGCATACCAAAATTTCTGGAGTCACCTGGCCCAGAGTTCTCTTTAAAATAATATGATATGTTTAATTTAGAACCAAAACTATTTGCAATTGCTTCTGAAGTATCTGTAGACCCATCCTCTACGATAACAATTTCAAACTCGAGATTACCTTCTAGCTTCACAAAACTGTCTAGAAGTTCCCTGATTTCGCCAGGCCTATTAAACACAGGTATAATAAAAGAGAAGTCTAATGTCGCCATAGCTGCAAATGTAACCAAAGAAAATACAAAAGCCACCTTAAAGGTGGCTTTTGGCAATTTATAAGCGTTTAGTTTATTGTTTTATTACTCTAACTGTTTTTGTAGTGTCAGCTATGGTAACTTTTACAAAATAAGTACCATTTTGTAAGCTAGACATATCTAGTACGCTATCTACATTATTAGGTGTAGCTCTCAATACTTCCTGCCCTAGCATGTTATACATGGTCACATTCTCAATAGTATTTTGTGCATTAAGTGTTAATGTATTTTTAACTGGGTTCGGATAATACGTAAATGCAGATTCATTATCTAAATCACCTGTACTTAGAGTAGCACTGTATGCAGATATTGAGAAAGGCTCTGATTCATCACCATCATATTCCCATACTCTAATATATATTGTCTCTCCAGGTGTAAGCCCTGAAAGCTCTAACAATGAATAGTTATCAGCAAAACCAGGAACACCATCATCGTCACAATCGATAGATGTTAAGGCCCCACAAGTACCTGAAAAGGCTTCAATTACAGAATCAAAACCTGTACCACCACCTGAAGTATCTCCTATTTCGATGGTAATATCACCACTAGCAGGAACAACAACTGAATACCATACACCTGGGCCAGGTTCACCACAAGTGTCTACATCCTCGGCATCAGCAGTAGCAAAGGCTACCGTCCCATCAATAGGATTATCATCAAAAATAGCTCCTGGTGTAAGTGCAATTGCACCAGAGCAATCATCATTCGCAGGAGGTGGAGGGTCAGTCACGGTTAAAACACCAGATGCAAAACCACCAGTACCCCATTCACCACCATTGGAACCATCGGGTAAAATACCGCCATAAGTGAAAGGCCCACTGTTAAGCCTCCATCTGCTTGCATAATAATAGGTGCCCGCACCTACTTCAGCTCCAAGATCTAAGAAATATTCATCGTTATTTTGTGTAAAATCAAAACCAGGATTAGTGGCAGCAGCTACCCAAGTCCAGTCAGCATCCGTATCTGGGCTTGAATCTACTGTGCTGTAACCTATCCAAGCTTCAACACCTGTTGCAGGCATATCCGAGGCATCGGTAAGACCCGATTCAAAGGCCTGTGCAAATACCAAAAACTCATCACCTGTTTCAATATTACCTGTTGCTGGAAATTGAAGATTGAAAAAATCAAATGTATCTGTTGGAGCATCGGTTACAGTTAGTGTATAATCTTCCGTTTCTCCTCTTTCAAAATTATAAGCACAAGCATCGTCATCTGGATTAGAATCATTAAAATCTATCATTATACGCATTCTATAATCTCCATTAGCTGCACTACCTGGAACAGTAATCGTGCCCGTAAAAGGTCCACTTCCAAAAGCTGTTGTATTATACACAACTTCTGTAGAAGGATCAAATACGAAATCATTGTTCCAATCAACCCAAATCGCACAACCAACCGTTCCACCTTCAATTTCAACTGAAAAATCAAAAGTACCATTTGCAAAGCTTGTAACAGAATTAGTTGCTGTAAAGTCGCCATAACGATCCATCGATAGACCAGTATCTGTATTAGATATATCCGATAGTGCACCTGTTGTTGTTACATCATCTATCAATGTAGTAGTATTGGTACTAGTTGAAGGTGGAATACAGTAACAAGTGTCCATTGCCGTAGTGAAGTCACCTTCAGTACAACCAGCAGAACTTCCAAAACTATTATATGCAGTAATAGTATAATAATACGTTGTATTTGCTGTACCCTCAAATGTATAATTGGTTACATCACCTAGGTCCGTGTTATCTTCTACATCATTTCCACCTGGTGTTGTACCTAGAGTAATGTTATAACCATCTGCACCGGTACTAGCCATCCAAGATATATCGTTTACAAAATTACCGCAACTTGCATCAGGAGTTCCTACTACATTTGCAGGACAGTCTGGTGCGGCGGTAGGTGCTTCTCTAACAGTAAATTGACTTACATGAAAATAGATGTCCTCATCATCATTTACAGGACCATCACTCCCGTAAAAGGCAAATTGCACATTACCGGTGACGGCAGATAAATCATAGGTTATTTGTTCGCCTACATCCGTAGGTACGTCTCCCTGTTCCCAAGATTGCATCGTAGTCCAATTAGCCCCACCATCAGTAGTCATTAATAATGCTACTAAATCATCGGAGCCTAAATCTGCTCCAGATCCACTAGTAGTAGATTCCGTTAAAGCCACATAAACAACAAGCTCAGGTACTGTGGCTGAAGATAAGTCAAATTCTGGAGAAATAATCCAGTCTTCTCTATTGTCAAAAAACAAATTAATTACGTTACTAGGTGTGCCATTATGATTACTCGCAAACCAAAGACCACTACCAAAGTCACCAGGTCCGGTTGCTGGAGTACCACTACCAGCCTCTTCCCAACAGTCAGGGACATTCGTACTCATATCTGCACTATAATCTGGTGTAAACACTAGACATTCCGTTGCAAAAGCAAAAGGACCTACCCATTCGCTAGTATCGCCTCCACAAATGGCTTGTACGTAAAATTCATAATTAGTATTTGATGTTAAACCCATTTGCATGTAAGGATTTGTTACACCTGTTTCAGTAGGTGTTCCTGTAGAAGTTCCTGGAGGATTAGCATCTACATCTACAACTTCTATATTCCAAGTTGTAGCAGAACCTGTTTCTGTCCAACCTAAAAGAGCACTATCTGTACTAATACTTGTTGCTGTTAAGTTTGAAGGAAAAGGACAAGCAGGCGCGTTCCATTCTACACAAGATATCCCTGCAAGAGAAGATTCTAATGAGTAAGTATAAGTACCATTAGCACCAATTACATGAACACCTGCTGTTATACCATCATCAAAAGTAGGATCATCAAAAATCAAATCTTCATAAATAAATCTAATTTCATTAGTTGTTTCATACAAAAGTAATTGAAACGTACCACCTCCTGTAGTTTGACCAAATGTAGCGGCGTCATAATGCGGTCTATCATTCCATTGTACTACTAAAATACGGTTCGGAGCTGATCCTATTTCTTCCCAGTATACAGCACCAAAATCATCACCTATATCCGTAGCTAAAGGATAAAAACCTTGGGCTGTTGGGCTCGATGTTGTAGTTACATCACCTGTAGTTGCATTAAACAATACACCACCATTATTACCGACACGTAAATCTGATGATGATACACCGTCTAATTCAAAAGCAAAAGATAAAGTAATGTTGGCCTCACTTTCATCAGTCAAAGCTAAATCTGTGCCAGTGCCACTAATATCTGTAAAACTTGTAGTACAAGTATCATCAGGAACAAGTTGCGCATGGCCTTGCCAGCAAAAAATCGACATAACAAGACATAAAAACGTAATTTTTTTCATAAAAGCATATGTTAAAGTTAGTAATTCATTAAAAATATGTTAATTATTTATCATCAATCTTGCAAATCGATTAAAAACATAAAAAATCGACTAAAAGTTATTTAAGGAGGAATTATAAAAAATGAAAGAATTTTACATCGAATCTAAGTGATAAGGTGTTACCTATTCACTGCAATCATCTTTGAAGTATTATCAATTTTCAACACGTAAAGGCCCGAAGCCGTATTCCCGAATTCCAACCTTGTAATACTGCCATTGTGGGTTCTGTTCGCCAAATCTATTTTTCTGCCGCTAATATCAAAGACCTCTATGTTCTCCGCACCATTGGTATTAGTGATATAAATCTCTCTATGGGTTGTTGGGTTTGGATAAAGAGTCATTGGTTGTTTATGCTCATCGATACTCAACGAACCATTAAAATAAGGTACAGCAAAATCAAAAGTATCCTCTGCAACAGCCTGTCCAATAAAGCGTCCAGGAATATCATCCGCTGGTGGATGGATACCTCCCCAAATTCTACTAAGGCTGGTTTGGTCTGAAGCATCTCTATAGGTTGCCCATTGCAACACTACATCCACCGAAGGGCCATCTTCAAAAACCAAAAACTCGTTGGCCTTTGCCACAAATTCACCTAAACCACCTGGGAAAAATTCACTCCCTGTCATCATGGTCATTAACTCTGCAGCGGTCCTAGAATATGTAGAATGTCCCGAAACATAGCCTGCAAAGGGCGGCGTAACAAAAGTAGGGCGCTGATATGGATACCAATCTTCAGCCAGAATCCATCCTACTCCAGCTTGATTTGTTTCTGTATCATCAATAAAATCATGACCTCGCCAAGTGTAAAGCTTTATCTTTCCAACATGCTGATTGGCAGACCCAGCTAATGGATCATCCATCTCAACAACTTCTATATAACCATTTATCAATGGTATTCCACCATGATCATAATTTGGTAAGGTGTTATCAGTGCTCTGACCACGCTCTGCCATAGCACGTATTGCTGAAATAGGGCGAATATAATCGTACCATCCCTTTACACTCCAAGCAGAAATTGCGGCATCGTGCATACCACCACCAAGAATAAAATAGGCCTTAACATCCCATTCTAATGGATTTAATATTTCACCCACACCTTCAAATCGTTTTTCAAATAAAGGGTGATCGTTTACATAATTTAATATAGTAAACCAATGGCCAGGTGGCGTTTCTGAATCAGGCCCATCAGCCCAAAACTCAGCAAGAACTCTGGCATAGTCGCCTCTCGGCACCATATTTACTTCATAAGGACTTCCAGTTATGGGATTTAAGGCATGACCGTTACTATTGGATCCACCATTGAAATAATCATAAAAACTTGGGTAATCTGAATAATTGGTTGGAAATGTACTAATATCCACATTACCTATTGAATTAGGTGAAATATCCCACATCACACCATCAGTTTGGTCTAAATGTGCTTGCCAAACAGATACCATAGTGAATCCCCATTTATAATGGTCACTATCAGTATTATCTTCGGTTAAACTTATATAGGGTGGATGTGATGGATCATGAAAAACATTGTAATTATTCCCATCTCTTTCATATACCACCATATCCTCTTCCTTTAAGGCAAATCCAAACACATTTCCCCATTCCGGGCTTAAAAACGGCGGTACGTTGCCATCTACTAGGTTACCACCTTGATCTATAAAGGTGTCGAGGCCCAAAGGTTGCCATCGATTTGGGTCATTAATAGGTGGATTGTCGTTAATATCAAGTGCATAAGCTTGATTAACAGGTTCATAATAAGCATTGTCGTATCCAGTAGCCTCCCTCGACCCGTCTTGCAAACCATAATCTATGATTGTCTGAGCTACAAAATTACCAAAGGCGGCTGCATCTCCGTCTTCATACATCAACGATATGAAATTTGTATTATAACCAAGTCTATCCATTAACAAATCTAATCGTGACTGTGTTTCATCGACACCAGGCGAGTTTTGAAAACGATGCGACAAAAGACGATACATTGCATAACTTATTGATTTATTTACAGAGATCTCTAAGTCTTCACTTGGGATAAAATCTTCTAATGCACTTGAATAACCATTTACAGTATTTCCAATGAGATAAGGCGTTGCCATATCATCATAAATTGACCAAATGTCATACATCGCCAAACTGGTATGAAATAAATTTCTGGCGTGTACCGTCGGTCTTGCAAAATCATCCCTAATAGCTTCCAATAGGGCTTCATTCCAGAGTCTAGCAATAGATATATCTTCAGGCAAATTGCCTACACCTAAATTAATATCAATAGCCACTACCAAACTTGAACACTGATTGTCTGACTCAATTACAGAAACACGACCTGTTTCTTCCAAATGCCATCTCACTAAAATCGTGTCAGTATCTTCACCCTCTAATATTTCTCCTCCCATAACTTGCCAATGAACTGTGGAACCAGGAGAAATGTTATAAGTATAGGTCTCTGTCCTTAAAAATGAAGAACTTGTATTGCCAACAATATCTTGAGATGGCAAATAAGCACAAGAACCATCATCTAGAACAGCATCTGGATTATAATTACACGAAACCGAATCTGTACAACCATAAATCTTTTGGCTCGGTAGGATGTCCAATACTTCCAAATCGACATCCTCGGTTAGTTTAATGGTTTTATTGGTACCTATATTATTATAAATATCTGATACACCCGAAGGCCATTTAACTTCCAGACTAAGGACCTCCGTGGCATTACCAAGCCCAAAATGAACGCCCTGCAAACTCTGACCCAAAAACCCGACACCAGAATAATAACGCTTAAGGATACCGTTGGCCGTAGTAATGGTCAAGGTTGTCCCTATGGCATCTCGATTTGATGTTGTTCCTTCCAATTGGACTTTCAGCCAGTTCTGGGACGTCTCGGTATCATCAAAATTTAAAAGCCTGTTTTCATAAAAAAAGCATTCTTTATTACTGTTAGTAACCAATAAATCTATATCTCCATCATTGTCGTAATCAAAATCCAAGGCTTCAACACTTGTTCCCAATTCATCTAAACCTAAACTCGTAGAGATATCTTGAAACGTGGCTTGTCCCTCTGCAAACAAATTCTTGAAGTAAAAATTAGGTTCGTTTGCTCTATCTTGTAAAAAATAACCGTTTACAATGATCAAATCCTCATCACTATCTAAATCGAAATCAGAGAACTTAGTGCCCCAAGACCACAAGGTATTATTAATACCAAAATCTGATGCGGTCTCAGTAAATGTTCCATCACCATTATTTGTTAGCAAAAAGTTTAAATCTATTGCTGTTATAAAAAAATCGAAATCACCATCTAAGTTATAATCACCTATAGTAATGGCCATATCCTCACCCGTAGTATTTATATTATAGTTAGCAGCCTCGTCTAAAAAACTAAATCCATTTTGGTTAATGAACAATTCATTGGGATGGTGTACATCGTTAGTTACGTATAAATCGATAAACCCATCTGTATTAAAATCAAATGGTAACCCAACAAAACTAGCATAGTTTTCAGTGCTAGATATACCTGTCGACTCACCAATAGCTTGAAAGCTCTCATCGCCATTATTAAGATATAGTTTATTTTGACCACAGCGTTGCCAATCAGCAATAAAGAGGTCTAAAAAACCGTCATTGTTATAATCAAACCATGTAGCACCCGTATTGCCGCATCCATTGACCTCAGTGATTCCTGAAGATTGTATTATATTGGTAAATGTACCATCTCCCTGATTACGCCATAATTGCACCCTGTCTAGAAAGGTCATAAACAAATCCGGGAAACCATCATTATTATAGTCCCCCCAATAAGCCCCATATTTAAAGCCTGCTAATCCCAAAAAATCATCTGAATCACTATCTGTATACAAATCTGTAAAACCCGCTATTAGAGTTACATCTGTAAATGAACCGTCGTTATCATTACGAAATAATCGGCTTATTGTTCGGGGATTTTGTGGATTATCCTTTGCTTTGGCAACAACAAAAATATCTAAATCATTATCCCCATCATAATCTGCAACGGCAACTCCGTTATTGTCCTCTAACACACCTAAGCCAACAATATCTTCTACACGATCAAAAGTTTGCGCATAGCTTATAAAAGTAGTCATTACTGTAAGTAGATAGGAAAAAAGGAAAAAATTGTAGTAGAATAATTTTCTTAGCATAAACCCTATTTTTTCATAAATATAGAAATTACCCTTTTAATCTAATAATTCTGGTAACCTAATCATACTTTTGAAAGTTTTGGTCGCTTTTTTCTGTAATTCGTCCTTATAATCGTGAGCGGTAAATCCAAATACATCAAAACCTCCATTTACCGCTGCCTCAACTCCTGTTAGACTGTCTTCTATCACTAAACAATCCTTTGAATCATATCCCATGGTCCTTGCTGCCCATAGAAATACTGCTGGATTTGGTTTCCATTTTTGAATAGTATAACAACTGAAAATATTTCCTTCAAAATAAGGCAGCAACCCTGTGAGTTGTAAATTAAGTCGAATTTTACTCTTAGGACCACTTGAGGCCACACAATAAGAAATACTTAAATTACTCAATAACTCTTTTACACCATCGATGGGTTGAATTTCGGCCTTGAATTTTTCCGAAGAACGTTGCCTGTATTGAAGCTCTAAATCCTTTGGTACTTCTTTCCCTATTAATGCCGAAATTTGATTTGAGCAATTCTGAAATGAATTTCCTTTAAAGTGTTGATAAGCATAGTCTAAATCTATGTTTGCACCAAGCTCGTTGGCCAATTCTACCATAACCTGATTGCTTAATGGCTCGCTATCTACTAAAACCCCATCACAATCGAAAATAATACACTTGTATTTGGACATATTAGCTGTTGAATTTACGAAGTCTAATATTCAACGATTTCGAACTCGCTGCGTCTATTCAATTGAAACTCTTCTTCTGTACAATCATTGTCGGGGCATTCCACAATCGGGAAACGTTCACCAAATCCTTGAAATTTAATGCGTCTTGCATTGACGTAGCCAACCAATGCTAAATAGTTTCTTGTAGACTCAGCACGCTTCTCTGAAAGAATTTGATTATAACGCGCAGTACCTCTACTATCCGTATGGGCACTGATTTTAATGTAGATATCTGGATAACGCTCTAACTTTTTGGCCAATTCATCTAATACTAATTTAGAGTCTTCGCGGATATTCCACATATCGAAATCAAAATAAATAGGCTCTAGCTCAAAGAACAATTTACCGTCCTTTTCTACGATAGGCGGACCTTCAATGTCCGTAAGCATTTCGAAACGTTTAGGATCCTCTTCTTTTAAATCCTCATCGATTTTTTTCTCGGCAATTATAATTTCTACGGGATCTGGTGGTGGCGGAGGCGGTATTTTATTAAGTAATAAAATATGCTCTTGATCTTGCTCTTCCAAAACCTTTAGCCTTAATGCACCCTCTTTATAGTTTTCGCTAGTAGCATTTAATACATAATTGCCTGCCAAGAGGTTTTTATTAAAACGCGCTATTGAGTCTAATACATTCTCATAAATTTTATTTCCCCTTTTATCCGCTAAAGTAACGGAAACATTTGGCACGTATTGTTCTGTTTCCTTATCCCTTATTACGAACTTATTAATGTATTCCCTAATAAAAATCTCACCTGTTTGATTAAAACTATAAATATTGTCGTCTGCTCGCTTTCTGTTTGAAGCAAAGAAACCTTGAGTATTGTTGTAATAATTTAAATTAAAGTCATCATATTGAGAATTGATAGGAGCTCCAAGATTTATAGGTCGGGTAAATTCATTATTCACAAACTCCGACACAAAGATGTCTAGCATCCCTAAACCTAAATGGCCATTTGAAGAAAAAAATAGGTGGCCTTCACTATTTATAAAGGGAAAATGTTCCCTATTTTCGGTATTAACAGTCGGTCCCAAATTTATAGGTTCGCTAAAGTTACCGTCTGCATTGATATCAACATAATACAAATCGAAATTTCCGATACCGCCTTCTTGGTTCGAAGAAAAATATAATCTTTTTCCATCTGGGCTTAATGCAGGATGTTGATAAGAAAATTCTTTTTTGTTAAAGGACAATTTTTCTGGTTCTGACCATTCACCATCAATAAAATTTGATTGGTATAAATGGATATTATTGTTTTTACTGTCGTCAAATTCCTTTTTACCTTTTGTGACATTACTTCGGGATATATATAGCGTTTTGCCATCCTTACTAAAACAAAAGTTACCCTCATGGAATTTAGAATTAATAGTCTCCGATAATTTTAACGCTGCGCCTTGAGATTCATTCTTTTCTGAAACTTTAATGGAATATAGGTCTAAAAATCGTCTTTGTGTCCATTTAAATTTCTTTTCAAATAATGCATTTGCATTGTCTTCCCTGTCGGAGGTAAAGTATACACGATCGTTGAAACGAACGGCACCAAAATCTGATGCCAACGAATTAAAATCTGCCAATTTAATCTTATAATCAGAATCCATGAGTCTAAAATCCTCAATGGTATTTATAGTCTCCTCTTTATTAAAAGATTTTGAATTGTTCTCTTTGTAAAGCTTTAAATAATCAAGCCCTTTTTCATAATCGCCCAAAGCCGATAATACCTGATAGAATTTAAAGTTGAACTCGTTATCATAGGCTTTGTCTGTCTCTACAAATCTTCCATTAACCAATTGTCTTAAATAACGTGACGCCCTTCTGTATTCAAAAATATTATAATAAGAGATGACTATATTCTCCAGATCTTTCTTATGGTTTTCATCTTCTAAATCAATTTCATAATACTTTGCTGCATTGATATAATCTCCTTTTTCGAAAAAGCGATCTGCTCTGGATTTTCCTTGGGAAAACACAAACTGCGAAACAGCTATCAAGTGTATGAATAAAATAATTTTTTTTAACATATTAATAGAATCTCGGAGATGAATACTTTTTACTTAATCCCAGGACATCAAATCGATAGGTTAAGATAAATTCGTGACTGCCGTTATTAAAGTCATTAAGCGCATTGGTATTAAAGTCGTACGCATAACCAAATCTTAAACCTGTAAATACTTCTACACCTGCCATAGCTGTAAAGGCATCATCATATCTGTAAGACACACCTAATTCAAACTTCTCTTGATATAACGCATTTGCCGAAATATCAAAGGATAATGGCGCACCATTAACATACTTCACAACTGTTGAGGGTTTCAGTTTTAAATCACTATTAATGTCAAAAACGTAACCACCGATAAGAAACAGATGAAGTTCATTTTGGTAAAACACATCGTTGTTTGCATCTATTTCATTCGGTAATAAGTTTGGTGACGATAGACCTACGTAATAATCTTCGTGAAACATAAACACTCCTGCACCTATATTAAGAACAGTCTTCTGCGTATTATCAAAAAAAGAATCACCGCTCACATTACTTTCAAAAACATTTGTGCTCAGATGATCAAAACCCGCTCGCATTCCAAAAGACATATTTAGGGTCTCGTTAAGCTTAATTTTATAAGCAAAATCCACACTAAACATGTTTTCGGTTTGTTTTATATTATCTCCTATTTCATCATTAAGATAGTTAAGGCTTATCTCTATTTTATCACTTAAGGGAATATTAGCAAAGGCGTTGGCTGTTCTAGGTGCACCGTCGATACCAACCCATTGAGTACGATATAGTGTACCCACCTCAACAAAACTTGGTTCATTAATCACATATGCAGGATTAACAATACTCATATTATACATGTATTGTGTGTAATGTGGTTCTTGTTGCGCATATAGTGTAGTGCAGCAAAAAAAGATTAAAATATAGTATAGTCTTATTTTCATTTTATTGCTCTCATCTACTTAAATATAGGCTTCCTTGAAATGCGTCGGTTATGCCATCATTTGGGTTAAACACATAGAAATAAGTCCCAGACGGGAGTCGATTTCCTATAGTTAAGGACACGTTAGAAGTACCATCAAATAATCCTGTGCTATTATTGCCTCTAAAAACCAAAGTGCCATAACGGTTAAATATCTCAATTTCATAAGCTGGAAAGATGTCTGGCAAATTACATAAATCCAGTACTTCATTTTCGCCATCGTTGTTATCTGAAATACCATCGTTAATTTCACAATCGTCACAGGTGCTATCATTAAAAGGCAGTAAGGTAACTGTAATTTGAGTTCTAGCAGATTCACACCCATCACTGTCTAATGCAGAAACATAATAATCTTCTCCATTTACCAAGAGCAAGTCCAATGGTAAAATATCCGTGGATTCTGGGGTATCGTACCAATTAAAATCAAAGGCTGAACTTAAAATTTCTAAATCCGTAATAGTTGCAGCATCTGTGAGGCAGAAAGTTTGGTTTTGCGCATTTGGAGCTTCGACATCCATAACGCTTACCGTTAGGATTGCCATTGAAGCGTTACATTGTGAATCTCCTTGTACGGTATACTGAAAATTGTAATCGCCTTCATCTAACAAAGAAACATCGACTATACTCCCATTAAGTGCATTTGTATTATCGATATCCTCAAAGATTCCACCCAAATCTGCAGAAGCATCTAGTACATTGAGTAAATCGACTTGAAGATCTGATCTACAAACCATGGTTTGCATGTCCATTCCTGCATTGGCATTTTGAACAACTGAAACGGTCACTATAGCTTGGCTGCCAGTGCAAAAAACAGTAGCGTCACCGTTATCAGGAACTGTATAGATATAGTCGCCAGCATCAAATGATGATGGGTCGAAAAATACGTCGTTAGTCGTGGCAACAAATCCGTTAGGTCCTGCCCAACTGCCAATAGTACTAACATCGCTTCCTAATAAATCAAATAAATTGAAGGCGGATTCATCGTTGCACACTTGTACAGCATTATCAGTCCCAGATAGATATTGCTCATAGATTGTAAATGAAAGGTCTGCTCTATCCAAACAATTGTTAGGTGTCATTGTAGAATAAACAAAATTGAATGTCTGCTGATCGTTAATTTCTGGAATAACAAAAGGGTTGGTAACTGGGTTACCTGTATCCAAATCGAACCAATTTCCTAATGGCCCAACGTATATGGGATCATCAATACCGTTGGTATTTAATAACGTAATTAAATCGATTGAACTACCAAGATCAGTTTCGCAAAAGGAAAGCCCAATAGTGTCTTCCCCTGCATAATTCTTGGGATAGATGACTATAACCACCTCAGCAGATTCCGCATCACAAAAGCCAGTAAGATCTGGAGTTGAAGTACATGCGTCTATATAATCGACAGCCGTAAAGTTATCTGGATTACAATTGACTTCTGGGCTTACCGTATATCTAAAAGTATAAGTTCCAGGTTCTGCTCCAACTAAATTAACCTGTCCAAGATACGAATATCCGGGAGTTGGTGTACAACCTCCACCATTAGTTACCAGACCTAAGTCTGAAGGACCTGAAACCAAACTCCATTGTGTACAGGCGTTTGAAGGATAATCGAAAAGAACACCGTTTTCGCTTGTAAATGCTAACTGATCGTAGAGATTAATTGTTGCAGGCAAAGACGAATCATCTTCACAGAACTCTGGGAAATTATCCTGAGAGAAAGGTCTTAAATATTCGTAAAGTTTAAAACTAATGGTCGTAGAAGCGTCTTCACAAACACCGGACCGTTGTTCTACAGCATACGTAAAATCAATATCTACACATCCAAATCTGGGATTATTGGTTACAATCTGTTGGTAGATATCATTGATATTTATTTCTGAATCTCCTAGGGAAGTCACCTGACCAAACATATCCATTTCCCAAGTTCCCTCTATGTCTTCCAGAAATAAAAATTGGTCATCGGTTAGGTCTATATCATTATCAAAATCTCCATTTAAGATTGATGTTTCACAAACCCTTTGATTTTGGGCTAATCCTGAAAACACCTGTCGAACTACAGAAATCTTAACTCTGGTTTCCTGAACAAGGTCACATGGTGCAATGCCTTGGACTCTGTAAACCAACTCAAACGTTTCTTCATCTACTAAAGGAGGGCCTGGAGCATAAGGAACAGTGACAGATAATTCAGACCCATTAATACCATTAAAATTAGGACTACTGCCCTCATACATCCATTGTCCATTTGCATGAGGACTAGGCAAAGATTCCAAGGCCTCAAAAAGATCCATATCTGGTAATGGAATACATAAATCCACAGGTGTTGATCCTTGATCACAAACCTGCACGTTGACACCATCTAAATTTGTTGGCAAAGCTATACCCGAAAAGGGCCCAAGAACCAAATTAATGGTTAATGCAACATCTGCCGAACCGCAATTACTATTGGTAAGTTCAAAACTATAATCGGTTGGAGATGTTGATGATTCGTTTAAGTCCCAAAGAGATAAATCACCCGTATTTTCATTTAACGCAAAAGTAAAATTTGGATCAAACCATGTACCTGCTTGTATGGTGTTACCGGTAAGATTAGTATATTCATCATATAAGTTAATGATTCCGTCTGGTGTGCCATCGTTATCACCATCTATTTGTGTCATGTCACAAATAACTATGGTTTCCTGTAGGTTACACTGTGCACTCACGGCTATAAACGAAAATATAGCCATGAACAATACCATACCTCTAAAGTTGTTCAAATGTATACTAATAATTTTCGGAAAAGATAAACAAAAAAATAATTGTGGACTATTACTTTCAAAATATTGACAAATTAATCCTAAAAAAGATTTTAAGGTGTAGAATTAGACACTTGAAGCACTTTACCATTGTAGTACTTGTTACCCGTAAGCGCAAAGTCCTTAATATACATGGCCATTTCTAAAGCCGTTGTTGGTGCCTGATAATCTGGAAAGGCTTCTTTTAGCATTTCGGTTTGTACAGCTCCTATGGCCAATACATTAAACTGTGGACCTGTTTCTTTATATTCTTCGGCCAACAATTCTGTTAACGTTATTACAGCACCTTTACTAGAACTGTAAGCTGCTAAACCCGGAAATTTCATACTGCCCTGTATACCTCCCATACTACTTATAGTAACGACATGGCTATCATTTTTCATAAATGGAAGCACGACCCGAGTCATTTCTGAAACACCGAAAACATTGGTTTTATAAACCTGTTCAAAATCGTTAATAGTGGTTTCAGAGAAAGGTTTATTTAGTAATGTACCAGCATTATTTATAAGTATATCTACGTGCTTCCACTCTTCTGAAATGAATGCTTCAACCCTAGTGTAATCTTCAATGGCACATAAATCGCACTCAAAAGATTTTACATTACTTAAATCTAATGATTGAATAGGTTTGGCATTCCTTGACAATGCCAAAACATGATGTCCTTGACTTGCAAAAAGCTTTACCAATTCAAACCCAATACCTCTACTCGTTCCTGTTATAATTATATTTTTATTCATCTTCTGTCAATACTACTTCTTTAGTTGGTGCATTCATCATACCTTCTAATGCAGGAATCATTTTAGTTATAAAACTTGTCATGTGCTCATAATCCATTTTATCAGGCTCATCATCAACATGGTGATAATAGTCGAAATTGGTGAAATCAAAGGTAGATATCGCATGCGCTGGCATGTTAAAAGCCTGGTAAAACGGAAAATTATCCGATCTATAGAATAGTTTAAATTGTTGCGCCTTTGGAAACAAGCCTAAAATCTTTTCACCTGCATATTTATTTAATGTTGGTGCAAAATTAGAGCGATTATAACCGCTCATGTACGCCATAGCCTTGTCTGCTGCCCTTGGTACACCAATCATTTCAAAATTAATCATAGTGTAAGCATCCAACCCCTTGTTCTTCAATCGCTCGGCTAAATGTGCAGATCCTTTGAGACCCATTTCTTCTGCTGCATACAAAGTAATCAGAATACTACGCTTAGTGGTTTTTGATTTGGCAAAATATTTACCAAACTTCATGGCAGCAACAGTTCCTGAAGCATCATCGTTAGCACCGTTGGCAATACTATCTCCATCAACTTCTTTCCCCTTTCCTATGTGATCGTAATGACCACCAAGAATTACAAATTCATTTTTCAGTTCTGGGTCGTTACCTTCAATCATACCTACAATATTATAACCAACGATTTCTCCAATATTGAAGGAATCCCTATAGGTCTCAAAGTAAGGTTTGATGTTATTCTCTTCGAAGTAATTTTCAATAAAAACGGCTGCCTTTTCTATACCTTCAGTTCCTGTTGCACGTCCTTCCAATTCATCAGAAGCTAGAAATTCCATACTCTCTTGAATGTCCCTTACTGTGATGGTTATTTTTTTTGAACCTTCTTCATCCGCGCTTTTTTGTTGGACTCCACAAGAAAATAATAGTGTAACAGTAACAAGTAAAAGCGTTTTTTTCACGTTGGAATATTTTGGGTTTAAAGATAAAAAATCCTATTTCAATGGATTGAAATAGGATTCTTAATTTATTACTTATTTAATATTTTCTTATACAAGCATAGTTATCGGATTCTCAATGTAGCCTTTTAAAGTTTCGAGGAATTGTGCTCCCGTAGCTCCGTCAACCGTTCTATGATCACAAGCCATCGTGAGTTTCATTGTATTACCTGGAACCACTTCACCATTTTTTACCACTGGTTTGGATACTATAGCTCCAACCGATAGAATCGCTGAGTTAGGTTGATTAATAATGGAAGTGAAACTCTCTATACCAAACATACCTAAGTTAGAAATAGTAAACGTACTTCCTTCCATTTCATCCAAGGTTAGCTTCTTGTTTCTTGCTTTACCAGCGAATTCTTTTACAGCTGCTCCTATTTGCGTTAAGCTCTGCTCGTTAGCAAATTTCACAACAGGGACTACCAAACCGTCAGGCACTGCTACAGCAACTCCGATATGTACATGATTGTTGAGCTTCATTCTATCATCAAACCATTGCGAGTTTACTTGCGGATGTTGCTTTAATGCTAAGGCGCAAGCTTTTACAATCATATCGTTGTAAGATATCTTAGTATCAGGTATAGAATTATACTGTGCCCTAAACGCGATAGCATTCTCCATATCAAATTCCACATTTAGATAATAATGCGGAGCTGTGAATTTAGACTTGGCTAAATTCTTAGCAATTGCCTTTCGCATATTTGAGTTAGGAACTTCATCAAAGTCTTCTTGACCCGAAGGCACAAACTTAGCAACCGGAGCAGAAGATTGAGTTGCAGCCGAAGGTGTAAAGCTCTCAATATCCCTTTTAATGATTCGGCCATTTTCCCCCGAACCTTTAACTTGCGATAAATCAATGCCTTTTTCTGCTGCCATTTTCTTGGCTAATGGAGAAACAAAAATTCTACCATTAGCACTTGTAACAGGCGCTGCAAACGCTACAGCTTCTGATTTAGCTTCAATAGCTTTTGGAGCTTCAACGGGCTTTTCTTCTTTGTTGGCTGAGCTAGCTGAAGTCTTTGGCTCTGGCTTTGGCTCAGCACTTCCTGCCTTAAAGTTTTTGGCAACATTGGACACATCTGTACCTGCAGGCCCTATAATAGCCAATAAAGCATCAACTTTTGCAGATTCTCCTTCTTGCAATCCTACATGAAGCAATGTCCCTGATTGGAAAGATTCGAATTCCATAGTAGCCTTGTCGGTTTCAATCTCGGCCAAAATATCTCCTTCTTCAACCTCATCACCAACTTTTTTCAACCAAGTCGCTACAGTACCTTCTTCCATAGTATCACTTAAACGAGGCATCGTTACGACAATAACACCTTCTGGCAGTTCCTCTGAAGATTCATCAAAATCAACATCAGAAACATCTGCAATGGAATCTTCTCCTTCTGGAATGGCATCAGATTCTTGTACTTCAGCGTTTCCGTTTAACAATGAAGAAATGTCTTCTCCCTCTTCACCAATAATTGCCAATAAATGATCTACTTTTGTGGTTTCTCCTTCTTGAACGCCTATGTGTAAAAGCGTGCCTTCATAAAAAGATTCAAACTCCATGGTGGCTTTATCGGTCTCAATTTCAGCTAAAATATCGCCTTCTTCAATCTTATCACCAACTTTCTTTAGCCAAGCCGCTACGGTACCTTCTTCCATGGTATCACTTAAACGCGGCATATTAATCACTTCTGCCATAGCTTATAATTTATGTGGTATAAATGGGTAATCTTCTTGTTCGTAAACTGAGTCGTACATCACATTTATTTCCGGGTAAGGAGATTCTTCAGCAAACTTTTCACACTCGGCAACACGTGCTTTAACACGTTTGTCTATGTCTTTTATTTCGTCTTCAGTAGCGTAGTTCTTTTCTAAAATAACATCCTTAACTTGAGTAATTGGATCTATCTTCTTATACTCTTCCACTTCATCTTTAGTTCTATAATGTTGAGCATCGGACATTGAATGTCCTCTGTATCTATAGGTCTTAACTTCTAAGAACGATGGTCCACCGCCTTTTCTTGCACGCTGTATAGCTTCATCAAAAGCTTCTGCTACTTTTACAGGATTCATCCCATCTACCGGACCTGATGGCATTTCATAACCTAAACCTAATTTCCAGATGTCTGTATGGTTTGCCGTACGTTCTACAGAAGTACCCATAGCATAACCATTATTTTCGCAGACAAAAATTACCGGTAAGTTCCAGAGCATCGCCAAATTAAACGTTTCATGAAGCGATCCTTGTCTGGCCGCACCATCACCAAAGCAACATAAGGTAACCGCATCACTACCGTGGTATTTATCACCAAAGGCTATACCAGCACCTAGAGGTATTTGACCTCCTACGATACCATGGCCACCGTAAAATCGATATTCCTTAGAGAAAATATGCATGGACCCACCTAAACCTTGGGATGTTCCAGTTGCTTTTCCAAATAATTCTGCCATCACACGCTTTGGATCAACACCCATACCGATAGGCTGAACATGATTTCTATAAGCTGTAATCATTTTGTCCTTGGTTAAATCCATGGCATGTAAAGCACCTGCTAAAACTGCTTCCTGTCCATTATATAAGTGAAGAAATCCACGAACTTTTTGTTGAATATAAACTGCGGCGAGTTTGTCTTCAAACTTACGCCAAAACAGCATATCCTCGTACCATTTTAGGTAAACTTCTTTAGTTATCTTTTGCATTTTTTTGATTCGTTCTTTTTAATCAGAATAACAAAAATAAGATATTAGTCAATAACCAAAAAACCGAAAATTGTAAATTTTGAAACGAAAACGTTATAGGAAACTTCTATCGAAACCTAATGGCAATAAATTTGCCAATGAGTTTGATTTCACAACCTTTCCCGTGGCACCCATAAAATAAATCTCTATAGGTAAATCTTGCTTTATCTCGTACTCAGCAATTGCTTGTCTGCACGCACCACATGGTGGTATTGGTTTATCTGTTACTTGATTATTTGAGGAAGCTGTAAGCGCCATTATAAGCATTTTAGCATCAGGATATTTTGCACCTGCGTAAAATATTGCTGTACGTTCGGCACATAGGCCCGAAGGATAAGAGGCATTTTCTTGATTACTACCTGTAATAATCTCGTTATTGTCTAACAAAATGGCCGCGCCAACTTTAAACTTTGAATAGGGCGCATAGGCATTATCCCTAGCTTCTGCAGCAGATGCCATTAATTTCTGAACATTATCAGGAAGATCACTAACATCATCAAAAACTTGCAGCTTAGTTTCAATACTTACTTCCTTCATATTTCAAAATCTGTTTTAGACAAAAAAACTATTGCTTTTGAGACAATAGTTTTTAAAATACTTTACTTATTTGTTTCTAATATTCATCATATTCTCCATCTCCAAAATTAAACGTCAATGAAAAACGCAATGTGTTTTCTAACGGACTTTGCACTCGCGATGCCGAGAATAAATAGGACAAATCCAAATTGATTGTGGTGTACTTAAATCCTGCACCTAAGCCAAAAAACCTACGTGCACCTTTATCTTCAGCTTCATTAAAGTAACCTGCCCTAAACGCAAAGTTTTCTTGATAGGTATACTCTGCACTTAAAGCCCAAGTAAATTCTCTCAGTTCTTCGCTAAATCCACCTGGTGCATCACCAAAAGATTGAAACACCCCATTTAAAAAACTAACATCATTATCTTGTCCTTGAGTTATAATGGTTGGTTCATTTTCATTTACATCAGGTGTACTTGGATCATCTTCAGTTTGGACTCCATCACCATTACTATCTACAAATCCGAATAGTGGTGGCGTAGGCACCAATAACTTAGTGACCTCAGCAGTAACAGCTAATTTGCTGTATTCATCAAATATAAAATCAAAGCCTCCACCCAGTCTTAAAATTGTAGGTTGAAAATTTTCCCTTCCACCATCATCATAGCTAAATTTGGGACCAAGATTCTGAATGGCAAATCCTAACCTCCAACGTCCATTAAAATCATTATAAGCCTCTTCCTCACTTTGATAATATCCGGTTATATCAGCACCAAAAGAACCTGCAGCATCTGCATTCGGATCCACTTGATCTATTCTTAAGTCCGATCTTAGATAGCGTATTGCCACAGACATCGCAAATTGATCGGCAAGCCTTAGTGTATAAGCTATATCTGCAGTTAACTCGTTTGGTTGAACATTAATACCAGGATCGTCTTGACCCTGTGTTAAGGTAATTTCACCTAAACTAAAATATTTAAAGCTGGCAGAAACCGCACTGAATTCATTTAATCTGTTATAATAAGTAGCGTAACTTATTGAAATATCATTTACTAATCTACTTAAATATGGTGTATAACTTAAACTCACGCCAGATTTTGCTTCGGAAAATACATATTTTGCTGGATTGTATTGTTGGGAATATGCATCCATTGATGTAGCTACACCCATATCTCCCATCGCTGCTGACCTTGCGTCTGGCGCAATTAGCATAAATGGAACACCAGTAGTAATTACAGAAGATTGATCAGGGAATGTTATGGTTTCTTGAGCAAAAGAAAAATTGAATATTATTAAAGCGACAAGGATTAATACGTATTTCTTCATATTGAATATTAAGTTCTTAATGCTATGTGTTTAACGTTAAACAGCTAGCAAATATAGTTTATTATTAGAGTATGACAAGTTTTTGAATCTTTTCAACTTGCTTATTTAAACGGTTAGATCTCACTTTTAGTTTATAGACATAGACTCCTTTTCCGATTTTATCTCCAAAATCGTCCCTACCATCCCAAACAATGTCTTTAGATAACGAACTTACAGACTTACTTCCACCTGTTGTTTGTCCATTCAATGTTCTTACCAATTTCCCAGAAACTGTAAATATTTGCACCGAAATATCCAAAGGCTCAACACTATTATGATTAAACCAAAACTCTGTGTAATTGACAAAAGGGTTAGGATAATTTAGAACATTATTAATAACTAACTCCTCGTCTTTATCGAATACTGTAAATTGAATCTCTGAGGTAGAGGAATTATTATAAACATCCCAGGCCTTTAGAGTTAGTGTGTGCAGCCCAGGCTCTAAATCCCTAAAGGGGAAAGTTACGGTGCCGTTGGTATAGTCATCTATATTAGCCTGATAGTAGTCATTCAGTACTATGGGATTGGTTTCATCACCATCAATAATGGCCGTGATATCATGGCCGATACCACTTGCCGTATTTATTCCGTTATCATCTTGTAACTTGGCCAGTAAATTAGGTGATTCATTGGTTATACCACCAGACACAAAGTTTTCGTCATTCATAAATAGATTAATGACTGGCCCGATATTATCTTCTGGAGCATTTTCATTTATTCCACCGACTTGAATATCAAAATTCGCACCTGCCTGGTTAGACAATGGATTAGTTGTTTGTGCATAAAAACTTACTTTTCCATTACCTACAGGAATAATAATATCTCTAGGCACTACAAAATCGAACTCAAATTGTCCATTGGTTATACTGGCCTGACCTCTAAAAATAATCTCACCAAGAGTTGTAAAATCTAAGATAACTTGACCGCTGTTGTCGGAAACTCCATCATTTGCCAAGGTCTGTCGTTCTATCCTTTTATCATATACTGTAGCCGTTAAAGTACCATTATAGTTTGCAAGTAAATTACCGTTAGTATCTACCACTTCGCCAGCTAATTTGGTATAACTTAAGGCTTGCAGGGTATCGATAGGTTGTGTGATATCTACATCATTCACTCTCGTTAACCTAATGTCTGGCTCAGGAAACGCTAACTTCATGGCTGGATCTCCAATTAAAAAAACCAGTCGCTTTTGCGATGAACTGCCTAAACTATTATCCGTCTTTGTTAAACGTAATGCTTCACCGATAGTCGGATAGTCATTGGATCCAAAAGCAAATAAATAATCGTCTAATACATTATTAAAAGTAACACCTGTAGTTACAAAGATTTGTCTAGTGGTTGTCAATAAAGCTATAGCACCACCATTTTTATTCCAAAACGTAAACTCACCAGCTGTAGGTCGATTTGGGTCATCGAATTTGGTATATTCACAAGTTACAGTGACAAATAGATTAAACTTACAAATGTTATTAATCTCTTGAGCATCAAAAATATCAAAAATACGCTCTTTAGCTAGTCCATTTTCACCACCGTGTCCAAAGTAATTTACCACACTGGCTCCTACTTCTATTGCATCCCTAGCAGCTTTATTAACTTCTGGATACCTATCACCTGCAGAAGATGATTCCTGTTGAAAGGCATCTGAATGGATTTTAATGACATTGAAAAATGGTTTCTCCGTTTCAATTTCTGTACCTAAACCATCTGTCGTTTCTTGTAAGATTCGTTCCCATAACTCATCAACGTCATCAGAAATAAGAAGTACATTATTGCGCCAACTTCCATAAGCTTCAGGTTGATGATAGGCTTCTATTTTATCTACCATTTCTCTCGCACGCTGAAGATCTTCTGCCAAGATTCTACCAACGGCTATGTCCATTCTATCAGCACTACCCATTGAGCCTTCGTTTTCGTCCATCATAGTATAAAAATCATCAGAAACAAATGAATTGGTGAGACTAAAACTACTTGTAGAATACCAAGATGGTACTAAATTGGTATTATTATTTATTCTGTCTTTATAATCGTAGGACCCTTCCCCAAATAGACATAAATATTTTAATCTTTCAGCTTGAATACTTGCATTATCATAGACGTACTTCACAAAGTTTCTTAATGCAGCTATATCTTGACTACCAGTACTGAACTCATTGTAAATAGTTTGAAGATCAACTACCCTAACATTAAGATTGTATAAATTTCTATTGATTTCTGCTAATCGCTCTGCTTGTGATAAAAGCTGTGCTGGTGATAAAATGATATAGTCAATATCCTCAAAAGCTCCCTGAGAATTATTAAAAATCGTTCCTTTTAAGTTTTGATTAGCTAATCTTGTATCAGAGTCTCTGGATGGCTGTAGAAAATTACCAGACGAAAATGCCAAATAGGTTCTTTCTTCACCTGATAAAGCTTTAAAGGATATTGTGCTTTGGCTTTCTGAATTCAAAAAATTTGTAACGTTAAACCTATCGGTGACATCCCAGATTTCTTGTACTCCTGATGCATTAGACAAATTATATTCTGCAATTCCTGAGGTTGTTATAACTTCCCTATTGCTAAAAATCAATTGATCACCTGCATATGTTAAAGCTCTTGTAGCTTCAATATTAATGTAATCTAAATACGCGTTAGCTGAAGGGTTTCCATTATTGCTATAGTCTAAAGTAACTGTTATTAAATCAGAAGAAATAGTTAGGTTTTCACCATACGAAGCCGATGTTCCTAATACTGAACCAGGATTGATAACACCTAAATTTAAACTAGACACAAAATTACCGTTGATAGTAATGCCCATAGTAGTACCAGATGTCTCGGAAACTGAGCCAACAGCAATATCAAAACGAACCGGTTGGCTAGTCACCAAATTTGGAAACTGGAAATTATACACACGCTGATTCTCAATATCAAATTCATCACCAAACCATCGCCTTCCTAATTTTGCCAAGTTATGTTCATCAACTTCATAAAATTGATAGTCTTGAAAAGTGTCAATTATAATATCGGTAGGTGCATCGATATTTGGCATGGCTTGAATTCTTTTACCATTACCTGAACTGACATTTACATAATAATAGGTCTTATCGGTATATAAATTTAAATTGGTTTGACTCTCTTGACTATATGTAGTTGGCCCTTCACCATAAAACAAAATATAATCGCCATTATCAAAACTACCATCTTCTTCACCTACAAATTTTATGGCATTTTCAACAACATCAAATGGATAATTCTCAGAATTTAATAATGGCAGCATCCTTCCGCCGTTACCATATATTTTTATGGTTCTAGGGTCAACGGAGTTGGTGTTAATCCCCAAGCTGTTTAGAAATCCTCTGGTTAATCGAAAAACACCTGTTTCCTCAATATAAAATTTATACCAATCACCTGTGCTTAACACTGAATTCGTGATTTCTGAAGTCTTAGGTGTAAATGACCTACTGGACCCTGTGGAATAATTTACAGTAAAGGACTTAACTTTTTTATAAATACCTCTATCCCTAATAATGGGACTTATTTCAAAATAATAGGCGCTTTTGTTTCTGGCTTTCGTATTTACAAGTCGGTACTTAATTTCATCAGGGATAAGTTGTGGATTTAAATTCTTAAGCTCGGATTGGCTAATGGTCTCATAAGAGATATTTGATACGGTTACTGTATTCTCATCAACAAATCCGCCATTACTTTCCCATTGAGCGAAAAACGTCAAGCCTTTTTCATCATCAAAATTAAAATGTTTAGCATCAAAGCTTGGAACCGTAATTTTTTCAAAAGCAGTTTCCAGTACCGTTTCCCCATTCCATTCAATATTAAACTGTTTTTGTTGCCCAAAACAGAATAAGGTCAATAACATTGAAATAAAAATGTAGCAATTTTTCATTTAAGATTCTAGTGGTTTTTGGTATGCAGTAAATTCAAAACTATTAGGATATCGCTAACCCGACATTAAAGCTCTAAATTCACAGTAAAATAACGCCTAAATTTTTATGTTATTATAAGGCTCTATTTTTTATTTCAAAAATACAACAATAATTTATTTTGGCACCCGTTATTAAAGAGCAAAATACCTCGATAAATTGCCAAAAATCCGTTATTGTGTATAAAAAAAAGGATGAAATGCATATTTTTTTGAATTTTCAAGCAAAAAAAAGTTGTCAGTTTACCTTTAATTCTTATATTGCGAAACTAAATTTAATGAGCTTACTTAAACATATGGATATGAAAAATGTCTCAAACCTCAAATTTTTAATAGCATTTACGCTTTGTGCTAGCATAGTTAGCTGTAAGCGTTCATCTAATTCTGGTAATGTAGATAGTGCTACAGGCTGGAAAATCAACGACAAAAATGGTGGTTTCCAGTACAACACTAATTTTAAAGAGCAAGAAACACCTCCTGGTACTGCATTTATAGAAGGCGGAACTTTTACAATGGGTAAAGTACAGGACGACCCAATGCATGACTGGAATAATACTCCAAACCAACAACACATTCAATCATTTTACATGGATGAGAGTGAGGTGACTAATATTAATTATTTATATTATTTACACTATTTAAAGAGTGTTTATCCACCAGATGATCCTAATTATGCTCTAATTTATAAAGGAGCACTTCCAGATACATTAGTTTGGAGAAATCGTTTAGGATATAATGAGATGATGACAGAAAATTACTTGCGTCATCCAGGTTATGCCAATTACCCTGTTGTTGGTGTAAGTTGGATCCAAGCTGTTGAATATGCTAACTGGAGATCTAACCGTGTGGCTGAGATGTCCTTACAAGAAGCAGGTTATATTAAACGAGATGCTCACCTTACCGATTTAAATGCAGAAAGTACTTTTGATGTCGATACATATATTAATGCTCCGACACAAACCTACGGCGGAAATTCTGAAGTATTAGAAGGTGGTAGAAGAAGACAGCAAACCGATGCAGAAGGTAATCCAATTAATGTGTATGCTAATAGAGAATCTGGCTTAATTCCGGTAAAGTATAGGCTCCCAACTGAAGCTGAATGGGAATATGCTGCCTTAGGGATGAGCGAAATAAGAAGCTATAATGTTTATAGAGGACGTAAAAAATACCCATGGGATGGCCAATACACAAGATCTGGTAAGCGTGTTAACCGTGGAGATCAGTTAGCCAACTTTAAGCAAGGTAAAGGTGACTATGGCGGAATTGCCGGTTGGTCTGATGATGGTGCGGACATTACTGCTGAAGTAAAATCTTATCAACCTAATGATTATGGATTATATGACATGGCAGGTAATGTAGCAGAATGGGTTGCTGACGTTTATCGTCCTATTGTTGATGACGAGTTTAATGACTTCAACTATTATAGAGGTAATGTGTATACTAAAAATGCCTTAAATGAAGATGGTACCGTAAAAGTTGTTACTGTCGATGAAATTGTATATGATACCTTAAGCAATGGTAAAATCATCGCTAGAAACCTTCCAGGTGAAATCGCAAAAATACCTGTTGATGACCAAGACACTTATCTAAGAACACAATTTGATAAGAGTGACAACAGAAACTTTAGAGATGGTGACAAGCGTTCATCACGTTATTACAGAGAAAATTTTGACGAAGGTGAAGATAGAGTTGATGTCACTAGAAAAATGTACAACTCACCTAAGCACAGAGTTGAAATGGATTCTACAGATGGGAATATGATTAGGGGATATGATAAATCCAACAATAGAACCTCCCTTATCAATGATGAAGTAAGAGTCTTTAAAGGAGGATCTTGGAGAGACAGAGCTTACTGGATTGACCCTGCGCAACGTCGTTATTTCCCTCAAGATATGGCAACGGATTATATCGGATTTAGATGTGCAGTATCTAGAGTAGGTTCAAAATCCGTGAAATCACAAAAGAGACGCAATTAGACTTCAACAGTCTAAGCCACCGAAATTGTATTAATATTTTAAAAGTCCTGATAAGTTTTTATCAGGACTTTTTTATTTTTAAGCCCATGGACATAGAGACATTATATCAAAAGTTTAAAGCTAGTTCTTCCGTTTCCACGGATACACGGAAAATTAACAAGGATGCCATGTATTTTGCGCTTAAGGGCGACAACTTTGATGGTAACCAATTTGTAAGTCAAGCGTTTGAAAATGGTGCTAAATATTGTGTGATTGATGATGACAAGGCTGTTATAAATGCCAATTGCTTCTTAGTTAATGATGTATTAACTACCCTACAGCAATTAGCTACATACCATAGAAATGCCATTAAGGTTCCTATTATTTCCCTAACCGGAAGTAATGGAAAAACCACCACAAAAGAATTGATTTATGCTGTTTTAGTAACCACCTATAATGTTAGGGCCACGATAGGCAACCTCAACAATCATATTGGTGTCCCGCTCACATTGTTATCATTTACAGAAGACCAAGACTTTGGTATTATAGAAATGGGAGCAAATCATCAAAAGGAAATAGAGTTTTTATCGAATATAGCACTGCCAGACTATGGCGTCATTACCAATTTTGGCAAAGCCCATTTAGAAGGTTTTGGTGGTGTTGAAGGCGTTATCAAAGGAAAGTCTGAATTATACGATTATCTAAGGAACGACAGCAAAACTGTTTTTATAAATACGGATGACTCTAAGCAGATGAAACAGATTGGCAATTATCCAAATACAGTAACATTTGGCAAAGATGCTGACAACGATTGTGTTGTAGAATTTACAAAAGCCAATCCATTTGTGTCTTTAAAATATGACGGTAAAGAAATCGACAGTCAGCTTATTGGTGATTACAATTATGGTAATATGGCCATAGCTGTGGCTATGGGACACCATTTTAAAGTATCTGCTGTGCAAATTAAGAAAGGCATTGAAAACTATCAACCCAAGAACAACCGTTCTGAAATCATAAAAAAAGACACGACCCAAATTATTTTAGATGCCTATAATGCCAATCCAACAAGTATGTTGGCCGCACTTAAAAACTTAAAGCAATTACAAGCCGACACCAAATATCTTTTTTTAGGCGATATGTTTGAATTAGGTGATGAAGCAGAGCAAGAACACCAAGCCATTGTTGATTTTGCTGAAGCTAATTTTGAAGAACACATTTACTTAATTGGTGAAAACTTTTGTAAAACCGAAACACACCACCACTCCGCTCAAAAATTTGCAAACTTTGAAGATTTAAAACCGATGCTCGGAAGCTTAAATCTTGAAAATACAACGGTGTTGATTAAAGGCTCAAGAGGTATGGCCTTAGAACGGATTTTGGATTTGATTTAGCATACTGTGGGCTTGACCCGCCGAAGCTCGCCTTCCATCATTCTAATCGAAGAATATAGAAGTAAAATAAAAAGCTCGCCTTCGCTTCTGACAAAGCTTCGGCGAGCGAAGGTGGGTCATACTGGATTAATAACCTTGTTCCAGATAAAATCCACTACTGCAAATAGAAAATCCTAATCGCGAAGCGATTATTGTTTTTTTATTCACGAAACTTCCATAAAATCAATCCTATTAATTTTCATGAATAAAAAAACCCAAACTATCGTTTGGATTTTCTGCTTGATGTGGGTCATACTGGATTCGAACCAGTGACTTCTACCCTGTCAAGGTAACACTCTAAACCAACTGAGTTAATGACCCTTTGCTTTACAATATACATAAAAAAGGGATTACATATCCCAAAGCTTTCAGCTTTGAAAATCAAAACCTCACAAAATCAAAAAAGCAAGCTTTATGATTTTGCTTGCTTTTGATTTATTCGTGGGCGCGAAGGGATTCGAACCCCTGACCCCTTGGGTGTAAACCAAGTGCTCTGAACCAACTGAGCTACGCGCCCTAATGATTGTCCCGTTAACAATCGGGATGCAAATATAGACTAGTTTTTAAAATCTCAAAAGGTTTTTTACAAAAAAATCAAATTATTTCAGCGACTACAAAAGTACTTCCACCAACGTAAATTAAATCATCTTTATTGGCCTTATTTAGTGCCGTTTTATAAGCTATTTCAACACTTTCAAAAGCTTTACCAATTCGCCCCTCTTTCTTAAAAATCAGAGCTAATTGTTCTGCATCTAAACCACGTTGTATGTTAGGCTTACAGAAGTAGTAAACGGCATCTTTAGGCAATAAAGGAATTATGGTATTTAGGTCCTTGTCACTAACCACACCAAAAACGATATGTAATTGCTTAAAAGTCTCCGTTTGCACTTGCTCCATAACATAAGTCAGTCCTTCCTTATTATGTGCCGTATCGCAAATCACTTTAGGATTTAGTTGCAACACTTGCCAACGGCCTTGCAAACCTGTATGCTTTGTGACGTTGAGCAATCCCTTTTTTAACTGGTCGTTAGAAATTTTAAAACCCATCTGCTTTAAAAGCTTCACGGATTGCATCACGGTTTTAATGTTATGGTGTTGGTAGCTTCCTTTTAAATCACTTTCTAGCTCCTCATCAATTAATTGATCTGCAAAACAAATGTCCGAACCATTCGCATGGGCTTTATCGTTAAAAACAGCTTTGGTTTCGGGTTGTGTTTGGCCAATAACTATTGGAATGCCTTTTTTGATAATTCCCGCTTTTTCTCCTGCTATTTTTTCAAGGGTATTGCCTAAAAACTGCATATGATCAAACCCAATATTGGTGATAATGGACAATTCTGGAGTGATTATGTTTGTAGAATCCAAACGGCCACCCATACCGACCTCAATCACTGCTAAATCAACATCTTTTTTGGCAAAATAATCGAAGGCCATACCCACAGTCATTTCAAAAAAGGATAGGTTGTTGGCTTCAAAAAATGACTTATTCCTCTCGATAAAACCAATGACAAATTGTTTGCTAATAACTTTACTATTGATACGAATACGTTCTCTAAAATCTTTTAAATGTGGAGAGGTATATAAGCCTACTTTATAACCTGCTTCTTGAAGGACCGAAGCCAGCATGTGACTTGTTGAGCCCTTGCCATTGGTACCTGCGACGTGAATGGATTTAAATTGTCTTTCAGGATGTTTAAGATGCTTTGCAAGCTTTATCGTGTTCGATAAATCTTCCTTGTATGCTGCTTTACCTTTATTCTGATACATTGGAAGCTGTTGAAACATCCAATTGATTGTATCTTGGTAATTCATAGATTATTGACCTACATCAAAGTTAATACTCACAAAACCTATTTGTTTTGCTGGTGCATCTGCATCGGCTGGCCATTTGTGAGATAAGGCAATTTTCTTAGCTGGCTCTAATAAACAAGGATGTGTGTTTGTTGTGCCTCTAATCCCAGGTTCTGCTTTTATGACTTTGCCTTGTCGATTGACTTCTATTCTAACAACAACTAAACCATACTCATTGCAATCTTGCTTGTAAATTCGTTTTGATGGTCGCCCTCTTCCTCCTAATCCATAGCCTACTCCACCTTTCCCTGGTCCTGAACCACCAAAATAACTAGGCGCATAAGGGTCACCATCTAACTGTCCTTTATTACCACCTCGATTATCTGGACCTTCTCCACCATTATCATTACCATTGGAGTTTTTTACACCTCCAATAAGATTATCCAGCTTTTTTATTTTTGCGTCTTCTTCTTTTCTTTTTCGCTCTTCAGCTTCACGCTTTTCACGTTCAATACGCTCTGCTTCAGCCTTTGCTTTGGCTTCTGCTTCTTTTTGTTTCTTTATAGCAATAGCTTCGGCATTCTCTTCGGTCATAACTTCCTCCGCCTTGGTAGAAGTCTCAGTGGGTTGGGCCTCAGAAGTTTCAGGCTGGGATTCTTCCACAACTTTTTCTTCAACGGCTTTTCTAGGTTGGGCTAAAGGTCTATTACCACTTCCAAAATCGGTAGTTCCAAAATTGACGGCAACACCATACTCAGTAGGTGGATCTAAATACGGAGGACCAAAATAAAACAACAGCAAGAACAAAATCAAAGCAATTAATGCCGTGATTCTTGCTGAATTACGTTGGTGTTTGGTCTCAAAATATTTCATCTTACATACACTTTACTTGTATCGTTTCAAAAACAATGCCGTTTAGTTGGGCTTTACTGCTAATATGACTTTAAACTTATTCCTATTGGCAATATCCATAACCTTTACTACATTCTCAACAGGTACGGATTTTTCGGCTCTTAATACAATCGTTGGTTGCTCTTGCTCTGATAAAATCGATACTAATTGACTTTCCAAAACACTCTCCCCTACACGTTTCTGATCGATATAATAGGTTAAATCCTTTTTGATACTTACTGCAGTCGATTTCTTATTTTGGGTCTTCCCACTTGCTTTTGGCAATATGATATCTATGGCATTGGTAGTGACCAACGTCGATGCAATCATAAAAAAGATCAACAGTAAGAACACAATATCGGTCATGGATGCCATATTGAATTCTGGTGTGACTTTATTTCGTCCTCTAATGTTCATTTTAGATAGGCTCGTTTAGGTGATCTAAAAATTCTACAGAGTTGGCCTCCATCTGATATACGACCTTATTTGTTCTTACAACAACGTGATTATAGGCCACGTAAGCAATAATACCAACAATAAGTCCACCAACGGTTGTTGTCATCGCTGTATATAAACCACTTGCCAGTACATCCATTTGTATGGTACCACCTGCATTTGCCAATTCAAAAATTGACAGGATCATACCCACAACGGTTCCTAAAAACCCTATCATTGGTGCTACACCAGATATAGTTGCCAAAATACTGACGTTTTTTTCCAAACTATAAATCTCTAAACGCCCAGCATTTTCAATAGCTGTATTAATGTCTTCGAGAGGTTTCCCAATTCTTGTGATGCCTTTAGCTATTAATCGCGAAACTGGTGAATTCTGCTGTGCGCAGAGCATCTGGGCAGAATCAATTTTACCATGGCTCACATGATCTTTAATTTGATTCATAAAATTTGAATCTACTTTTGATGCTGCTTTAATCGCAAAAATTCGTTCAAAATAAATATAGGTCGCCATTATAAGCAGTAAGAACAAAATAAGAATAATCACCATTCCTGAGCTACCACCGCTTGTAATTAACTCAATAATCGATAGGGTTTTTTCAACTTGCTCACCTTCGGTAAGCGCCTCTACCTCGTCTTGAATATTACTTAGTAATATCATATAATAAGTTTTAAGTTAAAAAGTTTCTGTAAGTTATAACGTTAAGTTTTTTACTTAAGTATGTTAGAAAATAGCTCTTGTTATCATAAAGGCTGCAGCACCTGCTATAAATCCTACAAGTGCTAACCAAGCTATTTTCCTTAAGTACCAGAAAAAGTCTATTTTTTCCATTCCCATGGCAACGACTCCTGCAGCAGAACCAATGATTAACATACTTCCACCTGTACCTGCAGAGTAGGCAATAAAATGCCATAATTCGTTATCAAGTGGCTCAGAGAACATGCCTAAACTTGCCGCTACTAATGGCACATTATCTATAACTGCAGAACCTACGCCTAGTAAAAGCACCACTAAATCAGAAACACCTTCTCCATGTAATTCAGTACCCAACATTGGCATTGTATCTTGTAAGGTATTGGCAAAACCAAAAAGAATGCCTAAAGACTCTAATGCTGCAACAGCCATTAAAATCCCCAAGAAAAATAGGATACTAGGTAATTCTATTTTAGATAAGGAATGATGTACTGGACTATGGCTTGCATGCTCATGGTGTTCTTCTGAAACTGCTGCAGATATAGCGAACTTAGAATTACTATAAATTTCTGCAAAAACCGCCACAACACCAAGTGACAACATCATACCAACATACGGTGGCAAATGTGTAATCACTTTAAAAATCGGTACAAATACTATAGCACCAAGCCCTAAAAATAACATGGTTGAACCGAACTTACTCTTTGGTTTGTTATCATCAGCTTGTAATTCTAATTCCCCCTTAAAAGGTTTTAAAAGTGAAGCAATAAATGTTGGTACCACCATACATAATAAGGATGGAATGAAAAGATAAATAAATAATTTACCTGTAGACACTTTATCTCCTATCCAAAGCATGGTTGTTGTAACATCACCTATCGGCGACCATGCACCACCTGCATTTGCTGCTATTATTATTAAACCAGCATACCAGATTCTAACATCTCTATCCTTAACTATCTTTTGAAGTATGGATATTAAAACTATCGTTGCGGTTAGGTTGTCTATAATGGCTGATAAGATGAATGCTAATGAAGAAAACATCCACAACAATTTCTTTCGGCTATTGAAATTAACAACAGATTTTATTGTCGAAAACCCATCAAAATAATCTATAATTTCTACTATGGTCATTGCTCCTAAGAGAAAAACCAATATTTCTGCTGTTTTACCTAAATGATGGAGTAAGGTTTCTTCCATCAAATGCATTTTTTCCTCATGGTCTAACAATCCAAAATTATCCATCAAACTATGCTTGGCTGAATCGAACCATTGCGAAAAGTCATCAATGCCCAGAGAAATCAATGCCCAACTTATGGCCATCATTACTAAAGCAGGTATCAACTTATCAATTTTAATATTATGCTCTAACGTAATGGCTAAATAACCAAAAACAAACACGAGAATTATAACGGTTTCCATAGTATAAGGATGTTTATATTAATTGTCTTAGTGCAATTTCAAAAGCGGTTTCACTAATGCCAATATTATGTGGATTATTCTTTTTAACTTCTTTTATCGCTTTTTTTATCACTCTTGATGTATCATTAAATATGGCTTCATCGGTCATTTGCACCTTGCGTTCCATAAAGTAGGCAAAAATTCTTGCCATTCCACAATTTGAAATAAAATCTGGTATTAAGCTTACCTTTTGGTCAGTGTGTTCCATAATCGGCCCGAAGAAAATTTCCTTATCCGCAAATGGTACATTTGCTCCACAAGTAATGAGTTCGAGTCCAGTAGCAATCATCTGGTCAATCTGTTCTTTCGTAACTAATCGCGATGCCGCACATGGTGCAAAAACTTCTGTTTCTAAAGACCATATTTGTTCGTTTATCGCTTCAAAAGGTATAAGATTGTCTGCAACCATAGTATTTCCACTTTTGTTGAGATAAAGTTCTGTAATCTCCTTGAATGAAAACCCTTCAGTTTTTATTAAACCGCCTTCTTTGTCTAATAGTCCAACAACTTTCGCACCCATCTGTGCAAAATAAAATGCCGCTGAAGCACCTACATTGCCAAACCCTTGAACCACAACACGTTTTCCTTTAATCGTGCTTCCATAAATGGTGTAAAAATGTTTTGCCGCAATAGCCACACCGTATCCTGTAATCATATCCGCTACAGTATATTTTCTAGAAACATTTGGTGAGTACTTTGGGTTCTCTATAACCTTTTTAACACCCTGTCTTAGCTGGCCAATGCGATTGATTTTATCGGCTTGAGTTGGTTTGAAATGCCCTTCAAAAACACCCTCTTGTGGGTGCCATACTCCACTATCTTCAGTGATTGGAATCACTTCATGAATTTCATCCACATTTAGATCGCCACCTGTTCCATAATAGCTTTTCAATAATGGTGAAACCGCAGCATACCAACGCTCTAAAACTGCTTTTTTTCTTGGGTCGTGAGGGTCAAAATTGATGCCAGACTTGGCACCACCAATTGACGGGCCAGAAACGGTGAACTTCACTTCCATAGTTTTGGCTAGTGACAATACCTCATTTCTATCTAATCCTTTTCGCATTCTCGTGCCGCCACCTGATGCACCACCTCTTAGCGAATTTATAACGACCCAACCTTCGGCATCGGTTTCAGAGTCATTCCATTGAAAAACTATTTCGGGAGATTTGTTCTCGAACTTGTGTAGTAATTCCTTTATCAATTTATGTTAATTAGTTAGCTGTAACAAATATAAAAAACTCTAATACCTAAAAGATAATTAAATATTAATTTTAAGCTTTAGGAAATAAAATTTTTCCTGAAGAATGATCTTGGCTTGCTCCAGTAACACTTTTAAGACAATTAATCGCATCTCTATCTTTAAGAACTCCCAATAAACCAAACACCAATGCCTCTTTAAATTCGATGATTTCCTTACTGGGAATACTAACTTCAGATTTTGATAGCATTTTAATCCTATCCATCAAAAAATCATTGTATGCACCACCACCTGTAACTAAGACGCTGGTATTTTCAATATTTAAAACCTTTGAAATTTGAATTGCTATGTGTTCTACAAAAGTCCGAAGTATATCTTTAATTTCAATTTGATAAGACGTAATGATTGGAAGGATTTCAGACTTCACCCATTCTAAACCTAAGGATTTTGGCGGAAGTTGATTATAAAACTCAAGCTGATTGAGTTGATTCAGTAATCTTTCATTGATAGTGCCTTGCGATGCCAATTCTCCTTTATCATCAAATTCCAAATTCAATTGCTTCACATAGTTGTTCAAAACAATATTTACAGGGCATATATCATAGGCAATGCGCTCATCTTGATTTTCAAAGGAGATATTTGCAAATCCTCCTAGGTTTAAACAGAAATCGTATTCGCCAAATAACAATCGGTCACCTACAGGCACGAGAGGTGCACCTTGTCCTCCAAGTTCCACATCCTGAATTCTGAAGTCGCAAATCACTTTTCTATTGAGAGCCTCAGCTAAAATCTGTTGATTTCCAATTTGATAGGTCAATTGGTTTTCGGGTTGATGCAAAGCGGTATGGCCATGAGATGACACAAAATCAATTTGATCTAAGGCATGTCTATTGACAAAGTCTGAAATTACCGAGGCCAAATATTTTGAATAATTAACATCTATTTTATATAACTCTTCGGATGACTTATGGACCAATTGACCCAAAATTGACGTCCATTGCTTTGAGTATTTTACAGTTTCGGACTGGTGAATTTTGAATGACCAATGGTTATTGAATGTGTAAGTTGCATGAATAATATCTACACCATCTAAAGATGTCCCAGACATTACTGCTATCACATTGTACTTAGACTTTGTCATATTAGTAAAAATAACATTCCTTGTTGAAAATACAGCAAGAAAAAGTTATCTTTGCATGAATTTTTTAACAAATCAATAATTAACTTACTTTATGGATTTTAGCTTAACTGAAGAACATTTAATGATTAGAGATGCGGCGAGAGATTTTGCACAGACCGAACTTCTTCCAGGTGTTATAGAACGTGATAATGCACAAACGTTTCCCGATGAATTAGTTCGCAAAATGGGTGAGCTAGGGTTTATGGGTATTATGGTAGACCCTAAATATGGAGGTAGTGGCATGGATGCTATTTCTTATGTGCTGATTATGGAAGAATTGTCCAAAATTGATGCTTCTGCTTCTGTTATGGTATCCGTAAATAATTCTTTGGTTTGTTATGGGCTTGAAGCTTTTGGTACGGAAGCTCAAAAAGAGAAATATCTAACTAAACTTGCCACAGGCGAGCAAATAGGTGCTTTTTGTCTCAGTGAGCCAGAAGCAGGTAGTGATGCTACCTCGCAAAAAACAACTGCGATTGACATGGGAGACCATTATATTCTTAATGGCACTAAAAACTGGATTACTAATGGTGGGCGCTCTGATGTGTATTTGGTTATAGCGCAAACAGACAGGGAAAAAGGGCATCGTGGTATTAATGCTTTTATTATCGAGAAAGGGATGCCAGGATTTGATATTGGTCCAAAAGAAGATAAACTAGGCATTCGTGGTAGTGACACACATACACTTCAGTTTAATGACGTAAAAGTTCCTAAAGAAAATAGAATTGGTGAAGATGGCTTTGGATTCAAATTTGCCATGAAAACACTTTCAGGTGGTAGAATAGGCATTGCTGCACAAGCTTTAGGTATTGCTTCAGGTGCTTATGAATTGGCTTTAAAATATTCAAAAGAACGAAAGGCCTTTGGTACCGAAATTGCAAACCATCAGGCCATTGCGTTTAAGCTTGCTGATATGTATACTGAAATTGAAGCTGCTCGTATGTTAGTAATGAAAGCCGCCTGGGATAAAGACCAAGGTCATAATTACGATATGTCTAGTGCTATGGCTAAACTTTATGCCAGTAAAGTAGCAATGGAACAGACTGTTGAAGCCGTGCAGATACATGGTGGAAATGGTTTTGTAAAAGAATACCATGTAGAGCGTTTAATGCGCGATGCAAAAATTACCCAGATTTATGAAGGTACTTCGGAGATACAGAAAATTGTAATCTCTAGAGGTGTCATAAAAGGATAGTATTAATTCATACATAAGAATATAAAAAACCGAGTAGATTACTCGGTTTTTTATAGCCTTTCTGAGAATAATCGATAGGTCTGTCTTGCTATCTCCAATTCCTCATTCGTTGGTATGACCAAAATTTTTATTTTAGAACTTTCTTTGTTAATCTCCTTTATTTCATGTGAGTTTTGTTCATTTTTAGAAACATCCAACTCAATACCAAAGGTCTCTAAATCACTACAAACCATTTGCCGCATTAATACTGAATTCTCTCCTATGCCAGCGGTAAAAACAATGCAATCTAAACCATTCATTGCTGCGATGTAAGCACCAATATATTTTTTAATTCTGTAGGCGGTCATTTCTAAAGCTAATTGGCACAAAGAATTTCCTTTGTTTGCCCCAGCTTCGATATCACGCATATCACTCATTCCTGTTAAACCCAATAAACCACTTTTTGATTGTAGTAATGTGTTCACCTCATTTAGGTCATAATTCAGATTATTAATTAAATAAAAAATCAAAGAGTGGTCAATATCTCCTGAACGCGTACCCATTATTAAACCATTAACTGGAGAGAACCCCAAACTATGATCAATGCTTTGACCATTTTCAACAGCCGTCATACTACATCCGTTACCCAAATGAATCGTTATGATCTTTGAATGATTTCTACCCAAATAATCAATAGCCCGTTTTGACACGTATTTATGGCTACTACCATGAAAACCGTATAGTCGGACATCATGGTCATCTAATAAATCATTTGGTATAGCATATTTATAGGCTTTAGGGGGAATTGTTTGATGAAAAGCCGTATCGAATACTGCGACTTGAAGTGCTTTTGTGAAAACAGATTCTGACACCTTTATACCCTCAAGATTTGCTGGATTATGAAGCGGTGCCAGATGAATTAAAGATTCTATAGTGGATTTTACTTCTTCTGTAACTTCAATTGTATCTTTAAAAGCACTACCACCATGTACAACACGGTGACCAACAGCTTCAATTTCATCAATTGAAGAAACAACACCAAACTCTTCATCTAATAACAGATTTACCACATAATTCAAGCCTTGGTTATGATTAGCAATTTCTACCGTTGCTTCTGAACTATACTTATGAGATTTATGTTTGTATTTCGAATCGCTTAATCCAATTCTCTCAACAATACCAGAGCATAAAACTATTTCATCTGGCATTGAAAATAGTTGGTACTTAAGTGAAGAACTGCCTGAATTAAGAACTAATAATTTCATTATCAATTTTGGTCTTGGGCTTGAATAGCGGTTATAATTACAGTATTAAATATATCTTCAACTGTACATCCTCTACTCAAATCATTAATTGGTTTGTTGAGCCCTTGAAGCATTGGACCAATAGCAAGAGCCCCTGTTTCTCTTTGAACAGCCTTATAAGTATTATTTCCAGTGTTCAAGTCGGGGAAAATTAAAACACTAGCCTGACCAGCTACTTCAGAATTGGGTAATTTTTTTCTTCCAACTTCAGGGTCTACGGCTGCATCATATTGAATTGGACCTTCTACTTTGAGGTCAGGTCGTTTGGATTTAACAATTGCTGTGGCCTTTTTAACAATTTCCACATCAGCTCCCTTGCCTGAGACACCAGATGAGTATGACAACATTGCTATTTTTGCATCGATACCAAAAGCGATACTAGAATCTGCTGAAGCTATAGCTATATCTGAGAGTTCTTCAGCAGTTGGGTTGGGATTAATAGCACAATCACCAAAAACAGAAACACGGTCCTCTAAGCACATAAAAAATACAGAGGAAACCACTGAGAATCCTGGTCTAGTCTTAATAAACTGAAGAGCGGGCTTAATGGTGTGTGCGGTTGTATGAGCTGCGCCCGAAACCATACCATCTGCAAGCCCTTTATAGACCATCATAGTACCAAAATAGGATACATCAATCATTAAATCTTCTGCCATGGCAGGACTTAAGCCTTTGTGTTTTCTGAGCTCATATAACGTTTTTGTAAAATCCTGAAAATATTTTGACTCTTCAGGATTTATAATCTGTGTCTTCTCAAAATTAAAAGAAATGTTTAGGCGCTCTATTGAAGCTGTCACCTTATCAGGATGACCCAAAATAGTTAAATCGAGAATATCCAACTCTTGAATCTTTGAAGCCGCAATAAGTATACGGTCGTCATTTCCCTCAGGGAGTACAATATGTTTGCGTTCTTGCATTGCCCGTTTCATCAGATAATATTGAAACATTCGAGGAGTCATGGCTTTATTTACTTCATAGGATTCTAAATGAGTCATAAGTTTCTCGACATCAACATATTTCTCAAACATATCTATTGACATTCTAATTTTATTGGTATTTGTAGCGTAAATATGAGAACGTACATTGGCTAATTGAAACGCTATATTAAACGTAGGTTCTTGGACCGCTACAATAGGTATTATTTTTTCCAATCCTTCAATTAACCTTATAACAGAATCGGATAACTCCATTTCACCACTAAGCACTACCCCAGCCAAACTAGGGTAATTAGCAGAAATATGAGCTTGAAGACTTCCCATTAAGATATCCTCACGATCTGCAGGAGTAACAATAACGGCATCTTCCGTAAGATGCTCCAAGAAATGTTGCAAATGCATTGCGCCAATTGCAATTTCACCAGTTGGTCTATCTAGTAAATCATTCCCAAAAAGGACTTCGGCCTCTATAAAGTCTGACAACTCCTTCATCGTTGGATTCTTAAGTTTTTCGTTAATTGGAATAGAATTAACAATCACTGCATTCGGGAGACTAGATTTTAGACTTTGCTCTATGAGTCGCATTTCTTCTTTACGCACTTTATTAGCTATAACAGAAATAACATTAACATCTTTTTGTATAAAAGAATCATATGTTAATTGCAAACTGTCCAAGAATGATTCTACAGGTTTGTCTAAAACCCCAGAAATAATTATAACAGGGATTCCCAAGTTCTTTGCAATAAGGATATTTAAGTCTAATTCTATAATAGAACTAAAGTGGGAAAAATCACTGCCTTCAACGATTACAAAATCAAACGATTCCTCAAGTTTCTTATATTTTGTAATGATTGTTTCTAGGATTATTTCTCTATTACCGTTGCTCCATTGTTTAACGAGTTCCTTATTAGAATACCCATAAGCATCCCTATAGTCCATATCTATAGAAAAATATGATAAAACGGTATTGATGTGGTTATCTTTTAATCCATTTTCTGTTGATTCAATAATTGGGCGGAAATAACCAACTTTAGGCTTGTGTCTTAATAGGGCATTCATTAATCCAACAGTAAGAATTGACTTACCACTATCAGATCCATTTGAAGCAATATATATGGCTTTATTCATAGTAGGGATTTCGGCATTCTGGTAAAAAATTATTGGGTAAGATACCAAAATAAATCTTCAGAATTATCTATCTAATATGAAGAAAACAATAAAAATACAAGTACCAATCTTGAAGAAAAACTAGCTTAGACGATTAAGGTAAAGGTCTTGTTTCTAAATAAGTTTAAACAAAAAAATCCTGGTCCTATAAACTAGAACCAGGATTCAAAAAAAGGCGGCGACCTACTCTTCCACGGACGCAGTACCATCGGCGCTGACGGGCTTAACTTCTCTGTTCGGAATGGTAAGAGGTGAGCCCCGACGCTATAGCCACCTTAAAAGGTCGGTAACCAGTATTCGGTAGAAGCCAGCT
>NZ_JANQOM010000019.1 GCF_028289625.1 Winogradskyella sp. | reverse complement strand
TGTTGCTCTTCAATTCCTAACATATATAATGGAAGCTCCTGGATGTGTTTTTAGAATATGCTCTAACTGGAATAATTTATCGTCTGTATGGATTACCTGGTAAGCGATATTTGGTCTGACAAATGAGGCTTTAAAAATTTTTGGAGCAACAAAGTCAAGGTTTTCAATTATATTTTCAACAATGTCGTGTTTGGCTGTTGCCGTAAGTGCAATGCAATTAATATGAGGGTGTATATTTCTCAGTATTGAAATGTTTTTATAGGCGGGTCTAAAATCATTTCCCCATTGGCTAATACAATGTGCTTCATCAACAGCAATAAGGTTTACTTTCATCTGTTGTATACGCTCTTGCACTATAGGTTGTTGCAGTCGCTCTGGTGAGACATACAAAAACTTATAATTGCCATAGATGCAATTATCTAATTGTGTGTCTAAATCAGTATAAGACATTCCCGAGGTTAGGGCAATAGCTTTTATCCCTTTTTGTTTTAGTGTATTTACTTGATCTTTCATTAAGGCAATGAGCGGAGAGACCACAATACAAAGACCATCTTTAATTATCGCAGGAATTTGAAAACATATTGATTTACCTCCTCCTGTGGGCAACAGTGCAAAAGTATCCTCACCATCTAATACAGAAGTAATAATGTCTTCTTGTAAAGGTCTGAAGGAAGTATAGTTCCAATAGCGTTCTAAGACTTCTATGGGATGCATTACTGTATATTTAATTCCTCTAAAATAAAATCCGATCGATGTTCTACTGATGCAAAGGGCACATCAATTAGTTGATACCCGAAACGTTTATAGGTGCTTAATAAATGATGATGGATCTCTATGGCTTGTTCAAAATTTTCGTAGCGTTCATTATCGCTTATGAAAATTTCTTGCCATGGAGCTAATATAAACACATAGTCATAAAGGTAAGCCCTAGAGGCATCAATAAAATGTTTAGGGTAATGGTCTCCAATATAATCCATATAGGCCAATACATCTGGGATACCTCTATCTAAAAAGACAATAGATTCGCTTTCGTGCGAAGCATTATTGAACTGTTGAATTCTTCCGTCCAATAACTTTTCGCTAAAAAGTAAGGGTTCTGTAAGAAACAGTTGCTCTATGCCATCCTTCCTAGCCTGTAAAGTCACCTGTCTCGATATTTCATCATAACAAGTAAAACCGCGTTCTCTTAAATGATTGACAATAGAGGTTTTTCCTGTTCCAGGACCACCAGCTATGACAACTTTTTTTGGATTCAAATTGGCAGTATTTTTGCAGTAAAAATCGTGATAATATATTAAAACGAAAAATGTAAAGTAAGATGTATCTTTGCATTTATAAAAGTTGATAATGGATAAGAATAAAAAATCTGAAGAGTTTTACATCAAGCTAAAGGCGCAATTACAGGATACAGCACTTTGGCCCACCGAATATTTGTATAAGTTTATAGTAGTTTCTGAAATCTCAAAGATTGAAGACATAAAATCGTTGTTCAACCATTTGGGTGCGGTAATACAAACAAGGCCATCTAAGAATGGTAAATACACAAGTGTCTCTGTTAACGTTAGAATGAAAAATCCTGACGCTGTCATATTAAAATATAAAGAGGTTGCGGAAAAAGTCGAAGGCGTAATTTCACTTTAATATTTCTTATTAGCTAGCTATTTTTTTGTACTTTGCGACAAAACCGTGAAACTGCAGGTTTTATAATTACTACACATTTTACATTTTGATAGACAATTTAGAATACAACACAGAACGCGAGCATTTAATTATACCAGAATATGGGCGTCATTTGCAAAAGATGATCAATTATGCCAAATCTCGCGAGACCAAAGAGGAAAGAAATAAATTAGCAAAGGCAATCATTTCCGTTATGGGGAATCTTCAGCCCCACCTTAGGGATGTGCCAGATTTTCAACATAAGTTATGGGATCAGCTTTTCATAATGTCCGATTTTGAATTGGATGCGGATTCGCCATTTCCAAAGCCGTCCAAAGAAGAATTAGTAGCAGGCCCTGAACCATTGAAATACCCTCAAAATCATCCTAAGTATCGTTTTTATGGCAACAATATAAAGACTATGATTGATGTAGCCTGTACCTGGGAGGATGGCGAAATGAAAGAAGCCTTGGTTTATACCATTGCCAACCATATGAAAAAGTGCTACCTCAATTGGAATAAAGATACCGTTGAGGATATCGTTATTTTCGACCACTTGTTTGAACTCTCCGATGGCAAGATTAATTTGAAGAACAGCGAAGAAGATCTTACAGATTCATCAAGTTTAATGCGGACCAAGTCTAAGTACGGTAGTAAAGGCGGTTCTAAAAAATCAAAAAAGAAATATTCAAGCAACAGAAAACGTTACTAATAACGTATGAGTACATTTAAGATTGAAGGTGGTCACCAATTAAAAGGTTCTATAAAACCCCAAGGTGCAAAAAATGAAGCTTTACAGATTTTATGTGCTGTTTTGCTCACCCCAGAAAAAGTAACCGTCAATAACATTCCAGATATTGTAGATGTTAATAAACTAATTAAGCTTCTTGCAAATTTGGGTGTAGAGATCGAAAAATTATCTTCTAACAGTTATACCTTCAAGGCCGAGAATATTAATCTCAAGTACCTAGAATCTGATCAGTTTAAGGTAGAAGGAAGAGGATTGCGTGGTTCTATTATGATTGTTGGACCATTGCTGGCACGCTTTGGTAAGGGTTACATTCCTAAACCTGGTGGTGATAAGATAGGGCGAAGACGATTAGATACCCACTTTGAAGGCTTTATTAATTTAGGTGCTAAATTCCGTTACAATAGAGAAGACTATTTCTATGGAGTGGAAGCAGAGAAGTTAAAAGGCACTTATATGCTTTTGGATGAAGCTTCGGTGACGGGAACGGCAAATATTGTAATGGCAGCGGTACTAGCTGAAGGCACGACAACGATTTATAACGCAGCATGCGAGCCCTACTTGCAACAGTTGTGCAAAATGCTGAATAGAATGGGCGCTAAGATTTCTGGTATTGGATCTAACATGTTGATAGTTGAAGGCGTTGAAAGGCTTGGAGGAACAGAACACAAAATGCTGCCAGATATGATAGAAATTGGTAGTTGGATTGGTCTAGCTGCTATGACCAAAAGTGAACTTACAATTAAAGATGTAAGTTGGAACGATTTAGGACAGATTCCGAGTGTTTTTAGAAAACTGGGTATAACTGTTGAACAGCGAGGGGATGATATCCATATACCAGCTCATAAAGACGGTTATCAGATACAAAATTATATTGATGGTTCAATTTTAACCATTGCCGATGCACCATGGCCTGGGTTTACTCCAGATTTATTGAGTATAGTTTTAGTGATTGCCACTCAAGCTAGAGGTGAAGTGCTTGTGCATCAAAAAATGTTTGAAAGTCGCTTATTCTTTGTCGACAAACTCATAGATATGGGAGCTAAAATCATTCTTTGCGATCCACACAGAGCAACGGTTATAGGTCATGATTTTAAATCAACATTAAAGGCGACCACCATGACCTCTCCGGATATTAGAGCAGGTATTTCGTTATTGATAGCGGCACTCTCTGCCAAAGGAACATCTATAATACACAACATCGAACAAATAGATCGAGGCTACGAAAATATTGACGAACGCTTAAGAGCTATTGGTGCAAAGATTGAACGCTTACCGGGAAATTGATGCATTTTAGAATGAAAGGTCTTATCCAACCGTTAAAAAAAGCCCTGAAGTGAATCAGGGCTTTTTTAATTGCTTTGTGAAATGGTTATTCAGATTAAGACATGGTTTGCCTTACAATAAATAACGGCACGATTTAATATATATTGCATTAAGAGTTAAAAAAATAAAAATAAATTAATAGACCTGTTAATTTAATGCAGATTTGTAAACTTCCAAACAGCGTTTCCTAGCTATTTTATGATCCACAATTGGCTTAGGATAAGTTAATTCTTGAAAATCTGGCGCCCATTTTTTAATGTATTCTAAATTTTTATCAAACTTCTGGATTTGAGATGTCGGATTGAAAATTCTAAAATAAGGCGACGCATCAACACCAGAGCCAGCCACCCATTGCCAGTTACCAACATTACTGGCCATTTCGTAATCGTGTAATTTTTCGGCAAAATAGGCTTCGCCCCAACGCCAATCAATTAACAAATGTTTACATAAAAAGCTGCCAACCAACATACGTACCCGATTATGCATAAAGCCAGTCTCGTTTAATTGACGCATACCAGCATCAACCAATGGATACCCTGTTTTACCTTCGCACCATAATTTAAATTCAGTTTCATTATTTCTCCATTGTATGCGGTCGTATTTAGATTTAAATGCTTGGTCTTTGGTATGAGGAAAGTGCCAGAGAATTTGCATGAAGAATTCTCTCCAAATCAATTCTTGCCAAAAGATTTCATTTTTCTCAGCAATGGCTTTTTCTATCATCTTTCTAATACTAACGGTTCCAAATCTTAAATGAGGGCCTAAGCGTGACGTCGCATCTTTAGCTGGGAAATTTCGAGTAGCTTCATACTCCTGAATGAGTTTAGGATTAACCTCATAAGGCAGTACGTTTTGAGTTGACTTTTCAAAACCAATATCGGATAGGCTTACATTGGGTAGGTCTTTTATTTTTATCAACGCTTCGAGATAATCTTCTGATAGATAAAATTTAAAGTCGATAGACTTAAACCTTTCTTTCCAAGTACGCATATATGGTGTATAAACCACATAGGGATTGCCATCTTTTTTTACAATATCATCTTTTTCAAAAATCACCTGATCTTTGAATGTTTTCATTCCAATCTTTTTCGATGTTAAGAAAGATTTAATTTCTGAATCTCTTTCGGTTGCATAAGGTTCGTAATCATGATTGGTATAAACGGTATTAACATCAAAATCCTTAACGAGTTGCTCGTATATTTCCAAAGGTTTACCATGATAAATGGCTAAGCTACTGTCATAATCGTTCTGTAATTTTCGCCTCATATTCTGAAGCGTTTCATGTATAAACGACACTCGCGCATCATCTTTAGGTAATTTATCTAAAATGTCAGAGTCGAATATAAAAAAAGGCAAAACAGGATATTCACTTTGCAAGGCGTTATAAAGACCTACATTGTCCTCTAATCGTAGATCTCTTCTAAACCAAAATATATTGACTTTTTTATTCATAGCAATATTTTGTCATTCCGTACGCAATAGGCATCTATAATTAGTTTTGTGGATTCCTGCTTTGCGCTGGACCGATAAATGATTAATACTTACCAAACAATTCCTCTAGTTTCTGTGTTCTGTAATTGAATATCTCTTCGAGCTTTGGTTTTACCAATATTGGATGCACCATTTGTCCTAAAATACCCATCGGGACTTTGTAATCAATAATGTCTTCCATCTCTACGCCACCATCAATTTCCTTTATAAAGTGTTTGTGATGCCATAAAGCATACGGTCCAAAACGTTGTTCGTCAACGAAATATTCTTTGTCTTTTACATGTGTAATTTCGGTAACCCATTTAGTTTTAATGCCTAATACTGGAGTTACGATATATTGAATGATTTGTCCAGGAAACATAGGCCTATCAGCACCAGAGAGTATATGAAAACCCATATAATCGGGCGTGATGGTTTTCAGATTTTTTGGGCTTGATAAAAATTCCCAAGCTTTGTCAACCGATATTGGAAGATTCTGTTTTTTATGTAAAGTGTATATTTTCATTTTTGTGATAGTCTAATTTAAACTAATTATTAACTACAATATAGCCATTTAGGGAGGTAGCGATACAAAGCCAAATTAAGTAAGGCATTAGCAGGTATTTGGCATATTTTAGGCGGTCATTTCTAAATGTAATGAAGAAGTAAAAAATCACTATGAGGAGCAGGCTAATGACTAATAAACCCAAAGTGATTTGATGCTGATTGAAGAACACCCAGTTCCAGCCTACATTTAAAATTACTTGAAAGCCATAGACTAGCCATATAAACCTTGAATTTCGATTGTGAAATAATTCGCCCAAATACCATGAAAAACAAACCATTATAGTGGTCCAAGCTACGCCAAATACCCAACCTGGAGGTGTCCATGGTGCTTTGTTTAAGTCTAAGTACCATTTGGTTTCTGGACCATTGTTCATCAACCAACTTCCTAAGGCAAGCCCTCCAAAGTTGATAACTAAAAACAGTACAAAATAGGCCAGCTTACTCAAGATACTAATTGTTTAAAGCCTCGATTTTTTCTAATACTTGTTGTGCTTCGGCATATTTTTTATCACTTTCGGCTCTGTTGATAGTAGATAGCTTATGCCAATCTGCCATCAGCTTTTCGTATTGTTTTTGAAGCTTTTCTAGCTCTGATGTTTTTTTAAATAATCCAAACATGGTTTTAGTTTAAATGTTTAGTGATTCTTTGGTTAGTTGGTTTTGTAATAGAGTAGAAGAAGTCTATAAACTCTCCACTTTCATCTATAAGATACTTTTGAAAATTCCATTTAACTGTGGAATTTTGTTTGCCATTAATAGCTTTTGTAGTTAGCCACTCGTACAATGGGTGTTGGTTTGGTCCTTTGACATCGATTTTTTCTGTAATTAAAAAAGACACACCATAATTAACTTGGCAGAACGCTTCGATTTCTTCAGGATTACCTGGTTCTTGCTTACCAAACTGATTACATGGTACTCCAATAACGACTAATCTGTCCTTATAAGTTTCATGTAATTTTTGAAGTTCTCTGTATTGCGGTGTAAAGCCACATTTTGAGGCTACATTAACAAACAGAAGTTTTTTGCCTTTAAATTGAGATAAATCAATAGGTTGACCTTGCAAGCTATCTATTTTGATGTCGTGAATAGATTTTGAAGGTTTGTTGATGACGTCTTTGTCAGTAGCCGTCAATGTGCCAACGAAGGCTTTTAATGGGTTCATAATAGTTATATTTTGAAGCTCACAATACCACAGTCCATTTCAAAGACTTGTCCCGATAATGATGCTGCTTTTTCGGATAATAAAAACGTCGCCATATCAGCCACTTCATGTGGTTGTAGGTATTTTTTAAGCGGATGACGCTCATTCATATTTTCTATCATGCGTTCATTACGCAATAATTTAGAGGCTAAATCGGTATCTGTAACCGTAGGTGCAATAGCATTGATCCTTATTGTTGGCGCTAGCTCGGCTCCAAGAGATTTTGTTAGACCTTCTACTGCTGATTTTGCTGCTGCAACACTGGCATGAAAAGGCATACCCAGTTTTGCCGCTACGGTACTAAATAATACAATGGAAGATCTATTGCCATTTTTCAATGCAGGTAAATACATCTGAATGGCTTTTACAGCACCTATAACATTGATGTCAAAATCTGATTTAAAGTCTTCAATACTAAGCCTGTTTATAGGCTTTAGATTGATGCTACCAGGACAGTAAACTAAACCATCTGCATTTTCAATATTTGGCAATTCATCGGTTAGGATATCACATTGATAATGTGTTAAATTATCATGCGATTGATCAGGAGCGGTTCTGCTGATATTTACAACTTTATGTGAAGAAAGCAAAGACGAGACGATTGCATTGCCTATGCCTTTGCTTCCACCAACTACGATTATAGTTTTCATTATGTACTATGCAGCCGTAAGCGGTCTACCTTTTAATCGTTTTTCAATTTTTTGCTTAATCACGGTTAAGCGCTTCATTAAGTCCATTAATTTGGAGTCTTTTTTCTGCTTATAGATTTCATTAACGCCTAGAATAATTTCTTTGGCTTCTCTAGCGGCTAAAATTCTATCACTTGTGGTCTTGAAAGAAAACTTTCTGTTTTCAAATTCAACGGCTCTTTCTAATATATTCATAGCTTAATCGTTTAAATAGTTTTGTAATTCTGAAATTTTTTCTGCGGTGTTAAATTCGCCTCCATAGTAAGTAGTCACTGTGGCAGAAGTATCATCCTTAACACCTCTTGAGGATACACATAAATGC
>NZ_JANQOM010000083.1 GCF_028289625.1 Winogradskyella sp. | reverse complement strand
AACATAATCATCGGTCGCAATTCTAGAGATGTTGGTAATATGCTCTAATCGGTTATGGCGTGTTTCACTTAAATAATGTAACACCACACCCGAAGCAATAATACCTTCATACAAATCCTCGATACCAAAGCCTTTAAGCGTTTTGGTATTGAAATGTTTAGTTAACGATTCATGTGCATAATCGACCTGAAATACCCAATCCTCCAAATAAAAGGTATGAAAGTCATTACCGAAGGTCTCGTTAAACTCTTTTCGGCATTGTTTTGAAATGAGAACCTCGCTTGGATTAAAATTCTGCAGTAGTTTATCTATGTATTCTGTATCACCTTGAGAGGTCAAGAATTCACCCGTAGAAATATCTAAAAACGAAACTCCTGTGTACTTTTTATCAAAATGAACGGCCGCTAAAAAGTTATTGGATTTGGAATGCAGAATATCATCATTTAATGCCACACCAGGTGTTACCAGTTCGGTAACCCCACGTTTCACAATCTTTTTGGTTTGTTTTGGGTCTTCTAATTGGTCGCAAATCGCAACACGCTCACCTGCCCTAACCAATTTAGGCAAATACGTATTTAAGGAATGGTGTGGAAAACCAGCTAGTTCCGTTTCACTCTCGCTTCCGGCTCCACGCTTGGTTAAAATAATATCTAAAATCTTGGATGCTTTTATCGCATCGCTGCCAAATGTTTCGTAAAAATCACCCACTCGAAACAACAACAAAGCATCTGGATACTTTGCCTTGATGGCATTGTATTGCTTCATTAACGGTGTTTCTTTTTTTACGGATTTCGCCAAGAGATTTTGTTTATTTTTGTTTTAGGCTTGAGTATTATGCAAGTTCGCTAATTTACTTATAATTTGAAGTTTTTAGAAACCAAAAAGTTATAAGTTATTGACAGGTGTTGATAAAGTTGAATGGTGGCTGAGACCCTCGAAGCCACCTAAAGAATAGAGAAAAGCGCTTCGAGAACCTCAGCGCCCGAATTAATATGAGCAGAAAACTAAAAAACAGCGAATTAGACCGCCTCAACGTTTCTGAATTTAAGGATGCTAAGAAGTCTCCAATCATTATTGTATTAGATAATATTCGCAGCCTTAATAATATTGGCTCGGTGTTTAGAACGAGCGATGCCTTTTTAATTGATAAAGTTTATCTCTGCGGCATAACGGCCCAACCACCTCATAACGACATTAGAAAAACAGCTTTAGGAAGTACCGAAACCGTGGATTGGGAATATGCAGAAAGCACACTTGTATTGATTGAAAAGTTAAAGGCCAACGGAGTAAAAGTTTGTGCCATTGAACAAGCTGAGAATGCAACAATGCTGAATGACTTTCTACCTCAATCCGACACTCAATACGCTTTCGTGTTTGGCAATGAAGTTAAAGGCGTATCGCAAGAGGTGGTCAATACCAGTGATATGGTTATTGAAATCCCCCAATATGGCACCAAGCACTCCCTAAATATCTCTGTAAGTGCTGGCGTGGTGATTTGGGATGTATTTTCAAAGTTAAAAAAGCCTATCTAAATTTTCCCATCCGTATGCCACCATAGCTTTAGCGGAGGCGCAAGGGAAGACTTTAATGAGAGTTGTCATTCCTGTAAAAGCAGGAATCTCATAACAATTATAATTGAAATCATTCTATGAGATTCCTCAATCGTCTCGCTAACTATTGAGACTCATTTCGGAATGACAAAATGAAATGGTGTATAAATTAAAAATCAATGCTAAATTCAAAAGCAGAATAGATTATTTAGAATGACAAACAGAAAATCACTTTCAATTTCCTTAGCAATACTAGGTGTTGTTATCATTTTATTTTCAATAGGGTCTTCTATATTGACAAAAAATGTATTTGGAATTCCTGCGGGAAACCTCATGATATGGTTTGGTTTTATAGCACTTCAAACCGCGACTTATGCTTTAAATAATGGTTTTAAAGCGAGCAATTCAATATTTGGAAAGTTACTACGAAGTTTAATGTATTTCATAATTGTTTTATCTATTATGTGGTTTGGTATTGCCTATATTCTGGCAGGTAATGCAAGCTTTAATTTTAGTTCTGATGCAACTGGGTTTTTAGGCAGTCCTAAGGCTTCAATTTTACATTGGAATATTATATACCTCTTAGTGATAATGCCCATAGCACTCATGACTGCTTACAGAATTTTACGATTGTATGAGCGCTTAAAAGACCGTAATTAAATCTTGTATTGAATGGCAAAACATAAATTACCTTGGCCAACCAAAGCGGTTATGGAACAGATTTACGACCAACACCTTTGGGGCGGTACAGAATTTGATTTCTATTCTGGCGATGGCTCACACAGTGAGACTTTTGTTAAGCCTTACGTTGAGGCTGTTCTAGATTTTTTCAAATCTCACGAAAATAATTTAACGGTTTGTGACTTGGGTTGTGGTGATTTTAATATTGGTAAGCAACTATTTCAATTCACTAAAACATACATTGCGATTGATATCGTTGCGTCTCTTATTGAGAGAAATAAAAATCAATTTATAGCAAATCATTTAAAGTTATATTGTTTAGACATTTCAAAAGACGAACTACCAAATGCAGATTGTATTATCTTACGTCAAGTCCTTCAGCATCTATCAAATGCCGAAGTATTCCAAATTGTAAAAAAGTTATCAAAATATAAATACATTATCCTTACCGAACATATTCCAAATGGCGAATTCATCCCTAATAAAGATATCATTTCAGGACAAGGGATTCGATTAAAATATAGCAGCGGTGTAGATGTATTGAAAGCTCCTTTTAATTTAAAAGTTAAAGAAGAAAGGGTTTTGAATGATATTGTTTTAGATAACAAGAAAGGACGTATTTTGACTTTTCTATATACAACATAAATTGCTCCTATCATTTTACTCGAAATAGTTCTGTGGGATTACTAATTGATCACTTCGACTGGCTCAGCACATCGCATTCTTCGCTCTATGGGAATTACAGAAAATATCATGAAATTATTTCATTCAAAATCCACAAATAATCTTCACGCTTTTTTACAAAATCACGTTCTGAAATATCAATAATCTTTACATTAAGCTCAGTTTGGGATTTTAAGAACTCTAAATAACCAGCATTGATTTTTTCCAAGTACTCATCTTGTATCTCTGCTTCATATTTTCGGCCTCGACTTTTAATATTCTCTTGAAGGCGTTCTGTATTTTGATAGAGATACACATACAAATCTGGTCGCGCTATGTCTTTATAAACCTGGTAAAATAATCTACGGTATAATCTAAACTCATCTTCTGGTAAAGTCACCTTAGAAAATACCAAAGATTTATGTACATCATAATCGCTGACCATAAAATCCTTAAACAAATCCAACTGCGACAAATCATCACTAATCTGCTGGTAACGGTCTGCTAGAAAAGACATTTCTAAAGTGAATGCATAACGCTCTGGTTCTTTATAAAATTTGGGTAAAAACGGGTTATCCGCAAAGCGCTCTAAGATTAATTTAGCATTAAAATCTTGAGCTATTTTAGTCGCTAAACTGGTCTTGCCTGCTCCTATATTACCTTCGATGGCTATAAAATTAAACTTATTGAAATTATAAGTCTTCTTTGGGTTCTTTAACCAGATTTTTATAGGTTCAATTTGAGAGTTATCTTCACATTCTAGCAATAATTCGGAAATCAACTTGTTTAATTTAGAATGTTTTAAATCTTTCGCAATATCTAGAAGTGGTTGCAATACAAATTTTCGTTTGTGCAATTCAGGATGCGGAATAACTAAATTCTTTTCTTCTATGACCTCATCATCATAAAATAAAATATCCAAATCTATCTCTCTAGATTCGTATGTAGCAGCTTTTTTTTGAACTTTTCTTCCTAAATCAAGCTCAATAGCATTTAATGTTTTGAGTAGTTTCCTTGGTTTTAAATCGGTATCGATCTTAATGCAAGCATTAAAAAAATCATCGCCCTCAAAACCCAAAGCAGGTGTTTTATACACTTTAGAAATTTTATGAATGATGCCTACCCTCTCAAAAATGGTATTAATGGCCAATTGCAAATACTGCAATTTGTTGCCTTTATTGCTTCCTAATGCTATGTAAACGGTTTTAGTTGATGCCATGGAAATAGCAAATTAAACAAAACAATTTTTAATAGATTATCTTTACCACAACAATTTATCAACGGTTTTCAATGTCATCTAAAGACAAGCTTTTAGCGCTACGCATCTATCTTTTATTGGGTGCGCTTTTTATAACCTCGTTAGTAGTTTCTAACTTAATCTTTCAAAAGTTTTTTTATTGGTACCCTGTCGATGTGGAAATTTTTGGGAGCAAGCTTTTCGAAATTTCCGTTGGTATTTTGCCTTATCCTATTACGTTTTTAATAACGGACTTAATTAGTGAAATCTACGGTAAAAAGCGCGCTAATGATGTCGTTGTGGCTGGTATTTTTGCATCATTGTTTTCAGTAGGTATTATCATAGTTGCCGATTCCGTACCAGCTTTAAGCAATTCTCCATTAGACGACGAGACCTTTAAATTTGTATTTAGCAAAACCATAATTGCTGTAGGGTCTAGCATGTTGGCTTATTTATTTGCACAATTTGTGGATATTCAAATTTATCACTTCTGGAAACGCCTAACGAAAGGTAGGCATCTATGGTTACGAAATAACTTCTCAACGTGGTTTTCTCAATTTGTCGATACATTCTCTATTATTAGCTTACTATGTTATTTTGAGGTTTTGCCATGGTCTAGTTTTAAAGGTCTATTAATTAGTGGATTCCTTTTTAAAGTCCTAGTAGCTGCTTTCGACACACCATTCCTATATCTGGGTGTGTATTTCTTCAGGCGTCGTTTTAAGCTAAAAATAAATGAAGAAATTGATTTGACTTGATTGTTATTAAATCATTAAAATCTTCCTAAAGTTTACCTTGCGCACAACTATTCTTATCAACTTTGCGTATAATATCTTATAAGCCATTATCATTCGTTATGAAGAAAGTTTTCAAAATCATAGGAATCCTTTTACTCCTTTTTATCGCTATCCTTATTACAATTCCTTTCATTTTAGAGTCTAAAATAGATGCCATAGTTCAGAATTATGCCGATAAAAACCTTGATGCAGATTTAAGTTTTAACGATATTAGTCTTAGCCTCATCAGTAGTTTTCCTAGAGCGGAAGTTAGTGTAGAAAACCTTCAAATCACCAACCGAGCTCCTTTTAAGGGCGAGACTCTGGCCACTGCCAAGTCATTGTCTTTCGAAATGCCTATTGGTGAGCTTTTTAAAAGTTCTGAAGAACCCTTAACGGTAAATGAAATTATAGCTGACCAATTGCTTCTTACTGTAAAAACCAACAAAAACGGAACTGCCAATTACGATATCGTTAAAAGCAACGAAGCGGAAACCCCTGAAAAACTGTACAGTACGTCTTCTGGTTTTAGTTTTGATATTAAGAATTATGAACTTAACAATAGTGCGTTTACGTATATAGATGAAGCATCCAATACCAGTTTATACGCCACAGAAATTAATCATAGCGGTAAAGGCATTTTTTCTGGTGAGCAATCTGAATTAGATACTAATACAGAAGCCAGAATAAGTATGTCTATTGACAGTACGGAATATTTGAGCAATAACATCGTAAAATTAAAGGCGCTGTTAGGCATGGACCTGGAGCAAAACAAATATACCTTTAAGGAAAATACGGGCTATATCAACGCATTACCATTAGAGTTTGAAGGCTTTATACAAATGGTCGAAGAAGGACAGCAATTGGATATCAGTTTTAAAAATCCTGAATCTTCTTTTAAAGATTTCCTGGCTGTTATCCCAAAGGCATATGCCAAGAATATCGAAAATGTAAGCACCACAGGCAACTTTACGGTCAATGGCATTATAAAGGGATTGGTTTCTGAGGAAACGATTCCGACCTTGGATATCAATATGCGTTCGGATAACGCCTCTTTTAAATATCCTGATCTGCCGAAGCGTGTTGAGAATATCATTATCGATGCATCCATAAAAAATACGACTGGTAATGCTGATGATACCTATATGGATTTAAACCGACTTGATTTTAAAATCGATGAAGATGTATTCAAGTCCGAAGCACATGTCAAAAACCTTACAGGAAACATGCTAGTCAATGCTAATCTTGATGGTGTCCTAAACCTAGCGAACATTACTAAAGCTTATCCTATTGAACTGGAAAATCAATTAAGCGGTATACTAAAAGGCAAACTCAACACCTCTTTTGATATGGATGCTATTGAAACCAACACGTATCAACGTATAAAAAACAATGGTAGCGTTTCAATTTCCGATTTTATATTTTCATCCGAGGATATTGTTAATCCTATTCAAATTAATAACGCGGATATGACGTTTAAACCTGGAGAGGTGAGTCTAAATAGTTTTGACGCTCAAACCGGACAAAGTGACTTTTCAGCTACTGGAACTATTAACAATTTACTAGGTTTTTTGTTGAGCGACAAAAAATTACAAGGCAGTTTTAATGTTAATTCTAATACGTTTGCCATTTCAGATTTTATGGTTGAAGATGAATCTGCTACTGAAACCTCGAACAAGACTACTTCTGATGAAGAGTCCCTGAAAATTCCTGACTTTTTGGATTGCTCAATTACTGCTAATGCCAAAACGGTCATTTATGATAACCTTAATTTGAAAAATGTTAAAGGTCAATTGCTAATCAAAGATCAAAATGCCAACCTGGTAAATATGACCACAGATATCTTTAATGGTAAGCTTGGTATTTCTGGAAATGTAAATACCAAAGAGGCCAAACCTAAGTTCGATATGCAATTGGCTATGGAAGCATTTGACATTTCACAATCATTTAAAGATTTAGAGATGTTAAAGGCTTTGGCTCCAATAGCTAAAGTAGTGCAAGGAAAATTAAACTCAACTATCGACGTAAATGGACTATTGGACGAAAATTTCTCACCTGATTTATCGACCATTTCTGGCAATGCACTTGCCGAAGTATTAACGTCTAATATTGATGTATCTAAAAGCCCATTACTTTCTGGACTCGATAGTCAATTAAACTTTATTGATTTTAACGAATTGCAAAACGATATCAAGACCAAGTTGAGTTTTGAAAATGGTCAGGTATCTCTAAATCCATTCACTATAAATTATAAAGATATTCCTATTGAAGTTTCTGGTATGCATACGTTTACTAATAACATGCAATATGATGTCGTTCTTCAGGTACCAGCAAAATACCTAGGTGGAGAAGTAAATCGTCTTATTGGTCAGATAAACGACAACGATGTGAATACTATTTCTATACCAGTTACCGCAAATATCAATGGAAGTTTTTCGAGTCCTAATATTTCTACAGATTTGACGAGTGGTGTTTCGGATTTGACAAAGCAATTGGTAGAGATTCAAAAGCAAAAATTACTAGGTGAAGGTAAAGACAAAATCAATGATCTATTAGGAGGAGTGTTAGGCGGGAACTCAAAAGCTACTGAAACAGATTCAATTTCAAACAATAAAGATCCGAAGGATACTATTAAAGAAGGTGTAAATTCTGTTTTGGGAGGGATTCTTGGAGGAAAAAAGAAGAAAAAAGAGAAAAAGGCCCAAGATTCGACCAAAAACAACTAATTTTTCCACAAAACTTCCTCATTTTTGCTATTTTTTTTAATTATTGTTCACTTTAACTTGCTTTTCTTAATAATTAAGTTATAATGTATGTCCATAATTTAAAAATTCTACATGAGGCAGCTTAAGATTACCAAGCAGGTAACTAACAGAGAAGACAAATCCCTAGACAAATACCTACAAGACATTAGTAAAATTCCACTGATAACCGCAGATGAAGAAGTGGAATTGGCACAACGCATTAAACAAGGTGACCAAGACGCTTTAGACAAGTTAACAACCGCAAACTTAAGATTCGTTGTTTCCGTTGCAAAACAATATCAAAATCAAGGGCTAAAACTTCCTGATTTAATTAATGAAGGTAACGCAGGTTTGGTAAAGGCAGCTAAACGTTTTGACGAAACTAGAGGGTTTAAATTTATCTCTTATGCTGTATGGTGGATAAGACAAGCCATCTTGCAAGCATTGGCCGAACAATCTAGAATTGTAAGACTGCCTTTAAATAAAATCGGCACTATTAATAAGATTAACAAAACCTATTCGCATCTAGAACAGATTCATCAACGCCCGCCCAATGCTGAGGAAATTGCGAGAGAACTGGATATTAGCACTAAAGAGGTAAAGCAGTCGCTTAAAAATTCTGGTCGCCATTTGTCAATGGATGCTCCACTAAAAGATGGTGAGACATTTAGCCTCTATGATGTGGTTAGCGAAAGTGAGTCGCCAAGACCAGATAAGGATTTGATGAAGGCATCTTTAAATACTGAAATAGAACGTGCTTTAGATACCCTGACACAAAAGGAAAGTGATGTTATTCGTTTAAACTTTGGTATCGGAAACCAGCCACCTATGACGCTTGAAGAAATTGGCAGTATGTACGATTTAACTCGTGAACGCGTAAGACAGATAAGGGAAAAAGGTATAAGACGACTGCGCCATGCCAGTAAAAGCAAAATATTAAAGACTTATTTGGGGTAGATAAAACTTTAAATCTCGATTATCGTGTGATTTTTATTTTTTATTTTAAAATAGTTGAAGTATATTTGCCGACCATTTGCAAGAATTAGACAATAAAAAATTAGTGATAGATGATTAAAATCGAAATCAAAGAAGGCGAAAACATAGAAAGAGCTCTTAAGCGTTACAAGCGTAAGCACAGAAATGTACAGATTATGCAGAACTTAAGAGAGTCTCGTTATTTCACTAAACCATCTGTTAAGAGAAGAAGGGAAATTCAAAAGGCGCAATATATCCAAAGTTTAAGAGACCAAGAAAATATCTAATCTCTTATCTTTTTACATAAACTAAAAAAGAGCAACATAGTGTTGCTCTTTTTTGCTCCCACCATCTGCTCTACCTAAATTTTTCGTTTTCAGCTTTAATATCTAAAGGTTCGATAGGTCGATCTTCATAAAAATGTTCAAAAGTTTTGTTTGTGCTATAGTTATCTGTCAAAACTTTATACACCATTACAACAACAAGGATTTGTCCAATTACTGTGAGATAAAACACCCAACTAAAAGGAAAATCCATAGCACACATTATAGTTATAGTTATCAGTAATAGTGTTGTTATGGTTATGTAAAGGAAGGGGGATTTTCTCATTTTATTTTTTGTTTAAATTTAAACAATAAACATTAAACAAAATAATTTTTAACGGAAAACTAACATCCTTTGTAAGGTTACTATTTTACAGGGCACTAATTGCTCATGATTCTTATTTACTTACTCATTGGCATTGTAGCAGCTGTACTAGGAGCGCTTCCTTTAGGAGCTACTAATATCGCGGTTATTAACACCACATTAAAACAGAATGCTAAACAAGCATTTAAAATTACATTGGCTGCAGGGTTTGCTGAAGTCATACTATCCTACTACGCTTTGCATTGTAACATGATTGTTAGAAATTTTTTTGACACTAATCAGTGGTTACAGATTCTCATTGCTTTTTTGCTTTTAACCATCGGTGGTTTTTTATTTTTTAAAACCACTAAAAAGAACTCTCATAGTCGTAGATTTAAGACCTCAAAATATGCAACAGGTTTTTTATTAGGCCTACTTAATCCACCTGTACTCATTTATTGGTTAGTAATCTATGGAGTTATCAATGGCTATTCGTTAAGCTTAACCGTAGACGCTTCTTTTGCAGTACTCTTTTTATTTTTCTTCGGTGTTTATATCGGGAAGTTAATCACTTTATATTTTTACAGTAAATTCAGTTTAGTCATAAAACAAAAATTTGCAAACATCAATACCATTATCAATAAAGTTACTGGAATTCTGCTCTTCTTTATCGGTTTGGTTAATGTTGTTAAACTCTATTTTATCTAAACACTTAGTTCAACGACCAAACCTTCATTGGCCCGAATATTAAAAACGGTATTATCCTCAAAAATAAGATACTGTCCTTTGATACCAACAAGCTTTCCTGAGTATTCAATTAGCTTTCTTAAATTTAGACTATTGGGTTTTTCAGGATATTGCTCAACAGGGAATTGAAGATGTGTCTCAGTATTATTTTCTATAAAATAGTCTTTTACTTCTTCTGGAATAAACCCTTGTAAATTGCTTCTCCACTCTAAAAGATCTGCATCTTCAATATCGTTTTTCAACATCTTTCTCCAGTTCGTTTTGTCTGCTACATGGTCTTTTAAGGCTACTTCTGTAATACCTGCTAAATATCGATTGGGCACCTCAACTATTTCTATGGCTTCGTGCGCTCCTTGATCTATCCATCGGGTCGGCACTTGACTTTTTCTGGTTACCCCTACTTTAACATTACTAGAGTTAGCTAAATAAACGATATGTGGCTGCAACTGTACCCGCTTCTCGTATTCCAAGTCTCTATCTTCTATACCTAAATGTGCCTTGCTTAACTCTGGTCGCATAATCCATTCGCCAGCTTCAGGCTTTTCAAAAAAACACGACTTGCAAAATCCTTGTCTATAAACAGCCCTCCCTAAACCACAAAGACACTCTTCTCCTATTTTTTTAAGTTTTATAGATTTATTTAGCAACTGATTCATATGAATAAAATCGTTCTCAAAGACCAAATAATATTGGATTGGCTCTAAAAACTCGGTCTGCATTTTCGTTAGGACACCGTTATACAGCATAAAAGAATTTTAGTATTTTTAGTGTTAATTATTTAGTGTAAATATAGCTAATCCATGCCAATTCCTATTGTAAATTCCATAGCTTCATGGTTTTTAAAAAAGCGATTTCATCAAATTGAGTTGTTTTTAAAATATCCCAATGAAGTACAAAACGAATTAATTTTCAGTCTTTTAAAATTTGCTAAGGATACTGAAATAGGTAAGCAGTACGATTTTGCATCTATTAAGACTTATAAAGAGTTTAATGAGCGGCTCCCTATTATTAGCTATGAAGATATTCAACCAATCATTGAAAGATCCCGAAACGGTGAACAGAATATTTTCTGGCCAAGACCTATTAAATGGTTCGCTAAATCTAGCGGAACTACGGATTCTAAAAGTAAGTTTATACCTGTGAGTACGGACTCCTTAGAAGATTGCCATTATGCAGCTAGTAAAGATTTACTATGTATGTACCTCAACAATAATGAAGATGCTCAATTATTTACAGGCAAAAGTTTACGCTTAGGTGGTAGTAAAGAGTTGTATAAGGAAAATGGAACCGTTTTTGGCGACCTCAGTGCTATTTTAATAGATAATATGCCTTTTTGGGCAGAATTTAGTAGTACACCAAGTAGTAAAGTTTCCTTAATGAGCGAATGGGAAACTAAAATGCAAGCCATTGTAGAAGAAACTATAGAAGAGAATGTAACTAGCCTAGCTGGTGTTCCCTCTTGGATGCTTGTTCTGCTAAATAATATTTTAGATAAAACAGGAAAGGATAATCTTTTTGAGATATGGCCAAATCTTGAGGTATATTTTCATGGTGGTGTAAGTTTCAATCCTTACATAGAACAATATAGAGCCATACTACCAAAAAAGGAATTTAAGTATTATGAAATCTATAATGCTTCAGAAGGTTTCTTTGCTATACAAGACCAAAATTACTCTGGCGATTTATTGTTAATGCTAGACTATGGTATCTTTTATGAATTCATCCCCATGGATACCTATGGTACCAAGGAAGAAAAAGTCATTCCATTAAGTGAAGTAAAACTCAACACCAATTATGCTTTAATTATTACTACTAACGCTGGGCTTTGGCGCTATAAAATTGGTGATACGATACGCTTTGTAAGCTTAAATCCACATAGAATAAGAGTATCTGGTAGAACCAAACATTATATTAATGCTTTTGGCGAAGAACTGATTATTGAAAATGCTGAGGATGCACTTAAAAAAGTATGTAAAAGAACCTCAGCAGAAATTGTAGATTATACGGCAGCACCAATATTTATGAAGGGTAAAGAAAAAGGAGCTCACGAGTGGATTATTGAATTTAAAAAACCGCCTAAAGACTTATCGTATTTTGGAGAACTCTTTGACAATGCGCTTAAATCACTCAACTCCGATTATGAAGCAAAACGTTATAATAATATGACATTGAACAAGCCAAAAATTCACTGTGCGAGGCCTAACCTTTTCTATGATTGGTTAAAAGAGCATAACAAACTTGGCGGACAACATAAAGTACCTCGTTTATCTAATTCTAGAGACTATATTGATGAATTACTGCTTCTAAACAAGGTATAATTAGACGGCTATTCAACTAAGAGATTGGTGTCCTGTCAATAATTGTCACAAAAAAGTGGCTTTTATCTAAAAAACCGCAACTAAAATTGATGGCATAACCTGTTAGTAATTTGGTAATGTAATTAATCCATAACACTTACATTATGAAGGTTACATTACACGTACTGCTTACGGCATTGCTGTTTTCTACTTACACTTTTCACAAAACAGACCCAGCAAGAGATACCATTGAAGAGTACACGCTTAATTTCGAGTCTGAGGAATAAGAACTCAATGCCATATTAAAACTTTCTCCCAAATAAATTTATTTGGGTTTTGGTCTTTTAACGAGAAAAATTGCATCGAAATTTCATACAACGAGTTTTAAAATGACTTTAACCAAAATCTAGGAAAAAACAAATTTTATACAAATGTTGACGCTATATTAGCAGTAAATAAATGTGCTATTTATAATACCCTAACTAATAAACAATATTGCCAGCAATATTAATTTAATTCAATCCCAAACAATAAAAAACCACATAATCTACTATAGAATATGTGGTTTATTTTTGTTCTATTTTTAACTTTTTAAGATACTGCCTTTAATTTCTTTAAAGTAGACTTACTTAATCTATCTTCAGCATAACTCTTAGTAACATTAAGTTTGGTTTCGCCAGAGCCAGGCAGATCGAACATAGCTTCAGTAAGTATTTCTTCACAAAGAGAACGTAGACCACGTGCCCCAAGTTTATATTCAATAGCTTTTTCGACAATATAATTCAGTGCACCTTCAGTAATTGTGAAATCTACCTCATCCATAGCAAACAATTTCTTATACTGTTTAATAATGGCGTTCTTTGGCTCTGTTAAGATAGCTCTTAACGTATTGGCATCTAGTGGATCCATATGTGTTAATACAGGTAAACGACCAATGATTTCAGGGATGAGTCCAAAATCTTTTAAATCCTTTGGAATAATATATTGTAAAATATTGTCATCATCCACATTATCATCCTTGATAGAGCTATAGCCTATCGATTGCATATTGAGGCGTTTGGTAATCACACGCTCAATACCATCAAAAGCACCTCCAGCAATAAATAAAATATGCTCGGTATTAACCTCTATAAATTTTTGATCTGGATGCTTGCGACCACCTTTAGGCGGTACATTTACAACAGTACCCTCTAACAATTTCAATAATGCTTGCTGAACACCTTCTCCCGAAACATCTCTTGTAATTGATGGATTGTCACTTTTACGTGCAATCTTGTCTATTTCATCTATAAAAACAATGCCTCGTTGTGCCTTTTCAAGATTATAATCCGCAGCCTGTAATAAACGTGTTAAGATACTCTCAACATCTTCACCTACATATCCTGCTTCAGTTAAAACCGTAGCGTCCACAATAGCCAAAGGTACGTTGAGCATACGAGCTATAGTCTTTGCCATTAAGGTCTTACCTGTACCGGTTTGCCCAACCATGATGATATTACTTTTTTGGATTTCAATATCATCATCTGATGCTGGTTGCAATAAGCGCTTGTAATGGTTATATACAGCCACAGACATTACACGCTTGGTATACTCTTGGCCAATAATGTATTCATCTAGAAAAGCCTTAATCTCTTTGGGCTTTCTTAGCATTAATTCAGCACTTAACTCTGAATTACCTGATTGTTTGGATTCTTCCACAACAATGCCATAAGCCTGCTCAATACAACGATCACAAATATGCGCGTCAAGCCCAGCAATCAATAAATTGGTTTCTGACTTTTTTCTACCACAAAAAGAGCATTCTAATTCTTCCTTTGCCATAATCTTAGTTCTAAATTTAGGGGATTTTAGTCGTAAGAATTAATAATTACTTGCGTTCTAAAACCTCATCTATCATTCCATAGGCTAAAGCCTCATCTGACTTCATCCAATAATCTCTATCTGAATCTTTTTCTACTTGTTCATAAGGTTTACCTGAATGACTAGAAATGATTTTATATAATTCCTCTTTTACCTTTATTGTTTCACGTACTGCGATTTCCATATCAGATACTTGACCTTGGGTACCACTCATTGGTTGGTGAATCATAACACGCGAGTGCTTCAGGGCTGAACGCTTTCCTTTTTCACCCGCACACAACAATACGGCTGCCATAGAGGCTGCAATACCAGTACAGATAGTAGCTACATCTGGTTTTACAAACTGCATAGTATCATAGATACCTAAACCTGCATATACAGAGCCACCTGGAGAATTGATATAGATTTGTATGTCTTTTGAGGCATCCGTACTTTGTAAGAATAATAATTGTGCTTGAATAATATTAGCCACCTGATCATTTACACCCGTCCCCAAAAATATAATACGATCCATCATAAGTCTTGAGAACACATCCATGGCAATAGCATTTAGCTGTCGTTCCTCGATAATATTTGGTGTTAGATTAGTTGGATACATGCTTCGCATTATTTTATCATAATACATGCTATTAATCCCTTGATCTTTTATAGCGAACTTTTCAAACTCTTTTCCGTAATTCATTTAATTTTAATTTGTTTTTTGATTAAAAAAAAAGCGTAAAACTTTTCAGTTCTACGCCTTAAAGATACTAATTTATTTTAGCTTCCTGTTGACACAGGAACGACAATTTAAAGTTTAAGGCTTAGCCTTAGGGGTTTTAACTTAACTGTAGAACTCTTTCACAAAATCATCATAAGTAATGTCTTTTGTTTTAAGATTTGCCTCAGTTTTATAAAAGTCTAACAATTTTTGACTCATTAGCTGCTCTGACAAGCGCTTCACTTCATCTTGATTAGACATAATACGAGCAGTAATATCCTCCAGTTCTTTTTCTGAAGGATTCATTTGACCAAATTGCGCCATTTGCCCCTTTATCATTTCCATGGCAAAGGTCTTAAGTTCTTCAAACTGAACTTGAAGGTTATGTTCTGCAATTAATTTACCTTCAATTAATTGATAGCGCATGCTTTTTTCGGACTTTTCGTATTCTTCTTTGGCTTGCTCTTCGGTCATTGGTTCTTCACCTGCAGTTTGCATCCATTTTTGAAGAAATTCGGCCGGCAAATTGAACTTTGTATTTTCAACCAAATATTCCGTTACATCATTTAATAGCTTCTGGTCTCCTTGCTGCGCAAATTGTTTTTCGGAATCTGTTTTAATCCTCTCTTTCAATTCTGTGACCGTAGTAATAACTTTTGGTCCAAAAAGCTTGTCGAACAATTCTTGATTTAAATCTGCCAATTCGCGTTCATTGATCTCAGAAACTTCAAAGTTCACTTCAATATCCAATCCGCGCGCATCATCATGAGATACTTTTAAGAAGGTCATTAAATCATGATCATCATTAAACAACCCTTTTGTTTTAAGGGTCATAAGATCACCTACTTTAGCTCCGATAAGCTTCTTTGCATTAGTTTTACCTTTAACCTTATCTAAGGTGATTGTCGCTACATTTTCAATCTCTTTTTCTTCATTAGAGAATTTTCCAGTAATCTCAGAATTTTCAGTTACTTCGGTTTGAGATACCAATTTACCATATTGCTTTTGGATATGCTCAACCTGATTGTTGATCATTTTGTCATCAGCAATGATATTATAATGCGTAATTGCTTTTTTACTTTTTAGCTTCACCTCGAATTCTGGTGCCAAACCTAGCTCAAACTCAAAAGAAAAGGCATCTGCATCCCAATCTAGATCATCTTGAGGTTTTGGTAATGGGTTACCTAAAACATCTAGTTTCTCTTCTACTAGATATTTTCCTAAGGCATCTTGCAATAATTTATTCACCTCATCAACCAATACCGCTTTACCATATTGCTTTTTCACCATTCCCATTGGCACGTGTCCTTTTCTAAATCCAGGAATGTTGGCAGACTTACGATAATCCGATAAAATCTTCTCTACTTTATCACTATAATCATCCTTAACAATATCTACTTTTACAACCGCATTTAATGCATCGATGTTTTCTCTTGTAATATTCATTATTCTTGAAACTAAAATTGGGCTGCAAAAATACGACATTTTTCACAACCCAACAATAGTTTAAAACATTGATTAATGGTTATTCCTTATCTTTTTTTAATAGCGAATGTAATAACGATTGTAGGATACATAGTAGGATACTAAAAAGTATAGCTGTCCATATACCATCCACGCCAAAACCTTCTATGAGTTTGTCCGCTAAAAGAATAATTAATGCATTAATAACAAACAAAAACAGCCCTAGCGAAAGGATGGTTGCGGGCAAAGTTAAAATTACCAGAATGGGCTTAACTAATACATTGAGGATTGAAATTACAACAGCAACAAGCAATGAGGTCAAATAATTATCTACATAAACACCATTTAAAATCTCTGCGAGCACAAAAACGGCAACTGCATTTAGTAAGAGTTTGAGAATGAAATTCATGATTTTTTCTTTAAGATATGAAATTTATCACAGTTGCGTAAAAATCCTTAGGGTTTTCAGCATGCAACCAATGACCAGCATTCTTAATGGTTTTAATTTCTGAATTTGGAAAATGACGTCGAATAATAGACTCATCTTGAGGACCAATATATTCTGAACGATCGCCTCTTAAGAACATTGTATCCTCATGAAAAGTAGCATGTATTGGTAAAGCTTCACCCACTTCCGAAACATTCTCTTTTAGAACGGGTAAATTTATTCGCAAACCTAATTGACCTTTTTCCACCCAATATAAATTTTTGAGCAGGAACATACGTGTGCCGATTTCTGGAACATAATTGCTTAACACCTTATCGGCCTCACCTCTTGTTTTTATTTTTGAAAAATCCAATTGGCTAAGACCCTCTAAAATAGCATCATGATGTATAGGGTAATACCGTGGTGAAATATCAGCTACGATAAGTTTGCTTACTAATTCTGGATAGGTTGTGGCAAAAAGCATCGCTGTTTTTCCTCCCATGGAATGGCCTAATAATGTGATATCACTTATATCATGCTGATCAGAGTATCGTTTTAAATCGTCCACCATCAATTCATAATCGAAACCATCATCATGGAAACTACGCCCATGATTACGTTGATCAACCAAATGCACTTCAAAATTAGACTGAGAAAATTGTCTGGCCAAGGTTTTCCAATTGTCACCCATTCCCAAAAAGCCATGCAGAATGACAAAGGGTTTTCCTTCTCCTATAATGTTAGAATGTAAAATCATTTAAGCTTTTCCAGATACATTTTAATGACATTTTCTACACCCATGTACAAACTTTCAGAAATCAAGGCATGTCCAATAGAAACTTCTAAAAGTCCAGTGATATTTTCTTTAAAAAAGGCGATATTATTCAAGGACAAATCATGTCCAGCATTTACACCTAAATTTAGAGCATTTGCCAAGCCAGCACATTCCATGTAAGGTTTTATGGCATCTTTATTGCCCAAAGTGTATTGATGTGCATACGCTTCGGTGTAAAGTTCAATTCTTTCTGTTCCTGTTTCTTTTGCACCTTCAATCTGATGTAAATCAGGATCAACAAATATGGATGTCCGTATTCCATTATTTTTAAACTCCTGAATAACGTCAACCAGAAAATCCTTGTGCTTAATAGTGTCCCAACCTGCATTGGAAGTAATCGCGTCTTCAGCATCAGGCACTAAAGTAACTTGGGTCGGTTTTACCTCTAAAACCATATCTATAAACTTTGGGATGGGGTTACCTTCAATATTGTATTCCGTATAAACTTCTGGTTTTAAATCGTAAGCATCTTTATAGCGGATATGCCGCTCATCTGGCCTTGGATGAATCGTTACTCCCTCGGCACCAAAACGCTGTACATCCTTTGCAAATTGTACTACATTGGGCACATCACCTCCTCTACTGTTTCTTAGTGTTGCAATCTTATTTATATTAACACTTAACTTTGTCATTCCATTAGGTTTTGAATCGCAAAAATACACAACTCATCTTGGGTTTTTACGGTTATTTTTGATTAATTTGCAAGATATTGAAACTCAATTTATGCACTTACAGGATTTTGTTATAAACGATATAAAACCATTAAGCATCACCGATAAAATAGGCGATTTACAAATGCTATTTAATCAGTTGACATACTCGCATATTCCTATTCAAAAAGAAGGTATATACATGGGCTGTATTTCTGAAACTGATGCACATTGTTTTGATGGTGCAAAATCCATAAACGATTGCAATTATACCATTGAGGGCTTTTTTGTGAGAGCTACAACAAATTGGCTAGATGTGCTCGAAGCTTTTGCAGAGTATGACTCTAACATTATGCCAGTATTGGATGAGAATAGCACCTATTTAGGCTATTATGAACTCAATGATATTATTCATTTGTTTAACGAAACTCCCTTTTTTGCAGAACCAGGTGGTATCGTTATTGTAGAAAAAGGAATTCACGATTATTCCTTTAGTGAAATTAGTCAAATCGTAGAATCTAATGACACAAAATTGTTAGGTGCTTTTATTTCTAAAATGAGTACTGATTTGGTTCAAATCACTTTAAAAATTAGCAATACCAGCCTTAATGATATCATACAAACCTTTAGACGCTACAGTTATAATATTGTTTCTGGTCATGAGGAAGATTCTTATATAGAAAGCTTAAAGGAACGCTCACAATATTTAGACAAATACCTAAATATGTAATCATGAAAGTTGCAGTCTATGGTCAAAATTACACCAAAGAATCTACACAAAAGGCTTTTGAAATTCTCATAGAAGTACTTTTAGACCATGGTGTTGACATTTTGGTAGAAGCAGATTTCTTGAGCCAGCAAAACGAAACCTTACAGAACAATGCTTCAATTAAAACGTTTACCCACTTAGATAGAAGCTATGAGCTGCTTATTAGTATTGGTGGTGACGGTACAATTTTAAGAGCTATAACTTATGTAAGCGATTTAGGCATTCCTATTGTCGGTATAAATACAGGTCGATTAGGATTTTTAGCTACTATCCAAACCGATGAAATAGAAATCTCACTTTCTGAAATATTTAAAGGAAACTATAAGATTTCTGAACGATCCTTGCTAAGTGTGGCTACCCTACCTAAAAATAGTCGTATTGAAGACACCAACTTTGCACTCAATGAGATTGCTCTGAGCCGAAAAAATACCACATCCATGATTACGGTTGAAACACACCTTAATGATGAATATTTAACCTCTTATTGGGCAGATGGACTCATTCTTTCTACTCCCACGGGTTCTACAGGATATTCCCTGAGTTGTGGCGGTCCCGTAATAGCACCTGATGCTAATAACTTTGCGCTAACACCAATTGCCCCACATAATCTTAGCGCTCGTCCGTTAATTATTCCTGATAATACGGTTGTTACTTTTAAGGTTGATGGCAGGGAAGACCAGTTTTTAATGTCCCTTGATTCTAGAATCGTTACATTACCTAATACCACTACGGTTACCGTTAAAAAAGCCAATTTTGTTATTAGAATGGTTGAACGCTTAAATGAGACCTTTTTAGACACCCTAAGGAAAAAGCTGCTTTGGGGAGAAGACAGACGCAACTAAAACACTGATTTTATACAATAAATACCTTTAAAAACTGTTTATCTGTAAGACATTTTGCGTCAAATTGTTATAGGCTAACCATATTTGTTATATTTGCAAACTTTATAAAATTTATGAGGTATTTATTCCTAATTTTTACTAGCATTTGCTTCTTGCAAAATACTGATGCTCAAATCTATGAGGTCGGCGTATTTGTCGGTGGCAGTAATTTTATTGGTGATGTTGGTGCCACAAATTATATATCTCCAAACCAAGCTGCGCTCGGAGCTATTTTTAAGTGGAACAGGAGTCCAAGACACTCCTTTAGAGCCTCGATTATTTTCTCGGATTTAGAAGGCATAGATGGTAAGTCTGATGATCCAAGACGTATTCAACGTGGCTACAGCTTTAATACTAGTATTTTTGAATTTTCGGCCGGAATGGAATTTACCTTTTGGGAATTCGATTTGCATAAAAGTGGAATTCAAGGGACCCCTTATTTATATTCTGGAATATCTGTTGCTAACCATGATAATTATTTTTTTAATCAAAATGGCGAATATACATCTGAAAATACGAGCAGTTGGGCTTACGGCATTCCAATGGTTTTAGGATATAAAACCAACATAAGCAATCATTTGGTTTTAGCTGCAGAAATTGGTGCTCGTTACACATTTTCTGATGAATTAGATGGTAGTGTTCCAGATGCCGAATTTAGAGAACAATTTAGTTTTGGAAATACAAATAGTAATGATTGGTATGTATTTTCAGGAATTACCTTAACTTACACCTTTGGTAGAAGACCTTGCTATTGCAATTTTTAAATGAGCCTTAAAGAACAAATAAACAAAGAAAAGCTTCCAAACCACGTTGCTATTATCATGGACGGTAACGGTCGATGGGCAAAACAAAAAGGCTTAATGCGTGTTATGGGGCATGAAAATGGCACCAAAGCCGTAAGACAGGCCGTAGAAGCCAGTGCAGAAATCGGTATCAAAAATTTAACCCTTTATGCATTTTCTACTGAAAATTGGAAACGCCCAAAACTAGAAGTTCAAACACTGATGAAGCTTTTGGTTAAATCCCTAAAAAAGGAAATCAAAACCTTACAAGACAATAATATAAAATTGTCTGCCATTGGTTCACTTCATGATTTACCAAAAAAAGCCCAACAAGAGTTGGTAGATGTCATAGAAAAAACAAAAAACAATACGAATATGACATTAACCCTGGCATTGAGCTACGGTTCTCGTGAAGAAATTGTTAATGTTATTAAGGAATTATCAGTTAAAGTTAAAAATAATATAATTTCTCCCGAAAGTATTGATGAATCCATTATAAATAAGCATCTTTACACGCAAAATTTACCAGACGTTGACCTGCTAATTCGCACAAGCGGTGAACAAAGAATCAGTAATTTTTTGCTTTGGCAAATCGCCTATGCAGAATTATATTTTACAGATATTTTATGGCCAGATTTTAAGAAAGAAAATCTGTATGAAGCACTCATAAATTATCAAAATAGAGAACGAAGATTTGGAAAAACAAGCGAACAACTTACTTAATATTAGTCAATCAAAATCCCTTGCAACTTTTATAATTACCCTACTACTATTTACAATTTCGCTTAATAGTTACGGTCAGGGTGGCGGTGCGACCTATTTGATTAAAGAAATTACCGTAACAGGTAACACCAATTTTAGCCCTCAAACCATTATCGCTTATTCTAAACTTCGAAAAAATGAAGAGATTCAAGTTGGTGGTGAAAAAATTGCCAATGCTGTTAAAACGCTTTGGAAATCTAATCTTTTCAGCAGCATAGATATTTATATTACAAATATTGATGGTAATACAGCCGATCTGGAAATTAACCTGATCGATCTTCCTGAACTTAAAGAGGTAACGATTCTTGGTGTCAGGAAAAGCAAGAAAGATGAAATCATCAGTGAAAATAAGTTACAAGCAGGTCAGAAAGTTACTGAAAACCTCATTGCCACTACAAGAAACTATCTTACAAATAAATATAAAAAGAAAGGATTTTTAAATACTAAAGTCACCATATCGACCTCAAAAGTCATCGACTCTATAGAAAAGGAGCGTGTAAATATGATTGTTAAAATCAATAAAGGTGAAAAAGTAAAAATTAAAAAAATCAATTTTATTGGTAATGAAAAAATAAAGGACAAGAAACTTCGTAAAGCAATGAAGAATACGAAGAAAAAAAGCTTAAGTCCATTACGTATTTTTAAAAGATCCAAATATATAGAGGAAGATTTCAGAGAAGACCTAACAAGCCTTGTTGATAAATACAAGGAAAATGGTTATAGAGATGCACGGATTATTTCAGATTCAATTATCTATAATAATGACAAAACCATTAGCCTAAATATTGAAGTTGAAGAAGGTGAAAAATATACTTTTGGCAAAGTAGATTTTGTAGGCAATACAATATATACCGACCGAGTATTAGCCTCTGTATTGGGAATTAATAAAGGGGATACATACAATGGTGTAGAATTGAGAGAACGTATTGATGATCCTAATGATCCTGATGCAAGAAGTCTAACTAATCTCTATCAAAATTCTGGGTATTTATTTTCCACCATTAATCCCGTAGAAGTAAGTGCCGAAGGAAACATCATTGATATGGAAATACGTATTTCTGAGGGAAAACCTGCTTACTTTAATAATGTAACAGTTGTTGGTAATGATGTAACCAATGACCATGTCATTTACAGGGAAATAAGAACCCGTCCTGGGGAACTCTACAGTAAATCGCAAATCATTAGAACGCTACGAGAACTAGGCCAATTAGGGTTTTTTGATGCACAGCAACTTGTTCCAAACATTAAAAACCCCAACCCAGTTGATGGTACATTAGATATAGAGTATGAAGTGGTTGAGCAAGGATCGAGCCAGATTCAATTGCAAGGCGGCTATGGTGGTGGTGGTTTTATTGGTACTTTAGGCCTATCATTCAACAACTTTGCTATAAAAGATATTTTTAACAAAGATGCTTATAAGCCTGTGCCAAGAGGTGATGGGCAAAGCCTTGCCTTGAGATTACAAGCTAGTCAATTTTTTCAAACTTATAGCTTCTCTTTCAGTGAACCATGGTTAGGCGGCAAAAAACCATTTCAGCTATCGTCCTCCATATCGTATTCAAGACAATTTTTATTTAATCCTCAAACACGAAGAGCCGATAGAACTAGAAGATTCAATATTCTTGGTTTAACAGTAGGTGTATCTACTAGATTAAATAAACCCGATGATTATTTTTTGCTTTCACAAGCAATAAGTTATCAGAACTATGACTTAAGAAATTATAATACAGGATTATTTACATTTGGTGACGGATCTGCAAATAACTTATCATATACAATCGGCTTAAGTAGAAATAACCTTTATACAGATCCTATTTATCCAACTGGAGGATCTAACTTTACAGTTTCCGCAAAATTTTCTTTTCCATATTCTTTAGTAAATGGTGTAGACTACAAGGCTCTTAGGGAAGAAAGAGATCAGTTAGACCCATCAGATCCTGATGATTTTGCACGTATTGGCGAAATTGACCAAGAGCGTTTTAACTGGCTTGAATTTTATAAGATAAAATTCAAAGGTGACTGGTTTACAGAAATCACCAAGAAACTCGTGTTAAGACCAAGTGTAGAGTTTGGATTTTTAGGGGCGTATAATAATGATAGAGGTGTAATCCCATTTGAGCGTTTCTTTGTTGGTGGTGATGGTTTAGGGAACTTTGCCCTCGATGGTAGAGAAATTATACAACTTAGAGGTTATCCAAACCAATCGTTGTCTACCCAAGATGGTGGTTCAATATATAACAAATTTTCGCTTGAGTTGCGCTATCCCATTACGTTGGGCGCACAAGCAAAAATATATGGTTTATCTTTTTTAGAAGGAGGTCAGTCGGTAAATAGTTTTAAGGATTTTAATCCTTTTGACTTGCAAAGATCAGCAGGATTTGGGATTAGAATTTTCATGCCTGCCTTTGGTCTATTAGGTATCGATTTTGGACATGGATTCGATCCAATTCCTGGCGATACGATAAAAAGTGGTTGGCAAACGCACTTCATAATTGGACAACAGTTTTAAGTTTGGCACGATATTTTCTAAACCTTTAATAAGTATTTCAACATGGTGTTAAAATTTTTAATCATTTATTTCGTTACATTTGAAGCCTAACATCACAAATAACGGCGAAACGTTTGATTAACTAAAAATGTCCTAAAACAAAAACAAACATGATGAAATTTAAAGTTCTTTTTTTATTGGCAGTAATTGGTCTTATGAGCTTTAGTGTTAGTGCACAACGTGGAGTCAGGATAGGCTATATTGATACTGAATATATTTTACAAAATGTACCTGAATATCAAGAAGCATCAACACAATTGGACAAAAAAGTTCAGCAATGGAAGACTGAGATAGAAAAAAAGCTTGGTGTTATTGAGCAAAAGAAGAAAGAGTTAGAAAATGAAAGTGTGCTTTTAACTAAGGAGCTCTATGAAGAGCGTATGGAAGATATTTCTTTTGAAGAAGCTGAAATTTTAGACTATCAGCAAAAACGTTTTGGTCCAGGCGGAGATATGATCATCCAAAAAAGGCAATTAATTGAACCTATTCAAGATCAGATTTTTGCTGCAGTACAACAAATAGCCGAAACAAAGAAGTTTGATTTTGTTTTCGATAAGTCTGCTGATGTCGTTATGCTATACTCGGCTGAACGCTACGATATTAGTGAGCAGGTTTTAAGAACTATTACAAGGACATCGCGTCGCAATCAGGCGAAAAACAAAAAAGAACTTAAAGAATTGGAAGAGGAAGAAGTGGTTCCCGTAGTAAGTGAAGAAAAGGATGAAAGACAAAAGGCCTTAGATGAACGAAAAGCAGCAAGAGAGGCCGAATTAGCAGCTAAACGTGCCGAGCGCGAAAAAGCTCTAGAAGCTAGAAGGGCAAGACAAGATTCCATAAGAACGGCAAAAAAGCGTGAAGCCGATGAACGACGCCAGAAAGTTTTAGACGAACGTAACAAGAAAAAATCTGAAACTGAAGAGCCTGAAAACGAAGAAACTAAGATTGTAGCTATGCCTAATGAAGATCCTGCAAAAAATGAGAGCACTGCCAAAAAAGTAGAAGAAGACACTACAGAAAATAAAAATGTAGTAAAAACAGATACAACAAAGGTAAAAGAGGCTGTAAAAAAGGATACAACGGCTACTAAAAAACCGTTAACAGCAGCTGAAATAAAAGCGCAAGATAGAGAACGAAGACGAAAGGCATTAGAGGAAAGAAAGAAGAAAATACTAGAGCAGCGTAAAAAAGCTCGTGAAGAGCGTGAAAAACAATTGAAGCGCAGAGATTCTATAGCAAAAGCTAAGAAAAAGGGAGGAGAAAACAATTAATATAATTATAACACACAAATACAATTTAGAAAAAATGAAATCAAAGATTCACGAACTCACTAAAATAAATGGACTATACGTGAGTAAACATTTTAAAACTTTATTATTTGCAACGGCATTGTTTATAGGAGCAACGAGTTTTATGTCTGCTCAAAGTAAGATTGCGCATATTAATACACAAGACTTAATAAAAGCAATGCCAGAGTATAAAACAGCACAAGCTGAGATTGAAAAATTAGGGGCAACCTATCAAGCTCAAATTCAGGATTCTTTAAAAGAGTTGGACAATAAACTTAAGCAGTACAATGCAGAAGCTGAAAGCCAAACTGAGGAGACTAATATGGAGCGTATGCAGGAAGTAGAAGGTATGAAGCAAAGTTTGACGCAATTTCAACAAAATGCGCAACAGGATATACAAAAGAAAGAAATCGACCTTCTTAAGCCAATTACCGAAAAAGCAAGAGTGGCTATAGAAAAGGTAGCTTCTGCACAAGGGTTTGACTATGTATTAGAGGCTGGAGGACTTATTGTAGCTAAAGGAAAAGATTTATTAGCTGATGTTAAAGCAGAATTAGGAATTTAATTGAAATAGAGTTACATATTTATAAATAAGTCGCTTATTTGAAGCGACTTTTTATTTTTGTGGTAATTATGAATACGCAACCTATCGGCATATTTGACTCTGGTATTGGAGGTACATCCATTTTTAAGGAAATTCATACCCTATTGCCAAATGAACATTGTATTTATTTGGCCGATAGTAAAAATGCTCCTTATGGCGATAAACCAGCATCTCAAATTCTTCAGTTAAGTATTAAGAATACAAAACTATTGCTTGATAAAGGCTGTAAACTTATAGTTGTGGGCTGTAATACTGCAACAACGAATGCCATCGCTTATTTAAGGGCTAACTATAATTTGCCTTTCATTGGTATTGAGCCTGCGATAAAGCCAGCTGCCTTAAATACCAAAACCAAAACCATTGGTATACTGGCTACTAAGGGGACTTTAAGCAGCCATCTGTTTCATAAAACCTCTGACCTATATGCAAGTGGCATTAAAGTAATTGAACAAGTGGGCGAAGGCATCGTCCCCTTAATTGAATCTGGAAAATTGCACTCGGATGAAATGAAGGAGTTATTGACTTCTTATTTGCAACCTATGCTCAAAGAACATATCGATTACTTGGTTCTTGGTTGCACACACTATCCTTACCTTATTCCAATGCTTAAAAAAATGCTGCCCAAGGATGTAAGTATTATCGATTCAGGCTTAGCGGTAGCAAAACAGACTAAAGCCATTCTTGAGAAGCATCATTTGTTAAATGAAGAAAAAAGTTCGCCATCCATCAAATTATATTCAAATGGGAGTCTTGATATTTTAAATACCATTCTAAACCATCAATTTGAAACCGCTTATTTAGATTTTTAGCACATGGAATCATTTCATCTTTTTGTAGAAGTTAAAATAAAAGAAAACTTCTCTTTTTTGAAGCAAAAACATGATTTTTCAGCATTTACTAATTACCAAATTAAAGATGAATACTATATAAATTGTAGAAAAGACAATATCGAATTTAGTGTCTATATCCCAATGTATAGCAGGTGTTGTCCAAGTATTTCAATTATTTATCATACCAATACAAAGTCTAATAACTTTAAAAGATACGATGTTGAAAATTTGACTACAAAGAGTTCTATCAGAAAAGGAATTGGCTCAGTAAATATTGAAAACTACATAATTAAATGTGCAAACATTTTAAAAGAAAATGAACAAATTCTTTACGGTAAAAATGAAGGCTACATTGAATATAATGAGAACAACTATAATAAAAATACATCTCAATAATTAAGTAAATAAAAGTGACCTTAGTCTTTGTTTATAATGCCAATTCCGGTAAAATCAATGCGCTGCTTGATGCTGGGCATAAACTATTCAGTCCATCAACTTATCCTTGTAGTTTATGTGCCTTAACTTATGATACGTTTACCGAAAATAGCACTTGGAAATCCTTCAGAAAGGAAATTAACATCAACATGAAATTTTACCACAAAGATGAATTTGAAAGTGAGTTTCCTTATGCCGATATTAGTTATCCTACTATATTAAAACTAGACAGTGAAATGTTTTCAACAGTTATAGACCATAAAACTTTAGATAACATACCAGATGTGGCTAGCTTGATACAAAAACTCAAAACTATTCTTTAAACCAACCTGAATATTTCACATAGTTATTGGCTATTCTGTTGATTTCACCAGAAATTAATTCGGTACTAATATCCTTTACTTTCTTAGCTGGTATACCAGCATAAATACTACCAGATTCTACAATAGTTCCTTTAGTGACCACTGCGCCTGCTGCAATAATGCTGTTGTTCTCAACGACGCAATCGTCCATAACAATACTGCCCATACCAATAAGTACATCATCGTGGATGGTACAACCATGCACAATAGCATTATGGCCTATAGACACATTATCACCTATCGTTGTTGGTGATTTTTGGTATGTGGCATGAATAATAGCCCCATCTTGTACATTAACTTTATCACCCATTTTAATGAAGTGAACGTCTCCTCTAATCACTGCATTAAACCAAATACTGCAATGATTGCCCATGGTAACTTCACCAAGGATAGTGGCATTATCTGCAACAAAACAATCTTCTGGAATTTGAGGATAAATTCCCCTTACGGGTTTTATTATTGGCATAATTTTTATTTAAAATAAGATAACAAATCTGCCTTTTTTGAGGCAGATACCATAATTTCTTTTCCGTTGCTCAATACTACGCTTCCACCTTTACCCTTAAGATATTTAACCACTTCATTTACATTTACCAAATAACTCTTATGGACTCGAGCAAAATTACCATCTTTTAGACTTTCTTCAATATATTTTAGGGTTTTGCTCACCAGTTTCTTTTTGTTGTTATTGAGATATATTTCAGTATAATTATCGTCAGCTTTGCAATACATAATATCTGCCATATTCAGAATTTCAAACCCATTTTGTTGCGGAATGGTAATTTTTCCATTCACATCATTTGTTTTGGGTACTAAAACCTGATCTTGTAAGGCTTCTTCTTTAGTTTTAATTTCAGTAACGTAATCTACGGCTTTAATTAATTCTTCAATAGAAATAGGCTTCATTAAATAGTATGAGGCATGAGCATTCAAAGCCTCAATTGCATAATGATTATATGCTGTGACAAAAATTGTTTCAAAATCAATATTGCCTACCTTATCTAACAAATCGAAAGCATTGCCATAAGGCATTTCTACATCCAAAAAGACTACATCCAAATCATTGTTTCTAATCAAGACTAATGCTTCTTCAACATTGGTTGCTTCACCAACAATGTTAATGTTTGGACAGTATTTTGTTAGATAATTTCTTAGAATATCCCTACTTGTTTCTTCGTCTTCTACTAGTATGGCATTTAATTTCATTTTAGTCTTTTTTTAATGTTACAATAACTTTAGTTCCTGTATCTTCTTCAGATGATCTAAAATCCTCGATGCTTACATCGACCTTATCCTTATACATCTTGTTTAAAATAGCAACACGCTCCTGTATATTATTCATACCTTTAGATTTCTGCTTCTTTTGATTAGCCGTTTTCAATGTTTTTGAACGTTTTCTACCAATACCATCATCAGTAATAGCAATGGTAATTTCGTTCTTGGATTTGGATTTTAAAGTAATGTTTAAATGACCCTTTTCTTCCTTATAACGTAGACCATGCCAAACCGCATTTTCGATATATGGTTGCAGTAACATAGGTGGAATTAAAAACTCATCAATATTAATCTGCTCATCAACATCTATAGTGTATTCAAACTTATCCTGAAACCTAAAATGCTCTAACTTGGTATATAACGACAATAGTTCAATCTCTTTTTTTAGTGGGATGAAGTCTTCTTCACTATTTTCTAAAACCGAACGCATCAAGTATGAAAAATCCGATAAATATTTATTCGCTGTACGTTCATCATTGGTAGCAATAAAACTATTTACAGAATTAAGCGCATTAAATATAAAATGGGGATTCATTTGACTACGTAATGATTTTAAAGCCAATAGATTATTGGCAAATCGCTGCTGTCTTATGTACTTAAACATAAAAAATCCTGTGATAAGTAATAGGACCAACCCACTTATAAGTGAATAAATAATAATTTGTTGTCCCTTATTGCGCACTTGGGTCAACTCATACTTGCTTCGAGAAAGTTCTCGATCACTTTCGAGAGAGGTAATTCTATTTTGTTGTTCTGCTAAATTTCGACTAAATCGCGCAGCCTGCGATATTTCCTGAACTTTTTTAGCATATAGCTCATCAACAGTCTTTTTATATTCGTTTAACCATTTGAGACCTTCTTCGGCATTTCCGGCATCTATAAGTGCTTCAGAAAGTTTACGTGTGGCATCCTTTTTTACATCTAAGTCTTCTTTTCTATCAGCTTCTTCAATACTCTTTTTAAAAGAAGGTATGGCATTTTTGAGATCATTATTTAACAGATAGGCATTCCCTAATTTATAATTTTGCTTTTGTGGACTCAGTGAACTTTCATTAGGTATCAAAGAGTCGAGCTCTATATCTTCAATGCTCTCTATCGCTTGTTTTCTTAACTCTATCTCATTGTCATAATCTTCAATAACACTATTAAATTCGGCTACTTTTATTTGTTCTTCTACTGCCCTCTTCTTGTTTTCCTTGCTTGCTAAATTGAGTGAATTGTCAAAAAAGCCCTTAGCCTTTATTTTATCTCCCTGAACATTATAGGCCTGTGCTATTTTAGAATTTAAATCGGTTATTTTTGGTGTAATTAAATGTTCTTTGGCTATTATCAACCCTTTTTGATAAGTCTTTACCGACTCGTCAAAATTTTTGGCTTTTAGATAGGCATCTCCTAAGCCTTCAAAAAGGATCGTTTTTTCGTAATTAGACAAAGAGTCTTGATCAATACCGTTATAGGCCTCAATACTTTTTTCATAATCTTCATTCTTTAAATAGGCACTTGCAAGTTTTAATCTGGCTGAATTGGTACTATAATTTTGTAAACTTATTTTGTATGCCGAGATTGCTAAATCATATTGTTTCCAAAATATATAAATATCTCCTATTAACTCGTGAGCTTCAGCACTCTGAGTAGTCGATGTATTAACGTTTAAGGCATCACCGACAAATTTTAAGCTCCTCGCTGCATCTTTCTTTAAATAAGCATCGGCTGAATCTATAAGACTATTAAACTTTTTCATGCTTTCAAAGGATTTTGATCGTTTAGAACTCTTTAACTGCTCTGGTAGAACTTCTATATAAATACGATCATTACTTTTTATAGTGTAGTATATAGGTTCAAATGAGCTATGGGTAACGATTAGCTGATCACCAATTCTGGCACGTATCGAGAACTTACCGTTAGAATCTGTAGTTGTATACTTACTACCATTTATTAAAACATTAACTTTAGAAACAGGCTCATAGGTTTCCTTTTCGTATACTGAACCTCTAATCATAAAAAAAGCATCGGCATCATTTCCGCTCTTTTCTTTCGTTAATGTCTCGTTCTGGGCATTACTTAAACCAAACAAAGAAAAAACACAAAACAATAATATATAAAGTCTATTCGATTTCAACTAGCCTATAATTAATTGTTCTAAACTTACATACTTTATTTGATTTCAAAAAATGGCCACGCAGAATTTTAGACCTAATACCACTTTGATTTTGCCAGTTTACTAACATATAGTTTTTACTCACTCATTGGTATTTCTTGTTTACTCATTTCAAATTTTAATTGTTGTTTTTTCAGCAGAGCTTTATCGCATCATTAATTAAAAAACAAATCGAAATGAAAAAAAGCAATATAACCTTCTTGCTATTTCTTTTAAGCTATAACCTAATTATTGCTCAGCATAAAGGAAACTACAATCAAATTACAAGAGAAATTTCACGCCAAAATATATTATCTAGCGGTAATGCTACTATTTATAATCCGGCCATTCAACATCGTACCAATAAGGTTCTACAACCTAGTAATGTATTAACGATAGATGTAAAGGCACTACAAAATGTAAGTGCAACCACCTATACAGCAGTGTTCAACTTGTCTCAAATTGGACCAACAGCCGAGGCAACAAATTCACTGATGAAAGAACGTATTGATAATATCAAAAAAAGATTGAACTCAATAGGAATTACGGAAAAAGATATAGCATTAGATGTCATTTCATTTGTGCCAGTATATGAAGTTGAAGTCACAAAGAAACTGTTCAGTAAAACTTATACCGAAGTTCCTAAAGGTTTTGAGTTGCAACAAAATATTCACATCCAATTTACGAAGACAAATCAGTTTGAATCTATATTAGAAGCTTGCGCCAAAAGTGAAGTTTACAACCTCGTAAAGGTTGATTATTTTATCGAAAATATTCAAGAGGTGTATAAGAACCTGCAAGAAAAATTATTAAGCCTCATTGAAGATAAAAAGTCTTATTATAATACATTGGGGTTCAATTTATCAGAATATGATATTAAAATAGCTGATGATAAATATTGCTACTTCCCAAAAGACTTCTATCAGAGTTATCAAGCGTACAACAGCATCTCTTTTGAAGCCTTAAAAAAAGATAGAGGAATAACAAGCGCAAAAAAACAAACATCGTACTACTACCAGCCTCTCACCTACGAAAACTATGATATAGTTATTAACCCATCAATTCTGGAGCCAGTGGTTCAGATAGGTATGAATATAAAACTAGTATTTATACCTAAACCCAAAGTACAAAAACAACAACCAATTACAAAGACCGAAATAGATCACAAGTATTATGTTATCTCTCCAAATGGAACCATAGATGTAAAAGAATTAAACACAAAAAATTAAAAATTATGAACTTTTCAAAAAAAAATCGCGAACACTTAAAAAGTAAGAATAGCGTGAGTAAAACAATATCTAGGGCTTTGGCTGTACTAATAAGTATTGTATCCTTTACAGGATGCAATGCCAATACAAAAACCAACGCAAATAATCTAAGCTTAAACACTAGCTTAATCGAAACAAAGTTAAAATCCAAAAAACCAGAAATTAAAGTAGCCCTCTTATTAGATACGAGTAATAGTATGGATGGGTTAATAGATCAGGCCAAAGCACAATTATGGGAAATTGTCAATGAATTATCTTACGCAAAGTGTAACGAAGAAAGTCCAAACCTTAAAATCGCACTTTATGAATATGGTAATGCTAATTTAAATGCGGATGAAGGTTATTTAAGACAAGTCATTTCTTTTAGTGATGATCTTGATGAAATCTCTAAATCATTATTCTCATTAACTACAAACGGCGGTAATGAATACTGCGGCAAAGTCATTAAAACTGCATTAAACCAATTAGATTGGGGGGAAAATAATAATCTAAAATTTATTTTTATTGCTGGAAACGAACCTTATACCCAAGGCGATGTCAGCTACAAAGAAGCATCAAAGTTAGCACATCAAAACGATATAACCGTCAATACCATTTTCTGTGGTGACTATAATCAAGGCATATCGGGTTTTTGGAAAGATGGAGCAGATTTAACCCATGGAGACTACATGGCAATTAATCACAATAAGGCGACAGTGCACGTTGCTTCACCATATGATGATACAATCCTCAAACTCAATGAGAAATTGAATAAAACATACGTGGCTTATGGAAACTCTGGAAGAAGAAAAATGGAATTACAAGCAGAACAAGATTCTAATGCCAGAAGCTATAATAAGGCTAATGCCGTGAGTAGAACAGTAAGTAAAAGCTCTCGATTATATAAAAATAGTTCGTGGGATTTAGTTGATGCCGAAAAAGAATCCGATTTTTCATACGATAACTTAGATAAAAGTCAATTACCAGAAGAACTAAAAGGACTGTCTAAAGAAGAGATTAAATCTTATGTTGACAAAAAACGAAAAGAACGCAAAGAACTTCAAAACAAAATTTCCGAATTAAATATAAAGCGACGTAAGTATATTTCTAACAAATCAGCAGATAATAATGGATTAGAAAATGCTATGCTAAATGCCATAAAAGCACAGGCTAAAAAGAAAAACTATATTTGGGAATAGTATCTAAAACAAAAGGCTCGGTTAAAACCGAGCCCTTTTTATTAGTTAACCGCAGGACAGTTACATTCAAACTTCTCTCTTCTACAATTAAAGTTATATCCTAACGTAATTTGATGGAATCCGCCAGTGTTAAAATTAACTGTATTAGCCTGATAGGAATATGTATAAGCAAAAACAAAATTGTTATAGTCTACTCCTATAAATGGGGTAAAGTACTGTAGTTTCTGACTACTTACACCAGACCCATCTAAAAACTCTGCACCATCTAAACTTCTTCTGTAAGATAAACCACCCCAAATCTTACCAAAATCCATCTCTCGATATACCTTGGCATTAATGTCAATTGTTGATTCCTCTGTGGCATCTCTATACATATACATAATTGAAGGCTCATAGCTCCAGTCACTTCCAAACTTATTAAAAGTATATCCCGCTGATAATAAGTAAGTCCTTAAATTGTCAAATTCAAACCCTTGTTCATTAAAATTAATACCCTCATTTCTTAAAATATTTTTGGCAGTAAAGTGTGCATAGAAATCAACAAAATGATATGAAAATCCAAAATCAATATTAAAATTTGTCGCACTTTGTTCGATACCTGCAATAAGCTGGTCAAATTCTCCTGGAGCTAGAAAAGTAGTCTCATCCAATTTATACTGAAGAAAACCTGCGCTCAATCCAAATGAAAGCATATTTAAATCAATCTCATTTCTTGAAAACATGAGGTGATAAGCAAATGTAGCGTAACCACCAACGGTCGAATGAAAACCATTAGCATCATTAAATATAATACCCCCTAATGCTACAGGAGAATCACCCAATCTTCCATTTATACTTAATGTTTGTAAGCTTGGCGCATCATCAACACCAAACCATTGCTGCCTTGCCGTTAATCTTACTTTAGCACAATTTGCAACCCCTGCCATTGAAGGATGAATCAAATAATAATTATCCAATAGATAATCAGAATAAATAGGCACACCCTCCTGTGCTATTCCAATATTTGCAAATAATGCTGTTAATACTACTAAACAAAACTTTTTTAATCTCATAATTTTTTTATCGTTTCAAGGTAAAATGTGCCCTTAGTTCCCTCCGCTGTCCCGTTGCCGGCTCGTCGTACTCCACCACGAACCAGTAGCCCCCCGTCGGCAT
>NZ_JANQOM010000081.1 GCF_028289625.1 Winogradskyella sp. | reverse complement strand
CAAATATAAAACCCTTTTTATTGAACGCAAGGATTTTATTATATTTTATTTTAATAAGATATTAGAATATTTGCAGGGTTTTGAAAATGAATATTTTACAGATGTGAAAATCATAAAAAGAAATCCCACACTAAACCAAACCTTACTGTAAAGTCTCTATATGGATGATTGGGTGCTGAAAAGTAATTATATCCTGTAAAGGAAGAATTAAAATGCTCAGCCTTTAGAAATATTCTTGTTTGCCTCACCTTGGCATTTATAAAAAAATCTAATCTTGGGAAGCCGCCAACTTCAGTTTCAGTTTGAGTATAGAATTCTGCAAGAAGTGGATCGTAACCGTTCATATTATACTCGGTAAAATAGTTTAGCGTTACTCCTGTTTGTAAAGTCATCGCCTTTTTAAATATTTGCTTAGAAAAATATAACGTATTGCGGGTAATAATTGTAGGAACATTTAGTACATCGGAATCACTTGTGGCATTCTGGTACATTATAGTATTATCTAACGCAAAATTTCCCAACCTTAATTCTTTCTGAACTTTAAGTCTGAGATATTGAATTGAACTATCATACTGATTAGGCTTAATGACACGTAAGCCATCTGTATTACTCTCAAGATTAAAAAACGTAAAATTATCTATGTTAGAAATATCCAAGGAGGCATTGACATATTTTTCTGAATTAATTTGAAACGATAATTGTTGTGTATTTATATTTTCATAGGTGTTGAAATTATTCCAGTTATAATTGGTGTAATCACTTTGATAAAGCAACAAATTATAATTTGGTAATCTCGAACTTATATTAATTCCTCCTGATAGGTATATGTCCTTGTTTAATTGATAACTAAGTTGACCATCAATAAAACTTCCTGCAAACTCATCGGACAGATTTAGACCTGCATCCCCCTTTAACAATATATTCTTTATTTTCTTTTCGTAGTTGGCGCTTATACTCAGAAAGCTCGTCTTTATTCGATTTGGGATAATTTCGTCATCAAGAAAAACCAAAGTGTCATACCCGTAATTTATATCTGTATAACTGAGCCCAAATTGAAGTTGGCCGATTATATTATTGAAATATTCTACCCCAACATAGGCATTAAAATTTTCTAGAGTAACTTTTTCGTTAACATCATTTGTAAAGAAATCACCAAAAAAATCACTTGATGGAGAGTCTTGATAAAACTGATAAAATTTATCTTCGAGTGCAATTTTATTAATTGCTGTTAACCGGTTTCTATCTAAGCTATCGTTTTTTGTGACGATGTCATAGGAATGCTCTAAAAAATAGCGCTTACCAACCAGAATATTTTCAGCATCTTGAAAATTCATATCAAAAACAGATCGGTCAATAAAATCTTCATTCCCGGATTCGAAATTAACTATCTCTTCGTCCAATAGCCCGCCATTTTCTTGGTTGAGTAAGTCTTGTGTTACAATATGTGCTTTGACTTTATATCGATTGTTCTTGGTTTTGTAGTTAGACGTAAAGCGAAAGTTTCCAGAACTTGTAAGTGCATTTTGATAGTTACCTAAGGACCTTAAACCTTTGTAAGCTATTGAAAAGTTAAACTGTTTAGATAGATTAACTGTAAAAAAGGCGTCTAACATTTGACCTTGTTCAAAAGCTGTTTTGTAAGTTAACCTTGTCCATGGTGTCGGCACTTCATAATAACCGATATCCTCTTTTTCATAATAATTAAAATGTCTTGCTCGTGCGCCAAAACGAGGGTTAGCTTGATGGTTAGAAAAATCAAAGGTCAAGGAATTATATGTTTGTCCAATATTTGCAAATGGCATTAACCCAAAATTATCGCGCTGTAGGTAATTAAACTCATAATCCTTAGTAATTGTAATCGTCGTATCGACAAAAGTCTCATCCCTAAATTCTTTGATAATCTTATACTTCTCTATTAGAGGTATTTGATCATCAACTTGAGTGCTCTTCAGCTTAGATTTATTGATTTTTTGTCTTTTTTGGATTTGTGTTAGAGAGTCATTCTTTTCAATCTGTTTTGGTATAGGTGTTTGCCCAAAAGAAAATTTGAGGAGAAAAACTAAAAAGATTACAGTTAATATACGTTTGATTTTAAACAATTCTAGACAATATCAGTTATAGGAAATTCGGGATAAATATAAAGAATAAAAGCTGTTTTAAAATAAAACAGCTTTTAGAATTAATTATTGTTGTAGTCTATTAATTTATGATAAGCTTTTTAGTAGCTATACTATTACCATTAGATACTTTGACCATATAAATGCCAGATGTTAAGTTATCGGTATAGAACCTTTCCTTAAAAATTGAATTATTATAATTGCTGAATATTTTTTCATTTACCAATCGTGCATTAATATCGTAAATTTTTACAGTGATATCCGAATCATTTGAAATACTGAAATTTAAATCAAAATAATCTTTTGTTGGATTAGGATAAAGCGTCATTTTGTCACTTAAGCTAACATCATTAGTGCTAAGGGTAAGATTGTTTCCTGTGACAATAACTGAGTACTCTTGTCTTCGATCATCTATTGGAAATCCTACTAAAGTTCCCTTGTGGCTTATTGTAACATTATACTCACCATCAGAAGGAGCAACAAAATCAATTCTTTCAAGATTGTCCCTAGAGTTATCGCCTTTGAAGTTTGAAAAGCCAGAAAATATGTTGATATCAGAATAATAAGGAAAATAAGTAATACCATCTTTTGCAATTCTTATATCCAAATCATTAACAAGCCTAGGAGTATCACTATTTAAATCCACACTAGTAGCTATATCACCTGGGGTATCTGTCCAACATAAAGATGCTATAATGTTGTCGCCTGAGATAGCATTGAATGAAAAAGTATAGCTATCACCATTCGCTAGTACTGTTTCTTCAATTATTGCTGTTCCATTAGAAGCATCTGTAATAGTATTTGCCGCGAATTCTGCATTTAAAAAACCCCATCCAAAAATAGGATCTGGACCAGGTATTGAACTATCATCTGTAGCAGTATGGCATACTAAACCTTTTAAGGTAGCAGCAAACATAAACTTACTATTTAGTTGATTATAATATTGCTGTAACAGTGCTAAAGTACCTGTTGTATTAGGAGCTGCCATTGAAGTACCTGATAAGGTACCATAACTATTACCTGGTATGGAGGAATAAAGGTTAGTGCCATCAGCTGCTAAATCAGGTTTAATTCGCAAGTCATCTGTAGGGCCTTGACTACTGCTTGAATTTATAGGAAATGATATAAGATTTCCTAAACCATTTATTGCAGGGTCTGCGTTTGCTATAACTAAATTATTTTTTGATGTTTTTTCAAGAGTCAGTTTATCAAAACCTGAAAAGAAAGGATTTGGATTATCAAAATTACCTGAATTACCAGCTGAATGAACCGAAAGATAATAGGGATTATTTTTAACAATTTCGTCAAGGTTTCGTGCATCAGTAGTATAAGCACCAATTACCCATGGATTGCTTTGAAAATCCTGTGGAGGTACGCCATAACTATGATTAGATAGTAATAATGGCGAACCGCTAGCAGAAGCTTCTATTAACATTTCTGATAAATCGTTGACTGCATTATAAGATCTAACGTTAGCGTTTGGAGCCATACCCATAGCATCGGGATCAACCCCTTTTGCAGCTATTGTTCCTATAACGTGGGTTGCATGGTTGCTCTGATTAGTACTTCCATCAGAATTAATAAAATCTAAAAGAGTAACTCTCGAAGAGGTATCTGAATTGTCAAAAAATTCAACATGATTTTCTTGTGGTATATTTACTTCCCAAACCCCAACATTAACACCAGAGCCATCCAAGTTTAAATTTAATGAACCCCCAAGCATTAATCTATCAGTTTTTGTGGCTATGGCCGCTTCTGAATTATCTTGGGAAATGTAAATTGGTTTTCCGCCTACAATGTCCTTAAGAAATTTTACTAATGTTCCATTTTCGTAAATAAAACGCTTTACTGTAGGATTAGTATTTAAAAATTCTGCAATATTTTTTTTTCTTTGATCTTCAATAGCTTTAAGCGTTTTATAAAGCTCTTTGTTGTGAGCGGATAAATTATCAATATTTTTATTGTTTTGAGAGTAAACAATAGATACCAACAAAAAAAAGATAATAAAAGTATAATTTTTCATAAAAAAGCTTTTTTTTTCAAATATACTAAAAAAGCCTGCCTAAAGAGACAGCCATTAAAAAATTATTAAGAAATGATATAAATTATTGATTTAATAAGAAATAATCAGGTCATTCCTTTAGTTATTAGTTCTAAAAAAAGCGACTTATTTTTTTACATAAGCCGCCTTTAAAAGTTAATTTATAATAAATTCTAAGGATTCACGCTAAAATCTGTGGACTCAGCTGCACCAACAGATGCACCACCTCCTTGTGCGTGAACAATAATTGAACATGATAATCTATATGTTCCAATAATATCATCTGGACCACACGCATTATTTTGTGCAATCATGCCATCGCCAAATGAATCAAGAATGGTGAAAGTATAGTCACCATCTGGAAGGGTAATTGACTCAGTATATGTCAACTGTGTACAGAAATTTCCTGGAAACATATCACCTGGCTCAACACCAGCAACAACATTTCCTTGATCATCAGTAATTGTATACCCCGTTTCTGTTCCGAAGATATCACTCACAACTTCTAATTCTAAATCATTACAAATGATTTCTCTAAAATAAGTAATCGTTGCTACGTCATTGTATGTAGCACCACCATCAGGTGCTACAAGGTTGATTACCAAGTCTTTGGTTTCACCATCCATTCCACCAATGTTCGCGAATGTAAAATCTACTGCTAATGTACCACTATATTCACCTGCAGGTATACTTACACTACCTATTGAATATTCGGATGAAGTACCTGGTGTGGTAGCTTCCTCATCTACTACAACATTGAAATCTCTTGCTGAGTTTGAGCGCGTCGTAATATTTACTGGAATTTCTATTGTAAGGTTCTCCTCAGGAATAGATAAGTTATAAACTGTTTCACCAAATGATAAGGCTGTTTGGCCATTATCTGGGTCAAATACTACTAAATCTGGATCACAGCTTTGCATTAAAACCAAAGATATGCAAAGCATAAAGATCTTTATTATGTTATTTCTCATTTTTAAATATTTTTATTAGTTTGTATAACCAGGGTTTTGTTGCTCTCTTAAGCCAGGATTACCTTCAAATTCAATAACAGGTAATGGGATAGTCATTCTGAAATCAGAATTTGATAACTCACAAGCATTAAACTGGTCGCAATCCAAAGGTTCTCTGACAATATTTTGATTCGCTCTAGCGCCTAGACGCTTAACATCTTTCCATCTATGGCCTTCAAAAGCTAATTCAACTCTTCTCTCATTTAAAATAGCATTAAAGGCATCTTGTTGAGAGTTAAATGCATCTAGTCCTTGTGCTGTTCCAAACCTAGCATCTCTTAATTGCTTTAAAGTTGCGGCTACAGAATTAGTTGGGCCATTTAGATTATTACTATCTGCATAAGCTTCTGCTATAATGAGAAGCATTTCAGCTGAACGAAAGACTTTATGGTCGTTCATTAAAAACTGCCCTTGTGAACCTGGATATTTTGCAACTGGCAAAACATCATCATTCAAATAATCTGGTGTATTTTCATAATCGGGAGAAACAACCGCATCTGGCGCAAGGTAAGCTGTACGTCTTATATCACCTTCTTCAAATAAATTAAACAAAGTTCTACCGAATTCAAAAAAGGCACCACCGCCAGCAGAGGCATTAACAAATGCAAACACATTTCCAACCCAACCACCACTAGCTACTGCACCATTGCTACCTTGGCCATCAAATGGCCCATTAAGTACCCTTTCCAACTTAAAAATTACCTCGTCATTAGATTCGTCTAACCAAATATCTGGAAAACTAGCAGTAGTTGCCAAGGGATATCTGTTAAGTAAATCTTGTGCAATTGGTAAAGCAGTACTATAATCTCCCCTGTAGGCTGCAACTCTAGCTCTTAAGGCCAATACAAAATCCTTGGAAACAAACGTCCTCGTCGCACTAACATCATCTTGTATTAGGGAAAATGCTCGGCTTAAATCATCTTCAATTTGCTGATATACCTCACCATTTGTATTTCTAAGCGGTTGATCTGCTATACTTGGTACAGCAATCTGGATCGGAACTCCAAGAGCTTCGTCGTTAGTGTAATCTGTGGAATAATAACTTAACAACTGAAAGTGAGAGTAGGCTCTTAAAGCCAAAGCTTGTCCAACTATATCGTTGTATTCATCCTCTTCTTCTGGAGTAGGTGTAATACCTGCTGCCCCTTCCAACAATCTGTTTAGTCTGTTTAACTGAAGGTAACCACCAGCCCAAAAAGTAGAAGATGCACTTGAAAGAGGGTTAAGCTCAAATATAAAACCTGTAGTGAAGTTTTGCCCACCACTTGCCACACCTGGGCCTACTTCATCAGTATAAGCGGCAGCCATAGCAATTTCATTTACTAAGTCATAACTGAGATAAGCTCCATTAAGACCACGGCTTAGGTCGTCAACTGTTCTAAAAGCCACATCGAGAGTAATTCTACCTGGCTGTTGAATATCTATCGCATCCTGGCATCCTAAAATAGCAACTAAAAGCGTTAGATATAAATATTTAATTTTTTTCATAATATAATTTTTTTTTAAATTCCTATTTCTATTCCAAAAGAAATGATTCGAGGAGTTGGGAATTCTAGACCCTGAAGTCTGGAAGCAACATCAAAACCTCTAAATTCCGTGAGGGTAAATAAATTCTCACCATTAACGAATAACCTCAAATTTGCTATCCCTGTATCTTCAAGAATTGATTGAGAAAAATTGTAACCAATCGATAAAAAACGTAATCTTATAAAAGACATGGGTGATAAAAAACGATCACTTGCAAACTGAATGTTGGTTGCATTTAAAGCTGGCACATCTGTGATTCTATTATCTGGTGTCCAAGCTCTGGCTAAATCATTTGATACTCTAAAGTCACCTATAACATCTCTATTCATAAGTCTGGCATAATCATTATCAAATTGGTAACGCCCTTCTTCAAACTGAAATTGTGATTGTAAAAACCAACCTTTATAATCGACATTTATATTAAAACTACCAATCCAATCTGGTATATTATTTTTGCCATTCCAAACTCTATCCGTATCAGGATTTGGATTTTCCGTTAAGTCACCGTTGCCGTCTAAAAATAATAGATTTCCGTTCGCAGGATTGACACCTGCATACCTAACTATAAAATATTCGTTAAGTATCCCCCCGTTCCTTCCAATGGTTTCTATAATACCATTATCAGAAGGTAATTCATCAAGCTCTGTCTGGTTGTAATTAGCAACAACTCCAACATTAACTAGCAAGTCTTTACTTCTAACCACATCATAATTTAGAGTAAGATCAAAACCTTCATTACGTAATATACCGATATTAGAATCAACTCTAAATTGTGCATTTACCCCAGAGATAGGTGTATCCTGGAATAAACCATCAGTTTCTTTCCAATAATAATCAAAAGAACCTCGCAACCTAGAGTCTAAAACGGCAAAGTCAACACCAACATTGGTCTGAGTAACCTCTTCCCAGCGTAAAGTATCATTACCTATTTGTGTTAATGCTATGGCATCATTACCACCATAGCCTTGAATTGTCCCAAAGAAACTGAATGGCAAATCACCACCAGACCAATACGTATTACCCGTAATTCTTTGGTTACCTGTTACACCATATGAACCTCTTAATTTCAAAGTCTGAAATATAGAATCATCCATAAAAGCTTCATTAGAAATATTCCAACGCCCCGCTACAGACCAAAAGGTACCCCAACGATTTGTTGTTGCAAAACGATAGGAGGCATCACGTCTTACCGTTGCATTTAAACCGTATTTTGAATCAAAATCGTAATCAAGAGTTCCAAAATACGAGAATAGACCTGCATCTCTCTTAATAGCATTAACGGTATCTACCCTTGCATCATCATCTGTGGTGTCAGGTAAAAATCCTGCGCCATCTTGTGGCACAAAAGTTGCAGGATCTAGCCCATTTGCCGTAAAGCCAAAAAATCGTCTGTGCGCTTTAAAATATTCTGTGTATGCTCCCACACCAACAGTGTGCTTTCCAAATTGCTTATTCCAATTTAACGAAGTAGTAGCGTTAAATGACATCTGTCTATCTGATTGTTGCACAGCAAAACCATCTACTGCAGGGTTAAAACGCAACTGGTTTCTTGAGATAGGGTCTTGAGAACTCAATAAGGTAACATTTTGATAATCAACCCCAGTTCTGAATGAAGCAGTGATGTCGTCTGTAATTGCGTAACTGGTAGTTAAACCTGCTATTAATTTAAGTTCTTCATCTAGCCTAGTTCTGGTAGCTAAATTATCTATAATATAATATGGTGCATAATCCAAAAAGAAATCATTAGCTAACTGCTGACTCGTTGGTAAATCTTCAGGCACTAAAAAAGGTAACGAAGAAATAGCACCAAAGAGTGGATTTTGATTTACACCATTACCACCAACACCTGTTAAGCTATTATCTTTAGCATAATTAATATTAATTGAAGTGCTATAGTTAAATTTACCATCGCTTGAGCTTCCGTTTAGATTATTTCTTAAATTGAAACGCTGCAGATTACTTTCCTGTAAAATACCTTCTTGGTTGAAATAACCAAGTGATGTAAACTGAGACAAATTTTGCGAACCACTTTGTAATGTAATTGTATGATTTTCCGTTACACCTGTTCTAAAGAAGAAGTTTAACCAATCGAATTCTCTCTCTTGGGCAATCTCAGCATCTGTAAGCGGAGTACCTGTTCCTGGAAATAAAACGTTACCACCTGTTTGAGCTCCGTTTCCTTGACCAGCACCACGACCTCTACCAAAGGTTCTTTCCAATTCTAGTATTTCTCTGGTGTTACCTAAGTTGTAGTCGTTATCTTGTAAAGAAGCGTAACTCACTATACCAGTGTAATTAACCCTCAAACTAGAATCTCTAGACCCTTGCCTTGTAGTTATCAAAATTACACCATTTGCACCTCTGTTTCCATAAATTGCTGTTGCACCAGCATCCTTTAATATATCAACAGAAGCGATATCATTAGGATTTAAAGACCTAAAGTTATCTTCGTTAATAGGAACCCCATCTAATAAAAATAAAGGTTCAGTATTACCATTTATGGAATTGACACCTCTTAACTGCACTAGTGAATTTGCACCAGGTTGTCCTGAGCTTGTCACAATATCCAAACCTGCAACTTGACCTGTTAGTGTTTGAACCAAACTAGCATTAGGTCTGTTCTCAATGGTTTCGTTTGTCACTTTTGAAACAGCAATAGTCGATTTTTCTTTTGCAAAAGTGGCATAACCCGTTACAACAACCTCTTCCAAAGCATTATCTAATTCTAATGTCACATTATATGTGTTACTAGAGCCAATCGTTACTTCGGTAGTTTTCATTCCTACATAGGAAATTTCTAAAATATCCCCGGAATTGACCCTGATGGTGTAGTTACCATCAAAATCTGTTTGCGCACCTCTTTGGGTACCTTTGACAATTACGTTAGCGCCCGGAAGCGGGAGTCCGTCCGATGCTGTTGTAACTGTACCTGTGACTGTTTTCTCTTGTGCAAAAGAAAATTGCATCACAAACGCCATAAAAAGCGTTAATAACCATGTTAACTTTAATTTCATAAAACAATTATTTGAGTTAGTCTAGTTGCAAACATCTTAATTAAATATTAAATAAACAAGTGTTTTTACTAAAAAAATGTTAACCTTTTTACGAATTCGTTGACAAAATTTAAAGTTTGGTTTTCACCAAATTTCTTAGTTATAACTTATCCCTTAGATGTAAAAACCGTAAAAGGGTTGCGTTAAAATTTTAACTTTGTTTAAACAAATCTAAATTTTGGCATTAAGAACGCAATTTTCTTCCTTTGATTTTGAGTGTGGCACAGATGAAGCTGGTAGAGGTTGTTTGGCAGGTCCAGTAACTGCCGCAGCTGTTATTTTACCACCTGATTATTGTAATACCATTTTAAATGACTCAAAACAACTCTCAGAGAAAAAAAGAACTTATTTAAAATCTATAATTGAAAATGAATCCCTATGTTTTGCTGTAGGACACATTTCTGAAAACGAAATTGACAACATCAATATTTTGAATGCGTCCATAAAGGCTATGCACGAATCTATCTCACAACTTGAAGTTGTTCCCAATTTCATAATTGTAGATGGCAATAAGTTTAAGCCTTATAAGAACATTCCACACGAAACCATAATTAAAGGAGATGGTAAATATCTTAGTATTGCTGCTGCATCAATCTTAGCTAAAACCTACAGAGATACATACATGGAAAAAATCCATCAGGAATTCCCAATGTATAATTGGAAACAAAATAAAGGTTACCCAACTAAAGAGCACCGAGCCGCTATTGAAAAATATGGTATTACAAAATACCATAGAAAATCATTTAGATTATTACCAGAGCAGTACCGTTTGGACCTATAACTTTTTATATTTGCACATATACCCACCTCAATGAAGCGATTTAGTTTTTTATTGGTTTTGTTATTGATTATTGTATCATGTCAAAAGAATTATGACAATATAAAATCAGCCAACCAATTCCTTCCATCAAAAACAAATTCAGTTATCTTAATAAATGACCTTAATGACTTTACAAAGAGTATAAAAAATCATAGTATTTTACCTGGTGTATATAATAAGGAGTTAAAAGCGTCTTCTACGCTATTAGAAAATCTCAATACAACCAAGCAAGTTTATGTTGCTTTTTTAGACAAATCGAGTTCTGATTATTTGGTTTTAACGGAAAACGATTCTTCGTTGTTTGTTATCGATTCTATTACAAATCACATTTCCGAAACCTTAGTAAATCTAGATATTAATAAAACCCAAATTGACTCATCAGTTTTTTATCATAAAGTTCTTGATAATTTTTTTGCTGCATCAAACAATCTAGAAGTATTAAAAACATTAGAAACAAAAAATGAAAATCAAGAACTAACTGGTTTAATAGAAACTACAGATAGTGAGTCTACAGCTTCTTTGGTATTTAAAACAGATTCCCCTGACAATTCAAAACTTTTGTTATCCGAATTTTATGGTAATACAGGTAATAATTATACAGTGCTCGACTTGAACTTTTCTGAAAAAAACATCAAGTACAATGGTATTATTACTTCTGGAGATTCTATTACACATTATATTGATTGCTTTAAAAACACCATCCCTCAAAAAACGAACTCTTTAAGTATTGCGCCTTCAAAAACAAAATCATTGTTAAGTATTGCTTATGATGATTTTTCAATTTTCAATAAAAATCTTAACGAGCTTAAACAATCAGAAACTGATAGTTCTCAAACTTTTTTAAACTATACCAATGAAGTTGCGCTTATCGATGATGCTCTAATTCTTCATTCTCTAGATGCTGGTATTGTCTTAGAAACTATTGAAGAAAAAGAATATGTTGAGACCTATAGAGATATTGATATTTACAAATTTGGCAACCCTCAGTTTTTTGAATCGCGACTGCAACCATTTGTTACGTTTAAAAATGCCCAGTACTTTTTAGAATATGATGATTTCATAATATTTTCTGATTCAATTGAAAATCTAAAATCTATAATTTCTGCAATGTTAAGCAAGACTACTATTGCTAACTCAAATGCTTTTAAAAATATCAGTCAAGATATAAGTGACGAAGCTTCTATGCTTATTTTTAAAAACAACCAAGCTTTATCAAAAATCTTAGACAGAGATATAAAACGATACGATGCTAATGTGGTGCAATATATATACGAAAACAACTATGCCCATATTAATGGTACCATTAAAGAATTCAATAAAAGAACAACTACTAATTCAGTATCAGAAACGTTTACCGTGTCAATTGATGCGCCAATAATTTTATCCCCTCAAACAGTAAAAAACCATATCACCAGAGCTCACGATATCGTTGTGCAAGATGTAGATAATATGCTTTACCTTATTTCTAGTTCAGGCAATATCCTATGGAAAAAGCAATTACAAGGAAAAGTCCTCGGGAAAATAGAGCAAATCGATATGTATAAAAACGGGAGGTTACAACTAGCTTTTGTTACTTCTAAGCGTCTTTATGTATTGGATAGAAATGGAAATGATGTTTCTCCATTTCCTCATAAGTTTAATGACGTAATTACACAACCGCTTTCAGTTTTTGACTATGATAAGCGCAAAAACTTTAGGTTATTAGTAACACAGGGTAAAAATCTATTGATGTATGACGGCAAGGGGAAATCTGTGAATGGATTCAACTACAAAAGTAATGGCTCCGACATTTCAACTCAACCAAAACATTTTAGAATAGGCAATAAAGATTATATTGCTTTTGCCACCGGAGACCATCTAATGATTCTCGATCGCCAAGGTCGTACTCGAATCGATGTTAAGGATAAGATTCGTTTTTCTGAAAACGAGTTATACCTCTATAAAAATAAATTTACCTCAACAAATACTTTAGGGCAATTAATACAAGTAGATACAAAAGGCAATTTAAGTACCAAAAACCTTAACCTCACTGAGGAGCACAATGTTGTATCAACAAGTAAGACCTTAGTCTCTATGTCTGAGAATAAGTTGAACATAAAATCGAGAAGCATCGACTTGGATTATGGTGATTATACCAAACCTAGAATTTTTTATCTTAATGATAAAATCTATGTAACCACCACGGATTTACAATCTAAAAAAATCTACTTATTTGACAGTCAGGCAAAATCAATTTCTAACTTTCCAGTCTTCGGAATGTCTGCTGCTGAGTTACAAAAGCTAGATAAGGAAAAAGGTTTAGAGCTTATAACACAAGCCGACGAAAAAACCATAATCGTTTACAAGTTATACTAAATTCTAAGTTAATTATACATTTCATTTTTTAGATTCAATAGTTATTATTAATTTTAGTCAGCTATTAATCAATTACTTAAAATGAATATCTCAAAAATTCTCCTAACATTTCTTATTGTACTTTTTATTTCCCCGACAGTTGAAGCACAGACTAAGCGCATAAAGCGTCCCAAAAATCGTGTTGGAGTTGCTAGTGTTGATAGATTTGTACAAGAATCTTTTGATCTCTATGATAAAGTTTACAAATATGATGGCTACGCTGCGGCAGGAACCTCTTTAGATGATAATGACATCGATGTGCTTGAAGAAGCCTTGGATGAAATGACTGCTTTAAGTGAAAGTGCCCCAGATATTTTAAACGACCTTGATGGCGTTGGAGTACTAAAACAAGGGAAGGCTACTTTACAAATGAACAAAGCGAAAAAAGCTTTGAAGTATAGTATAAAGACCGCCAAAGAATTATTGTTAGGGCAACGCGAAAGAGAATCAAAAGAAGATGAAGAAAATAACTCTGACACTAATACCGAAGAGACAGCGAAGCCATCAAATAAAACCGATGATGAGGACGGCAGGGAAAGTAACACTGAAGAAATCCCTTCAAATATTTCAGATAATTTAGAAGTTTATAGCAAGTTCGATTTTGTTCCTGGTGATAAGCTTATTTATTTTGATGATTTTTCACAGGATTTTGTGGGCGATTTTCCTAGCAAATGGAATACTAATGGCACTGGCGAAGTTGTAACTGTAGGAAATGTGGAAGGCAAATGGTTTGAATTAAAGGGTGGTTTTGGCATTCAATTCCTACCGCTGTTACCACAAGCTTTACCTGAGGAATACACCATTGAGTTTGATCTATTAGCCGTTGTGGATAAAAAAACGTCTTCAACAGCAAGATTAAGAATTACTCTCGACGATAATGATAAATTCAAAGAAGGTATTAACAGGGCTAGTGCAGAACTCCCATTAGGTCAATATGGTGCTTTTAATATTAGGGTCAATAACAAGATAAATAGGGAAACTCTAATTAATTCTACACTTAATACAGATATAAGACAGGCCATTTTAAACAAACCCCATATCTCAATTGCCGTAAACAAGAGACGGTTTAGGCTATGGATAAATCAAAAAAAATATATCGATATCCCACAATTTATTGCACCTGATAAGGCTTTAACCAATATTAAGTTCAATCTTTTGGGAATGAAAGATGGTGCAGATCGTCTGTTTATTTCTAACCTAAAGGTTGCCGAAGGAGGTGTAGATTTGAGACGTAAGCTTATGGCTGAGGGTCGGATTTCAACAAATGGTATTTTATTCGATTCTGGTTCTGCGAATATTCAACCGAGATCCCTTGGAATTATAAGACAAATTTCACAAGTCTTATTGCAAGACAAAAGCTTAAAATTAAATATCATTGGCCACACAGACTCTGATGGCCCTGACGACGCTAATTTAGCACTATCTAAGGATAGAGCCAACGCTGTGAAAGAGGCCCTAGTAAATATTTATAGCATCTCTGAAGATCGTTTAACAACAGATGGCAAAGGAGAAACACAACCTATAGGAGATAATAACACTACTGATGGAAAAGCTCAAAACAGACGTGTCGAATTTATAAAAATATAACGGTAACCAAATCTCGAAGTCCCTAAATCTGAAAACGCCAATTAATTTTGGCGTTTTCTAATTATCAGTGTATATAAACATCCTAATTAAGTGCATAATTATTGAGCTAATTCCGCTTCAAAAAGCGTTTTAAAATGTTTTAAGAGCTTTTCTTTAACTTCAGTTTCATCAACCTTCTCAACACCTAATTCATTATTTAAAGAGGTGACTGCTTTGCCTCTAATACCACAAGGAATGATATTATCAAAATAGCCCAAATCTGCATTCACATTCAAAGCAAAACCATGCATAGTTACCCAACGACTGGCTCTAACTCCCATAGCACAAATCTTACGTGCAAATGGTGTACCTACATCTAACCATACACCTGTCTCGCCAGGACTTCTTTCAGTTTTTAATCCGTATTCTGCCAATGTAAGAATTATGATTTCTTCTAAAAATCTTAGGTACTTATGTATATCAGTAAAGAAGTTATCCAAGTCTAAAATGGGATAACCTACGATTTGTCCAGGCCCATGATAAGTGATATCACCTCCTCTATTAATCTTGTAAAATGTGGCGCCTTTCTCAGTTAATTGTTCCTCAGAAAGTAAAAGATTAGACAAGTCGCCACTTTTGCCCAAGGTATATACATGAGGATGCTCAACAAAGAGAAAATGGTTATTCGTTTTTAAATTAGCCGCTTCCCGCCTATTTTTGATTTTAGTATCTAAAATTGCCTTGAAAAGTTTCTCTTGATAATCCCATGTGGCCTTAAAATCCTTGGTTCCGAGGTCCTCAATTTTTATGGTCTTGTTCATACTGCAAAGTTACGATAAATTGAAGATGAAAAATTCTAAATTCAGTGGCTCAAAACAAAAAGCTCAATATTTTAAAAATAATGAGCTTTGTTTTATAAACTTTATGTAACTGCTATCCTATTGCTGAATATCATAGAAAAACTGTTCTTTCAAGATTTTGCCATCTTTAACTTCGTAAACAGCTATTTCACTCATTTGTGAGCGTTGACCACTAGGTTTGTGCGTAGTATCCATCCAAAATCTTACCGAAAAGTGATTGTCGCCTACTAAAGGATCGGACACCTCAACACCATGGACCTCAAAATTTTCATTCCACCATTGCCCCTTTTTTTGGATGCCCTCAAAACCGTGAACTTCTTTCATTGGTTCTTGCATTTCTATACTTGTAATCTCTGGACTATATAATTCTTGGTATGCCTCTTCATCTTGATGGTTTCGACAATAATTGACCAGCTTTTCTGCGATTTCTTTTGTTGTCATTCTTGATATTGATTTTAGTTTATGATTATAAAATTACGCATTTAAAAAGCTTGGACCTGTGAAACTAATGTTAAGGCTACGGTTTATTTGTAGAAGAATTTCACTATCGCTCTGGATTATTCAATATAACCAATGCTGCAATAACTCCCGGAACCCATCCACATATCCATAATAAAAAAGTGATCAAAACAGATCCACAACCTTTATCGAAGACAGCTAAAGGAGGAAAAATAATAGCTAAAATAACGCGCCAAATACTCATATTTCTTTTCATACTGAAACCAATTCAATAGAACTGATTTGATGTACCGATAGGACGTTATTTTGTTAAAATTGTTACAGTTTTTATAGCTAACAATTCATAATACTCTAAAATTATGTAGATTCGTTTTATGCAATTAAGACTATTTATAGCATTTTTATTGACTTCTCTTTTTTGTGAAGCGCAATATTCGTTTTCGGGTTACATCAATCCCGATGAATGGCATAACACGGTCTATCTATCAATTGTTGAGGATTATCGTAAAATGTCTGGTGTTTATTCAGAGCAAATTATCGCCAAAACTAATGCTGATGAAACTGGTTTTTTTGAGTTTAAAGGAAATATCTTAGACACTGAGAATAGAATTTACCGCATTCATATTGATAAATGTTCTGAAAATCAACAAGATATCAACCACTTTAACGGTCACTGTAACGATAGTGAAGAACTATTATTTATAGCAAAAAATACGGATACGCTAAACCTTCCCTTTTCATTTGGAAATCAGATATTCTGTAAAATTGAATCTAGCAATCCTAAAGCAAATGCCTTCCTAAAAATAGATTCGCTAAAAAATGAGATGCGCTTTGCCTATGGTGAAGTAAGAAGTGAAGCGAATAGAAAATTGAACAATAATAAATGGTTTAAGACCCTTCAAGATTATGGAGAAGCTTTAAACGATCCCATAGCGGAGTTGGCCATCTATGCTTATTTATCGGATCGAAGTAGTGACTTACACAATCACTATGTAAATGATCTACAAGACAATCCGTATTATGATAATCTTAAAATGCGGCTTGAAAATACGTACCCAAATGCTCCTTACACGCTTCAGTACAAAAATGAACTAGCTGCAGATCGTTACATGATGGCTTCTAATATCGGAGATACATCAAGCTCTAATAGCAATATTTATCTCTATGCCCTACTTGCGCTTTCATTTTTGTTGAACGCCTTTTTGCTATATCGCAATTGGAAAAAAAAGAAATCCAAAACTGAAGATTTAAAATCCAAATTATCAAAGCAAGAACAGGTTGTTTTAGAACATTTGTTACAAGATAAGACTAATAAGGACATTGCCGAAGCATTATTTTTGAGTGTAAGCACTGTAAAATCACACACCAACAACATCTATAAAAAATTGAACGTGCAATCTCGAGATGACGCAAAGTCATTGTTTATCAGGTAGTTGAAAAATTCAAACCTGGTACTAGTACCGATTTCCAACCGCTAATCATAAGATTTCTTGAAGATAATTTTGATGTTTGCTTCAGTATAAATCATAAATTTTTAAATCATGAAACAAACATTAAACATCTTAGTTGTATTAGCATTAGCATTTGGCTTTTTTAATGCTGCACCCGCAGAAATCGACATGTTCGATGCTAAAGTCGCTGTTATCGCTTTTGAAACAGAAGTTATTGATTACGGAACCATAGAACAAAATTCTAATGGTACTAAAATCTTTGCCTTTGCTAATACTGGTGATGCGCCTTTGCTTATTACTAAAGTAAAAACGAGCTGTGGATGCACTGTTCCTAGTTATTCTAAAGACCCTATTTTGCCAGGCCAATCTGGTGAATTAGAGATTAAGTACAACACCAAAAAATTAGGTGCTTTTACCAAAACTATTATTGTAATGTCTAATGCGGAAGGCGGTAACAAAATCCTAAAAATTAAGGGTAATATTATTGCTTCAAAATAACCAAAGTTGTATATTGAATACATAATTTTATGTATACGCATACATCTGGATATTTTAAATTTCATTTAGCAAAAACCTGGTGTAATACCTTATACTGGGTTTTTGCATTTAAAACTTCTACATTATGAAAACGTTGACCCTCGCTCTCATTACTATTTTTTGCCTTGCCCTTCAATTGAACTCCCAAACACTAAATAAAGAACTCACAAATGAAGACCAAGAAACCTATCTTGTAGGGAAAGTTGATAAGTCTGGATTTGAAGCAAAACCATATGCTGAATGGTTTGTCACCAACTACAATGACTATAATGTCGATGTAGAAACGCTAAACACCATTAAAACAAAACTGAAGGCATATGATATAAAAGTGTTTATGGGTACATGGTGTGACGACAGCCAATACGAAGTGCCCTATTTCCATAAAATAATTGACCTCGCCAATTACCCTTTGGAACAACTCACCATAATCGCTTTAGACAGAAATAAGGAAAGCCCAGAACATGACGAAGCAGACTTAAACATTGTGCGTGTACCAACATTTATCCTGTTTGAAGACGGAAAAGAAGTTAATCGAATTATTGAAACTCCAGTTGAAACGCTAGAAAAGGATTTGCAGGCCATCCTTACCACAGATAGTTATAAGCCCAATTATTACGGCGTAAAAAAAGATACTGAAAAGACCGATAAGGGATAGACCATAAAATCTATGTTAAAAGCAATGGGCTAATTTTTGTAAATAGTGTAATTTTGCAGCTGTTTAACAATGAGGTAAAACTGTAAACCCATTCATAATGCAGCTTTCAGAACAAGAATTAGTACGACGCGAAAAGTTAAAAAAATTAAGGGCTTTAGGGATTAATCCTTATCCAGCCGATTTATTCCCAGTTAATCATACCTCAAAACAGATAAAAGCCAATTTTGAAGATGGTAAGAAAGTGATTATCGCAGGTCGTCTTATGTCTAGACGTATTCAAGGAAAGGCGTCTTTTGCCGAATTACAAGATAGTGAAGGTCGTATCCAAGTGTATTTTAATAGAGACGAAATCTGTCCTGATAAGGATAAAACCATGTACAATGACGTCTATAAAAAACTATTGGATATTGGTGATTTTATAGGAATTGAAGGCGAATTGTTCACCACGCAGGTTGGAGAAAAAACGGTCATGGTAAAAGACTTCAAGCTTTTAAGTAAAGCCTTAAAACCATTACCTCTGCCAAAACAAGATGCCGAAGGAAATGTATATGATGAATTTAACGACCCAGAATTACGTTACAGACAGCGCTATGCAGACTTAGCCGTTAATCCACAGGTTAAAGAGGTTTTTGTTAAGCGCACCAAACTCTTTAACGCCATGCGTAATTTTTTTAATGATGCTGGCTATTTTGAAGTAGAAACGCCAATATTGCAACCTATAGCTGGTGGAGCGGCCGCACGTCCATTTGTAACACACCACAATAGTTTGGATATTCCATTATACATGCGAATTGCCAATGAATTGTATCTAAAACGACTTATTGTTGGTGGTTTTGAAGGTGTTTATGAATTCTCTAAAAACTTCCGCAACGAAGGTATGGATAGAACCCATAATCCAGAGTTTACAGCCATGGAAATCTATGTGGCTTACAAGGATTACAATTGGATGATGGATTTTTGCGAAAAACTCTTGGAACATTGTGCCATTGCTGTAAACGGAACAACCAAAGCTACTTTTGGTGACTATGACATTGATTTTAAAGCACCTTATAAGCGTATCACTATGCGCGATTCGATTTTAGAGCATACTGGTTTTGATATCTCTAACAAATCTGAAGATGAGATAAGAGCTGCAGCCAAAAGTATGAATGTCGAAGTGGATGACACCATGGGTAAAGGAAAGCTTATCGATGAGATTTTTGGGGAGAAGTGCGAAGGCCACTACATTCAGCCCACATTCATCACGGACTATCCCAAAGAGATGAGTCCGCTTTGTAAGGAGCATCGCGAAAATCCTGAACTAACTGAGCGTTTTGAGTTGATGGTTTGTGGAAAGGAAATCGCCAATGCTTATTCTGAACTTAATGATCCTATTGACCAACGCGAGCGTTTTGAGCACCAGCTCGAATTAGCAAAAAAAGGAGATGATGAAGCTACAGGAACTATCGATTATGATTTCTTACGCGCTTTAGAATATGGCATGCCACCAACCTCTGGTATGGGTATTGGGATGGATCGCTTAGTGATGTTCTTAACCAATAACCAAAGCATACAAGAAGTGTTATTCTTTCCGCAAATGCGCCCAGAAAAGAAACAAATCGCTTTAAGCGATAATGAGAAAGCTATTTTTGAGATTTTAAAATCACAGAAACGTATGGATTTAAATGAGCTCAAATCACAATCTGGATTAAGCAACAAAGGTTGGGATAAAGGCATTAAAGGTCTTGGCAAACATGGATTAACTAAAGTTGAAAAAACGGAGGAAGGGCTTTTTATAGAGAGGTTATAAAAATCATTGTCTCGAAGAGTATTACTACTAACAAAATTTAACTATTAAAACACTATGATTTTTTTTCACTGCAAGATTTTTTTCTTTTTTTTTCACTATTATTGATGTCTAAATAAAACGTAAAAAATATGAATAAAAAATTACTCTTTTCAACTGCAATCGCTTCATTTTTTATTACATCAGTTTTTGGTGCTAGAATTTATGTTGATGCATCGGCCACAACAGGATTAAATAATGGCACTAGTTGGGCAAATGCATACACAGATTTAGACACAGCTTTAACCAATTCGTTCATTGGAGATGAAATTTGGGTTAAAGCAGGAGCTTATAAACCTTCTAGTACTAATGGTTTCGATATTCCTTCAGGAATAAAAGTATATGGTAGTTTTGACGGGACTGAGTCAACTATTGATGATAGGGACTTTACAGCAAATACTACAACCTTGAACGGTGATATCGGCACAGTAGGCGTAGATACGGATAATGCAAATCATGTCGTTATATTGACTAATGTAAACACAAATACAAGGTTAGATGGTTTTAGAATTATAAACGGTTATGCTAATAATGTTTCTAACGGGTCTAAAGGAGGTGGTCTTTACAATTTAAATGGTAGTCCTACAATTTCTAATTGCACATTTATTTCAAATTTTTCTCAGGATTTTGGTGGTGCAATAGTATCTGAAAGTGGCAATATAAGAATCGAAGATTGCTCGGTAAACAATAATACATCTGTAGATTTAGGTGGAGGTATTTATTTAAGCCAGTCTGGAACTGCTATAATACTTAGAACCAAAATTTACAATAACATATGCACACTCGGGTCTGGGGGAGGAATTTCTTCTGGCAATGGTGTTAGTGCTTTAACCATGGATAGATGTGAGATATCTGGTAACACAGCACAGGATTTTGGTGGTGCCTCAACTATAGGTGATGATACAGATTTCAATATTTACAATTCAGTTATTTTAGGTAATATTTCTGACTCAAATACTATTTATATGAGTACTACATTTAATACTGGGTCGCACAATATAGTTAATTGTACGTTTTCTGGAAATAAAGTTGAAAATTCCTCAAGTGCTTCAACAACGATAAGGGTAAATACAGACACTAATATCTATAATTCTATTTTTTGGGATAATGACTCTGTTGCAGAAATATATAGAGTTGGAGCAGGTGTAGCTGACCCTACGGTAGATTATTGTAATATTGAAGGTGGCTATGCCACAGGTTCAAATAACCTTAATCAAGATCCTATGTTTGATAATCCAGGTTCGACATTGTTTGTGCCATTCTCTTTAAATGATGGTTATAGTTATATTATCGACCAATCTTCCCCTTCAGTTAATACTGGTGATAACTCCAGAGTACTCGCTCCATTTAATTTAGACTTTGATGGAAATACTAGAATCATTGACACAACGATAGATATGGGCGCATATGAGTATGTCGCTCTGAGTATCAATGATGCTCAATCAGAAAAAGGATTCGTCTATTTTAATAAAGCTACAGAAAAAATCTTGTTAGAAAATCTAATTGGTTTTGAAGGCACAAATGAAATTAAGTTATATAATTCTTTAGGAAGTTTGTTGTTGCAACATCAAAATAACACAAATGAGTTTGATGTAGCCAGCTTAAATTCTGGGATATATATCTTTTCTATAAAAAACAAAACCAATGAGAAATTATACACGCAAAAAATTATTCTATACTAAGGGGCATAACTTTCGGATATAATAATTAAAAAAAGGAACCATGATTAATGGTTCCTTTTTTGTTTTAAGATTTAACACAAAAAGCCCTTTCTAGCTTTCAAAAAATGCTAATTTTAGGAAAATCCAAATGTCATGAAAAACGCTGCCATTCTAATTGTTTCCATTTTTTTGCTCACTGCTTGCCGAACTGAACAAAAAAACAAAAAACAGTTTGTGATTTCTGGCGAACTTTCGGGAGGCTATGACGATTATATTTACCTCAATTACCCACAATTTTTAGATAGCAGCTATAAAGTCATAGATAGTGTTAAGGTCATTGATGGAAAATTTAAGTTTACAGGTGCGACACATTCACCCGTTGAAGGTTGGTTAAACTTAAGACCAAGCTCCAACATTGCTTGGCTACAAGTAGAGAATAGTAAGATAGATATTAAGGCCATCTATTCATTTCAAGGTTCTGGTGAAGATATTTACCGTATGATAAATCTAGAACAAGTTAATGGTTCCAAAAGTGACAGTATCCAAAAAGATTACCAAACGTTTTTTAAAACAAATAAAGATAAAGATAGTTTTGACTCCCTTGTAAAAGATAAAGTAGAACATATCGCCCAGATAGAAAACATGGACGCCTATGCCGGAAAATTGCTTGCAGATAATGTCGTTTTTTCTGATAGACTAAACTTAGAGGATGCTAAACATATCTTACAGCAAATCGACACTAATTATGTTGCTCCATTTGAGAGAGAACTCATAAGAAGTGGACTTAAGCGCTTAGAGCGATTCAGAGGTGGCAAACAAATCTTAGATTTGGTACTGAATGATAAAAACAGTAACACCATTAATAGTGCAGATTTTAGAGGTAAACTATTACTAATAGATTTTTGGGCATCATGGTGTGGCCCTTGTCGTGTGAAGCATCCAGAATATTTGAAATTATATAACGACTACTCAGACAGTGATTTTGAAATTCTTAGTGTGTCTCTAGATGAAGATTCTAATGATTGGCTAAAAGCCATGGAAAAAGATGAAATCACTTGGGCTAGTGTTATAGATATTGATGGTTTTGAAGGAAAAACAGCTAAAGATTACTTTCTTTATGCCATACCCTACAGTTACCTAGTTGACAAAAATGGCAACATTTTAATGCCTAATCCAACCGTCGAAGATATTAAAAGTCGTATAGAGAAAAGATATTAGTCTTTAAAAAACTAGGTATCCTGATTATAGTTTGGACTAAAAATTCCGTAAGACATAGTTAATCACTTGCTATTTAACACAATTTTAGTATTTTCACAACGCTATTAAAGAAAATCAATATCCCAATGAAAAAGTATCTTGCCATTGCACTGCTAATGATATTATGTTCTTGTAACAGCGATGACGATTCAACAACTCCTGCCGAAGATCCTTTAGTCGTTGCAGAGTTTAGAACTAATCTCTCTGAATTGAATTTATTCTCTGGAGATTTAAGTGACTTAAATATTAGCTCAAGAGCTTTTGAATATGAATTAAATACATCTTTATTTACGGATTATGCGCACAAGCAGCGTTTAATAGCATTACCAGAAAGTACATCTATGCAGTACAATGATGATGGCTTACCTATTTTCCCAGATAATACTGTTATTGCAAAAACTTTCTATTATAATGCAGATGAACGCGACTTATCATTAGGGAGAATCATCATTGAAACGCGTATATTGATTAAAATCAATGGAGATTGGGAAACAGGTGATTATAAATGGAATGACGAACAAACCGATGCGGTTTTAGATTTAAATGGCAGTACAGTACCCATAAGCTGGATTGATAGTGAAGGAGTAACCAACTCAATAAACTACAAAATTCCTTCCAATACAGACTGTTTTACCTGTCACAACACTTTCGATAATATGACGCCCATTGGTCCAAAAATCCGTAATTTAAATTTTGAGATCAACGGCTTAAATCAGTTAGATGCTTTTATTAATGACGGCAATATAACAGGAATTTCTAGTAGCTCAGAAGCCAGTAGTGTTGTTAATTGGTTAGATACTTCAGCTTCCCTGGAGGACAGAGCAAGATCTTATTTTGATATAAACTGTGCGCATTGCCATATACCTGGTGGTTTCTGCGATGATCAATCTACATTAGATTTAGCTTTTGAGACCTCTTTGGAAGATTCCCGGATTTTTGAAAGGAGAAACAGTATTTCTAATAGAATATCAGTTTATAATGAAGGCTTTAGTATGCCTTTCATCGGAACTACAATAATCCATAATGAAGGTGTTGATCTTATTCAAGCCTATTTAGATTCGCTTTAAGAATCACGTTAAATATATACTAAAGTCGGTTTCGTTTTTGAAAGATTCTTAGTAGAATCCGTACTTTCATGCAAATTTTTTAAAAACTGACATAAAGTGAGACAACTATCCATCAAATTACTTTTCGTAGTTTCAGCTTTTTTGGTGTTTTCGTGTTCTACAACTAAAAAAGCGAGTAAATCTAAAAAAACTGATGCCACAGCCATGGCAAAACCACCAGCAAAAAAGCCTGGTAAAAATGACCCAAAACCTTACAATAAAGTCATTACCAAAGATGCCAAATCCGACCAAGGGTTATTTACAGTGCATACACTAGATGACAAATTTTATTATGAAATCCCAGATTCTCTCTTCGATAGAGAAATGCTGATGGTCACAAGAATTGCCAAAACCGCTAGCGGAATTGGTTTTGGTGGAGGTAAGCAAAATACTAAGGTTTTACGTTGGCAGAGAAAAGGGAAAAAGGTAGTTTTAAGAGTCGTTTCCCACCAAGTATTTGCAGCAGATTCTTTACCTGTCCATGAAGCTGTTGTAAACTCAAATTTTGAACCTGTTTTAGCGACATTTCCTATTAAAGCTTACAGCAAAGATTCGACAAGTATAGTAATAGATGTAACCCCTTTGTTTTCTAAAGATGTTAAAGCTCTTGGTTTTCCGCAAGCTAGAAGACAATCGTACAGAATTACACGATTAGAATCGGATAAATCATTTATAGAATCCGTTAAGAGTTATCCAAGAAATATTGAAGCTAGACATGTAAAAACTTATGCTGCTGGACGACCACCATCAAACTCAAGTACTGGATCTATTTCTTTAGAGATTAATAACTCAATGATTTTATTGCCAAAAGAGCCTATGAAACGTCGTTACTTTGATCAACGTGTTGGCTGGTTTGCAAGAGGTCAAACAGATTACGGACTCGATGCGCAAGAAAGTAAAACAGTACGCTACTTAGATCGCTGGAGATTAGAAGTAAAAGATGAAGATATTGAGAAGTTTAAGCGTGGCGAACTTGTGGAACCAAAAAAACCTATTGTTTATTATATTGATAGAGCAACACCAAAAAAATGGCGTAAATATCTTAAGCAAGGCATCGAAGATTGGCAAGTGGCCTTCGAAGTAGCAGGTTTTAAAAATGCTATAATTGCTAAAGATCCGCCTACACCAGAGGAAGACTCTGAATGGTCACCAGAAGATGTACGTTACTCGGTTGTTCGTTATTTGGCTTCACCAATACCAAATGCTAACGGGCCTCACGTAAGTGACCCACGATCTGGTGAAATCCTAGAAAGCGATATAAATTGGTATCATAATGTAATGACATTATTAAGAAATTGGTTTTTTGTACAAACGGCAGCTATAAACCCTGATGCCAGAGGAGTAGCCTTTAAAGAGGAGGTCATGGGCCGTTTAATCCGTTTTGTATCTGCTCATGAAGTAGGCCATACTTTAGGATTACCTCATAATATGGGAAGCAGTTACGCATATCCTGTAGAAAAATTAAGAGACGCAGCATTTACCCAAAAATATGGAACCGCACCATCAATAATGGATTATGCGCGTTTTAATTATGTGGCGCAACCAGGCGATAATGGTGTCGCACTTATGCCTAACATTGGTCCATATGACAAACACTCTATTAATTGGGGTTATAGACCAATCTTAGATAAATCGGCTGAAGAAGAAAAACCAATTTTAGATAAATGGATTTTGGATAAAGCTGATGATCCGATGTACCACTTTGGTAGACAACAATTTGGTGTTATTGATCCAAGTGCGCAAACTGAAGACATAGGTGATGATGCCGTTTTAGCAAGTGAATATGGTATAAAAAACCTTAAACGAATTATACCTAATCTTATCGAATGGACTGCAGAAGACGGCAAAAACTATGATGATCTAGAGACCATGTACGGTCAAGTTTTAGGACAATTTAACAGATACATGGGACATGTAGCGTCAAATATTGGTGGTGTATATGAAAACTATAAAACTTATGACGAAGAAGGTGCAGTTTATACACACGTACCATCAGACCATCAGAAAGAAGCTATGCAATTTTTACAAGATCAGTTATTCACTACTCCAGAGTGGATGTTAGACACAGAGATTTTTAATAAAATTGAAAGTGCAGGTCATATAGAGCGTATTAGACGTACTCAGACACGTACGCTTAACAATATGATGGATTTTGGAAGATTACAACGCCTTGCAGAGAACGAATCAATCAATGGCGATAGTGCTTATGGTATGTATGACATGATGAAGGATCTGCGTCGTGGTGTATTCAGTGAGCTAAGAACTGGTAAGAAAATTGATATTTACAGACGTAATCTTCAACGTGCCTATATAGATCGTATGGCTTTTATTATGACTAACGAGCAGACATCTAATCTACCACCACAATTTAGACGTTTATTTGGTGGCACTCAAGTCAATGTGAGTCAGTCTGATATTAGAGCTGTTGTAAGAGCCGAACTAAAAACGTTACGTTCACAGTTAAGAAATGCTCGAGGTGGAGACGCAATGAGTAGAATCCATATTGCAGATGCATTAGAACGTATCAATACTATTTTAGATCCTAAATAAATTAGAGATCGTACAATTTAAAAAGGCTTCAAGTTAACTTGAAGCCTTTTTAGTTCTTATAGTCTGATTTTAATCTTCTCCTGTTTGTCTCAAATTATCAATATCATTTTCAATAGAAAGGATTAATAAACTTGTCGCAGTACAAAACACAGGGCTTGTGATACAGTGATGGCCATTCCAACTACCATCCCTATTCTGTATTTTCATTAAGCGTCCAGAGACGTCGTCGTACCATTTTTTCCAGTCATCATCATCATTAACTACCATGGATTCACCTGTTTGCAAGAAGCTCAAAAACTCTTCACCACCATTATTGCCAAAACCTGTCATAACCTCATTTTCTTGTGCCTTTTGTTTTGAAGCATTGTAAATATTATATGAAGACATATAACCAATAGCTTCGCTTTCAGATACGCCTATATCTTTTAAATTTTCAACGGTTACTTTATCGTCTTCTTTAAGCCTGCCTTCTTTTTTAGCCTTGGCAATAAGTTCTCTGGCTTTTCTTGCATCTTTAGCCGAGCCTCTTGCAGAATTACTCACAGAATACAATATAATCCCTGCACCATCAGTAGTCTTAACTGATTTGGATGCTTCATCATAATTGCTTTTCAAGTAATCTTTTTGACTAGTAACCACGACTTCATCTAAAGTTGCCCCAACGGATTCTGCCGATTCCAAAGCACTGGTTGCCAAGCCAGATTGTAATACACCTGCCCAACCTGCACCTGTGACTCTTCCATCCTTACCGGTTGCTCTTTGAATTTTATCTACACAAACATCCAAACATTGCTCCACTCGCTTTTTTGTAGATATATCTAGTTTCTCTTTCAGAATGTTTGAAAAAAATTGTGCAGTAAGCACTGCATCGATATTCTCACCTAATTTGGTTTGAATCTGAGTCCCTTTTTCTTTAGTAATATAATTATCATCTTTAGAAATACTTTCAACTTGTTCAAGTAAAAAGTTTAAAGCTTTTTTTAGTTGCTCCTTATGTTTTCCTTTTTTTAAGGTGCTTCCACTTCTCAGTAAAGCCATTGCCACCATAGATGTTGTTGCTGGGTCTGCATTAACAGCATGTGGATTCATTTCCCTTTGATTGTTATGACTGCCAGCACCATAACCACCGTTTTCTAATTGCGCTTTAGCTAACCAATTTAAACCATTATCCACTATAGGTTGAATATTATTCTTTAATTTGAATTTGGCATAACCCTCTGATGATTGTTCACCAAAAGTGATCATAAATACACAACCCTTTTCATTTTCGACTTCCACTCCAGCTATTGATGGCCGTTCTTGTGAAGTATTCAACGATAAAGCTATAAATACACATAGTGTTATAACTCCTGTAATTCCTAATACTACTTTTGTTCTTGATGTCATAATCTTTCGTTTTTGATTCAACTAAAAGTAGTATGCCAGATTAGAACACAGAATTTAGAATGAGTGTATTGCGTATTTGAATGAGTGAAAAAATAGTTTAGGGGAGTTTGATACTTATGACATCATGATAAGCCTCAAATTCGACCAGATTATTATGATTACCGCCTTGAACCGTAACAAAATCCATGTTATGTATTCCCAACTCAGAAAGTTTCTTTCCTGAAGTGTAAGGAACAACGTTGTCATCTGTTCCATGAATGATGGTTATTGGACATCTCGCTTCTGGCAGATATTCGTACGTTGGAAATCTATACTTTAAAAGAGGTTTAACAGGAAACATTGGAAATCGATGTTTAGCCACATCCAAAATACTATAATATGGAGTTTCTAAAATGAGTTGTTTTGGATTATTGTTTGAAGCCAGATATGATGCCAATCCTGTTCCCAAAGATCTTCCATATAAGGTGATTTCACTTTCTGAATACTGTTGCAAAAGATAATCATAACAATACTGCGCATCTTTATAAAATGCTGCTTCTGTTAGCTTCCCAGTACTTTTTCCATAAGTTCTATAATCCATGACCAAAACATCATAATTTCGGGCTACAAAATACGCTGTGATTTTTCCCCAACGACTTAAATCACCTGCGTTGCCATGAAAATAAAGTATGACACCTTTTGAATGTTCGGCTTTAAAATGAAGCGCATTTATTATGGCATCCTTGTCAGTTTCAAAAAACAGTTCTTCGAATGGATCATCGAATTGATATTGATACTCTTGCTTTAGAGTGGTTGGCAGAAACATTAATTTTTCCTGAAAAAAGTAAAGTGCAGATCCTATCATAACATATAAGACTAAGAGAAAAACAATAAGCCTTTTAAGCCTTTTTCTTTGTTTTTTTTGAAGAGTGAATGACATTAATACTGGTAGTTTCTAAATCGATGGCTTTGGGTTTGGTGTTTAAAATATCATCCAACATCTTATGATAAGATTCAAAATTATTCAAATTTTTGTGTCCACCTCCAATAACGGTATGAAGCTTAGTCAATTTAGGGTTGATTTGAGCCAATTTTACGCTAGACTTATAGGGAATTAATTTATCGTGCGTACCATGAATAATATGGATTGGGCACTGCACATATTTTAGCCATTTATAAGTCGGTAAGGGATACTTTAAGAGCAAAGATAATGGCATAAAAGGAGCATAACGCGCTGTGACCTTGGTAAGGCTGTAGTAAGGGGCATCTAAAATGAGCATCTTTGGATTATTCAACGACGCCAATTTTGTAGCAAAACCAGATCCTAATGAGCGTCCATAGAGTACAATTCTGTCTTCGGAAGTTCTTTCCTTGAGTTTATCGTAGACTTTTTGTAAGTCACGCTTTATGGCCTTTTGCGAACGCTTTCCAGTACTTTTACCAAAGCCACGATAATCTACCATCAAAACGTTGTAGCCATGTCTCGTAAAATCTACCGCAAATTTCCCCCAACCTTTAATGCTTTTTGAATTTCCTTTTAAGTATAAAACAACACCTTTACTTTCACCTTTAGGATAAAATCGCAAACCGTTAATAACAGCACCATCTCTAGTTTCTAGATTATACTCTTTGGTGACTTGATTTTCGTAATCGAACTGAAAATCCTTAGGTAGCTTCTCGGGTTTGAACAGCATATAATCTTGCAAATAGTACAAGGCAATACTAATAGTGATATATATCCCTAAAATTAGTAAAACGGTTGAGACCCAATAAGACATAGACTATTGATATTTACACAAGATACAAATTATTGATTATTATGGTTTTCGATATAATATCTTATTGGGTTATCGTTAATATAGACATTTTTTAACACGGCCTCGCCATTTTTTATAGCCACTAAGGCATAGGTGTCATTGTTTGCATTACGTTGTGTATTGTATTCTCTGTAAATGTCCTCTGCTGGTTTAGCTTTGGATTCTTCCATATAGAAACGATCAAAAGGCAACTCAAAGTTTACAGTATTTGACTTACCATTATTCCATATCACTTTTGCTTCTATATAATCTTTATCTGTACCAAGTTGATCTTTGCTCACATCATAGACTTTAGCATAACCTAAACTATCACTTTCTATATAAACCAAAATCTTTTCCCCTCTTTGCCATGTTATATCCTTACTTTCAGCAGAATCCATTTCGTAATTTAAGGTGATGTACTTACCTCTAAACGGGTCACTTGGATCTACAGGTCGTGTCTTAAATTTATAAACAGTTCCTGTTTTTAATATGTCCTCTCTATCAAAAATCATCTTAGCTGGCACAAATAATTGTACTAAAACTACAATGACGAATATTAAGAATATGTGTATCGTTTTCATACTAATGATTTAAATTTTCTGATTGAGTTCCTTTTTCTTTTTTAACATCACATAATTGGCTAAGAAGAATCCAAAACCAACAGCTACAAATAAAATACCTCTAAGTACAAAGCTCATATCGGTATCAAAAAAACGGCAGATAATAACCGCGGCAATAATCAACAACCCATAATTGAGAATACTAAATCGGAAGGTATTTGCGCCTATCTTTATAGCAAAAAGCCCTAAAACCAATAGTAGGACATTAACTAAAATTGTACTGATTATCGCGTTAGTTGTCCCTATAAAGAATATTATAGTAACTATTAAAAAAGCATATTGAAAAAGGTTGATTTTTTTGTTTTCTTCATACTTCATTGAGTACATCAGTACTATAAATGCCAGCACCAAAAATACACTTGTGATTAACATCTCTTGCGTATTCAACGCCAATGTTGCTCCTTTAAGAATTTCTTCCCAAACAACATTAAATGAAAGTATCAACAATAAAATGACTGTTCCTAATGAGCCTATTACTACAAAACTATTTCGTCTTAATTGGCGTTTACTATAAATTGGTAGCTTACCTAAGTTATAAAACACACCAAACAAAGTTACATACATCAAAAACCCTATCGGCCAATTATCCTCAATAAAAGTACCCAGAACAATGGTAAGACTTAGCACATATAACCAGTTAAAGATAGACGTTGTATTTGCTTCTGGAGATTTCTTGAGCAACCTTACATAAAATGGTGCTGTGGCCATGAGCAAAACTAAATACAACCAAGGCGTAGTGTCTTTAAAGTTAAAATTATAGCCTAGTTCACAAGCGTAGTAACTTGCAAAAACAATAACTAACACGGACACCGCATTGGAGTTAAGAAGGTAAATTAAAGGTAGTGCCAATACAGTCCATGTGAACAAAAATTGTCCTAAATCTCCTGGAATGTTATAAATCTGGCTGATAAGTGCTATTGAGGCTCCAATAGCAAAAAAAAGAAATGTACCTGAAGACTCTCTCCATGATTGACTTTTCTTCTTTAGAATGGTATATCCAGAAGCTATTTGCCCTATAAGCAATGGTAAAAATGCGAAAAGCGTTTTTATTAGTCTCGAAAAGTTATCCCAATTATGCGCCAATATTAAAATAATCCCTAAACCAATTAATGTTGCTCCTAAAACTCCGAAAACCGTGAATAATCGGTTAGGCTGACTATCCGCTTTAAATCGGTAGTACTCAGTAATGTTTGATGCCACCTCTTGAGAGATGATATTCTTCTCTAAAAGTTCTGATAAATCATTTAAAATTTTTGATTTCATAATCAACTTAGTTTAAAATTTTCAAAAAAATATCCGCAAATGGATCTTGGTCAACAACCGTATAATAAAATAGGGCGCCCAACCAACCATGCAATAAGCCCAAAGCATAAATGTTCTTTGCTTTTAAATAAATATAACCATAAAATAATGCCAATATAAAGGTCCCCAACATTAACCAAAGTGAAGGAAAATGAACAATAGAAAAGAATACTGCTGTCAGAAGAATTATAAAATTCTTTTTGAGCTTAACTTTTTTAAGGTCTTTAAGATTTCCTGCTAATAATCCTATAATTAAAAATTGCTGAATACTGCCCCAAATAGGATAGGTGATTAACACTGGAATGATATGCCATGTCAAATTAATGGTGCCCTGCACATAACCCACTATAAGGAACAGCAAAACTGAAACCATTGCAAAAGGTAGCATCAACCTTATAACGACCTTAAAATTATCCCATCGAAAACCCCAATCATTAAGTACATTACTATCCTTTTTATAGCGATAAAAAACATAAAAAGACCAAGCTAAAATCGCAACGACTACAAATGGCAATCTCCAATTAAGATAGTCCATAAAAACGAACTTCCCGATTCCTGTTAGAATAACTCCCAAGATTTCGAGCAGTTTAACTCTATCCGAAATCGGTCTAGTTAATTTTAGGGCTGAAAAATCCGTAAGGTACTTTGTTAATCTGTTTTTCATGACAAGTGAAGTTTAAAACCTCGCAGCTCTAAACCAATCTGCGAGGTTTTGGGTTACTAACTAACCAATCATCAAAACTAACTTTAGTCTTGTTTAGCTTCAACTTCCTTGTCAATATAGGCGACATCCCTAGTATTTTTCTGCACGGCAATAGCGGCGAAAAGACTCAAGGTAAAAGACATACCGTAGAATCCCTTTTCGCTTAATTCTAAATCAGCATTCCACAGACCAATAACCAACAATACAATTGCAGCGACAGTGGTAAACCAACTGATACCATAATACATTTCTGTTACCTGTATGTCTTCCAACTTATCCCGTACTGCCTTCTGAACCGATATAACAGAGAATAATCCAAATAGTAGAATAGTGAAGTAATAGCCTTTCTCATTAAGTTCCATAGAAGCATTCCATAGTCCCACACAATAGGATACCATTCCAATGAATAAAGCTGTCCATGAAGCACCAATAAAAGCAGGTGTTGGTTTTTGGTTGTAAACTTTCTTTTCCTTTTTTTTCGTTTTTACTTTTTCCTCATCCTTTATGGATACTGTTGTTTGATAATTCATAATGTTTTGCTTTAATGATTATGAGACAAAATTGAAACAAAATACGTTTTGAAAAAAACCAATTATCTCAATTAAATGACGATATTTTTATGTTATTTTTTAATTTATATATTATATTTATTAATATTTTTAATTTAAAACTGACGATTAAATGATAGCATTAAAATCAATAATCGATACCTTTAACTCAGAAGATCAACAAAAGTTTATTGCGTTTCTACAACAAAAAAACAAGCGCAAAGACACTAAGAATATAGAACTGTTCAAGCTTATGACCATACCTGCTTTAGATTCTAAATCTATTTGTAGGCAACTCTACAAGGTTGATCACTGTAATGCATACCATGCCTTAAGAAAACGTCTTTTTCAATCGTTAATTGACTTTACTGCAAATAAAAACTTAGAGGACGAAAATTCGATTGATATGAAGATCATAAAATACATCTTGGCTTCGAGGACCTATTTGCTTCAAAAAAACTATGAAATTGCCTATAAAATACTGGACAAGGCCGAACAACTCGCGGATGAGCATTTATTGTTTCCTATTCTCAATGAAATTTACCATACTAAAATTCAATATGCGCCAAACTATCCCAAAATTAACCTAGAGGACATCATATTAAAGCAAAAAGAAAATCGTGTAAAACATCAATTAGAAGATCAATTGAATATCGTCTACGCAAAACTAAAAGCAGTACTCAATACTTTTGTTTATAAAGGTGAAGCATTAGATTTTGAAAAAGAACTCGAGTCAATTCTGTCGGATTACAATATTCAACTCAATGAGTCGCTTTCTTTTAAATCGCTTTATCAAATTTTGGCCATTGTTAATATCTCCGCCTTGGTTAAACTGAATTACTTTGAAATCGAAAGTTTTGTTCTTAAAAGTTATAACATACTTAAAGAAAAAGAGGACACCAACAAACAGTTATACTATAAAATACATATCGTTTACATTATTGCAAACACACTTTTTAGAAATAAAAAATTTGAAGCATCACTTCGATATATCAGGGAAATGGAAGAACTCATGTCCTTAAAAAAAGGGATTTATCACAAAGAATTTATTTTAAAGAAAACTTTAGTCGAGGCTCTTAACTATAATTATACAGAGTCGCAAGATAAAGCCATTATGCTAGTTGAGGGTATTATTAAGAAAAAACATCATGATATTGAGTCGCTTTTGGACTTACATTTATCGCTGCTAATGTTTTACTTTCAGCAAGAAGATTTTCCAAGTGCAAAATCGGTTCTTTCAAAATTTTATCATACCGATAAATATTATATTGAAAAAGCCGGTATTGATTGGGTGATTAAGAAAAACCTTGCCGAGATTTTGCTTTACGCAGAAATTAAAGATGAGGACTTACTACAGTCGAGATTAAAAAGTTTTAAACGTAGCTATACGCCCTATTTGAAAGATACTAATCAAGATAGAATCCTAAAATTTCTCAGCTTTTCTGAACAACTGTACAATCATCCCGATTTAGTAAAAAATGAAGATTTTGCGAAAAAACTAAAATCAACTTTCGAAAAAACGTCCGCTAAATCAGAAGACATCTTTGTGATCAGTTTTTATGCTTGGCTAAAAAATAAAGTTGAAAGCAAAACACTTTACCAGACAACCTTAAAACTTATAAAATCATAGTGATTTACAATTTAAAATTCACTTTTTAAATAAAATTACTATTTTAGTAGCTGAAATTACTAAACAATCCACCATGAAAAAAATAATTACACTTTGCTTATTTGTTTTTGCCTTATTCTTAGGAACTGGATTTATGAGTGCACAAAGTGAACTTGAAATTAATAAAGAAGCTGCTAGACAAACCGAAGCCCTTAGAAAGGTTATAAAACTTAAGGATAACCAAATGGATTTAGTTTATGAAGTTTATAAAGCATATGGTAAAGCTCATGCGAGTTTAGTTAATTCTGAAACTGTGACTGACAAAGCTGTTGAAAAGCTCAAAAAAAACTTTATGGATAAAATGGAATCTGTTTTAAATGAGGAGCAATTTGAGAATTATAAAGCCTATATCAAAGAACAACAATAGCATATACAACCTTAAAACAGAAAAGCTTCGTAATTAACGGAGCTTTTTTTGTTACAACGCTTTTGCCACTTCTTCAACAGCAGCAATGGTTTCATTTAAATCTTGATACGTTAAAGCGTCTGTAACAAACCATGATTCAAAAGCACTGGGTGCAATATAGACACCTTTAGTAAGCATGCCATGAAAAAACTTTTTAAACGTTTCATTATTTCCTTTTGCAGCACTTTCAAAATCCACTACGGCATCTTTTGCAAAATGAACTGATATCATAGAGCCTATTCTATTGATAGTATGTGTTATGTTATTTTTACTTAAAGCATCAGCAATACCGTTATGAAGATATTTCGTCTTTTCTTCTAATCTGTTCATTAGTCCCTTATCGTTATCTATAGCTTTCAACATAGCCAGACCAGCTGCCATAGCCAGTGGATTTCCACTCAAAGTTCCAGCCTGATAAATAGGACCTAAGGGTGCCAGATGATTCATAATTTCATTTCTTGACGCAAATGCACCAACAGGTAACCCACCGCCAACAACTTTTCCGAAACATACAATATCTGCATTAACGTTTTTTAATTCCTGAACTCCACCTTTTGCTAATCTAAATCCTGTCATTACCTCATCGAAGATGAGAAGGATATTGTTTGTATCACAAAGTGTTCTTAAACCGTCTAAAAATCCTTCAACTGGTGGGATACAACCCATATTTCCTGCAACAGGCTCAATAATGATTGCCGCTATTTCACTAGGATTGGCTGAAACAAGTTCTTTTACATTGTCAATATCATTGTATGTAGCCAATAATGTATCTTTAGCTGTACCTTGCGTTACACCAGGACTATTTGGTGTTCCAAAGGTTACGGCACCACTTCCTGCTGCGATTAAAAAAGAATCGCTATGGCCATGATAGCAGCCTGCAAATTTTATGATTTTATCCTTCTTAGTAAAACCCCTTGCTAAGCGAATGGCACTCATACAAGCCTCCGTACCAGAATTGACGAAACGAATCTTATCAATATTGGGCACCATGGATACAGCCAATTCCGCAATCTCTGTCTCTAAAGCAGTTGGCATTCCAAACGAAGTGCCTTTCCTTGTTTTTTCAACAACCGCTTCAACTACAGGTGGAAATGCATGACCCAATAACATTGGGCCCCAAGAGTTGATATAATCAATGAATCGATTGTCATCTTCATCATAGACATAAGCACCTTTAGCTGATTTAGCAAAAAGAGGAGTCCCTCCTACTGCTTTAAATGCTCTTACTGGTGAATTGACACCGCCTGGTATCACCTTCTGCGCTTCCTTAAACAAAGCACTACTTCTTTGATATAACATAAATTAGTTTGGAATCATTATTTCCTGACCTAAGGCTAGGTCATTAGAATTGAGGTTATTTAATTCTTTAATCGCTTCAACTGTTGTATTGTAACGCTTGGCTAATGAGTATAGCGTGTCGCCTTTCTCAATGATATACCTAATTACGCCACTATTAACACGTACTATTGCAACTTCATTATTCCCTAGGACTTCCTCATCGTATTTATAAAGCTCGTACCGCTCAATGAGACTTATAAGTTTTTGCGGATACTTTCTATCAGTTGCGTAACCTGCTTTTTTCAAACCTCTCGCCCAACCTTTATAGTCATTGGGTTTTAATTTGAATAAATCCGCATAGCGTCTTCTGCCTGTCAAAAATTCAGAGTGATCCTTATAAGATAACTCTGCTTTCTTATACTTTCTGAAACATTCTTGAGAGCGATCATCATCATGATATATTTTGGCACCCTTCCATCCATGGCATTTAATACCAAAATGGTTATTAGCCTCAACGGCCAATCTACCTTTTCCCGATCCCGACTCTAAAATGCCTTGTGCCAAGGTAATACTAGCAGGTATCTTAGAACTTCGCATTTGTTGTTTTGCAATTTCGGCATATAAGACAATATAGTTATCTGTTGATGAAGGTGCTTTTACTGTCACTTCTTTTTCGACTTTATCATCAGAAGGTTCTGTTTTAATCACCTTTTCCGTTTCTGTTTCTTTTTTTTGGTCCTTTTCTTTTGTTATGATGCCTTTTTTGGGACCACAACCCAAAACAAATACCAGTAAAATCAACGCAATATGCTTAATTCTTAAATTCATTCTATTTGGAGCCAACCCTTTTGCTTTAGTTTTAAATTCATACCTTCAATACCCTGTAATCCACCTGTATGGATCGCTAATATTTTTGATTGCTTCGGAAAAAAGTCTTTTGCCATCAAATCAAAAATGCCATACATCATTTTGCCTGTATAAACAGGATCTAAAGGCACGTCGTAATTTTTCTTAAACCTATTGATAAACGCTACCAGTTCTGGCTTTATTTTACCATAACCTCCAAAATGATAGTCGTTAATCAAATCCCAATTTTCCTTTGTTGCAAATCTACGAATATCTTGTCTTAAAAAGTCATCTTTTAATGCTGGAAAACCGAGTATTTTTTGATTCCCTCCGGATGTGTTTATTAATCCAGAAATCGTACCACCAGTACCTACACAGCAACAAATAAAATCAAACCTATAATCATTCTTTTGAAGTATTTCCTCACAACCTTTTACAGCCAATGCATTTGTGCCTCCTTCTGGGATTAAATAAAAACTTCCGAATTCTGATTTAAGTTTATCCAAGAATTCCTCTTCAGCTTTTTGTCTATAGCTTTCTCTAGAAATAAACTTGAATTGCATACCATTAGAATGTGCAAACTTCAAAGTTGGATTAACTTCAACTTCGGATTCCAATTCGTTACCTCTTATGAGACCTATGGTCTTGAAACCAGAAATTTTCCCTGCATAAGCTGTAGCAGCTATATGGTTAGAATAAGCTCCTCCAAAAGTCAAAAGGGTGTTTTGCCCTTTATACTTAGCTTCTTCAAGATTATACTTAAGTTTTCTGTATTTATTTCCAGAGATAAACGGATGAATTAAATCCTCACGCTTTACATAAAGGCTGACGCCCTTATCATTTTCAATAGGTATATTTTGAACTTTAGATAATTTTAAATCCTCCATTTATTTTAAAAATAATGTCTGAAATTCCAAAAAGGCCTCGATTTCAAATAAGCAAGGTCTTTCTCATTTCCATAAGCTTCGCGTTCAAAAGAAATATTTCTATAGGCTGACCTCCATTTTCTGCATTGCAATAATCGGAATAAAAACTCCAATCCATAAATAACAAAAAAAGGAATAATGAATAATTCTAGCTGTTGCTTTAAATGAATCTTTTCGTGATTAACTAAAACCGTATTCCATTTTAAACTTTCATGCTTCAAAAACATAAAAGGGAAAATGGTCACTCCTAAGTAGCCTTTAGGCACAATATATTTTGAAATCAATATCATAATAAACCTCAATTCAAAAATCAATCTATTCTCATTTTCACGAATATAACAGTCCATAAGTAACCTTGACTCACTCCAAGAAATCTTTTCTCGAATTTACGTTATCTTTGTATAACATGAAGAAGTATGTCCCAATAGAGGAAGGTGATTACTATTTAACACCTGAAGGTTATCGCTGTTTTACAGAACAATATCATTTAAAAAGAGGCTATTGCTGCGAAAGCGGATGCAGGCATTGCCCATATGGTTTTAGCAAGGATAAATTAAAAAAGTCGTAATGCAACTGACGGAATTATCATTTAAAGATCAAATTTTGAAAGGTATCCCTGAGGCTTTACCCCAACCAAAGCCTTATGACCCAAGTATAAATCATGCCCCAAAACGAAAGACCATACTATCGCCTGAAGAGGAAAAACTAGCACTTAAAAATGCCTTGCGCTACTTTGATCAAAAACATCATGAAGTCTTATTGCAAGAGTTTAAAAAAGAGCTAGATACTTATGGTCGTATCTACATGTATCGATTTAGACCAGACTATAAAATGTACGCTAGATCGATTGATGATTATCCAGCAAAATCCAAACAAGCCGCAGCGATTATGCTGATGATTCAAAATAATTTGGATTATGCCGTAGCACAACATCCTCAAGAGTTGATTACTTATGGCGGAAATGGAGCTGTATTTTCCAATTGGGCACAGTACAGATTAACCATGAAATATCTCGCCGAGATGACTAATGAGCAAACGCTTGTTATGTATTCAGGACATCCCATGGGCTTATTTCCTTCGCATAAAGAAGCGCCAAGGGTTGTAGTCACGAATGGCATGATGATTCCAAATTATTCTAAACCCGATGACTGGGAAAAGTTTAATGCATTAGGAGTCACACAATACGGTCAAATGACAGCTGGAAGCTATATGTACATAGGCCCTCAAGGCATCGTGCATGGCACCACGATAACGGTTTTAAACGGCTTCAGAAAGATTGGCAAATCACCAAAAGGACATCTCTTCGTTACATCTGGCTTGGGAGGTATGTCTGGCGCTCAACCAAAAGCTGGTAATATTGCTGGCTGTATTACGGTTTGTGCTGAAGTAAATCCTAAAATCACTCAGGTTCGACTAGACCAAGGCTGGATTGACGAAAAAATCACGGATTTAGATGAACTTGTTGCAAGAGTCAAAGAAGCAAAATCAAGAAAGGAAACCGTCTCTATTGCTTATTTAGGCAATGTTGTTGATGTATGGGAAAAATTCGATGAAGCTAATATTCAAATAGATTTAGGAAGTGATCAAACTTCGCTTCATAACCCTTGGGCTGGCGGTTATTATCCTGTAGGCTTATCTTTTGAAGCCTCTAATGAAATAATGGCCAATGACCCAGAAAAATTCAAAGAAAAAGTGCAAGAGAGTTTAAGACGTCATGCCAAAGCTATAAACCAACATACAGCAAGAGGCACCTATTTCTTTGATTATGGTAATGCTTTTCTGCTTGAAGCCTCACGTGCAGGTGCAGATGTCATGTCAGATAAACAGGAATTGGGAAGAGAATTCAGATACCCTAGCTATGTACAGGATATCATGGGACCCATGTGTTTCGACTATGGTTTTGGCCCTTTCCGATGGGTTTGTGCTTCAGGAAAACCTGAAGACTTAGCCAGAACAGATGAAATCGCTTGTGAGGTTTTGGAAGAGATTATGAAGAATTCGCCTAAAGAAATTCAGCAGCAAATGGCTGATAATATCCAATGGATAAAAGGTGCCCAAGACAATAAGTTAGTTGTGGGGTCACAAGCAAGAATTTTATATGCTGATGCTGAAGGCCGAGTGAAAATTGCCGAAGCATTCAATCAAGCAATTTCTAAAGGTGACATTAATGAGGTAATACTGGGAAGAGATCATCACGACGTTTCTGGGACTGATTCTCCTTATCGAGAAACCAGCAATATTTATGATGGCTCTCGTTATACAGCAGATATGGCCATTCACAATGTTATTGGCGATAGTTTTAGAGGTGCTACTTGGGTGAGTATTCATAACGGAGGAGGTGTTGGATGGGGAGAGGTTATAAATGGTGGATTCGGCATGGTTCTTGATGGTACTAAAGAAGCATCCAATCGATTAAAACAGATGTTATTTTGGGATGTTAATAATGGTATCTCAAGACGAAGTTGGGCTAGAAATGAAGGTGCGATTTTTGCAATAAAACGTGCTATGCAAGCAGAACCCAACCTAAAAGTTACGTTGCCCAATCAAGTCGATGATAGTTTATTAGAAACAATTTAAAAAAAATGATATGAAGAAATTACTCAAATTTACACCGATTTTAGTGTTTGCCATCCTTCTATCGTCTTGTAGTTCTGTACGTGTTGCAGCCGATTATGATAAGGATGCAAATTTTGACCAATACAAAACCTTTGCTTTCTTTAAGCCGGGAATTGATAAAGCTGAGATTAGCGATATAGATAAACGTAGAATCCTTAGAGCCATTGAAGCAGAACTTCTGGCTAAGGGCATGACCAAATCCGAAAACCCAGATATGCTAGTGAGTATTTTTACCGAGTCTAACCA
>NZ_JANQOM010000067.1 GCF_028289625.1 Winogradskyella sp. | reverse complement strand
TCAAGCCCTGTTTTGTAAAGACCTACATGGAAGACCGAAAATTTAGTGGCTTCAAGATTTATCCTGCACTAGGCTACTATCCATTTGATGTGCATCTTTTACCCTTATGGCGATATGCCTCAGAAAATAATATCCCAATTATGTCGCATTGCGTTATTGGTATTATCTATTATCGTGGTAAAAAGAAACGGGAATGGAACCTCCACCCTGTATTTAAGCAGTATTACAACAACCGAAACCTCCATGATCCAATTGCTATGCTATTGCCTCAGCAGAAGAATGTTGATTTTCAATTCAATTTTACACATCCCATGAACTACCTCTGTTTGTATGAAGAGCGTTTTTTAAAAGATGTTCTTGCAACAGCTTCAAAAGAAACACAAGATTTGTTTGGGTATAAAAAAGATAAGACTTCACTAGACTTTAGCTTAAGTAATCTTAAACTCTGCATGGCACATTATGGTGGCGAAGACGAATGGACAAAATATTTGGAAACCGATCGTGATGTTTACGCACGTTCAATTATTACAAATCCAGATACTGGCATTGATTTTATGCAAAATAGTGAAGGCAATTTTTCTTGGGATAAGATCAATAGCCTCTGGCACGATACCGATTGGTATTCCATTATTACCAGCCTGCTAATGCGCTACGAGAATATTTATGCCGATTTAAGTTATATTATTAGCAAACCTTCTATTTATCCGTTGTTGCGCAAAACTTTAGAGAAAGCTGACAATTACGATGTAGAGATGCAAGCCTATACTGCGGAAGTTTCTCCGAATAAAAAAGCATCCCATCTTACAGGTAGAAATCGTTTACGCAGTCATGTACTTTATGGTACAGATTTTTATGTGGTACGCAATCATAATTCTGATAAAGATCTTTTTATCGAGACACAGGCAGCAATTGATGAAGAAAGTTTCGACCTTATTGCTAGGGAAAACACACATAATTATTTATCACGACTTTAATTTATACATCCCATGATTTATGTAGATCGAAATACCGTAAATAAACCAGAAATTCTAGAGTCGGATTTAGCTCTAAAAGCGTTTGAAAAGATGCGCTATTTTCATATGGAAGATGTTAAAAGTGATTTTAGGCGCTATAAATTCCATCCATTTGTGAACGATAAGGAAGTAAGGGAAACACTGAAGACCTTATTTAATGGTAAATGTGCTTACTGCGAAAACCATATTACAGCGGTTAGTTCTGGCGATAATGATTTGTTCCGACCTAAAGCAGGAGCCATGAATACAGATGGTTCTTTCGATCCAGATCATTATTGGTGGTTGGCCTATGAATGGTATAATATGTATTTTTCATGCACTATTTGTAATAGAAGGTATAAGCGAAATAATTTTCCGGTAGAAGGTGCTCGAGCAGATATTATGGGAGATCTATCCATAGAAAAACCACTTTTATTGGATCCTTGTCAACGGGAGGATTTCGCGATTCAGCATATTGGATATAACATGGAACGTGCTGTTGGACTAACCAAAAGAGGAAATAGGACCATTAAAATACTTGGGCTTAATAGAAATGAACTTCTCAAATCTAGGCGTACATCAATAAAACGACTAGAAAATGCTTTACAATCCTACAGTTACTTTTCAAAATCTGATCAGAATAAAGAATTCGAGGAAAGTAAAAAATTAATATCGAGCATGTTAAGACCTGAGAGTCCTTATTTAGCCTGCAAATGGGGAAACTTTGCCGATAAACTCTTAGACTTTTATAAAGGTCAAGTTCCAGATTACTTACCATTTTATCAAGAATATTTGGGAGATGCAATTGCGGAATCAGAAGCTTCCCCAGAAATTTTTAAAGCTAATGTTCAAACAAAGCAACCATCGCGAAAGTTCTATTCCTTGGATAAATTAAGTGCTAAGAATAGGAACGAATATTTTGGTCAAAGCCGCTGGATTACTAAGGTTAGAATTAGGAACTTTAAAATTATTGAAGATTTAGAGCTCAAATTTGCTGAAAATGAATCAACAAAAGAACCGTGGATGGCACTATTGGGAGAGAATGGTACAGGCAAGAGTACTATTTTACAAGCTATAGCACTCACTTTGGCTGGACAAGAACGTCTAGATGAACTCAATTTAAATGCGTCGAAATTTGTAAATAGAAATACTAAAGCCAAAAGTGGATCGGTAAGAGTCTATTTAAATGATCGTAAAAACCCTATAACCTTAACATTTAGTAAATCATCCAAAAAGTTCAGTGTAACACCCAAAGCACCGCAATTGATTGTACGTGCTTATGGTGCCACTCGTTTATTTTCTGAAGAACTAGATTTTGAGGATAAGGATTTCATGTTTGTAGATAATTTGTTTAATCCTTTAGAACTACTGCTCAATGGTAATAAATGGCTGACTGAAAAAATCAATGATGAAAAATTATTTCCCGAGATAGCTAGAAGTTTGGCAGATTTACTCTCACTAAATAAAGACCAATACTTTTATCCTGAAGAAGACGAAAATGGCAATAAGTTTGTAAGCCTTAAGTTATATCCCAACAAAGAAGGTATACCATTAGACGATTTGAGCGCAGGTTATAAGGCCATTCTAGCGCTAGCACTCGATATAATGATGGGCTTTGGACAAATTTGGCCATCCATTTTTAATGCACAAGGTATTGTCTTGGTTGATGAAATTGGGGTCCATTTACATCCACGTTGGAAAATGCGTATCATTGATGCGCTTCGGAAGACCTTTTCAGGAATCAATTTTATTATCGCCACACATGAACCTTTATGTCTACGAGGATTAGAGCAAGGGGAAGTTATACTTATGAAACTCGATGAAAATAAAGAAATTGAGATGATAACCAACTTACCGTCTCCTAAACGCATGCGAGTAGGGCAATTACTCACGTCTGTCTTTGGGTTACATACAACTTTGGATCCCGAATTAGAAGAATTATTTAGTGAGTTCAATCAATTGCAATCGATACGTCGAAAACGCTCAAGGGAAGAGAATAACAGATTTGAGGAACTCAAAGTACTCCTAAAGGATGATCTTATTGTAGATGCAGACACAGGTCAATTGCGACCAAATACGCTTCTTGGGGATACTGTGAGTGAAATCATTGCTTATAAGGTGATAGAGGATAAATACCAAGATGATTCTCAAGGCAATTTAAAGGAGAACTTAGAATCCTTAAAACAAGACAAATTAGAAGAGATTAAAAACCTATGGGGAACGAGTTAACATCGATTTGACTATTTATGATACAAATTCATCGTCCATCACGACCTAAAATATCAATTTATAGTACCAAGAACACCAAACTTGACAGGAATCTTGATAAGGCCAATATGTTACGTAATACTTTGAAAAACCTTATTGACAAGAATGACCCCAATTATGCAAGTATATTAGAGCGACTAGACTCTGGAGCCAAATTTACAAGGGCTGAAGTGGAAACACTCAAAGCTATTGCATTTTTTGCAGATCTCAATAATTTCAACAACAATAAAAAAATCACGGATAAATCGAACATAAAATTCACCGTTTACAAGAATGATAAACTAAAAGAGCATTTAAAGGAGATTTTTAACGACAAATGCGCTTACTGTGAAAGTAAGTTTACCCATGTCACACCACCAGACATTGAACATTTCAGACCAAAGGCTGCCATAAACCCATTCACCAATCAGGTGGATGAGGATTTGATTTATCCAGGTTACTATTGGCTAGGTGCCGATTGGGATAATCTGTTATGGTCTTGTCCTTTATGTAATCGTAAGACCAAACAAATGATTCCAGATGAAGTAGAACCTACTGCTGTTGGAAAAAAGAATCGTTTTCCGGTGATTACCAATCGTATTCGAAATCATCATGAGCTAGTTAGTGCTGAGGAAGCAGACCGTCTGCTTATTGATCCCTGTCGTGAAAATCCTGCCGACCATTTAGAATTTTTGCTAGACGGACGTGTTGTAGCAAAGCTAAATGATCAAAATGAGCCAAGTTTAAAAGGTGAAGCTTCTATTCCAGCCTATGCCTTAAATAGAGAACAGCTTAGAATTTGGCGTCGTCAAGAAGGAACTACACTCAAAGGATTATTAGTAGGTATAAAGAATACTATAATAAATTTAATCAATGAAGATGATCCCGATGAAAAGCAATCCATAAAAGATGATTTTTTGGAACTAAAAGATATCATAAAGCAGATGTTTTTGCCGGGAGCACAATATTTGGCGCAAAAAGATGTTGTAATCAATGATTTTTTTAAAAAGGAAGGCTTGGAAGCTATTGGTCTTACCAAGGAAGGCCTTTTAAATTAAGAACACTAAGACTATTTTCGACCATTATTTATTTCATATAATAGTAAAGTAAAAGCCCTAACTATTAGTTCAGGGCTTTTGCGGTTAATTAATTGATCATGTTGACTTACTTTATCGGTTCAGTATGTTCAGACAATACAATATCTTTTTTGGCTACAAGAATGCCATTTTCTTTTTTTGTAGTTAGAATTCTTCCTGTGTTCCCTCGCTTTGTTAATTGCTTTCTGCAACGCTTTGTCAATAGAGGGTCGTCATCAAACAATAGCGACTCTAATTGTTGTTCTGCTTTTGAAGCTTCCTTTATGATAGGGAAAATCTGCTGCATTTGATTATAACGTCTATCACCACCAGGAACGAACGTATAGAATGTATATCTCCCATTGGCATCAGTCTTCACCCAGCTTCTGTGGAATACATAGCGTTGATCGCCTGATTTTCTCAAATCAAAATCACCATCTTCGTTGGGCTGTTCAATATAAACAATCACATCTTTAGCTGGAGTTACACCATCGCTTTCATAAATTACACCTGTTAGCTTTAACTTATTGACCTTTGATCTAAAATCTGGAATAGTATCTGTATGACTCAACTGGTCTTCTGCCCTATCATAAATAGGACTGTCCTGTGCACTTAACGGATTAATGGCACTGTAGAAACATATCAAACAGAATGCAATGATAAGATTTTTCATGAGTAGATAAGATTTGGGTTCAGCCAAAAGTCTTTCAAAAAATCCCTAATCCCTTAAAAATCATATAAATGTCAAAATTTTGCGATAAAATGAAGATAAATGCAAAAAATGACGATAAAATACACACAAATAGATTGTAGTTAATTACAATTCCCCAAACTAAAACAAAATGTTATAAAGCGACAAAAATTGCTAAAAAGAAAACATAGAAAACAGTCAGTTTTTTGCACAAATATTCACTTTAAAAAATGAAAATGAAGAAAAGTATTTCATCGGTGAAATATGTATTTTATCCAGTAAATACGCAGTTTATCCGATTTTTTTACACTTAGAGTGTTAAAATTTTTCACAAAAAAAGGTGGAATTTTGTTGTTTTTCTTATTATTTTATATAGATTTGTCTCCGTTAGTCCAAATCAAAACTATAAATATGAAAGCTAAACTTACTTTATTTGGTGCACTATTTTTCCTTATAATGGGAATTGGCAATGCCCAGGATAATGCGTCTAAAAAGAAAAAGGATAATTCATTGAGTATCATTAGTGGTAAAGTTAATATTTCCAAATACCACAGTCGCGAACAATTAGATGAAATGTCTAAAGGTGAATTATTGACCTTATATATAGAGCGCATTGAAGTTATCGTTAATATTTTACCAAATATAGCCTTTGCCACTAAACCAGGTATAACGATGAAATCTTTAGGTATTCCAGAGACTAAAGAAAACAAAAAAGCTTTAGAAAATAATAAGGAAGCTTCTGACGATTATTTTGAAAGTACTGTTGAGTTTCAAACCAAGATATTACCCTATTCTGACACCAACGATTTAATAGCAGCCATATTATTTTACGAATCGACATTAAAAGCACTTCATACCTATAATGATTTTAGAGAAAATTAGATAGAAAAGTTTATGTTTTAAACCTCGCTAAATAGCGAGGTTTTTTTTGTTTTCAATTTGTTGATTAGCAATAGATTAATAATTTAATGCAGTAATTTTTGCTCATTATTTTAACTTTATTGTAAGAAAAGTAACAAGTAGATTCATAAAAAGTGTATTTCATCGATATTTTCTTGTATTTCATAGGATTTATTCCTATGTTTGAGGCTATTAGTAAAAAACCCTTAAAATCTAAATAAACGAATTTAACTACTATGAAAAATTATATTCAAACCGCGCTTATTTTTCTATTAGTGTTAAGCAATTGTTTTGCACAACAAGAGAAAGGAATAATTGGCTATAACAATTGGCTGAATTCATGGACTGAGTTTAAACCTAGTCAACCCGATTATGGTGAACCTACCCAAATTTTGAGTGGAAAAATCACGAAGGATACAAAATTATTAAAGCGAGATGTTTACCTTCTATTGGGTGATGTTTTTGTAACAGACAGTGCAACATTAACCATAGAGCCAGGAACTAAAATCATTGGTGATTTTGATTCAAAGGCTTCCTTAATTATCAGTAAGGGGGCAAAAATAACCGCTAAAGGTACCGAAACCGATCCAATTGTTTTTACATCGAGTAGAGACAATAAAAAACCTGGTGATTGGGGCGGCATATTCATTTTAGGCGATGCACCATTAAATACCTACGGGGAGTTAGCATCCTTAAACTATGGCTTACGCCCACCATCAAATGAAAACATTGCTTATGGTGGTGTTAATCCAGAAAGTGACTCTGGAATTCTAAAATATGTAAGAATTGAGTTTGCTGGCAAGAGAACCAAAACACATGGCTATTTTAACGCCTTGACTTTGGCAGGAGTTGGTAATCAGACTATTATTGAAAATGTAATGGCCAGCTATAGCGCTGGGAATGCATTCAATATTCTTGGTGGGTCAGTAATCCTAGAGAAATTAGTGTCTTACAGATCTAATAGCAATGATTATGAATTTAATTATGGTACACAATGCCAATTAATCAACTCGTTGGCAATACGATCACCATATGTGTCCAGTGCAAATGGATCTCGTTGTATGGTTGTTAAGTCTTATGATAACAAAGAAGAAACAGATACATCTAAGAGACAAACCTTTGTAAATACCGAAAACTTAACCTTAGTAAATGTTTCTAATGATATAAAATCGGATATGGAAATAGGATTGGTACAAGAAGCTATATACATCGGTGCTGATGTCTCGTTTGCCATAAATAAAAGTGTTATTTCCGGGTTTTACCCAGCAGTAATACTCGATGATAAGATTAAACTCAACAATGAAAATCTAGAAAAAATTCAGTTTACTAGAACGTATTTCAACAATTGTAAAGGAAATATTTTCAGAAAAGGGTATACTAATAATGATGATTTGGAAAGCTGGTATGGTAGCCGAGCATTTGACAACTTATATGCCAAAAGTTCTGATGCTGAAACGTTTATAGACGTTAAAAACAGCAGACATCCAGATTTTAGATTACAAGTAAATAGGATTATTGCTTCAAATGATTTCATTGACGACGATGATGATGACGATTAGTTAACCCTAATTAATACCACAGCCTATCGAATAAAATTACGGATCAAAAAACATGCCCCAAACTACTAAACCAAATAAACTGCTAATTACGTTTTGCCTTGTTGTAGCTTTTCTTTTTCAAGAACAAGTCTATGCACAAATCGTTATTGGCCAACCTACACTAGGGTTTAGTCAGGCATGTGCGAGTGACTCTTTTAACTCATTTAGTGCCACATTTGTCTTTTCACCAGAATCTGCGTTAGAAGCATCAAATCAGTTCACCATAGAATTATCTGATGGTGAAGGTGATTTTTCCGAACCTGTTGTAGTATATACCTCATCACCAGGTTGGATTATTGCATCACCAGCCACGGTAGATTTTACATTACCCGAAACTACATCTGGCGAGAATTATAGAATTCGAGTTAAGAGTAGCGCTCCAGCAGCGACAAGTTCTGCATCGGTTGCTTTTGCGGCGTATTACAAGTTGCAGGACTCCCCTTTTACGATTAATAATTTGGTATCTACTGGTGCTTATTGTACAGGAGGGAGTTACCTTCTGAGCATTGATAATCCTGGAACAGGGAATAATGACTCACCACTTAATTATCCATCCCTTACATTTAATTGGTATAAAGAAACTAGCGAAACAACAGCAGATTTTGTTGCTGAAGGCCCTACTCTATCCGTTAGTGAGGAAGGCACCTTTTTTGTGGAAACCAATTATGGTACCTGTACATCCAATTCCTTCTCTAATCGTGTTACAATAAGTGAAGCCAGTATTTCGGGTGAAGCAGATGCAACGATTGCATCGAGTTTGGGCAATCCTTATTGCCCAGAACAAGGTCTAACGACGTTGAGTACTATTGGTGGTAACAGTTATCAATGGTTTAAGGATGGTGTAGAAATTCCTGATGCCACAAATCAATTGTACCAAACTAATGAGTCTGGTACATTTTCGGTTCAAGTAGATTTAGGAGATTGCTCAGCTTCTGGTTCAATAGAATTAGTCAGCGAACTGTTTTTAAGTGATATCAATGTCGATGAGGTTAATCAATTATTTGAAGGAGAAACACTTACGGTCACTGTTACCAATAATGCTGTGAGTCCTGAATTTGAATGGTATCTCAATGATGAACTTATCATTGGGGAAACTGAAGATACCCTTGAAGCTACTGAACTAGGTGACTATGAGGTTGTCATTACAGAAACTTCAGGTTGTAATGGTTCAAGAGTTTATCAGTTTACCATTGCGCAAGGCATAGACCCTTTTCCGGATGTACCAAATATCCCAAATGTGATTAGTCCTAACGGTGACATGATTAACGACACTTGGGTGTTGCCATTACAATATACTAGTGGTACCAATACAGAGATTGTTATTCTTAATGAACAGGGAAAGGTAGTTTTTCAAACCTTAGACTACCAAAATAATTGGCCAGAAGATGATTTAAATCTAACGAGTGTTAACCAACTGTTTTATTACATTATTACAACAGTTGAAGGAGACGTAAAAAAAGGATCAATAACTATAGTGAAGTAGTATGAAAGCATCTCTCTTGATCCTTATATTTATTTGCTGTTCCTTGCATTTGCTAATCGCTCAACAAGATGACGGAGTAGTTTCTTTTGATTTACCCATAAGAAACTCTTTGGTTTTTAATCGTTATGCCATTAACCCTACCTTCACATTTGTAAGAGAACAGAATAAGTATATCAGTTTTAATAATAAGCGCGAATGGATTCAATTCGATAATGCACCAGAGACGTTTATTGGAAGTTATTCCGGTCGTTTTGCTGAAAATATTGGTGCTGGTATAGCTGCTTTTCAACAAAATTATGGGATATTAACAACCTTTGGAGGTTTATTGAACTTCGCTTATAACATAAAACTCAATACGGATAGCAATCTAACCTTCGGACTTAATGTAGGTGCTTATAGTAGTGGTATAAACACCTCTAATATTGTGACTAATTTTGATGATCCATCCTTACAAAATGTACCGACAAACTTTTTGTTGACTGTAAATCCAGGAATCAACTACGGTACCAAATTATTGGACTTCGGTATTGCTATCAACAACCTAGTACTTTATAATTTTGAAACGTCATCCATGATTGAAGATGACCCAAGACAAAGCATACAAGCGCATATTATGCATACAGGCTATTTTGATGGTCGCGGTTTTTTTGAAGATACCAAGTTTTCAGGAATTTTAATGTCTGAATTTAGACAAGATGAGACCATAATTTCTGGAATCGCATCACTAAACGTTCCTAAAGGACTATGGCTTCAGGTGGGTTATAACAGTCTTTTTGGTGTATCTGGCGGTGTTGGATTGAACATCACCAAGAATATTGCCTTAGAATATAATATAGAAAAGGCTATTGGTGAGCTTGTAGAGTTTGGACCTTCACACGAAATTACTTTGGCCTATAGAATAATTTCTAAAAAACGCTATGACTACAGCGGAGATGAAGAGGTCGGCGGATTATTTTCTAGAAAAAGAAACCGTCCAATTGTTAAAGCTACTGAGGAAGAATTGGCAGGTATTAGAGAACGTGCAGCAGAACGTAGAGCGCAAGCGCAAGCAAAGAAAGAAGCGGAAGCCAATGCCCTTGTGCAAGCAGAGGAAAAAGCAAAACAAGAAGCTGATGAAAGGGCCAAACGTGAAGCCGAAGCTCAAAAAGCAAAAGCATTGGCTGAACAAAAAGCTAAGGAAGAGGCCGAAAGAAAAGCTAAAGCGCAAGCAGAAGCTAGAGCAAAACAACTAGCTGAACAAAAAGCCAAGGAACAAGCAGAGGCAGAAGCTAATGCTAAAGCACTTGCTGAACAAAAAGCAAGAGAAGAAGCTGCAGAACAAGCACGTTTATTAGCAGAACAACAAGCTAAAGAAGAGGCAGAAAGAAAAGCCAAGGAAGAAGCCGAAGCCAAAGCTAAGCTATTAGCAGAGCAAGAGGCCAAAGAACAAACAGAAGCTGAAGCCAGAGCTAAAGTACTTGCTGAACAAAAAGCAAGAGAAGAAGCTGCGGAACAAGCACGTTTGTTAGCAGAACAAAAAGCCAAGGAAGAAGCCCAAAGAAAAGCCAAAGAACAGGCTGAAGCTGAAGCCAGAGCAGAACAACTTGCCGAGCAAAAAGCTAAAGAAGAAGCTGAGGAACAAGCACGATTGTTAGCAGAACAACAAGCCAAGGAAAAGGTTGAGGCTGAAGCCAGAGCTAAACAACTTGCTGAGCAAAAGGCAAAAGAAGCAGCAGCAGAACAGGCACGTTTGTTGGCAGAGCAACAGGCTAAAGAGAAAGCAGAAGCTGCAGAAAAAGCTAAAGAAGAATTGATTGCTAACCCTAAAGATGACATAGGTAAATCAATTGCCTCTTTAACAAAAGATGCCGAAAAATCTACCAGAACTCAAAAACGACTCTTAGAGGAATTTGAGAGTATTGTAGATATTAAAGATGAGGATCTTAAGGATTTGAAAGAGGAGAATGACCTCTCTGACCAGGGCATAGCCGTTCAGCCGAAACCTTTCAAAAGTGTGACGGCCGAGAACACTAAACTCGCAGCTATCAAGTCTGACCTAAATGAGGTAATTAAAGGTCAGGGTGAGAAGATTGATTCCTTAAAGACACTTTATGAAGAACGTTTTAAGACTACAGAATTAGATGAAGTCACTATATATTACAGAAAGAAAATAGAAAGTTTAACGAATGAACAATCTGATGCAATTCTTCTTAGAGACCGTTTAGATGCACGATTAGAAACCATTAGAATAGCAACTGAATTTGAGAGGCGTAGACGAATTAAGCGTGCGGCTTATGACAATGAAGCAGATCGATATGCTCAAGATAGAGCGATGCTTCAAAATATAAAACGTACAACCAAACCAGTAGAGAAACCTTATACCTCAGACGATTTTGATTTTGGCGAAGAGCAAGGTGAGAACATTAAAATTTTGAAAAATGTAAGTAATACTGAAAGTGGTTATTACCTTATTATTGCTGTACATAGCGATGTAAGTAAGAGAAATCAATTCCTGACCAAAGTTGTGGCCTCTGGTCGAGCTAATGTAGATTTCTTCTATGATGTGAGCACAAGTAAATATTACATTTACTATAGCAAGTTTGATAGTATCAGTGCCGCTAACAAGGCAATGGAAACTAAAGGAGATAGACCGTATAACGTAAAAATGTCCCTCGTGAAAATAGAAAATTAATAAGTTAAGCAGTTCTTTACTATTGCATTGCCCCAAGAAATAGTAAGGAAGTAAAACCGAGTATCATGAAAAAACCTACTTTTTCAAAGGCATTAATCGCAATTTTAGCTTTATGCTTTAGCGTGGCAACTTATGCACAAAATTATGTGCCATTTACACCAAGATTCAATGAAGATTTAAAGGGTGACATTGTTTTAATTGGGAATAATATTCTTGGTCCTAGTAATGATCCATTTAATGATGGAAGTATCTTCAATCATAATGTTAACATGCAATATATCGACATTGATGGAGATCCTTCAACATTTAGTTCATCAAGTGCAGATTTAGTAATACCAAACCCAAATTGTTATCAGATTATATATGCAGGGTTGTATTGGGGAGCAGTAAACCCTGGAAACGAACCTATTACCGAAGTAAAGCTCAGAGGACCTTCTGGTGGATACAATGATATCACAGGAACTTTGATTTTTGACGCCAACGGAACGACCATAGATGGTGGTGATAGTTTTTCTTATGCTTGTTTTGCGGACGTAACTAATATTGTAACAAGTTTTGGTTCGGGAGCAGATTTAGGAACTTATACGGTTGCTAATGTATCTTCTGGCTTAGGTGAAACCGCTAATTTTACCCCTTTTAATGGTACTGGGCAATCCGCGGGTTGGTCGTTATTCATTGTCTATGAAGATCCTACCCTACCTGGTAAGTCCATCACAAGTTTTGATGGTTTCAGTGCTATTAGTGTTCCTGGTGGAAATCCAAATTTAGATATTCCAGTAGATGGCTTTAGAACAGTTCCTGCCCCTGCTCCAGTGAGAGCTAATTTTGCATTCGCCACACTTGAAGGTGATAGTCCAATTTTAGGTGATCGCTTAAGATTAAATGGCGTCAGTTTATCAACAACCGATAGACCTGTTGCTAACTTCTTTAATAGTTCAGTAACCCGATTGGATGCAACTCCAGTAAACAATCGTGTACCAAATAGTACTAACACACTTGGTTTTGATACAGGTACGATTGCCATCCCGAATCCAGGTAACTCAGTCATTGCTAATGATGCCACCTCTGGAACTATACGGTTAGAGACAAGTGGCGACACCTATTTCCCCTACTTCTTTGCATTTGCCGTCGAAATCATTGAACCGGATATTGTTCTTACAAAAATTGTTGAAGACGATACTGGAAATGATATTGGAGGTCAGCTTGTAAATCTTGGCGCACCGCTCAACTATGTTATTGGTTTTCAAAATATTGGTAATGACAATGCCACAAATTTCCAAATACGGGATATTCTCCCTATCAATATTATTTATAACCATCCAACGGATTTAATCTTACCTCCTGGTGTCACAGTGGCTAGTTATGATCCAGTAACACGAGAGCTTGTTTTTGATATTGACAATTCTTTAGTAGAAGAAGATGATCCACGCTATGAAATTAGAATTGAAGTACAGGTTGTAGATACATGTGGTGAACTAGCTGACGCGTGTTCTAACATTATCAATAATCAAGCCTTTGCGACTTATAATGGATTTTTCAACCCGACATTTCAAATTACTGATGACCCGAGTTTAAATAGTAATACAGGCTGTTTACTATCACCTCAGGCTACTAACTTTTTAGCGGATTTGGACTGTGAATTTATTGAAGAAGTGATTTTATGTGGTGATAGTGTTGAGCTAACCGCGGCAGATGGTTACGATTCCTATACTTGGTCAACAAACCCATCAGGAACTCCTGTCATAGGTAATACGCAGACCATTACCGTTACATCAACTGGAACCTACTATTCATTCAATAATGCCATAGCGCCTTGCCAATCTATTGAACAAGTGTATGAAGTGGAACTGTTTGGGGGTAATGTAGATAATCCTGTTATACCATACGCAGATGAAGTTGTCACCTGTCCTAATGATGGAAAACTACTACCTAACATATTTTTATGTGGTGCGAATGATTCAAGATTTATCGAAACAAACATTTCCGATTCCATATCCATTATTTGGGAACAATTGGATGAATCGAGTTGTGCCGCAGTTTCCGATCCTGATTGTGCTAATGAAGATCCTAGTTGTACATGGAACGAAGTCGCTACAGGACCAGATTTTTTAGCAAATGCTGCTGGACAATTCCGCTTAACCATTAATTATCCTGGAGGCTGCTTTAATCAATTCTATTTTAATGTTTATCAAAACTTATTGGTGCCTACGGTGGTTTCAACCGATATTATTTGTAGCACCAATGGAAGTATTACTGTTAATGATGTGCCTTCTGGATATGAATACAGTATTGATGGTGTTAACTTTCAAACAAGTAATGTATTTACCATTACCACTCCTGGTACTTATTCCGTTTATGTAAGACAAATCGGAGTGCCAACTAACCCATGTATTTTTTCGGTTCCAGATGTACTTATTAGGGATAGAGACTTCTCGGTAACGTCAACAATTTCTCAACCGCTCTGCTTTGGAGAGCGAGGTAGTATACAATTGGCAGCTAATGATGTCGATCCTCAGTACACCTTTACCATAAGTGAAGGAGGAACCTTAGTTAATACCGTTGGGCCAATTATAGAGAACACCTATTTATTCGATAATCTAAACACAGGAACGTACACGGTTACGGTTGAAACTGAAAATGGCTGTCTTTATTCTGAAGATGTCACCATTGTTGAACCACCTCTATTAACGGTTACAGCTGCATTAACAACCCCTTTAAGCTGTACAAATGGAGAAATCACCATTTATCCCGAAGGTGGTACTCCACCCTACTTTTATTTTATTAATGGGTCCACAGATTTTCAAACGGTCCCGCAAATAGAAGTTACTGCACCTGGTACCTTTGATATTTTAGTTGTGGATTCTAATAATTGTGAAGCCAATACTACGATTACTGTAGATGATATTCCATCACCTGAATTCAATATAACGACAACCGATATCTTATGTGGTGGTACCGGAGATACGGGAACCATCACTATAAACGTAACCAATCCGAACGGAAATAGCATCGTCTACAGTATTGATGGAGGTACAAACTTTACAAACTCTAATGTGTTTACTGGCTTGGTTGCCGGTGATTACGACGTTGTATTAGAATATACTTTAGGCCCTTCTGTATGTACAACAACTCCACAAACCGTAACTATAATTGAAGAAATAGCCATCTCTGGTACTGCTGAATTATCGGCTCCTTTTACGTGTAACACCACAGGTACGATTACCGTTACTGGAGTATCTGGTGGAAATCCTCCTTATGAATACAGTATAGATGGTATTAATTTTCAAACAAGTAATGTGTTTACAGGATTAACACAAGGTTCTTATACCATAATTATTAGAGATACTAATATATGTACAGCAGTAACAAATGAAATAACGATTGACGCTTTAAACCCGCCAACAGATCTAGAATTTACGAATACTCCTGTTCTATGCCCTGCATTAACTAGCGATGTTACTATATCCAATGTCGTTGGTGGCTCAGGTGTATTAGAATATCAAATCATTGCTCCAGCCACTGCCGCTACTCCGTATCAAACCTCAAATGTATTTACGGGATTGGTTCCTGACACCTACACATTCCAGGTCAGGGACGAAAATGATTGTGTTTACAGTGAATCTTATACAATTGATTCAATCCCTACTCCAACAGTAAATGTGGTTTTAACGGAAGGTTTGGATTGTACTGCTACACCTGATGCGGAACTGACTGGAACTATTATAGGTACAGCTCCTTACACTTACGAAGTTTCTATCAATGGTGCTGCTTATACGTCTTTAGGCTCGACAAGTGCAATATTTACTTATAACACATCAACGGCAGGCACGTACCAATTCCAGATTACAGATGCTAACGGTTGTACTGCCGAATCATCAGTAATTACAGTGAATCCTATTACACCGCCTGCATTCAGTGCTGTTGTAGAAGGTCAACCTATTCTTTGTAATGGTGACGCTAACGGTGCTATAGATATTACTATTGACGATACAGTCGGAGCACCTCCCTTTACGATTAATGTTAATAATGACACCACTGGAACAAATTACGGTACTCAGACTACAAGTTTACCAGCTGGTACTTACACCATAACCATTACAGATGCAAACTCTTGTTTCACAACTGAAACAATTACTCTCTCTGAACCTGATGCTATTAATTTTGATTTGACTAAAACCGATATTACATGTACTAATCCTGGTGGTTCTTCATTAGGTTCAATTACTATTGAAAATGTGACTGGTGGCACCGCTCCTTTTACCTATTATATCTCAAATAATTTTGGGGATGTCATTGCTGGCAATCCCTACAATGCAACTTCAAACGAAGACCATACCTTTAATATCATCAATTTTGGTATCTATACCATCAATGTTGTAGATGCCAATGGCTGTAGTTTATCACAACAAATAACTATGGCTTCCCCGCCATCAGACTTAATCATTAATGTTAATATCTCAGTACCAGATTGTACGACAGGTGGTGTTGCTCAAGTTACTGCGGTATCCGCAGTTGGAAGTGGTAGTTACGAGTTTGGTATTTTAGAATTCAATACAATTCCTTATACATCGACATATTTCCCACCAGATACACCTGGTGGTAATGTCAGAACATTTACCAACTTAATTCCTGGCGTACTTTACACTTTTGTGGTTCATGATTTGGTGACGGATTGTTATTTTGTAAAACCTGCAGATTTTGCAATAGATCCCGCTTCAACATTAACATCAACCGTTGCGCCTAATAATGTAACCTGTTTAGGTGCTGCAGATGGTAGTGTTACCTTTACTATAGACAATTTTGATAGTACCACAACTTCTGTAGACTATTCAATTTATACAGCTTTAGACAATCAATTAGTTAATGGTCCGACGAATATACCTGTAACTTTTGGAGTGCCAGAGACCGTAACAACGCCAAATCCTGGAACATTAACTCCTGGGCAATATTACCTTGTCTTCACTGAAAATGGAACAGGAGCTTTCAATGGTTGTGAAACCGCATCTCAAATTTTTGAGATTTTAGAGTCACCTGCACCACTAGATTTAACCGTTTCTGTTAACCAAAATGCGAATTGTAATCCGAATTCAGGTGTTATTAGTGCTTTTGGCCAAAACGGAACAGCACCTTATGACTATCAAATCACAACAACACCTACAGCTCCATTAGCCACTGATGCAGGATGGGATTCTGCAAGGGCGTTTAATGTTGATGCTGGTAGTTACTATGTCCATGTATTGGATGCCTTTGGTTGTATTGTGAGTAGCCCTGTAACTATTGTTGATATGGACGATTCTCCAACTATTTCGGCGACAGTCAATAATACTTGTGAAATTACAGATGGTAATTATGCGATAGATGTTACACTCGATATTCCTGGAACTCCGCCATACAGTTATAGCATTGATGGAGGTGCGTTTCAAGTACAAACAGCTCCATTTACAATTTCTAACTTATTTGCTGGTACTCATACTATAGAAATACAAGATGCCAATGGTTGTGGTGATTTAATTTCAATAGATATCGATGGGCCAATAGATATCATAGCAGATGCAACAGCTTTACCATCATGTAACAATGATGATGGTGAAATTATAGTAACAGGCTCTGGAGGTTCTGGTTCTTATACGTATAGCATATCACCAAATCCTGCTTCAATCAGTCTAAGTGGAAATGTATTTGCAGGTGTTCCTTCTGGTATTTATACCATTACAATTACGGATACCGTACTATTATGTACCAGTGAAACAACAATTTCAGTACCTGAAGCTATACTTCCATTATTCAACTTAACATCTTCTAATACAGTGTGTTTCGGTGATAATACAGGTGCTTTTGATATTGATATTTCTAATTTTTCAGGTGCTTATACTTATGAAGTTTTTGATAGTTTAGGAGCTTCGGTTACAGGAGTTGTAAACGCAAATACATCTACAAATCCGTTGACTGTAACTGGTCTGCAATCAGGAACCTTTTCGGTTACGATTACCCAGACCGATTTTCCTTTCTGTACTAATACAGGAAACATCGTGATAACATCACCAACAGAAAATCTAACTTTGGGCTTAACAGAAACATCTAATGTCACCTGTGATAATAACCAAGGTACTATAACAGCTATTGCAGATGGTGGTTGGGGAAATTATGAATATGAGTTAAGTGGAGATGCAACTTCAGCATATTCGAGTAACAATGTATTCTCAGATTTATCTGCTGGAACATATACAGTAACGGTAAGAGATTCAGAAGGTTGCCTCGCATCAGAAACAATAACACTTAACGAGCCTAATCCGATAACTGCGACATTTACGGCTAGCACCACTGTTTTAGCTTGTTTCGGAGACCAAGATGCGAGTATTACAGTAGATATGGTTTCTGGTGGACAAGGCAGCAATTATTCGTATACATTAAATACAATCGCACCAGTAGTTAGTTCTTCTGGTCCACAAACCTCAAATGTGTTTAATGATTTAGGTGCTGGCACGTATAACATTACCATAACTGATGGATTTGACTGTGAGATGACCTCATTGGATATTGTAATATCGGACCCTACTCCACTTGATGTGGATTTGGTTAGAGCATCTACACAAACTTGTTTTATTGAATCTACTTTAACCTTAAGTGCTTCAGGCGGAACAGGTCCATACGAGTATAGTACTACAAGTACATTTGCAACCGTATTGGGTAGTTTTAGCACTTCAACAACATTCGCTGTACCTGAAGGAACTTATGCGTATTATGTTAGGGATACCAATGGTTGTATTTCTAATGTATCCAATGAAATTACGATTGATCCGCTTCCAGAGTTGGTTCTAAATCTAGAATCTTCTAATCCATCTATCAATTGTGCGGGCGACAATACCGGATCAATAATAGCCACGGCCCAAGGCGGATTAGGAAATTATAGTTACACCTTGCAAGATGGCTTGGGCAACACTGTTAATGCTACACAGGATACCCCAGGATTTTTCGCAGGATTAGTTGCTGGCGATTATATGGTGATGGTAGAAAGTGGTGATTGTAGCACGACTACAGCTCCAATAACTATTACTGAACCAACGACACAGTTGGAGGCTACAATAGCCGTAAACAATGTAACCTGTACTGGTAATGATAATGGTTTTGTTGAAGTTACAGCTAATGGTGGAACGGGAACTATTCAATATGCCATCTCACCACAATTAAATCAATTCTTTGATACTAATGTGTTTGAAAATTTAGCGGCTGGTGATTACACGGTTATTGTACAGGATCAACTGGGATGTTATTTGACTTTCGATTTTACAATTTTAAGTCCAGAGCCAGTGCTTATTACCATTATAAGCGATTCGTTCTTCCCAGAACTCTGTGAAGGTGATGCTAATGGTGAATTCAGTATAGATATTTCTGGCGGAAATATGCCATATAGCGTTAGCTTGGATAACTATGATGGTCCATATACTACTGGAAGTCCAACACAAACGGAGTTTGACTTCACCAATCTAGTTGGTGGCGATCATATTGTTTATATAAGAGATGCTGAAGGTTGCGAATCTGAATGGAATATTACGTTCCCAGAATCTGTAAGCATAAATCCAGAATTATTGATAGAATCTGTTTGTGAAGATAACAATCTAAGTAATGTAGTTACCGTCACTGTTGATGAATCTACTGTTGACTTGGATGATTTAGATTACTCATTAAACGGCGGGCCATATCAGTTAAGTAATGTATTTACTGACGTTCCTGTTGGCTTGGATCACTATATAAGCGTAAGGCATACTAACGGTTGTATCGTTAATACAGAATTCTTTGATATAGATCCATACGATCCTGTGACCTTAGCATTATCGGAAGGTGAAATTAATGAAATCATAGCCGATGCCTCAGGTGGTACAGGTGACTACACATTTACCATGAATGGTGAAGATTATGGAAGTGATAATACCTTCTTAATCTACGAAACAGGTATTTATACCATTGTTGTTACGGATAGCAATGGTTGCTTTGCCGAAGCACAAATAGAGCTTGAATTTGTAGATATCTGTATCCCAAATTGGTTTACACCAAATGGCGATGGGGAATTTGATACTTGGGCGCCAGGATGTACACAGAATTATCCAAACCTAACCTTTGATATTTTTGATCGCTATGGACGTAAAGTCGCTACGTATCGCGTTGGAGAAGTATGGGACGGAAGATATAATGGTCATGAATTACCTACTGGAGATTATTGGTTTGTTGTTAAAACGAACGACCCTAACGTTGATAGAGAATTTGTTGGACATTTTACATTATACAGGTAAGCTAAATCTATTGAATTAAACCTACTAAGATGAAAAGATTTTTACTATATATATCGCTTTTAATAATGACTCAAGGTATGAGTCAAGAGTTAAATTTACCTGTTTGGACACAGTATTTAGCGGATAATGACTTTGTGATTTCACCAACTTTTGCAGGTATTGGCGATAATCTAAAAATTAGAGCTAATGGTTTAACACAATGGGTTGGTATTAAAAACGCACCGGATAACCAATCCATATATGCAGATTTTAGAATCTCTAACCGTTCGGGAGTCGGTATCTCAGCATACAATGATAAAAATGGTAATACACGCCAAAAAGGGCTTAAACTTTCGTTTGCCCATCATTTAATTTTAGACTGGAAATCCAAGCAATATCTTTCGTTTGGCCTATCCTATAATATCAATAACTTTAGAATAGATATTGAAAATTTCAACACCACTTTCGAAATCCCAATCCTAGATCCTGCTATCGATGGTGACAGAGCTATCAACAATAATAATTTTGATGCTGGATTTCTTTACCGTTGGAACAAGTTTTATTTAAGTTTTAATGCCAACAACTTAGTATCTAAGGATATTGATGACTTTACTGGTGGTATAGAACCACGTCTATTGTTGAATTATCAAGTATATTCAGGATATGTATTTAGTCCGGAACATAATAAGGATGTAGAATTCGAACCTTCGGTATTCTTTCAATTCTTTGATAGTGATAACCGTTCGGCTACCGACTTAAATTTTAAGTATAGAAAGTTTAATAGAAACGGAGATTATTACTGGATTGGTGCTTCGTACCGTTTTCTTAATGACCAGTTTTTGGATCCTTTAAACCTTGGGCCTATGGCTGGTATATTGCATAATAAGCTCTATTTTGCCTATTCCTATCAATTAACCTTTAATGATTTGTCTGGTTTTAACACGGGAACACATGTTGTTACTATTGGTTTAAATCTTTTACAGAGCGCCAGTAATTGCCCATGTACCAAAGGGACAAGCCAAAGTTATTATAGATTATAGAATTTCGAGCTTATACCCAACTCCATGCACATTAGTTAATTTAATGGATGCATCGGATTTTAGTTTCTTTCTTAGTTTGGAAATGTAAGTATCTAAACTTCGACCTACAAATACTCCATTATCTTCCCAAACTTTTTTGGTGAGTTCATCACGTTTAATAACCTCGTTCGGTCTTGCTACAAAAAGTGCCAAGAGTTCGCATTCCTTTTTCGATAATGCAATTTCTTCTGCTTCCTTAATCAATTTATTCTGTTCTGGATAGAACTTAAAAGCACCTATGGCTTCGTAGTTAATCGACTCATGCTTTGGTTGCTTTACAAAGGTTTTCCAATACCATAAACTCGCTAGAGTTACTACCAGCAAGGCAATGGTGAGACCTATGACAAAATATAGCTCGGAATTTGGTTTAACCCTTTTAAAAAAGTTGACCTCTATTACATAGCAGGCTTTGGGCAAATAGCGACCCGCACAGGGAATAATGGTACTTTCTAAAATGGTACTCATCTGATAACTATAGGCCACTTCATTGTCTTTACACTGAATAACCTCTACAATATAATGTTCGGGAAGCTTTGATGCCGTTAAACTTTCTTTTAATTGACCAACTAAAACTTCAGGTTCAAAAGTTAAAGGTGCATTGAATGTCAATTGGTACTTATTGAAACGCAATTCCTTAACAGGTAAAATCAATGATGTAGAGTCATTTTCACTAAGTAACAATTTATTACCTGCATCGCGAAGGGCAATTTTAACCTGTTTAGAAAAATCATCAGGTACGGAATTACAGGATGTAAAACACACAACAAGAATGATGATTAAAAACCTAATGCCAGTACAGTACTTCATATAGTTTACAAATAACCACTTTTTCCTATAAATTTTGCAAGGCGTTGACACTTCTTTTACACTTTTTTGACATTCTCTAAGGTTACGACCTCTAGTTTTATCCCATCAGTAAATCAAAAAATTCTATATCATGAAAAAACTAATTCTTTTTATCACATTCTGTATTGCAACAACTGTTTATATTAATGCACAAGAAAAGTTAGAAATCAATACTGTTAAAAGCGAGCTTAAATGGTTCGGTGAGTATTCGTTCTATTTTGGTGGTCATCATGGCACTATAAGTATATCTGAAGGCCATTTTATAAAGACTAATGAGGTTATCACTGGCGGTGAATTTATTATTGATATGAATTCAATCATATGTCTGGATATCGAAGACGAAGAAGGAAATGCAAGTTTAGTGGATCATCTTAAAAATGAAGATTTCTTTGAAGTGGGAAAATTTCCAACTGCTAAACTAGTGATTACAAATGTTCAGTACCACGATAGTACAAATATGGAAATTAGTGCAGATCTTACCATAAAAGGAGTTACCTTACCTATAAATTTTCAAGCAGAAGCTAATTACAATAAACAACAAATGACCACAAAGTTTAAGATTGATAGGCAACGATGGGGAGTTGACTATAATAGTAAATTAAGAGATGGAGCAATCGCAGACGGCATTGGCTTTGAGGTCACTTTAAGTCTATAAAAAATGAAACAACTATTCGCCTTCTTAGTATTACTTTATTCTATCGCTTCTTTTGCCCAAGACCATAACGAATTAGAAATCCTAGAGGCGGATAGCACTTGGACTAAAGAATTTATAAAATTCCCTCTAAGCTTTGCACCAGATATTGATTATGAAGGCTATGAAGATATTCGATTTGCCCAAAATTGGAAAAAACCTAGTAGCTCTGAATTTTTTACTTATGCCTTTGTTTGGAATATTAATCTTGAAGAAGTTCCAACCGTTGAAATGTTAAATGAATATATGGCGCTTTATTATGATGGACTTATGACTTTGGTCAATAAGGATAAGGATGTTATAGTGCCGCATTCTAAAATACAGTTTGAAAAGGAAAACAATAATGCAGAGCTATCCATTTTCAAAGGGCAAATGGATGTCTATGATGCATTTTTCACCCAAGAAGTAATTTCCTTATATGCCAAGGTCGAAGCCTACTATTGCAAGAATCAGCACAAGTATGTTTTATTATTTAGAATAGCAACTAAGAGCTTTGACGATGCCGTTTGGGAAAAACTTAAAAAGGTGAAATTGGTAGCTAATTTTTGTAAATAAACCTTTATAGTCGGAAACACTTCATAATTCCAATTTTAACCTGAATTATGGTCCGTCATCACAAAGCTTTCCAAATTATATTTGCACTATTGGCTATAGCTTAAGTCCCTAAAGGACATCTAATTCTCTGCATTAAACTAGGTCTCCACTAATAATAGAAGTATTTCTAAATTCTCAAAAGTTTACTACATCCATGATACGACAAATCGTAAAATGTGTGACTTAATCGGTAATTTTATTTTAACATATCCAATTGCCATATATTTAATAAGCTATTAATCAATACCCTAACATCATGTCTTTATTTTCCAAAAACCCTATTGGAAGATTAATATCTTTTATAATAACTAAGTCAAAAAGCATAAGATTATCATTAGTAATTTTTGGTTGCTTTATTTTATTTAGTGTCTTCCCTCATTTTACAGGCTCAGGATTAAGCTCTGCTGAACCTATGCAGCAATACTTAAATGGTGCTTTCCCTAACTCACTTTATCAAGGAAATGGCCTCTATAGAGTAGCTTTCCCCAATCTTACGTTTAATGTTCCTATTGTTTTTGAAACAATTCCGAACCAAAACAAAATTGTTGTAGCTGAACTCTTTGGCGAAATTAATTGGTTTAGCAACGATGAAACGACTACAGATAAAAATACAATTATCGATTTAACTAATCAGGTTGGTGTTGTGTGGGACGGTGGTCTCTTGGGTATGACTTTTCACCCTAGATTCGACGACCCTATAAATCCAGCAAATTACATGTATGTCTATTATTCATCAAAAGATAGAGATGGAGGAAGAGAACCTGAGTGGTATAGCTTTCAAGCATGTACTAATGATGATGAATATGGTGGGTTTTTAGTTCTTGAACGCTACACAGTGGATCCTGTAACTCTTGTAGCTGATGTTAACTCAAGAACTAAACTTATTGTTATGAAACTATTTGGATATACACATCGTGGTGGTGGTTTAACTTTTGGTGATGATGGATTCCTTTACTTAACAATTGGAGATCAAGCGGCTTGGAGCAAAGCGCAGGAGATTACAAATGGCCTGGATGGCGGACTTTTGCGTTTAGATGTTGATATGCAGGGTGGTAGCGTAAGCCACCCACCAGTTAGAAAATTACAAGATAATCTGCTTCCAGGTATAAACTATAATTCAAATTGGTTTACCAATAATACAGGGCCACATCCTTCTGATGGAAGTGGCGGTTATTATACCAATGTATTTTCTGGAGTTAATTATTACATTCCAAATGACAATCCATTTCTAAGCCCTACTGGTGATGTCTATGAAGAATATTATGCTATCGGCTTTAGAAGTCCTCACCGACTTACTAAAGATAAGTTGACTGGAGATCTTTATTTTGGTGACGTCGGACTTTATTCCTATGACGAAGTGAATTTGGTTATGGCGGGAAAAAATTATGGATGGCCCATTTATGAAGGTAATTTTAATGGTGGTGGCAGTTCGGGTTGCTCAACTATGTATAATAATATGCCTCATGAATCACCATTAACTGCATTTAGTACCGCAGAAGTAAATTCCATTATAGGAGGGTATGTGTATCGGGGAAATGATATTCCAGAATATTATGGTAAATATATTTGCGCAGATTACGGGTTTGGTGACGAAATTATAATGGTTGACACTAATACTGGTGATTATGAAATCCTAGGAAACTTCGAACCTCAAAACATAATTTCATTGGGTCAAGACTACGATGGAGAACTTTACCTACTCAATCAAGACTTTGGAACAAACTTGTATCGCTTAACTTCAGGTGGCCCTCAATATAGTCAAATGCCCCAAACACTATCTGAGACAGGTGCTTTCGAAGTATCCGCCAACAACCTCTTCGAAGGACAATTTTCTGACCTTATTCCGACTGAAGGTATAGTTCCTTATGAACTCATTGAGTCTTTTTGGTCTGATGGTGCGCATAAACAGCGTTGGTTAGCAGTTCCAAATGGTGGTGATGGAAGTCATGACGGTCCTCTAGAACAAGTTGCCTATTCAGAGAATGGTGATTGGGATTTTCCGGTTGGTACAGTACTGATTAAACACTTTGAACTCAATACTGATAAAACTAATCCTAATCAGCGAAAAAAAATAGAAACGCGTTTTTCAATTAAAGGTGACAACGGTAGTTTCTATTTCTTAAGCTATAACTGGAATGACGATGAAACAGATGCGGTTTTACAGGAAGTAGGGATTGATGAAGATATAGAGATTACGACAATCACAGGTCAAACAGAAAACCAGACCTGGACTTTTCTGGACCAGTCGCAATGCATTGCATGTCATAATCAAGCCAATAATGGTGGACTCGGTTTAAAATCAAGGTACTTAAATAGTGATTTTATGTATGATGACGATGGAACCCCTACAATGGCTAACCAATTAGTTACCTTAAGTTCGATAGGTATTTTAGACACCCAAATAACAGATGCCAATGCTGCCAATATTTTAACCCACAAAGCTATCTCAAATCAATCAGCTACCATAGAAGAAAGAGCACGATCCTATTTGGATTTAAATTGTGCCTATTGCCATAGGTCGGACAACGTTGATAATCGTGGTGAATTTGATTTGCGACTCTTCAATAATTTAGATGAGACAGGATTACTTTCCGCTAGTGTTTTAACCCCTCTAGGAATTGCTCCTGACGAAGAAATTATTTTTCAAGGCAATGCCAATAAATCGATACTTTTTCATAGAATGGATAGTACTGACCCCACAATCATGATGCCCCCTTTGGCCAAATCTATTGTTGACACTCCGGCCGTTAATCTGATTGAAGCTTGGATTAATCAGTTAAATACACTGAGTACAGTAGATAATCTATTAGAAGAGCTTAAAGTATTTGTAGATTATTCAAATGAAACGGTAAATATAGTTGGACAGGTAGATGCGAAAACAATATTTACTCTATACAACTTGCAAGGTAGAATCACAAAAACAGAAATTTTGAAACCTAATTACCTAAATTATAGTATTGATGTGGCAGATTTAAGTTCGGGTGTTTATTTTGTAAAACTCACTAGTACAAATAATAAAAAACAGATTCAGAAAATTATCGTCCATTAATTTATATTCTGCGTTGTCGTAGAATAGGTTGACAGTTTATACACAATTTAGATTAAACCGTTCAAGTTAATTTAACGGATTTAAGATATGGTTGTCGATTAATTGCCTGTACACCTCTTAAGTTGTTATATATTGGATATTGCTATTAACTTTTTTTGCTATTAACCAATATGTTATGAAACCTACTATCTCCAAAAAAACAAATGGGAGTATACTGCGTAATTGTATACCCAATTCGTTCAACATTAAAAGCGTACTTGTTGCAGTATCATCAGTTTTACTCCTAAGTTATTTATCTGATTTTTCTGGTTCAGATTTATCAACATCAAAAGCCAGCATGATCCAGTTCTTGCCATCCGATACCCAAGCTAAAAACGTCCAAAGTTTTCCTATAATCAATGACCCACATCATGGCCATGTAAAGCTTATGGTACGTTCTGGTAATCAGACTTACACTACCGATGTCTATTTTAACGAGAATGCGACGTTGGGGCTAGATCCTGGTTATGATGCTCTTATGTTCAATGGTTTTACCCCAGATTTCTCACTTTACTCGTTTTTAGTCGAAGATACTACTGACGGTCTGCCCTTTACAATACAAGCTTTATCCGAAACAGCTATTGATAACGTAGTTATTTCATTGGGTATGAATGCAAGTCAGGGGCAAGAGATTAGCTTTAGTATCGCTGAGACCGATTTACCAGAATCAATTAATGTTTATTTAGAGGATGAAGAAAGCAACAGCTTTACGCTGTTGAATAACAACAATTATCAGACTATCGCAGATAACAATATATCAGGTGCTGGTAGGTTTTATTTAAGGTTTGAGGGCAATGCCCTAAGCGTTTCTGAATCCCTTATCAATCGGTTGGATATATTTACTGATCATTCAGACAAAACGATTGTGATTAATGGACAACTTCCCTACGCTACTAATTTAAAACTATATGATATCAATGGTAAATTATTGATATATAAGGTATTAGATGTCAATTCGATCAAGCAAACTATTGATATTGCTAATTTGGTTTCAGGAATCTGTATTTTAGAGTTGACCAATGCCGGGAGTCGAAAACGCGTTGAAAAATTAATACTAAGATGATATAGTCAAGACATTAAACATAAAAGCCATGATTTTGTAACCATGGCTTTTATTTTTGATTGAGTTAGTTAGTGCAAAAAGCTAGAGTACTTCTAAAAAGTAGTCCATCATTTCCTCTTTAAGGTCGTAATGTAATTTAATATAGGTTCGCATATCCTCTTTTAAAGTTCGCTGTTCGTTTTGAAGACGTCCATCTATATTTTCATTAAAATCTACATTATTAATATTGGCAATCTTATTTCTGCAGCGATGCAATAATTTAGATATAGCATCTTTTTCAATCATGATACGATTTTGAAAAACTTCGAGTTTTATCAAATTCATAGGGTCTCGTTCTCTTTGAACAATCTCCTCCAATTTTTCTTCAAAGGTGTCCATTTCATTAAAATGGAATCTTAATTCACGTTTCCAAGTATCTATATTGAATCTTAAATCGCTTAAATACATTAATTTAGTTTGCATATCTCGGATGTTTTATGTGGTTATTAATTCTTGTTCCTTTACCAATTCTTTTTGAATATGGCTTGGTACGGCATTGTAGCCTTTAAAGCTTGTTGTATACGTCGCGCGTCCTTGTGTGAGTGAGCGTAGCTGCGTTGAAAAATCGGATAGTTCAGCGGATGGAATGGTACACTTCAATATCTGATAGTGTGCTTCGGTTTCTATCCCTTGAATTACTGCTCTACGGCTTTGCAATTCGGTCATTACGCTACCTACCATTAGCTCTGGTGCACGTAATTCCATTTGTTCTATTGGCTCTAGCAGTTTTGGATTCGCATTTAAAAATGCTTCTTTAAATGCATGTGAGCCTGCAATCTTAAATGAGATATCATTAGAGTCTACCGAGTGCATTTTACCATCATAAACCATAACCCTAACATCCCTTATATATGAGTTTGTTAAAGGCCCTGATTCCATAACTTCTAGAATACCTTTCATTATTGAAGGTAAATAACGCTGATCGATAACACCGCCAACAATACAATTATAGAAAACTAGTTTACCATCCCAAGGTAAATCAACGACTTCCTTACCTCTAATGGAAAACCCTTCTGGTTCTGGTATACCTTCGTAATAAGGCTCTATTTTTAGATGCACCTGGCCAAACTGACCTGCTCCTCCACTCTGCTTTTTATGTCTATAATTGGCTGTAGCACTACGTTGAATGGTTTCGCGATACGAAATCTTAGGAGCTTCAAATCGTGGTTTTACCTCGTAGATGTTTTCCAAAAGCCAAGTTAAAGTCGATAAATGTAACTCCCCTTGTGTACCTACCAATGTTTGATGAGTTTCATTATTATAGCTCAAATCAACAGTTAAGTCTTGACTGTGAATACGCTTTAATGCTTCACTTAACTTTTCTTCTTCACTAGGACTCTCGGCAAAAACAGCTTTAACTAATCTTGGTTGAGGGAATTTTATTGGTCTAATTGTTCCTCCTTCAGCTGTAGTTGCCAAAGTATCATTAGTTTCGGTATATTTTAATTTGGTTGTAGCTCCGATATCACCAGTGGTCAATTTTTGAACCGAATGCTTTTCCTTACCATCCATAATGTAAAGCTGATTTAGCGTTTCGCATTCACCTGTACGTGTATTATATAACTTATCGTTAACCTTTACTTCACCCGACTTTACTTTAAAAAAAGTAACCTGACCTAAACTCGGTTGATATAAGGTTTTAAATACGAATAAAGATGTATCCGCATCTAGCTCTGGTGTTATCAAATTACCTTCTAAAGTTTGCTCAGGTTTCAAATCAGCTGCCGCAGGAGCCACATTATCAATAAAGCCCATTAAGCGACCGCTACCCATATCCTTTAATGCCGAAACACAAAATACAGGGAAGAAATCGTGGTTGAGCATACCCAGTTTTATACCTCGACGTAGCTCTGCTTCATTTAAGGTACCTTTATCAAAATAAAGCTCCATAAGCTCTTCGTCATTTTCAGCTGCTTTTTCTACAAGTTCATTATGAAGTTGGTTAGCATAGTCTAACTGGTCTTCAGGGATTGGTAATTTTTCAGGTTTACCACCCTGAGGCCCAAATTTGTAGCATTTCATTTTTAAGACATCAATAATACACTGGGCTCCATCAAGTTTAATTGGATACTGAACCAGTACTGCATTATTTCCCACTAATTCTTTAAGACTATTAACACTCATTTCATAATTAGCCTTCTCACTATCTATTTTATTGATAACAAAAAGTGTTGGCTTATGATATCTATCTACATAATTCCAAATGATTTCAGTGCCAATATCTGCACCATGCTTAGCGTTAATAACCGTAACTATGGTATCTGCCACTCTAATAGAGGACATTATTTCGCCTATAAAATCATCCAATCCTGGAGTGTCAATAATATTAATTTTATAATTACGCCATTCGGTATGCAAAGGGGTCGCAAAAACAGAAGCACCTCTACGGTGCTCAAATTCATGGTAATCGGAAACTGTATTTTGTTGCTCTACAGTACCTCTTCTATTTATTAAACCTGCTTCAAACAGCATGGTTTCAGATAATGTGGTCTTGCCAGAGCGATGTGCACCAACAAAAGCCACATTTTTGATGTGTTTATTATCAAATACTTTCATAAACATTTTGATTTTGGAAATTATAACTCTGTGAAAAATATATCCTTAAAGATAATCTTATTTTAAATGCGAAAACATGATTAAAGTTAGGTTTTCAATATTTTTGACAACTATTAGCTTAAATTAAAAGACTTGGACGATTCTATAAATCATAAGGCCATGTTTGAAGGTTTTCAGAACACACCCTTACTATGGGAAACAGATAGCGTCGAAGGGTTAAAGCAGTTTCCTGTTAAAAATACGTCTGAAACCTATATTCCGAAATCAACATCAAAACCGTTACGATTGGGTAAATGGATTGAAGCCTATACAAGCTTTCAACTCCAGAAGCAGCACAATATTGAAGTTCTTGTAGAGAATCTACAAATAAGGAGAGAGAAACAAACTATAGGTGAACTAGATCTTTTGTTATTAAAAAATAATCTACCCATTCACTTAGAAATTGCCTATAAATTCTATTTGTACGATACTACCAAAACCTATACAGATGATTTAGAGCATTGGATTGGGCCTAACCGAAATGATAGTTTTGTTTATAAAATCAATAAGCTAAGAGAAAAGCAGTTGCCTCTACTGTATCAGAATGAAACGATAAAAGTTCTAGAGACCAAAAGCTTAAATCCATATGATTTTGAGCAGTATGTGAGTTTTAAGGCACAGTTATTTTTACCTTATCTTCAAACTGATATTAATATGCCAACTCTAAATAAAAAGTGTATACAAGGCTGGTACATTAGTTTTGATTCTATAAATCAGTTAAGAACTTATAAGTTTTATATTGTCAATAAGTTAGATTGGTTATGTAAACCCAATTTTGAGGTAAATTGGCTCGTGTATGAAGAAGCATATATTGCAATCAAATCGTATATAGGGGATAAACAGTCACCACTATGCTGGATTAAAAATCAGAATAACGATTTACAAAAGTGTTTTATTACATGGTGGTAAAAAACGACAGTTACTACAAAATATACAAGCCCTATGGTTATTTGAGTCAGTTTGTTAATAACCAAAACAAAAGACGTAATAAAAAATTGCTCAATGAATTATACAATTTCCCTAGTGGAACAATGGCGGTTGGACGTTTGGATGAAAAATCAGAAGGGTTGTTATTATTAACTACTGATGGGAAATTCAGTAATTATATCACAAGTTCTAAAGTTGAAAAAGAGTATCATGTTATGCTAGATGGTGTCATTAATGAGGAATCTATCATTGAATTATCAGAAGGTGTAACTATTTCAATCAATGGAAACGCTTACAAAACGAAAAAATGTAAGGTCGAAATATTAAAGGACACATCACATATTTACAATCGCTTCGTTAGGGATGAAAAGCATGGCCCAACCTCTTGGATAGGCGTTACCTTAACCGAAGGGAAATTTCGACAAGTTCGAAAGATGACTGCTTGTGTTGGATTCCCTACACTACGTTTAGTACGTGTACGTATCGGAAACTTTGAATTGGATACTATGCAACCAGGTGATGTTATGGTATTTAATTATTAGAGGCTTCATCATTATCGTCCGCTTTTTCTTCAGCCGTTTTTTCCTTGATTACGACTTTTTCATTTTGAAAAACGATTATAGCCTTTACACCAGTTAATAAATTCCATTCTTTTGAAGAAATTACATTCCCTTTATCATCGTAAACTATAAACTCCGCTGTATTAGGACCGGAATCACCTTGGTTAAGCGCTTCAATTTCGACCTTGTTTCTTCCTTCTAGTAAATCGACCTCGACACGTCTATAACTACTTTTAAGTAATAAATCTTGTTTTACAATAGTACCATTAACGTATATCCTTACACGATCACCATCGGGAAATTCGTGGTCGCGACAAACAATATTTACGAATTTAGTACTCACTCGATGCTCGCCAAGAAATTGATCAGACATGGTTTTTATGACACCACCTTTTTGCAAATCCTTACTCCAACGTTTCTCATAGATTTCAGATGGACTTTTCAGTCCATCTTTTTCCATCATAGAAAAGGGTTTTTCTGAATCCTTTATAATGAATTTCTTTTTTTCCTCAGACTTACCGCTTGCCTTATCTTCTTTTTTGTCAAACTTAGGCGCAACCTTAATCTTCTTAGGCATAGAATCCTTTTTAGTTTTGGAAGGCTCAGCAGGAATTCGAATCGATTTTTTTTCCTTGTCTGTAACTTGGGCAAATACAATAGATCCACTTAACATGAAGATAATGAGCAATATGGATTTAAAGGTTTTCAATGTGTTTAAGACAGTGTTTGGTGTTTTCAATTTAAGGCACAAAAACCATACCTACTTCAAAATAAACGCTAAAAAATGGAATTCCTTACAAAAAAACGTTAAAACTTACCGTTAAAACTGATGCGCAACTTACGGTTATATTCATCAAATAACCAGTCTTTATAGTTCTGTGTACTATTCATAATACAATAACAATACTGCTTTATGCGATAGGCAATTTCATCTTGAAGCAATTTTGTTAAAGCCCTTGCATCGTAGACGTCTTCACTATTCTCGATACAAATCTTGGAGTGCTGGGCAATAGAACGTTCAATAACAGTAAAGGACTTTTTTCCAGTACTCACAGCCTCTTTGTATGCGGCTTTAACATCAAATTCCAAAGATTCTGAATTCTTGAATTTTTCCTTAAGCGCATCTGGCATTATATAAATAAAGTCGCGTTCAATATCCTCGTCATCGACAATATTTTCAAGGTATAAATCGGGATATTTAAATATATGCTGCCAATCTACAGGCTGTGACCATGGCCCAAAACGTGCTACATTATTACCTAAATCTATAACCTGAAATGTTGTGCGGTTTTTAAAAATACGACTTCCGCGACCAATCATTTGAAAGTACAATGTTAAAGAACGTGTTGCTCTATTTAGAATAATGGATTCAACAGAAGGCTCATCAAATCCTGTGGTTAAAATACTTACCGAGGTTAAAACAGCGTCTGGTGTATGCTTAAACCATCTTAAGATATCCTTTCGCTCTTGTTTGGTGGCCGTATTATCTAAATGCTGAACATTGTAACCTGCTTTCTTAAAGGTATAATACACCTCCTTAGATGTGTATATACCATTATTAAAAATTAAGGTCTTCTTTCCTTTAGCCAGTTCTTCATAGGCAGAAAGCAGTTTCGTTTGCATAAGGCTGTTGGTATACAAAGCCTCTGATGATTTTACAGTATAATCCCCATTGATGCCTATTTTTAATGATGTGAGTCCAACATCATAATGGTATAAATCTGCACTAGCCAAAAACCCATTTTTGATAAGTGTAGAAATATCATCCCCAACGATTAGTCGATCGTAATTATCTTTCATGGGTAACTTAATATTGCTACTTAACGGTGTAGCAGTTACGCCAAGAATAAAACAATGCTCAAAAAACTTAAATAGTTTCCTAAAGGAATTGTAATGTGCTTCGTCTATAATAACCAATCCAATATTCTTCAGTTCAAAGTCGTTATCCGAAAGGCGATTGTTTAAGGTTTCTACCATAGCGACAAAGCATTGGTAATCGTCTTGATCTGGTAGCGTTTTAACCTTGCTGTTAATGACCTTATTCTTTACTTTAAAACCAGAAAGCACATTAGAGGTCTGCTTGCACAATTCTATTCTATGCGTAAGAATAACTACTTTTTTCTTATGTCTTTCGATATATCTCCGAACAATTTCAGAAAAAATAACAGTCTTACCTCCTCCTGTAGGTAACTGATACAAAAGATTAAAATCATCAGATTCTTCTTGCATTACATCAAAGATGCGATAGAGATCCTTGATTTGATAATCGTAAAGCCTTTTCTCAGTGACAGTCTCTTTAATGGTGTCTGTTGACATATGAGTATTCTCTCGGAGGTTAATTTTGCAAAAATAGCATATTGTAAGGGTTTTTGGAATAAATTGTTAATAACCTTTAACAAGATTGGTACTGTTCTTGTGTTTAAGAAAGTATTAACATTTTAAATAATTACATTATGAGATCATTTCGAAGACATTCTGCGACGGTCAACGCAGGATCTATGGCAGACATTGCCTTTTTGTTACTAATCTTTTTTTTAGTTACCACGACCATTTCAGCTGACAAAGGAATTTTAAGGCAATTACCACCATACGATTGCCCAACTAATGATTGTAAAACATTAATTAATGAGCGCAATATCCTTAGGATAAGTATGAACAACAATAGCGAAATTTTTATTGAAGACGAAATTGTAAAATTAGAAGATGTAGAGCAAATCGTAAAAGCGTTTGTAGATAATAATGGCTTATCTAATTGTAACTATTGTGAAGGTGAAAAATCTACAGAGTCTTCAGATCATCCCAAAAAAGCCGTAATTTCATTAAGTCATGATGCCTTAACTAAATACCAATTGTTTATTTCTGTACAGGATGAAATCACAAAAGCTTTCTATGATTTAAGGAAACGCTACATAGAAGACAGATTTAATAAGACTCCTAATGAAATTACTGATGAAGAATTTAGAATTGTAAAAGAAGCGTATCCCTTTATCGTATCAGAAGTAATGGTTAAGAGAGATTAGTTAATAGAGTCTATTATTGGAATGCAATATTCTATATTCACACTTTTTTTGCCCCATTCTTTTGCTTTTCTTACATCGACACCCATATAAATGTCTATGCGCTTTCTCCAACGCTTATTCATTTTGTCTTTAACAATAAATAAACTATCAAAGCCTTCTATTTTAACCTTAGTATTATGTACTAACCCTAAATCTAATAAATCTCTTGAAACAGCAATATAGCTCAGACCTGGCCTTAGGCTATCACCAAAAGCAGTAATGTTAGGATTGGAATTAGTTTGATAAGTCAATGAATTATAAGCAGTTGCAGTTACCCGAAATGATTTCAATGTGCACTCCTCGCCTACTTTATTTTTGCAACTTAAAGTAAAGCATAACATAATTAAAGACACAAAGACTTTTATTCTCACAGATTAAATATACGTCTTAAAGTTAAAATATGTTAAATCGTTACTATGTTATACAAAGTACTGTAACATTTCTTTTTTTTCGTCGTCTATATGGTGTAATCAATTAAAAAACGAAAAACATTAAACATCATGAGAACTTTAAACAACAATCAATTAACAAGTACAGGTGTAGATACAAAGACTTATACTTGGAACAGCAAAAGACGTTATAGATAATAACGTAAAATCAATCATCAACCAAAAAACAAACAAAATGAGAACTTTAAACAACAACCAATTAACAAGTAAAGGTGTAGACACAAAGAGCTATGCTTGGAACAGCAAAAGACGTTATAGATAATAACGCGAAAATCAATCATCAATCAAAAAATCAAAGAATTATGAGAACTTTAAACAACAATCAATTAACAAGTACAGGTGTAGACACAAAGAGCTACACTTGGAACAGCAAAAGACGTTATAGATAATAACGTAAAATCAATCATCAATCAAAAATTAAATACTTATGAGAGCCTTATCAAAAATTGTCAATACATCTAACAGCTTAGATGATGACTTAGAAACTATTAAATTATGAATTGGATTAATCGCCCAATTAGACAGAAATGAAAGACCAATACTGTAAAAAGTGTTGGTTTTTTTATAAGAGCTTTATATTAATAACTTAACAATTCCTCTAAAGCACCCTCAAACTTTCTTTTAGCCAAATATTGCTCTTCTAGCTGTTGTACAAAAGGAATTGGTGTTTCTATGCTGGCCACTCGTTTAACCGGTGCATCTAAATATTCAAAGCATTCCTCCATTATCATAGCAGAAATATCACTAGCTATACTACCAAAAAGTGAGTCTTCTTGCAAAATAATAGCCTTTCCAGTTTTCTTAACCGATTTTAAAATCCTATCCTTATCTAAGGGTTGTAATGTTCTTAAATCTATTAAATCTGCTGATATTTCAGGTTTTTTTTCTAAAGTTTCTAAAGCCCAATGTACTCCTGCCCCATAAGTAATAATAGAAACATCCTCACCCTTTTTAATTAATGATGCTTTCCCGAATGGCAAAGTGTAATAATCAATTGGTACGTCTTGTCTAATACTTCTATATAAAGCCTTATGCTCAAAAAACAAAACAGGATTAGGATCATTAATTGCCGTTGATAGTAATCCTTTGGCATCGTAAGGAAAGGCAGGGTAAACTACCTTTAAGCCAGGCGTTTTAGTAAACCATGCTTCATTGGTTTGCGAATGGAATGGACCAGCAGCAACTCCGGCTCCACAAGGCATTCGGACTACAACATCGGCATTTTGCGCCCAACGATAATGTGATTTCGCTAAGTAATTAACAATAGGATTAAAACCAGAAGTTACAAAATCAGAGAATTGCATTTCTACAACGGACTTTATTCCCGCAATTGATAATCCCATACCCACTTCAACAATTGCCGATTCGCAAATAGGTGTGTTGCGCACACGATCTTTACCAAATTGTTTGACAAACCCTTCTGTTATTTTAAAAACTCCTCCATACTCAGCTATATCCTGTCCCATAATAATAAGGTCTTTATGGGTTTCCATAGACTGCTTCAAGCCTTCAGAAATGGCATCGACAAGTCGTAATTCTTTAGTTTTTTTATTTGGTTTAAATTTCTTATAATCAAATGCTTTATACACATCATTTAACTCTTCAGTTTCATTAGGTGTGATGGGTTCTTCAGCATAAGCAGATTCTAAAGCTTTATCTATATCAGCTTTAATTTCCGACACATATTTTTCGTCAATTTCAGCAGACAGGATTTTTTTGCTAAACAAATAGCTTCTAAAATTTTCTATGGGATCCTTTGCTTCCCATTCTTTCATAAGTTCTTTTGGGACATATTTTGTGCCACTGGCCTCTTCATGTCCACGACGTCTAAAGGTCTTAAACTCAATTAAAATTGGTCTTGGTCGTTTTCTAACACTCTCTGCAAGTGTTTTAACCTTAGAATAAGTTTCAATTACGTTATTTCCGTCAAAAATAAAAGACTCAATACCATACCCCTTTCCCCTATCCGCCAAATTCTTACAACGGTATTGCTCGTTTGTCGGTGTTGATAATCCATAGCCATTGTTTTCAATACAAAACAAAACAGGTAATTGCCATACCGAAGCCACATTTAGAGCTTCGTGGAAATCTCCTTCACTAGTGCCTCCTTCGCCTGTAAACACGGCAGTAACTTGACCATTCTTTTTAAGCAAATTGGCCAAAGCAATACCATCAGCTACGCCAAGCTGTGGGCCTAAATGCGATATCATGCCAACGATATTGTAATCTTGAGTTCCAAAATGAAACGAACGATCCCGTCCTTTGGTAAATCCACTAGCTTTTCCTTGCCATTGGCAAAAAAGACGATGCAAAGGAATTTCGCGTGTTGTAAAAACACCAAGATTTCTATGCATAGGTAAAATGTATTCACTGGGCTTAAGTGCCATAGTGACACCGACTGAAATAGCCTCTTGCCCAATACCAGAAAACCATTTGGAAATTTTTCCTTGACGCAATAAAATCAACATTTTTTCCT
>NZ_JANQOM010000058.1 GCF_028289625.1 Winogradskyella sp. | reverse complement strand
CGTAAAAGAAATAATGCAGTCGTTTCCGTGTTGCCATAGAAAAAAGGATAAATGGGGTTTTACAGATAGCCTACTTTGTTTATTGATAATATTGGTCTGATATATAAAAATGATTAAGGTGAGAATACTTATTATCATTGCGGAAACCCCTAAAATACGATCTGTTTTTGGTAGCTTAATCTTAATACTTCAATATAAAGTTTAAATGTCAAATTTTGGTTGAAATACAAAAATAATTTAAACAAAAACACCAATAATTAGGAGTTGTTTAATTCTGACGAATAGAATAGATAAGTCAAGTTTATACCAAAGTTAAAACATGTTTGTAGTAATGAATACCAACGTTTTTGTATAGGTTTAGTAGTTAGATTATTCCCAGGGTAATTCCGTAGAAACCAAGTTTTACAGTAACGCATAAAAAAAGCCCAATACTTCGGTATTGGACTTTTACTGTTGTAGCGAGTTGAGACTTAAACTCAAGACCTCCTTGTTTTATTAATAACTTACAATTGCTTCAATAGTTCATCTACGGCACGTTTCAATTGAGGGTCAACGTTTTTGGCTTTATAAGCCGGCGGATTTGCAACAATAATATCTGGTACCGCAGGTCCGTTTTCCATATTTTCTTCTGTAGCTTTTACATACCAAGCCCTAAAAGGCAAACGTACAAAGGAACCGTCTTGTAAACCTGCTCCTCCTGTAGAAATTACGGCACCAAAAGTAGGAATACCAACTAAAGTGCCAATATTTAGAGCTTTGTAGGCGTGCGAGAAAATTTCAGCATTGGAATAAGAGCTTTGATTACATAAAGCTATAGACGGCTTAGTCCATGAAGCTAAAGGCAGGCGCTCTCCATAAGGGTAATTTTCTTTGTAATTCTTATGCTCATTTAAACTTTTTGCTGCACCACGAGGAATAGTATAAGCATGTTGCTTAACATTTAAAACGGCCATTAAATAATCGGTTGTCCAACCACCACCGTTGTAACGGACGTCTATAACAATACCTTCTTTGCCATAACCAGCTGCCATAAGTTCACGTTCAAAACGCTCAAAGGATGGCCAATTCATTCCCTGAATGTGTAAGTAACCTAATTTTCCATTGGAGTAGGAGTCTACCAATTTTCTACGATCTTCTACCCACTCATCATACAATTGCGATCGCAAAGAACCAGCAGGCCAAATAACCATTTCAATTATCTCTCCATTTCGATTTATGTTTAGTAAAGTACGCTCGTTGGTTGTTCCTTCAAGATGCGAAAAGAAATTATTAGACTGTTCCACTGTGTTTTGATTGACCGCGGTAATGATATCACCAACATTCAATTGGCTTTCAGTCTTGCCAGCTGGACTATCATAGACAACACGAGTAATTTTAAATCCTTCTTTTATATGTTCACCTTCAATACCTAACAGACCAGTTCGTTCGCGTTGGGTCTCTTTTTGCGCATTACCGCCGTACATCCCCATATGTGAGGCATTGAGCTGGCCAAGCATTAAATTAAAATGTAATCTAAAATCTTCTTTTGTTGAAGCATTAAGAGCTAGAGGCTTATACATTTTCTTTAGCTTATCCCAATCCTGACCATGAAATTCTGGGTCATAAAAACCGGCATTGAGTACTCTCCAGCCTTCTTCAAATATTTGATCTAATTCATCTTTATAACGAATTTTCATTTGGGATTGTACAACTTGTTTTTCAAGCTTGTCAGATTTAGTATTTAAAGCTGTAATTTGTCCGCCACGCGACATTAGATAAATTTGACCTTTCACAGGGTATTTTTTGAGCCCATATGTGTTAGCACCGCCTTTAATTTCTTTCTTCTCAGTACCATCCCATTTAATTTTAAACAAGCTGCGGCTGATATCATAATTTTTTCTGCTTACACCACCATTAGTAAAATAAATATGTTCGCCTTTTTCGTCAAATGCAAAGTCAGATTCTCCGCCAGTGTAGCGCGTTACTTGCTCTAAACGCTGGTAGATCTTGTCAAAATCAATAGTAATGTCCTTTGTTTTTTTATCTGTCTTATCATCTTTGTTGTCCTCTTTCTTTTTAGTGGTTTTTTTGTCTTTATCGTCTTTTTCTTTTTCGTTTCTAGTCCACTGAGCTCTTGATTTCTCCCAATCTTCTTTTTTGAGCCATGCAAACCAAATATCGTTATCTCCATTATTTCTTTCAGAAACAAAACCTAGTTTACTACCATCTTTGCTCCAAACCGGATTAAAATCTCCTTTAGGGTGCATACTCACATTTACCGGTGGTTTGGAATTATCAGCAGCATGAATGAATATATCTTGGTTAAAGTTTAAGTCAGATTTGCTATAAGCCAACCATTTACTATCTGGTGACCAGGTCAGACCACGAGGTGCATCCCATCCATCCAATAAAGTTTTGGAATTACTCAGTTTGCCTTTTTCATCAATATCAAAAACTTTTAAACCACCTCTGCCGATTTGAAGCGCTATTTTTTTACCATCTGGGCTAACCAAAGGATTGACTTCTTCGTCTTTGGATTTAGTCAATTGTTTTGTTGCTCTTTTAAATGAATAGAATAAATCTTTTTCATTGTCATCCGTAGAATGAATAGCATACAAATCGTTTTGACCTTCTTTATCTGAAATAAATAAAAGGGTAGAATCATTAAGCCAAACTGGGCTAGCTTCCCTTGCAGGGCCATCCGTGATCCTTACGGATTTACTATCCTCTTTATCATTTCTGGTAACAAATAATTCACCACGGTTAATGTAAGCTATGAATTTGGCGTTTGGTGATACCGCGAATTCATTTACATTGTTGCGCATACGCTCTTTAACTATAGGGTCAAAACGGTAATCACTACTAATATTGATATTGAGGGGTGTCGCTTTTTTTGTAATAATGTTGAATACATAAGATTGTTCTGCTGTTTGAAAGACTATGGTATTTGTCTGCTGACTTATAGAAAAATTTATGATACCATAATCCTTTTCATTCGTTAGTTTTGAGATAGTTCCGTTTAAATCTGCCTGATGAATATTATAACGACCACTTCTGCCCGAAATAAAAACCAGTGTATTGTTGTTTAACCAACGCGGATTAAAATCATTTGTGCCATGTTTTGTAATTTGTGTGTATTGGCTGGTAGTTTTATCATATACCCAAACATCACGATTGGCAGGGCCATTATAAGCTTCTCTATCTATTCGACAAGTGCCACGAACAAAAGCAACTTTATCACCATTAGGTGAACTTACAGGATTAAAACCCAAGGCATCCGAAAAGCGTTTTTCGGTTGAAGCCGATTTTTCTAAAACATAAATTTCAGCTTCACGTTCAACTTGTCTATAATTTCTTGAGGTTGTAAATAGCACATCTCCAGAAGCAGTTATACTATATGGCGAGTCGCCAGCAGAGTGATAGGTTAATCGTTGTGGGGTACCACCTTCAACAGGGATTTTAAATAAGTCTGCATTTCCATATCTATCACTTGAAAACACAATATGTTTAGCATCATTGGACCATATAGGACTGGCTTCATAAGCCTCGTGAATGGTAAGGCGTTTTGGATTGTTGCCAGAAATATCACTTACCCAAATATCACCTTGAAAACTAAAGGCTAAATACATTCCATCTGGTGATATACTTGGCTCCATAATTGCAGATTGCGCTTGAAGTTGCAGTGAAAACAAGGCCACAAAAAAAATAGTAAAATATCGCATGGTTTTAAATTTTTAAGTTTAAATGTTAAAAAAGAAACTAAAAATAAAACAATTTGATGTGTTTTTGCTTTCAACACTTCAATTATAAGAAAAGCTTAAGATTTTTTTATGATATGTGAGTGAATGGAGCGATTCCTTTTGTTTAATAAACTACAGGACTAAAAAAGTCAGGTACTCAATAATCAACTTAATAAGAAATTGGAATACCGTTTTATTCCAATAATTAGCTTAACTCTAAGTATTGTAAAACAGTAAAAGTCGATGCTTTGCATTACTATTTTTTATACTTCTGCCTTATAAAGCCAGCTTTAGGGCAAATCACAAAAAAAGCTTGATGATGCCATCAACCTTTAACTGCTGTAGCGAGATCGAGATTTATAGAATCTTTATTGGGAAGCTGTACAATAGTAAAAGCATTAATACTATCGCATTACATTTTTTTTGTTTTCCATGCACTTTAAAGCAAGCTTCAGTGCTGTCCACAAAAAAAGCTTGATGATGCCATCAAGCCTTTACTGCTGTAGCGAGATCGAGATTTGAACTCGAGACCTCCGGGTTATGAATACTCCAATAAGGTTATTTTTAACTATTTTATTGGGGTTTCAACACCCTAATATTATAAATCGTGTTCCAAAACGTGTTCAGTTTTGTGTTCACTTTTATTAGACATTGTAAATAAAAATTAATCAAAAATAATAATTATTAACCAAGAATACTACTCAGCTTAAACATTGGTAAATACATGGCTATTAGTATAAAACCGACAAACAATCCCACAAATAGAATAATGATAGGTTCCATTACTGTAGATAACACTTTTGAGCGTTGTTGTACTCTGGCATTATACTGACTATTGAGTCGTTCGAACATAAACTCGGTTTGGTTGGTTTCCTCGGCAACTTTAACGAGTGCAATCATTTTTTCGTCAAAAAGCTTGTTCTCGCTAAGGCTTTTACTTAAAGTTTCGCCTTTTAATAATTGTTGTTCAACGCTATGAAGAGCTGTTGTTAAAGGATAGTAGTCTATCATCTGTTTCACCAAACTAATACTATTCACTATAGGTACCTTTGATGCCGTTAATAAGGCAATGGCTTGGGTAAATTGTGATAAGTAAACGGTTTTAATAAATTGACCTACAAAGGGTATCTTATTGAATAAGGTTCCTTTAATACGTTTATACCAAGATGCCTTATTAAAAAACAATCGCAAGAAAAATAATAATAGGACTACCATAAACAACCAAATACCTTTTGATTCCAAAAATTCAGAGATATTTACTACGAAAGCCGTAATGGCTGGCATTTCAATATTTTGTTGTTTAAAAATATCTTCAAACATAGGGACTACAAATTGCAACATAAAAATGACCACTAAAATTGCAGTAGTTAATATGATACAAGGGTAGGTGAGGGCATTGATTAAATGTTTACGCTGCTCGTTTTTTCTGTTGTAAAACATTCCCAGTTGTTCAGCAATTTTGAATAGTGTTCCTGTTTCCTCACCAATTTTTACCGAATGGTATTCGTAGTCCGAAAACTCTTTTTCATTTTTTATGGCTTCCGATAAACTCTTACCAGAAATAACCTCATCTAGTATAATTTGCAATATGGTCTTGGTTTTCTTTTGCTTTTGGGTGTTTTTTATTAATTCTAGAGCCTCTTTTAAGTTGATTCCTGCTTTTAACAACACCCCTAACTCTGTATAAAAATCTTCTTTGATTTTGTTGGAGAAGGCTTTTTTTAGCACGATAACTTCTTTTTCTAACAGGGCGTTTATAGAAGATTTCTCCTTGCGTATTACCTTTTGTTTAGATATGTTTTCTAACCGAAAAGCCATCAGTCGATAAAGTGTTTTGCATCGTTTATTTTAAAAACGAATATCTGTTGATCGTTATACTTTTTTGATAATTCTAACCGAATGGCATCAAGCTTACCATTAGCAACTTCATTTCCATTAAAGAATAAAGTTTTATGAGCTATGGGTATGTAAAATGTGTCTTTATCTCTTAGAGTGTAATCCTTTTCAAAATGATAGGTTGTCGAATCCAATAGCGTTTTAAACTTTATGGTATTCTGTTTGGCATTGACCCTTATGGTATTAAAGTGATTAGTATCTATCCAAAGCGCTTCTTCTAAACGATTAAATTCGGTATTTAAATTGAAATTATGCTGTATGGACCACATATGGCGCTGTACCAATGACAAAACCGTAAAAGCCAAACTCACAACAATTGATGTAATGATCATTACAATTACCATTTCATTTAATGTTAAGGCCTTTACTTTAGCTTTCATTTACTAAACACGCTTTTTTCCACAACTTTTGTTGTGTTTGTTTTTGATGCCTTTAAGTGCACTTCATCTGGGTTTTTGGATGTTACCATCTCTATTTCCCATCCATTATAATCGTTATAATAAGGGAGAGAGAGTTTGTCATTTATATATAGGTATTCTATTTCATTAAGTTTTGCCGTAATGCTTCTGGTATTATGCTTAATACTGTTAGAAAACAGATTATTCAATATTAAACTCGTTATTATAAATATGACCATGATCAATACGGTAGCTATCAAGGTTTCCATAAGTGTTGATGCCTTTATTTTATTTAGTATAACCATTTGGCAATTCCTTTTTTTGAATTTTCAAAACCAAGACTTACGAACTTCGACGTTAGCTCACTACGATCTACAAAGGCATTAAACAAGTGGTTTTGGTAGATAGAGCCCCTTTCTTTAATGATAAAATTGTTAGTATATACCGAACCGTAAACGGTGCCTCTTAATTCTAAATTTTGTTCACAATAGATCATACCCTCAACCATGGCATTGGCATTAATTTTTAATTGCGCCTCATAATTATCGGGCTGTGTTTGTCCTAAAACCAGAATTTGACCAGAAATTTTGGAATCGTCATCTATAAAAATAGCTTTGGCCTTATCCGTTTGTTCCTTTTCATAGTCCTGTTGTAGTACTAAAGCTGAAGGATAGGTTAAGCTGACATCCTTAGCCACATCGATACGCTCTGTGGCAAAGGCCTGTAAAGCGCCTGTAACGTTTGATGTGATTTCAATCACCGGTGCAATTAAGAGTACATCATTGAGCTTTGCGGTCTCATTGACCGTGATTTTAGTTTCAGATTGAATGACCAAATGCCCAATCATGGAAACCTCTGCCAGAACAATATCCGATGGGCTATACACCAATTGTAAGGGATTTTCAAATGTGTTTTTAAATACTTTATTACCCTTAAGGTTAATGTACTCCGTTTTTTTTGCGTTTAAGTCTCTTTGTTTAAGGTTTTTCAAATAGTTTAAAAGTTCATGGTTTAACTTTGGGAGCTCACCACTTAATGAAGTACTTCCATAGATATAGTGTTCGCCATAATAGGATTGCCCTGCGATATTACCTGATTTTACACCACGTTTGGGTAAGGATGCCTTACCGTTAATTTTTGTATGGCCTACCAACACAAGGGGTTTGTTATTATCCTTAAGATATAGGGTTGGTGCGTCTAACCCTGTTATTCTATTGCCTATTAATGCCACTTTGCTCAGTTTGGTATGCTTTATTTTGGCTTTGGCATGCGCTTTCTCATAAATGCCCCAAAAACTTCGGTGTATGTTTAGGGATTTATAGTCTTCGTCATATAAACTAACTGCAACGGTGTCTTCTAAAGCAATGTCTTCTTGTAGTACTGCCTTGATGCCTTTATTTACCAAGCTTACGGTTTCGATGGTATGGTTGCTCTTAATGCGAAACTGTTGATGTATATGGATTAATAGGATAAAAGCAGACAACAATAATGCAATAACCACAACCACAAAGGTGACCAACTGTAATGCGCCCGCTTTAAGTTTCATACTTATTGCTTTAATTTGAAGATTTTAGACGTATTTTTATAGCGCATGGTAATAGATTTAACATTACCGTACAAGAGTTGTATACTATCCCTAGCCTGACCTTTTTTTAGCAAATGTTGTTTGCCGTTAATAGAGACAATGTACATTTCGTTTCCCCCATTTTTTATAATACCATGGTATTGTATGGGTAACCATGATATAGGTTTCTTTTTAGTTGTAGCTTTTTTGGGGGATTCTTCCTTTTTACTATAAGTTCCTAAGAATGGATCTCTATTAACCTTGGTTATGGAAAACGTATCTATAGAGGTTTCAACTTTATAATTGCTTTTGGTTACAAATTCTTGTGGCTGAAACTCTGGTATATCTGGATTGAGGGCTACAATAATCTTATAGGCAATCGTTCCCCAGACAGCAATGACCAATACCAAGAGCACATATGTTTTCTTTTTAGTCTTCAATGTTGAGGTTTAGGGTTGTAAATGCGGTTTCATAAGCAAAATTGATGGCTTTAATGCGCCATTGGTAGATGCCTAGTTCTAATGTTTTTGTAAAGTTGCTTGCAGTAAGCGTAGTATCCTCTACAATAGCTTGGGCGTTCTCAAAATTAGGCAAAGCGATTTGTAGTTGATAGGATTCCGCAAACTCCAAGGCTTGCCACGAAAAGTTAACCGTTGTATCCGTAAGCGTACTATTATTTACTGGTGCCAGAATACTGACCGTTTCATTAGTGATATCCTCAACTTCTATAAGTTCCTCGCAGCCCAACAGGAGGCTTATTAATATAATTAATGTAAGTTTCCTTAGCATCCTTATAATAAATAAAGTTTATAAACAACTTTAAAGTTAAGGTTAATACTCAGGGAATCATTGTGGTTTTTGCTTAGTTTTTCTAAGCAAAAACCTTAGTTTCTATTTGCGGATAAAAAAAAGGACAGACGTTATGCCTATCCTTTTGTTAGTGTTTATAGCACGATTATAAATTCGTACCTACCGGTTCCTAGTATTCACTTTTTATTGACTCAATATAATCTTGAATATTCGTATTCGAAATATAGCTTTTCCCTTTATATCTAAATCTATCATTTTTTACTGATACTCGTTCAACGTTCGAAGAATCCCTCATTGAAATCACCAGTTTATAATCATAAGCCATTTTAATCGGGGATTCTTTACTGTCGTTAAAGTATGATATAATATTCTTTATTTGAGGGTTCTTTTTTATAATTAATGGATCTCTTTTATCATCTCTAAACTTTGTAATAATAATTTTATTAATTGTATGATCTTCGAAAATTAGTGGTCTATCACTACAGCTAACCATCAAAAAAACAGTTAGTACTATTAATATTTTCTTCATTTTATAAATTTTTATTCTCCTTTAAATGCTTTTTTGAATGATTTATTAACTTGTTTACCTAGGTCTTTTATTACATAAGTGGATTTTAATTGTTTGACATCCTTATACATCTGGTGAGGTGTTGCTGAAGTGAATGTAAATCCTTTATAGGAGTCAGTCTCTTTACCAAATTGGGCTTGAAGGAGATTAAGATAATTTAGCCCTTCCCCATATTCTAGCTTGGCTTGTTCAATACCTTCATATGCCTCTCAGCAAAAAGTACTACAATTAAATTCTACGCTATCATAGTAAGTCCCATCGCTCATTCTAGTTTCTAATCTTTCTTTTACAATCATATCAGTATTAAAATCTGTTTCTGTAAATAGAATACCATCGGCCATATCATCAAAACCTTCAGATTGTCCCCCTTACATTACTATTATACCCCTTATGTTTTATCCCAAAAGGGTAGTAGTTGTGCTCTTCGATAATCTCAGTACTGGCATTGATTTCACCGTTCTTGTCCGAGTCCGCATAGGTGAGCCTAATATTGCCCAAGTGGTCCCTGTACTGGTAGGCATAGTTGAACGTCGGGAACTTTCCGCCATACACAGGCTCCACATAGCCCTCCGGGTGGGAGAACATCTTCAATGTATCATCCTCGTAGATAAAATTACCTGCGTATTCGGTATGGGAGGGAGAACCAATGGTTGTCACTGTCTTTTTCAATTTTACACCTGTTGCATCATAAATATATGAAAAGGGTATTTATAATTACAATTTTCCGTTCCCTAATGTAACCCATGTATTATTAATAATCCTATGTCTTATAAGGTTTAACAAGCAATTAATGCATTCAAAATATTTTACAATTGACAAATAGAGCCTTTAAATGTAATTTTATTGATATATTGAACAATACTTATGGAGGTAAGTAAAAATATTATGTATGTACGAGAAAACAAAGGTCTCTCGCAAAAGGAAGTGATTTCTGCTATTGGAATGGGTGCTACACAGTATTCCCGTATCGAGAACGGTAAGACCGATCCATCCGTCAATACGTTGATTAAGATTGCTAAGGCTTTGGGTGTGTCTATGGCTGAGCTTTTTACGGACAAAGATGTACTTAATGACACTACTTTGATGGAACGTGTTGCGCTTATCGATAGCCTTACCAAAGACGAGCAAAAGACCATATTCTCCATTATGGATGCTTTTCTTTCTAAACGTAAACTAAAGTCCACCCTTAAGAACGTACTACAGGATATTGAATAGTGCATTAGTAAATATAATTGCTTACCTAAATACTGATGATACCAAAAATATAAACAGAACATTAGAGCTACGCTATCTTTTAGCAGATACAATCGAACATAGAAAACTAGGAATAGTTATAAACGAGGGGACTGGAAAAGGTTTTGTGGATATTTCATTTACAACAACTAAAAACTACAAAAAAAAAGAGCTAGAAGGTATACTTCTAGCTCTCGGCTTTATCAATTACCAAATTGAAGAGTCCTATGATTTTTAGGTATAATAAGAATAGCTGTATTCGCCTGTTTTCATTCTATGTACTATCTCGTTTGGGGCTTTAACCATACCTAAATCAATATCTTTATTACCTTCTGTTATCCAACCTAATGGGCGTCTTGAGTCAAACGAATCTCCTGCCCTCCATACTTGCCATTGATCTGTTTTTTTATAAATAATGCGATTTCCTTTAAATTCACGCTTCTCCCCAAAAACAGCTCTAAATAAAGGTCTTTCTAGATCACTTTCCAAATCTACGTTGCCAATCTTCTTCCATAGTTTTGTAGTAAATCCAAAAGGAATGACCACATGAGCAAAAAAATCTATTTCTGAGTTTACGATTTGGTTCAAATCATAGTTGTCTCTTTCTTTAGATCTATATGAAAAAATACGGATAACCTCACTATTTAGTTGGGCAGGATCAAGAAGCAGGTACTGAAAAAAACCTACTTCTTCTTCTCCTAATTTAACTTCGAATACATCTCCCTTTTTTATTTTACTCATTGTGCTATTGTGCTGGTGGTACTTTAATTTTATATGTCTGCCATAATGATTTTCTGATTTCATTCCTTCGGTTTAATAAATTTTTTAGACCTAAATCATTTATATTCTGTTGTTCCCAAATTCTACCCTTTAAACGAGAATTAAATCTTATGTGTGTATCATAATCTAAAAATTGTTTACCATCTGTTGCTCTTGCATGTGCTTTAAACCTAACCGAAGGGTTTTTTGAAATGCCGACATATGCTACTACATCATCTAAAGTCCCAAAATACCCATACACAATTTCTTTTGGAGCTAAACCACCTTTGAAACTAAATGCTCTGGCTGATAGTCTTGATAAATTTCCAAACATACTTCCCGGCAACACATATACTAAATCTTCACCCATGTAGAAAAAAGTATACCACACCATTAGATGTCTCATAGCCTGCCTGGCTCTTTCTTCTTCATCTAATTTTTCTTCTAATTTCCAAAATGCATCTGAATATGTATTATTCAAATGGGTATTCCATTGTGAACGATTTATATTGGCAAACTCAGGATAATCTTTCTCATATTGTTTTTGCGAACTATAATACGCAAACATACTCGTTTCATTAGACCATGTAGGCCCTTTAGATTCTCTTTTGCTTCCACTTTTGCCAGTTACAACAACTTCATCTAACTCTATAGTTTTAACCGGCGGATCAGGATCGGTATCACTTAAAGTGTCCGAAAAATAGCTCTCTGAATTACCACCACTAGGATCCGCCCAATATATAGGACTATTGTCAAAAGCAGAATAAGTTGAAAATTCATGGTGTACCACAGGATCCAAAGATGTCCATCTGGCAATAGCCGGGTCGTACTGTCTTATATCCATCTCGTAGAGGTTTAACTGGTCACCGTTAACATCACTGTCCTCAAGTTCCATACCGTTAAACCCAAACTTGCTCGCCATGCTATTCACATTAGCCGACACGTTAGAGTTGTACCCCTTATGTTTCAGGCCAAAAGGGTAGTAGTTGTTTTCTTCAAGGATTTCCAAACTTACCGCACCGGAATTATTTTGGTTAATGTCCATATAGGTCAAGCGTATATTCCCCAAGTGGTCCTTGTACTGGTAGGCATATTTGTAAGGCGCACGTTTCGCACCGAACACTGGCGATTCCACATAGCCCTCCGGGTGCGAGAACATCTTAAGGTAGCCATTCTCGTAGATAAAATTCCCCGCGTATTCCGTTGTCGTCCCCGTACTCACAATCTTTTTTAGCTTTATGCCTGTGGCATCGTAAATATACTGAATATTCTTACGGGAAAGGTTGACCACAATATTTTGGATATAGAGTTTTTTCCATGACCTAATCTACTACATAACGATTTAAGGAACCCTTATTTTATAGGTTCTAATAAACTTTCTTTTATGCAACAATATCAAAGAACGCTAAAAATCAGTAATTCATTTATTTTAGAATTACTGATTTTTAATTTGTTACAGCTTATATTTTTGCTATCAACTAGTTTACTACATTACCCTAATAGTTCTCTAAGTAAACTTCCCAATTATCAGGATAATTCTTCTTGGCAAATGCAATTGCTTTTTCAGGTATTTCAGTTTCTTTATAACTAACGTTATTCGCAATTAAATACTCTAGTATTTCCATCTTATCCTTGAATTTAGAAGAGTCTTTAAGAAAATAGCACCGCCTTAAAAAATATGAAATATTCAATGGTTTATTCGAGTAATCTCGACCCAAAATCCAATTATATTCTGCTCCACAATTAATTAAGAGGAATTTTGCCATTTGCATATCCTTCCTTGATATAGCGCTCATTAAAGCATTGAATTTCCAAACACCACCATCCATTCCAGGTTCTGTAAGAATTGCATTTATATCAGCTCCTTTTTTAATTAAGTAACTTGCTAATTCAATATTTCTTTTTTGAATTGCTGCATTTAAAGGTGAAGTAGCTCTGAAAAATTTTTTCTTGCCATTAGTTTCTTTGTGGTATCCATTTCGTATATAATTAATATCTGCGCCCTTTTCAATTAAATCTCTGACATAATCGATAGCACTAAAACCATTTAATTCGTAGTCATTTTGACATGCTACGATAAGCGGTGTAAATCCTGTGTTTGATTTTATATTAACATCAGATCCTAATCCCAATAAAGCCCTGAATGATTTGTATTTATTATTTCTTATTGTCCAAAATAATATAGGTTCTATTTCATTTGTGTAATTTATTTTTGAGTTAGGGAAATTTAAAATTGTACTATCAGTTTTAATTACATCTTTTATTTTACTGATGTCTTCTTTTTCTAAAGCTAAAACTAGTTCATTTAAAAGCTCATCAAAATGCGTATTACCATTTTTAGAGGTCTCTTGTGAATTACAAGAACTAAGCAATATGACATTCAGCATAAAAAAAACTATTTTTTTCATCTATTTAAACTATTTTAAAAATTCTTTTTTTAATCTCTTAATATGATTACCAATCATATGATTCCTTATTCTCTGATATTGTCTTACAGTGGTAGATAGAATATTATACCTAGCAGGTATTATTATTTTTTGCCCTTCAGCTCTTACTCCTAGTAATCTTTGATTAAAATCAACAAATTCCCCTCTTGTAATATATGCTCGAATATTATCACTTATACCTTTTTCAATACCCAAATTTGTTTTTAACTTGTTAGTTAAACCAGCTGCATTGAAAGTAGTTGCTTTCCCATCTGTGGCTAGAGCAGATGCACTAGCAAGTCCTCCACCAAGTGAATGCCCTGTAAACTCAATATTTTCATAAAGAACAGTTGCCTGTACTCCTTGATCAACTGCAATTTCATATTGAATTGATTCACCATTAACAATTGCAGAAAAATTAGTTTCCCAATCTTTCAAATCATCCGATCCAGCAAAGGCAAGTACATATTCATTTTCTTCAACTTTCTTGAATAAAACAGATCTAAATCCGTCACCATCTTCATTATTTTGATCTCTAACAGAAATGGCTTAATATCCATTTATTGTATCTCCTTCATCTGCACTATATGCACCAGATGATAATGCCGCCATATTTAAAACATGTTTTTCTGCTTTGGGATAATTATCAGTTTCCATAAAATAAACTGCATAGTATAAGTCTCTATGCTTTTTTTCATTTATACTAGGGATTAGACTGTAAAAAAACCCTAAGTCTTCT
>NZ_JANQOM010000053.1 GCF_028289625.1 Winogradskyella sp. | reverse complement strand
CACATAAATGCTTGGCATCGATGATTACTGCTACATCTTCAGTATCCAGAACGGTTTTAAGCTCATTGGCAATTTGATTTGTTAATCGTTCTTGCACTTGAGGACGTTTGGCATAATACTGTACTATGCGGTTCAATTTTGATAGGCCAATAACTTTGCCAGATGACTTGTAAGCAATGTGTGCTTTACCAATTATAGGGACAAAGTGGTGCTCACAGTTAGAGTAGAATGTAATATTCTTCTCTACTAACATTTGGTTGTATTGGTACTTGTTGTCGAACAAGGCCACTTTCGGTTTGTTTGCTGGATCTAATCCTGAAAATATTTCTTCGACGTACATTTTAGCCACACGGTCTGGTGTACCTTTCAATGAATCGTCTGTTAAATCTAAACCTAGTACGTCCATTATTTCTGAAAATAATATGGATATACGTTCTTTTTTTTCTTCATTAGGCATATCAAAAGCATTTGGCTTCATTGGTGTGTCTAACGAAGTAAATAGATGATCATCACCTATATCTTCAATACTAAATCCATTAAGGTGCTGACCATTTTTTTTGGAAATCGTTTCTGTATTCATAGAATCTTTTTAATGTGCTGTCTTTAAGTACTCCAAGCTTAAATCAAAGCACGTGTTAACGTTTTGAAATAGAGTTATTTGTTATTGTCCTTTGACGTGAGCATTTAAATCTGCCCTTGCCAAACGTTCTTTTTTTACTGTGTTTTGTTGCTCTGCCTTGCACACGTGCTCTCCACATTCTGAAACTGCTCGGTTTCATTTCCTTTCGCATCAGTTCAATGATATCCTGTTCCTTAAGCCCGAATTGATAGGTGATGGCTTCGAAAGGTGTGCGGTCTTCCCACGCCATTTCTATAATTCTATCAATGTCTTTTACCTCTAGCATCATAAACTCTGAGGCATGGCATATTGCATATCATACTTCACTTTTTCATCCATCAGTTTATCAAAAAACTTTTTGTTTTCTTTAAACGTCTTGTTGTTTCTGAAATGAATGAATCTTCCCTGTGCATGAATACTAGAACCATTAACTTTGTATATGACTAATTGATAATAAGGAATAATCCAGGTAAAGTTTTTTAAACCTTGATTAATCATTACCAAAATTCCTTTGGGTCTTAATTCTATATTCGCATAATTAATATCTGACACTTTGTTCATCATGCTCTGCATATTAGGACTAACTTCATCCACAATCATGCGCTTAGAGCCCACGCCATGCATTTTCAATTTCTGTACCAAACTAAAAGGACTGCCAATAAGGTCAGCTATAATTTGTTTGTGCTCAGGGTTGTGATGTGTTGTATTCAATATCATTACACTGTAAAGATATAAAATGTTTAACCTTTTTTAATTAAAGTTAAACAAAGTTTAACACAGAATTAAGAATGTAAGAAAATTACTTTGTGAAAGTGGTTTATTCATTCCGTAACATACGATTTCTGTCTTTTATAGTATGTCGTTTTAATATGCGAAAACTTTCTTGAATGACTTCAGGATCTTTCTTCATATTCCACAAGATATCGCTTGCTCTTTTACGGTTTTCTTTGATATCAACTATTGGCTTTGGATAATCTATACCTAATTTGAAATTATAGAAGGCTTGTTCCATTTCTGTCATGAGATAAGGCTCATGAACAAATGGTGTATCTAAATGTGCTAATTCTGGCACCCATTTTTTAATAAAAATAGCTTCAGAATCATGTTTTAAGCTGTTTACAGTAGGATTATATATTCTTAAGTTATTTATACCTGTCTCACCTGCCTGCATCTGTAGTTGCGGGAAGTGTATGCCTGGTTCAAAATCCAAAAATTGTTGCGATAAATGCGTGGTGGCCGCTTGCCATGGTTGCCATAAAATATGTGTAAAGAACGATGCCAACATGGCGCGCATTCTAAAGTTGACATAGCCCGTTTCTATTAAACAGCGCATACTTGCATCAACCAGAGGAAATCCTGTTTGTCCTTTGCGCCAAGCCTTTTGATATCCTTTTGAAATGCTCTTTTTAAGCTTATGGTACCCTTTATTGACACTGGCATTTTCCATGGTGTGTTCCATTTCAAACTTTTGAATAAAATGAGCTTGCCATCTTAAACGCGATATAAATGCACCAATGTGTCGCTTATCTTTTGTATTGACTTTTACCTCTTGTGCTTTTTGAAATACTTGTCTAATGGATAAATTACCCCAAGCGATGTATGGGGAAATTCTACTGCAACTGGTACGTGATGCTTCAGGTTTTGAAATGTTGAACATATAATCTTCATGGCGACTTTCAAAGAAGGAATCTGCATATTTCCACCCAGTGGTACTACCACCTGTTTGAAATTTTGTGTTAGATGGAGTCTGTAAATCAGCTACTGTAAAAACCTTTTCTAAGGTTTGGATTTCTTCTGTATTAACCAATTGATGATTTTTAGGTTGAAATATCTCAAGATTTTTATACATGTATGCTTCCCAATTCTCAAACCAATTATCCCTATTCACTAAACCACGTTCAACACCATTGTTTTTACTCTCTACCCAATTAATTATATTGTTTCTACAGTAGCGAGCAAACTCTTTATCTCTATTGTAAGTCACGAGTAATCCTGTTTCTACGTGAGAAAAAATGGTATCAACTCTATAAAATTCTTGTATAAGATTGAAAGCAGTTTGTATATCGCTCGTCACAGATAAGACTTTGGTGTTAGATGCTTCTAATTGGGCATTAATATCCAGGAGGGATTCCTTTATAAAATTGAAATGACGTTCATCATAATGGCTATCATTTAGCAAAATGAACTCAAATACATAGACTAGAAGGGTGCGTTTACCAGATTTTAAGGCATTAGAAATAGCTTCATTGTCCTGAAGTCTCAAATCGCGCTTTAACCAAACTACATTTATAGGCTCTCTGTTTGACATTCTAAAGTTTCTAAGAAGGTTTGTGCATTTTTAAAATGCATGTCTTTGGTGTCTTGTTTCATTTTATCAAAAGTGCGTATCAGCATGCTGAGTCTGGGATTGCTAAGAAAGAAATCACGATGTTTATCCATAAAGGTCCAGAACAGTCCATCCCAAGTAGATTGCCAATCTCCTCTGCGATAGTTACTCATTTTCATAATGTAATTACTGCTGCTTATGTAGGGTTTTGTTGACATTAAACCACCATCGGCATACAGACTCATGCCATACACATTTGGTACCATTACCCAATCGTACGCATCAATAAATAATTCCATAAACCATTTGTAGACCTCGTCGGGATCGAATTCGCAAAGCACCATGAAGTTTCCTAAAATCATTAAACGTTCTATATGATGGGCATAGGCTGTTTTGTTTACTTTACGTATAATGTCGTCTATGGGTTGGATTCCAGTAGTTCCATCATAAAATGAAGCTGGTATTTTACGCTTGAAATCCCAGAAGTTTTTGGTGCGTTCTTCAGTACCTTTTGCCTCGTAAACCCCTCTGATAAACTCCCTCCAACCCAAAATTTGCCTCACAAAACCTTCGGTGGAGTTAAGTGGAATACTATTGTTGTTGGCGTATTCAATAGCGCTTTTTATAACATCCATCGGCTCTAATAGACCCACATTGATAAGAGGTGAAAGGATGCTATGGTTTAAAAAATGTTCTTCCTTTACAATCGCATCTTCATAAATACCAAATTCATGAAATCTAATCTCGAAGAATTGTTGTAGCCAGGCCTCAGAAGAATTATAGTCTATAGGGTAAATGATAAAGTCTGATAATTTGCCATGATGATTACTAAAATAGTGTTCAACATAGTTTTCGGCTTCTTTATGGTAACGAGTTTTATTAGGAAATTGAATGCTGGGTGGTGTTTTGTCCTTGGGATATTTCTTTCGATTGTCTGTGTCATAAGTCCATTTTCCACCTTTTGGCTCTCCAGATTCCATTAAGATGTTTCTGTCTTTGCGCTGTTGTTTGTAGAATGCTGTTTGAAAGAATTTCTTTTTGGATGGTTTAAAAAATGCATTTAGTTCATCTTTTGAATTAATGAATAATGGATTTTCATACCATGTTATTGCAATGTGTTTAGAAACCGAATTAATATGCTTTTGAAGCCAATTGTCCGTAGGGTCAATAATGTGAAGCCTCTTTAGCCCGTTGGCAATTAAACTTGGAATTAGGGTTCTTACATCACATAAACCAGATGTAGCTTCGATATAGTTAACCTGCTTACCACTAGATTTTAGATAGTCTTCATAGGCTTTCATTGTAGCATGATGAAACGCAATTTTTTGTTTATGAAATTTGTAATGCCTAAAGAACAAAAACTCTTCGACCAGGTAGATGTCATAATCTAATTCAAGAATGGGTGAATTCTTAAACAGTTGATGGGGGAATACTAATATCGCTTCTTTCTTTTTCATTTTTCTCTGTTGTCAGTTTGAGTGTCTTGACGATGAACGTATGGACATATCGAGAACTAGATGCCATCTCGATACAATTCTTCATTCTTCAGAATCACTCGATGTGACGTTTTTTTATTTCAAAACAAACTCGGTTGCAACCAAAGCTTTCTAAATTTTCCATTCGTGTCATAGCGCTCAGCCTGTAATTGTACATTAAACTTGCGGTCTCTTGGGTCGTTGCCAACACCAGAGACGTACATCCAATTGCCATAATTGCTATGAACATCATAATCAATGAGCAAGGACTCAAAATAGGAGGCGCCAATACGCCAATCGAGTTCAAGTTCTTTGGCAAAATAGGAGGCTACATTTTGGCGACCTCTATTACTCATCCAACCAGTTTCTTTGAGTTCGATCATGTTTGCATTCACAAAATCAGAATATGTCTCGCCATTAATCCATTTATTTATTTGGTTTTGATTTTTTGACCATTCATAGTCCTTTTGAAGAATCCCTTCCAATTTAAAAATTTGGTTGCCATGCTTCATAGACACATATTTAAAATAGTCACGCCAAATCAATTCAAAAATCAGCCAATAGGTCGATTGATTCTTAAAGTGTTCTCTTTCAAACTGTCTCACTTTATGGTAAATCGTTCTTGCTGAGATACTGCCATTTGCTAACCATGGTGAGAATTTTGAACTATAGTCTACACCCATCAAACCATTTCTGGTTTTTTTATAAAATCCTAATTTTTTGGTGTTAAAGAAATAATCCTCTAGGCGATTCAAAGCTTCAGTTTCCCCGCCTTTAAAAGGGAAGGCTGAGTGTGGATGAACTTCAAATTCTTCAAAACCTAATTCTGAAAGACTAGGAATGGATGTGTTGTTATTGATTCTATTCTCTTCGGGTTGTTTTTCTGTCTGAATCTCTTCACGTATTGGAATGTACTTTTCAAGTTTTTTTCTAAATACGGTGAAAACCTGAGGTGTTTTTGTAACCTCGAAGTTGATATCTTTAGGATGATATAGAAACTGATTGTAGATGGAGTGGAAGTGAATATTCTTATGGCTATTATTGGTGGCTTCGAGAACCTCAGCCACCAAAGCTTTTTCTATATCCAATTCTTCTTGAGTCCATTCCTTTTGAAGGTAGATGTTAGAGATGTTATAAGTTTCACAGACTTCGGGTATTACGGTTTCGGGCAAATCATGGTAAACCAACAAATCAATATTTAGAGCGTCTAGTTGTGATTTTAGATTCTGAATAGTTTCAATCAAGAATTTTGCTCTAAACTTTTCGGTTTTTTTAAATCCGAATGTATTCACTTGAAATAGTCTTAGGTCAAAACAATATATGCCAACGACATAATCGCTATTTTGGCATGCTTCGGCCAAAACAGCATTGTCAACGGTTCTTAAGTCGTTTCTAAACCAAACTAAGCTAACTTTTTTTGTCTTCTGCATTTTTCACTGCAATATTTTACATTGTTCCAATCCTTTGCCCATTTCTTTCTCCAAGTAAAAGGGCGCTCACAAACCAGACATATTTTTTCTGGTAGATGTTGTTTCTTAGTGCCTTTCATTTTGGTTCTACCAAAGCGTTTATCATGCCCTTAAACACAAAAGCATGGAACGGTAAAACCATATACCAATACAGACGTCCCCAAACCCCTTTTGGTCTAAATACAGCACGCTGGTATAATTTATCTTTAACGATTTTAAACTCTAACCAAGCTTCACCAGGTAATTTCATTTCTGCAAAGAGCAATAAGCGTTTTTCTTCTTTATCAGCGAATAATACACGCCAGAAGTCAAGTGGATCACCAGGTTCTAAATAGGTATTATGCGTTCGACCTCTGCGCAAACCAACACCACCAAATAACTTATCGACATAACCTCTTAGTTTCCATAACCAATTAAAACTGTACCATCCATTGCGGCCTCCGATACTCCAAATTTTGTTTATGGTGAATTGCTCATCCTTTACTTTACGCGAGCGTACATCCTTAAAACAACCAAACTGTGGCAACTCAATATGTTTAGAAAGCTGATCGTTAAATACACCGCTGCTAACAGCATCTTTCCAGCTAGAAATCACAGAGTTTTGCTGTATTTTTTGAAAGGCTAAATCGACGGCAGTTTTGTAGGTCATAGGCTTAATATCGATATGCTCATTGATATCACTGGCTTTACCAATCACTTCAACTTTCATGCTATCAACTAATGCTTGTGCCAGCTGAAATGATGTGGACGTTACAAAGTATAACCAGTAGGATGATAACTTTGGCGTTAATACGGGTAATGTATAGATGTATCTTCTTAATCCTCTTACTTCTGCAAATTGCAATAGCATGTCTTTATAAGTCAATATTTCTGGGCCAAAGATGTCGTACGATTTGTTATAAAGTTGCTCTTTCCCTATGGCGCCCGACAAGTAGGTGAGAACGTCCCGAATACCAATGGGTTGTGATTTGGTATTCAGCCATTTTGGTGTGATCATTAGTGGCAACTTTTCAACAATATCCCGAATGATTTCGAACGAAGCGCTACCACTGCCTACAATAATACCTGCTCTAAATGTGGTTAAGGCATAATCATCAGATTTAAGGGTTTCTTCGACTTGCAATCGTGACTTTAAATGCTTAGACAACGAATTGTCATTAACTATACCACTCAAATAAATGACCTGTTTACAATTTGTAGATGCAATAAGTGTTTTAAAATTTGAAGCACATTGCCGTTCTAAATCCTCAAAGTCTTCAGACTGAGTCGCCATGGAATGGATAAGGTAATAAGCCGTATCAATGTCTTTGGAGATTTTATTTGGTTCGGGATTTAAAAAATTTAATTTAATAAAGGTGCACTGAGGGTGTTCCTCAATTTCATCTGGAATACGATTCATATCACGAACACAACAAACAAGCTCGTGCTTAGCTTCGAGAAGCTGGAGTGCTAATCGTTTGGCTATATAGCCTGTTGTGCCAGTTATTAGAATACGCATCAGCCATCTATTTTTTCAATTATAGCCTTAGGTCTTTGGTATTCTAATCGGGTTTTTAATTCGGGTACGGCATAGCCATCCAAGCCATTAATTGTGGCTACTTTTCCTTTAGATAAATTAATGAAACCATCGTTCTCTAATAGATTATCTGGGACATATAATTTGGTAATTCTACCAATCAACAAAATAGTATTATTAGCTTTAATAGGATATTCTTCAACATATTCCATGGCCATTTGAATAGGGCAACCCTTAACAAAAGGCGCAATAAAACCGTCTCTATAGTCTTCTTCAAGATGAGTTACATCAAATTCTGATATCGACGCATCATATTTAGCCGAGGTATGATGCGCATCTTCTAGAATGTCTTGATGAATATGATTTATAGTATACTTACCTGTCGATTTTATATTGTCATACGTATTTCTTGTAACCGTAGTAGGCCTTAAGAAAAACCCTAACAGACCTGGATTTGATCCCAAGTGAGTCACAGAACTAAAAACAGCAACATTACTCGTACCCAATTCATCTTTTGTACCGATAAGATTCGCAGATTTATAACCCGAACAACTATTAATTAAGTTGATGCGGTATAAATGATGCATATTGTTGATATCGTCTAAAGTAAACTGTGCCATTTATAGGTTAATGAAATTATTGATTTTTATGTTTTCGGCCTTTAGGTCGAACATTAGATTGTACAAACCAAAGAATGTACGATTAATATATATAAAATGTTTAGACCCTCTATTGCCATTCATATTTCTGAGCTCGGTACTTTTGGAATATTTCTGACCCATTTCTGCGACTTGGTTGAAGAAATCGGGATTTGAAAAATCAAATACCTCATTGTGAAATGGCTGTGTAAAAAGACTTAGCAATTCATAGAACATGGCACTAAAAAATTGGACTTCGTCTTCAGAGTCGTCAGGTCGTAAGATTTCCAATTCGTACATCTTTGCCTTAAACACTTCTGGATTTTCAATGCTTTCTTTTTTGGCAAGTTCAAAATAGGGGACGTAAAACTCTTCTGGAATGAATTTCATACAACCAAAATCCAAAGCAATTAAATGACCGTCTTCGGATATTAAAAAATTCCCTGGATGCGGATCTGCATGCACTTTTTTGAGTTTGTGAATCTGATACATGTAGAAATCCCAAAGCGCTTGTCCAAGCTTATTTGATAAGTCTTGATTCTTATTATGAGCTACAAATTCTGAAAGGTGTTTGCCTTTCATATAGTCCATGGTTATTATGCGTTCCGATGAATACTCATCATAATAATTGGGAAACCTTAAATTTGGAATGTGCTTACAAGCTTCAACAACAGTTTTACTTTGTTCTACTTCTAGAAGGTAATTGGTTTCTTCGACTAGCTTATCTTCAACTTCCTTAAAATATTTATCGGAGTCTTTTCCTTTGATATTAAACATTTTAATAGCCACAGGTTTAACCAAAGCTAAATCTGAAGCGATACTCTCCGCAACTCCAGGATATTGGATTTTCACAGCAAATTTTTTCCCATTCTTATCTGCGATATGTACTTGACCAATGCTCGCAGCATTTACTGAAGTTGCGTTGAAAGTATCAAAAAGTTCATCGGGATGCTTCCCAAAGTATTTTTTAAACGTTTTTATCACCAAAGGTGGTGATAGTGGCGGCACTGAAAATTGTGATAACGAAAATTTTTCGACATAAGCTTTTGGTAAAATGCTCTTTTCCATACTCAACATTTGCGCAACTTTGAGTGCGCTACCTTTTAGCTTTTTTAGACTGTCGTAAATGTCTTCTGCGTTATTCTGATTGAGACGTTCTTTGGCTTCTTCCTTGGAATTCACCATTTTGTCTCCATAATATTTTAAATAATTAACACCGACTTTTGCACCAGTAGTCACTAGTTTTGAGGCTCGGGATATTTTGGTTATTGGTATACTATCTATGGTTTTCATCTAATTCATGTGCATTTTTTCCTTGTATAGGAATTTGCCGAGATCAATAATGCTTTTTAGAGGTGTGGTATCTATTAAATCAAAACTTGCTCTTACGGATTTTTCAATAAATAGGTCTGTTTTTTCAAAAGAAGGCGAGGTGTCATCTAACCAAAAACGGATGGTTAATAATAATTGTAACCATGCCGATTCCTTTAAGCTTCTGTTTTGCAACTTTGTAAGTTGTTCTTGCCTAAGGTCAATAATTTTGATATTTAAATGTTCAATATAGTTGACAAATCGCTTTTTTAGATGTACTAGAGTTCTTAAAGATTTAAGGGACGATTTATGTCCTTCTAGGGCATAAGTAACGTAACTTCTATTTGCTGTTAGAATTTCGAAGAACGTAAAATAAAAGCTCAGTAGCTTATTTTTAGCGTCAAAAGTTAAATACTCTTCGCTTTTCTCTAAAACAGCGTGCGCATTGTCAAAAAATATTTTAAAGATGGATTGCTCTAGGGAATCGAATGATGCAAAAAATTCATAAAATTGTTGTTCCTCAAAATTATTGTCCTTTGCAAAGGAATAAACTGATTTAGGATTTTCATTATGCATCAATACATGATCCATATAAAACCCAATAATGTCTGCTTGTGATATTGATTTTTTCTTAGCCATGGTGCTTATTTTACCATGTAAAGATACGAATTGTTTAACTATTTTTAATTAAGGTTAAACAAAATTTAACGTATTGCAGGATTTGTGCCTAATATTAAGGCTTTGCATTATATGTAATGTAATATTTTTTACGCAACCAAAAGGCCACTTTTACCAATAAGATTAGTGCAGGGACTTCCACTAAAGGCCCTATTACACCGGCAAAAGCCTGGCCAGAATTTAGACCAAATACGGCAATGGCAACAGCTATAGCCAACTCGAAATTATTTCCAGCGGCTGTAAAAGCAACGGAAGCTGTTTTATCGTATTCTGCCCCTACAGCTTTAGTAAAAAAGAAGCCAATGATAAACATAATCGTGAAATATACTAAAAGTGGTATTGCAATAATGATAACGTCCATAGGAATTTCAACAATTAATTCGCCTTTAAGGGAGAACATTATCACAATTGTAAAGAGTAAGGCAATGAGCGTTATTGGAGAAATATTAGGAATGAATTTTTTTGCATACCATTCTTCTCCTTTAAGTTTTACCAAAATACTTCGGGATAGGATACCAAGCAAAAAAGGAATGCCCAAGTAAATAGCTACACTTTCTGCAATAGTAGCGATAGAAATATCTACAATAGCTCCTTCAAAACCAAAATAGGGTGGAAGTACGGTAATAAAAATATAGGCATAAAAGCTATATCCAAAAACTTGAAAAACACTATTTAAAGCAACCAATCCTGCTCCATATTCGCTACTCCCTTCGGCTAAGTCATTCCAAACTAAAACCATCGCGATACAACGCGCTAAACCAATGAGAATTAAACCCACCATGTATTCAGGGTAATCCTTTAAAAATAATATGGCTAGGACAAACATTAATACGGGACCAATAATCCAGTTAAGAATTAGTGAAATGGATAATATTTTTACATCCTTAAAAACTTTTGGTAGCAGTGCATAGTTTACTTTTGCCAGTGGTGGATACATCATTAAAATTAATCCTATAGCAATCGGAATATTAGTTGTACCCTTGTTGAACGAATTGACAAAATTTGGGAAGTTTGGGAAAAAGTAACCAATTCCTACACCTATAGCCATAGCTATAAATATCCATAAGGTGAGATTTTTATCGAGAAAGCTTAATTTTTTCATGTCAGCAATGAAATTTTTAGGACTTTATTCTTTTAAATTTGCGAATACATATTTTAATTCCGTAGCAATTTGAAGGCTACGTTCCTTGTACTTTTCAGCTTGTTGCGATGTATTATCAAATGCTTTTGGATCTTCATAAGTTAAAGGAATGCGTTGTTCTGACCCAGGAACAAATGGGCAAGCTTCATTGGCCGAATCGCAAGTCATAATCGCTGCAAATTCTGACGATGGATTGAAAGCAGCGTCGAATGTTTTTGAAAATCCGATAATCGGATGTTTAGTTTCGGCATATTTAATCGCATATATAGGATTGGTTTCGTTTGAAAGTTTTTCAATTTGAAATCCAGAACTTTCTAAAGCTTCAGCAGCCGAAGGAAATAGGGCTGTGGCTTCAGTGCCACCAGAGTAGGTGTAAACATTTTTAAGGTTGTAATAATGTGCCAAAGCCTGTGCCCAAACTTGAGATAAATGACTGCGACGCGAATTATGGGTGCAAATAAAATTCAGGTTAATAATAGCCCCTTCCTTGATTTTGTTCTGAATGAAATCGATTAAAAGCTGCAAAATGGTTTTTCGTTGTTCATCAATGGATGTAACGTCTAGCTGCTTAATTTCTTCTTTTATGGTTTTAAATACCATTGGTTTTGATTTATAGGGTTTTAACAACAGCCAGAACTTGGTTCACAACAAGCGGACTTTTTTTGTAAGTCCGATAATCGTATACGCGGCTTTTCAGTAGGAATACCACAATTGTCTTTAGCTAAGCAATTGGTTTGCTTTGTGGTTAATAGAAAGTTGTTTCCATCAAAGTCTAAATTGTATTTGCCTATGGTATCACCCTGATACTCCACTTCGATTTCCAAATCATCTATATCTAGGATGTTTTGTGAAAGTTCAATGATTTTTAATAGTTTTTCGGGATGAAGTCTGTGATCGTAGTCATTGGCTTCCCATAATTGAAAGTTAACGACTGCTTCGTGTCTAACGGTACCACCACAATCAATAAAGTCTTTTGTGATTTTGCCTACTTCAGTGACATGAAAATGCCGAGGTACTAAGGTTCCATTAGGTAATTGAAATGCAATGGTATCTAGTGCTTTGAGCTTTGATTTTATTTCAGATAGCTTCATAATAAATAATTAACAACAGTTATTGGCTTTTATATCTTGATTAAAAAATGCAGTTAGTAAGTGTTTCATTTCTTCCCATTTTTCCTGGTCTATACAGTAACAAACACTTGTGCCTTCTATATTTCCTTTTATTAAACCTAGGGTTTTCAATTCTTTAAGGTGTTGTGATATTGTAGCTTGAGCCAATCCGATTTCATCTACCAAATCACCACAAATACATGAATTGGTCTTAAAGAGATGGTGCAAGATAGCTACGCGTGCAGGGTGTGCAAAGGCTTTGGAAAGTGTGGCGATTTCGTTTTGTGCATCTGTGAAAATTTCGCTTTTTGTTAATCCCATGGCTGTATTAATTTGTATATTGCAATATTACGATTAATAATTGATTTGGAATACTATTCTTTATAATAATTTGTTTCTTTTAAGTATTCCTTAACATTTGCACCCTATGTTAAGTAGTACCTTTATCCCACTAATAAAAAACCACTTAACACTAAACAAAATGAAGAAATTAGTACTTTTTGCATTTGCGTTAACTCTAATGTTTTCTGTTAATGCGCAAGTTGAAACTCCTCAGCCAAGTCCTTTTACAAAAATTGAACAAAAGGTTGGTCTGACTGATATTACCTTGGAATACTCACGTCCAAGTATGAAAGGAAGAAAAATATTTGGTGATTTGGTACCATTTGGCAAGATGTGGCGAGCTGGAGCCAATAAGAACACCATAATTACTTTTAGTGATGATGTTACTATTGATGGCAATGCCTTAAAAGCAGGTTCTTACGCCATTTTTATTTCTCCAAATCAAGAGTCTTGGGATGTCTTCTTTTATTCGGATACTGAAAATTGGGGAACTCCAGGAAAGTGGGACGATTCTAAAGTTGCTGCTAAAGCTTCGGCTACAGTTTATAAAATGCCTATGAATGTTGAAACTTGGACCATAGGAATCGATGATTTAACTAACAGTTCTGCGAGCATAGGATTTATTTGGGAGAATAGTTATGCTGCAGTAACATTTAAAGTCCCTACAGATACTAAAGTTTCTGCATCTATAGATCAAGTAATGTCTGGACCTTCTCCCAATGATTATTATGCTGCGGCAGTATATAATTTATCTGAGGGTAAGGATTTAAAGATGGCTATGGAATGGATAGATAAAGCCGTAGAAATGACTAGTGACCAACCTCGTTTTTGGTATCTAAGACAACAATCTTTGATTCATGCAGCTAACGGTGATAAAAAAGGTGCTATTGCTGCAGCTAAGAAGTCTTTAGAAGGAGCTAAAGCTAGAGGGAATGCAGATTACATCAAAATGAATGAAGACTCACTAAAAGAATGGGGAGCGATGTAAACGTTCTTTATTAAGATAACATCTAAAAAGCACAACCATAGAGTTGTGCTTTTTTATTTGTGTCAGTTACAGTTTAAATCTACAGTGCGCCTAATTTGATTTAATTCAGTGATGAGATTTATGCTTCTTTTTTTTCAATTTAGCCTGCGCCAATTATTCCCCAACGAATGGTTTGTGGACTCAAACATTTGCTTTTTTAGATGTCATAGATTGTAAAAGATGCGCAATTAGAATGACAATAAGACAACCAATTAAGTTAAGCCATAAATACGGTAAATCGATAATTTCTGCAGTATCCAAGAAATACAATACGATAATAAAAACTTGGGTGATTAAAGCACCAATAAAAACAGCGTTACCTTTAATATATTTAAAGAAAAATGCTAATAAGAAAATGCCCAATACATTGCCATAAAATATAGAACCTATAATATTAACGAGTTGAATTAAGTTTTCAGCTAAGTTGGCAAAACAAGCTATGATAATGGCTACAATTCCCCAACCAAAAGTGAACCATTTGGTCATGTTTACCATGTGCAACTCACCTTTATTTTCCTTCAGGTTTCGTCCGTATAAATCAATAGAGGTAATCGTGGCCAATGCGTTTATTTCTGATGCCGTTGAAGACATGGCAGCTGAAAGAATTACAGCTAACAAAAGCCCGATTAAACCTTTGGGTAAGTGATTTAAGATAAATCGGATAAACATATAATCCCTATCATTGGTCTGTGTATCTTTCGCAGCGTCTTTATAAAGTGTAGAGAGTTCGGCAGATTTTTCCTTGTAAGCTTCATCATCAGGATTAGATTTCAAAGCTTCAACTTCTTCTTGAAGCTTAGTGTAAGTGTCGCTATATTCGGGATCAATAGCTTTTTTAATAAGAAATTTTGATTCTGAACGATAGGTTTTTTCTAGACTATCGATGAGAAGTAATTCCGATTTTAAACCTTCATTTTTACTTTTGGCATATGCCAAACTCAATCGTTGCTTTATGTCAAAAAGTTCAGTCTGTTTATTTTGAAGGGTTTTATAAGCATCACCGTATTCTGAAGCTAAAACCGTTTGTGTTGATGCACCAATGAAGTTCAAGGGTGCAGGGTTAAATTGATAAAATACAAATACCATAACGCCAACTAGCAATATGAAGAATTGCATAGGGACTTTTAATAAACCATTAAACAATAAGCCCATTTGCATTTCTTTCATAGACTTTCCGGATAGGTACCGTTGTACTTGGCTTTGATCTGTTCCAAAATAGGATAACATTAAAAAAGTACCACCTATGAGTCCTGTCCAAATGGTGTATCTATTCTCTAAATCGAATGAGAAGTCTAAAACCTGCATTTTGCCTGTTGCTCCTGCTATATCAATGGCATCGGTAAAAGAAACATCAATTGGAAACTTATCTATCACTACGTATAGCGCTGCAAGCATACCAGCAAAAATGACAAACATTTGCTGTTTTTGCGTTACGGTTACTGCCTTTGTGCCACCAGAAACTGTGTAAATAATTACCAGAACACCTATGATGATATTAAGTGTTATGATATTCCAGCCTAATACAACCGATAGAATAATTGCTGGTGCAAAAATAGTAATACCAGCTGCTAGTCCACGTTGAATTAAAAATAGAATTGCTGTAAGGGTTCTGGTTTTGAGGTCGAATCGGTTTTCTAAAAATTCGTAAGCGGTATAAACTTTTAGACGATGATAGAGTGGAATAAATACTAAGCAGATAATGACCATGGCTATAGGTAGTCCAAAATAGAATTGAACAAATCCCATACCGTCAGAGAATGCCTGGCCTGTTGTGGATAAAAAGGTAATCGCACTAGCTTGTGTTGCCATTACCGATAGGCCAATAGTCCACCATTTTGCGGTGTTACCACCTCTAACATAGTCCAGAACGTTCTTACTGCCTCTGGTTTTCCAAGTGCCGTAACCTACAATGGTGGCTAAGGTGGCTATTAAAACCGTCCAGTCAATCCAGTCTAAAGTTTGTGGCATAAGTTTAAGCGAATGATGCTGTTATAAAGTAAAAGAGAATAATGTATAGTGCATTGGCAATTAGCACAATGGTGTACATTTTGTTCCATTTCTGCTTTTGTTTGGGTTGAGGTTGGTCTTGGTTATGCATATTAATCAGTTGTTAGTTTTTTAGTGTGGTTTGGTCTTCTTTCCCTGCTGAAAGTAAATTGGCAAAAAGGCGATAGGCGCCAGAAACACCAGCAGGAAATTCCCTAAAGAAGCTTAAGCCTGTGTAGATGTAATGCCCTTTTCCATAATTAGCGACAAGTAAGCTACCTTCTTTTGAGCTTTCCCCTTTATCATTCATCGCTAATAGTGGTGTAAACTCATCTGCCCATTGGTTTGGGAAATAGAGCCCACGTTCTTGCACCCAACCCTCAAAATCTTTTTGGGTGATTTTGTTGGGAAAATTTAGTATTGGGTGATTAGAGTCTAAAATTCTGACTTCGGCATTTTCATCAGTAACCCGGTCTCTAGATAATTGTAAATCGTATGGTGCAATGTTATCAGTTTTAAGTCGTCTGTTAGTGTTGTATTGCACAATCATGTTGCCACCTTCTTTCACATAATCTAATAAGAATTTTTGCTTAAATTTTAATTCATCCAAAATGTTGTAGGCTCTTATGCCGACAACGATAGCATCAAAATTTACTAAGTTGTCTGGAGTAATTTGTTCTGGTTTAATAATGGTGACATTATAACCAATTTGACGTAAACTTTCAGGAACTACATCACCAGCACCTTCAATGTAGCCTATATTTTCACCTCTTTTATTAATGTCTAGGCGAACTAAATCACTAACGCTTGGTATCAATACGGTTTGATATGGAATGTGGTCGTAGTCAATTTCTACAAGTTCATCTGTGTAGAATTCTCCATTAATATTAACCATTGGAGTGATTAAGCCTTCACTTTGACCCTTAGGTGGAATTACAGTAAAAACGACTTTCTGAATATCACCTTTATTGGCAATTTCTATTTTTTGCTTCTGAGGATAAACATTCCAATCGTTAGGATATGCCATCTGAACGAAACCTTCAATGGCATCGCGACCTGCTTTTACGGTAATTTCGATTTCTTTTTGTTGGTCGTTTTCAAAAATGAACACCTTATCACTAATACTAGCCGATACTTCAGGAATAATCTCAAAAGGTCTATATAATTCGCCTTTATCTGGTTTTGAATAGCGATAGACCACAGGCTTGGTAATGGTTAAAGCGACGCCTTCAATAGTCAGGTTAAAATCCACAAAAACAGCTCTTGGAGTCTCGGGTAATCCAATCAGTTCTTGTCTTTCGACATGATACATTCCCAACGAACTTTTCTTATTAAGCCAATAAGGTGCTGTAGAGGTAATATCGGTTGGAATGGTAATACCATCTTCGAAGTTTAAACGTTGATTTTCTGGCATTTCCATTTGTTTTGAAATGCCATTATGTAAGGTGGAAAGCTTATAGGACACCAGATTTATTTTTGCATTGCTTCGGTTTAAAGCTTCAATTCTAAGATTGACAGTTGAGTTTGGCGATGCATGGGGACTACTTGCGGAAACTTCTAAATACAGTCCAGCGCAAGCTTCGATAATAGCTTTTAATTCCTTCGTCTTTAAGGTTTTCCAGTGCTCATCATCAACGTTTTGAAGCAGTCTGTAAGCGTCTAAAAGTTGTGGTAAGTGACTGGCAGGATTTACAAAATTGAAATTCTTTTCAATGTCTTTTAAAATAGTTCCAATCGCTTGTCCACCTTCAATTCTGTTCCATGAGGTATCGATACCTGCAAAAACATCATTGGTTCCATCTAAGGGTTCTCCTTTAAGGAATTCGATATATTCTTCTTGTGTACCTCGTGTACTTAAACGCCCAAACCCTTGACATAAATGCTGGCTACTTGCCAAAGCAGCCACTTCATTATTAGACATACCTTTGGTAGGATAGTAAACGCCTATATCAAAATTTAGCATATTACTTTTATCGGCTTTTTCAAAGTTTTCCCTACTACCATAAAACCACCAAGAGGTATTAAAGAACAAACGTTTGGGTTGCCAAGTTTCTGTAAATTTTAATTGCGAAGGGTACTTTGAAGCATCATTGGCTAAATCAAAAGCTTCCATACTCAGCATAGCAGAGGCGGTATGATGACCATGGGTTCGGCCTGGTGTTCTATGGTCAAAGCGGTTAATGATAACATCGGGCTTAAACTCCCTAATAGCCCAAACCACATCTGCGAGTACGTCATCTTTGTTCCAAATGTCGAAGGTCTCACTAGGATGCTTTGAGTAGCCAAAATCATTTGCTCTAGAGAATAGTTGTTCACCACCATCGACACCACGAGCCGCCAATAATTCTTGTGTTCTAATGACCCCAAGTAATTCTCTTATTTCTGGACCAATAAGATTCTGTCCGCCATCACCTCGTGTTAAGGATAGGTAAGCCGTACGTGCTTTAACTTTATTAGACATGTACGCAATTAAGCGTGTGTTCTCATCATCAGGATGTGCAGCAACATATAATACAGATCCTAGAACATTAAGTTTTTGAACAGCTTCATAAATTTCAGAGGAACTGAGTTTTTTGGGTTGTTGTGCTGGTAGTGAAACTATATAGCCTAGAATGAAGAAAAGGCAAAGTTTAATCTGGCGCATTGTGTCTATTAGTTAGTTACTCTCCAAATATATAAAAGTAAGGTGCTAATGGGTTTGGTTTTAGGTTTTGTTTAACGGTTAAACCAATTATAACCACTTCTTTCGTTTAAAATAATAGAGCATGGCTAAAAACATAAGAATCATGATTCCCCAAAGTACAAAATAGCCATATTCATATTGAAGCTCGGGAATAAACTTAAAATTCATACCATAAATACCAGCAATGAAGGTCAATGGAATAAAAATGGTCGCTATAATGGTGAGGACTTTCATTACCTCGTTCATCTTATTGCTGATGGTGGTCATGTACATATCCATTAAACTCCAAATCATTTCGCGATAAATATCTATATTCTCTGATACTTGAATTAAATGGTCATAAATATCTCTATAATAAGTAATTGTACGTTTGTATATTAAAGGCTGGTCGTCTTTAGTGATTCTGCTTATGATTTCGCGCAATGGAAATATGGCACGTCGAACTTTTAGGATTTCTCGTTTGAGTTGTTGTATTTCAATATTCACATCTTCCCTTGCATGTCCTTCGAACAGTTCAGTTTCAAGATCTTCAATTTTATTACCTAAAGTTTCAATGATGGTATAATAATTATCAACTACGGCATCAATGAGGGCATACATGAGGTAATCGGACTTAAGACCTCTAATTCTTCCATTATTATGACGTAACCTATTTCTTATAGTACCAAAAACATCACCTTCGGATTCCTGAAAGGTCAAAACATAATTTTTGCCGAGTACAAGGCTGACCTGTTCAATGACTAGGTGGTCGTTTTTATCGTAGTAGAGCATTTTAAGCACTACAAATAAATATGCTTCATATTCATCAATCTTAGGACGTTGGGTTGTGTTTACAATATCTTCTAGCACTAATGGGTGCAGACTATATTGTTTGCCAATGTTTTCAATTTTATCAGTGTGCTTTAAGCCATCTACATTGATCCAAGTCACTGAATCGGTTTCTTTATAGTTGATGGCTTCTTCAATATTAAGGAGTATGGCTTCTTCAACATTTTCTTTTGTGTAGTCAAAGCACTCTACTTGAAAATCTTTATCTGATTTTTTACCAGTATAGATTAAGGTTCCTGGTACCTGACCAATATGCTTTACATAATCCTGCGTACGTTTTTTAGTTGCTCTTCTTGCCATGTTTAGGAAATACTCGCTTTAGTTTAGAGCATCTTTTTTTACTAAAGTTACAGCCTTTTGAAGAATGAGGTTATTAGGATAGGTCACTAAATCACCATTGTCTTCCCTTAGTATGAGTTGAAATGCTCTTATGTCTTCAATAATGGCTTCTACCGGATAATCCTTATCGTGAATTTTGATTTTATCACCGACCTTGTAAGGAAACGAGAAAAACATAATAACACCAGAAGTCACATTGCTCAAAATGGACCAGATGGCAAATAATGCAATGCCAATGACCGCAAATACCGAGGAAAATATCAACGTAATATCACGTGTTTCAAAACCAAGAATAAAAGCCTCAATAAGAAGTGCAAGGAGTACCAAGGTAACGGTAGCATAACGGCCTATTAAATTGGCTCTGGCTTCAGTAGTACCACTACGTTTCCCGATACGTTTAACGCTAAGCACAATAATTTTTCTTACAATAAACAATACGAATAGTACTATTACTGTATATATAATCTCAGATTGGTAAGTTTCGAAGAATTTAGTCATGTTACAGCTAATAGGTCTGTAACAAATATAGTCTTAATTTATTGCAATTTTAAGATTTTCCTTAGGCTCTCATCTGCATTATTGTTTTTACTCCAATAAGCAGATTTGATGGATTCTAACTTGGTCGCTTTTGTCGTTAAGGTCTTTGAAGCACTACCATAACCACTAACAGTGGTTTCTTCCCAACCAGAAATCTCATATGGAAATTCCGAATTGAAATTGATTTTTAAAGTTCTGCTTAATTCAGGATATGTAATGGTGTAGCTACTATCTTCTAAATTGGCGATTGCATTGTAAGCTTTTATGTCTTTATGTCGCAGCCTTGTGAATTCTAATGATGGAACTAGGTTTAATTCTCCAGTCGGTAGACTTTTTGGGTCAATTCGAAGTTTTGTCCATAATTCATTTTCGGTCCAGGTTTTTTCGATAGTAAAAGTCTGATCGGCTTCACTTTGAAAGTATGAATGTGACATCACTTCAAAATCAGTTCTGTTATTAATCTGCGTATAGACTTGTCCGCACCATTCTTGTATTGATGTCGATACTTTTATGGCGTGCTTGTTATTAGCTACAGGGTAAAAGGTACTCTGCATAATGGAGTAAGGGTAAATTCCTGTATTAAAATTTTTAGTCGCATTGAGTTTTAAAATAGGTACATTCGATTCGCTATAATTATCTGCTTTTACTTGAGCTTCTGGCAAAAAATCTTCAGTAACAAATACCAAGACAGCAGTACCATCTCGCATTTCGCCATAACGCGCCTGCTCTAATTTGTAAGAGGTAATTTCCGCTTCGCCAGCATACCAATAGTCTTTGAATTGCTGTGATAGTTTTGTTTTTGGCTTTAAAGGCTCTTCCTTTATTTCGGATATAGCAAGTATTTCGGAAGTTTCAGAGTTATTATGGTCTTTACAAGACATGACGATGATGAGCACACATATAAAGCATAAAAAAACGATGAGCGCTTTTATAGACTTATTCATTTTCAAATTTTTTACAAAAATAAGAAGATATTAGGTGTTAATTATGTTAATTAACGTTTCGTAAAGCAAATGCGTAGGTAAACCTACAACATTATTATAGGAGCCTTCAATTTTAGTGATGCCGATAGCGCCTATCCATTCTTGTATACCGTATGCACCAGCCTTATCCAAAGGTTTAAAGGTGTTGACATAATGCCATATTTCTTCATCTGTCAACGCTTTAAATGTGACCTTGGTTGTTGTATTTACTACTTTTTGATGGTTCTTTTGAGTAAAACAAATCGATGTCATCACTTGGTGTGTAGTGTTACTCAGGGATTTTATCATTCTGAAGGCATCTTCTTCATCTTTTGGTTTTTCTATGGCTTTGCCATCTAACCAAACAATGGTATCACTGGTGATTAAAATGTCTTTTTCCTTGAGGTCTTTTTTGAAAGCTTCGGCTTTAAGCTTGGCTAAATAATCCGTAATCTCGGTACCTTTTAGTTCTTTGGGGTAGACTTCATCAATAGGATGTTGCTTCACTTCAAATTCAATATTCATAGCCTTTAAAAAGGCATGACGTCTTGGTGAAGCCGAGGCTAAAATAATGTGGTAATCTTTGAGTTTATCGTTGAGCATTTATTTTAAAACATAAGGATATAGTGCAATTGAAAGTAATCCTGTTAGCATAACAAGTTTAAGTATTAAACTGATGTGTTTGTAATGCGGTTTTTGTTCTGCACTAAAAAGTTTTATAGTTATGTAAATTAATGGTGCAATTACGAAAATTAAGAAATACCCAACAAAAAGCTGTTGCTTAAATAAGTTAGTAATCACATAATAAACTACAGAAAATAGAGGTATCAATGAAAGTATAAATACAATTTTAGTGGCGCGGTCTCTTCCTAAAATTATGGGTAAAGTTCGCATGCCAACTTTGTAATCACCATCAATATCTTCGATATCCTTAACCAGTTCACGAATGAGGTTAATCATAAAAGCAAAAATGGCGTAGTCTAGTATAAGTCTGAAAAAGAAAATTTGCACCTTTCGATTGCCTCCATTAATGACTGGTAACAATTCAAAGATTCCAACCAAGAGTAAGCTTAGAGCTACGACTAATGATACAAGAATATTGCCAACCAACAACATTTGTTTTAAGTAAGACGAATAGATGTAAAGTGATGCGGAGGCTATAAAAAAAATGACAAAAAATCCAGATTTACCTATACCATTGGATAAGTAATAACCTAGTCCAACACCAATAATATTCAATATAATAAATAGTCTAAGCGCAACTTTTTCGGAGATATATTTATTGACTATGACTTTTCCTGGCTTGTTGATTTTGTCGGTTTCTATATCGTAGATATCATTAATAACATAACCACCTGCGGCTATGCAAATGGTAGCAACGACTAATAATGAAAATTCCAGCGGACTCAATGTGGTGACAACTCCATGGCTTTCGAAAAAAGGAAGAAGTAATGCATATTTAATTAAGATTTGCACGAGTGCAATCATAACGAGGTTCTTCCAACGAATTAGGTTTAGAAAGTGAATCATATAGCGGTTAGCGCGAAAGGATTTGATTGATTAAATAATAAGCGATGTAGGCTACGATGGCAAAGACGATAATACTTACAACGGTGGTTCTGATAAATAACTGACGCTCTTGTCTTCTTATTTTATCTTTTATTTTTTGTTTATCGGCCTTAGTTAAATCTTTATGCAGAAATTCCATTTCATAATGGAGATGCGCTTCAAGATCTAATTTTTCCTTATACACTGAAAAGGGCACAGAAGTCTTTTGGTTAAAAGTGGATTGGTTGTTGCCAAAGCCTATATATCCAAAACCTGTGCTATGTCTTCTGCCTCTTCTTCCCATTTAGTTAGTCGTATTTTGCATCGAAATTACCATTCCATTTGTCATGAACTTTAAGCACCTGCTCTATAACATCGCGTACCGCACCTTTACCGCCATTTTTGTGCGAGATATATTTTGAAATCGCCTTTATCTCTGGCACTGCATCCTGGGGACAACATGGTAAACCTACAAGTTTCATTACAGGATAATCTGGAATATCATCTCCCATATACAACACGGATTCGGGCTTGATATTGTAAATATCCAAATATTCATCTAATTGCTCAATTTTATTATGTGCACCGAGATAAATATCGGTAATGCCAAGACCTCTAAGACGTTTCCGCACACCTTCGTTAGACCCTCCAGAAATGATACATACATTAAAACCAGCATCAACTGCCGTTTTTAAGGCAAAGCCATCCTTAATGCTCATCTTTCTTAGCATTTCACCATCTGTAGTGACGGTTATGGTACCATCGGTAAGAACACCATCCACATCAAAAATGAATGTTGTGATATTGATTAAATATTCTTTATAGCTTTTATTTTCTGTTTTATTCATTTACTTAGATTATTGTCACTTCGAGAGCCTCAGTGACCACTAGTTGTATCGTTAGTCTTTTTTTGGTTGCTGAGCTTAGTCGAAGCACCATGTGTTTTTCTAATTGAAGCGGTTAACAATTCATAAATGGCTTTATGCTCTTCATTCTCTAGTTGCTTTAAATGGCGTCTAATTGTCTTTTTGTCATTCCGTTTTGCCGGTCCAGTCTGAGCCATATACGGTGACATATCCTGAACTTTTTTTGCCGTTTCTAATATTAAGGGCTTTAAGATATCAAAATTTATACTTTTTGCATCACTAATTTCGTGTGCAATGCGATAGAGTTGATTGGTGAAATTATTGACAAAAACGGCTGATAAGTGTAGGGTTTGGCGCTGTTCTGTAGTGATTTTATAGGGTTTACAGCCCAAGGCACCTGCCAAATCCTTCATAAACTGAAGATTTTGTTTTTCGGTGACTTCAATACAAATAGGTATTTCACTAAAATCTAATTCTGCGTTTTTTGAAAACGTCTGTAAAGGATAAAACACAGCACGTTGGTTCTTTTTGTCTAAATCGTGAACAGAAACACTCCCTGAGGTATGAGCCACCAATCGATTTTCAAAAGGTAAACCCTTGGATACCTCAGAAATACAATCATCACTAACAGCCAAAATATAAATATCAGCTTCTTTTAATTGTGATAAATCATCGGTGGTATCAACCTCATTAGCATAAGATGAAATAGCACTATAACTACGATTGTACCATTGTGTCATAGTAACGGTATCAGAAGTTTTAAAGGCTTTATATAGATGTGTGGCCACATTGCCGGCACCAAGAAGCACAACAGTTATCATGCTGTAAAAATAGGTAACAATTACTTTAAATAAAATTGAAGCTGATTATCTTTACTTTTAATAATCAAATTACCCACTATGAAACTCCTCAAAGAATTTAAAGAATTTGCTGTCAAAGGCAATATGATGGACATGGCCATTGGTATTATTATTGGCGCAGCATTTAATAAAGTGATTGATGTATTGGCCAAACAGGTGTTGTTGCCACCATTATCATTATTGTCTGATGGTGTTAACTTTCAGGATAAAAAATTAGTATTGCGAGATGCCATAACCGACGGCACAGGTGCCATAACTACTGGAGAGGTTGCTGTAGCCTACGGTAAGTTGTTAGAGGTTTTTATTGACTTTTTGATTATTGGCTTTACCATCTTTATTGTGGTAAAGGCCATGAACAAATTGCGGAATAAAGCACAGGACACTAATGACCAAACTGTTGTGACCCCAAAGGATATAGAGTTGTTATCGGACTTAAAACATTTAATGGAAGAACAAAATCAGCTATTAAAGTCTAAAGTTTCAAATTAATTGAAATCTAAGATTCTACGCAAACGTAATGAAGCTAAAAGGAATGCATAAAAAATAATTGGCAATTTTTAACGCTTTTTGGTGGTTAAAAAACAAATACAAAATCATCAAAAAGCATTATCTTTGCGCGAGCTTAAAAAGCCCATCGTGCTATGCAAAAGAAAATCCTTAATTTCCTTTTTTCCACAAGACTTACTGCTGTTCTATTTATTGTTTTTGCTGTGGCTATGGCCACAGGAACGATTATGGATAGAAACATGGAAACCTCGCCAACACCTTACACGAGAACATTGATTTATAATGCTTGGTGGTTCGAGACGATAATGGTCATTTTCGTTATCAATTTTATTGGAAATATAGGAAGATACCGTTTATGGCGAAAGGAAAAATGGGCCACACTTATTTTGCACTTATCGTGGATTTTTATCATTGTTGGCGCAGGTGTAACACGTTACATTGGTTACGAGGGTATGATGAATATTAGGGAAGGAGCTACAGAAAGTCAGTTTCGATCATTAAAGACCTATGTCAGTGGGCGTATTGTTGGAAATTACGAAGTTAATGGGCAGTTACAACAACGGAATATTATGGAGGAGGTTGATTTTTCGCATCGTCTCGATAATGATTTTAAGCGTACTTATGATTATGGTGGTACTGAGGTCAATTTTAAGCTCATAAAATTTATTAAAGGTGCAGAGAAGGATATTATTCCAAATGAAAATGGTGAAAGCTACTTAAAAATCGTAGAAGCGGGCGAAGGAAGACCACACAATCACTTTTTAAAGAAAGGACAGATTTCTAATTTACACAATGTTCTAATCTCTCTCAATAAAGAACAAGAAGGTGCCATAAATATATTTGATACCGAAGAAGGATTGTTTATAAAATCACCATTCGAAGGAGAATATATGACCATGGCCACTGGGCAGCGTGGTAAATTGGTAAAAGATAGTTTACAACGTTTGGCACTACGTTCGCGATATGTCATTGGGAACATGCAATTGGTATTTCCGAAACCAGTGGTGAAAGGCATTTTTGATGTGGTTAAAAAACCCACCATTCTTAAAGGCGATGAAAGCGGAGCAGTTTTGGACATAACAGCCAATGGCGAAACTAAGAGCCTTAATCTTATCGGTGGTCCAGGGACCTACAATAGAATGGAAGAAATCAATGTTGGTGGATTAGATATAGCACTGCGCTTTGGTTCGCGATTAGAGCAATTGCCCTTTGAAGTTAAGCTTAATGATTTTATAGCCGAAAAGTATCCTGGAACTGAAAACGCTTATTCGTCTTACGAAAGCAAGGTTACTGTATTAGACCAAGAGATTGGGGATTTTGACTATCATATTTACATGAATAATATCTTGGACCATAGAGGTTATCGTTTTTTTCAGGCGAGTTTCGACCCTGATGAAAAGGGTACCGTATTGTCTGTAAACCATGATCGCTGGGGCACATATATTACTTATGCTGGTTACTTATTATTGTACTTTGGGTTAATGGCCATTATTTTTGCTAGGCATACGCGATTCGATGATTTAAGACAGCGTTTATATAAGTTAAAAGAGAAGAAGGCAAAACTGATGACTATGATTGCCTTTTTGTTAAGCTTTTCTGGATTTGCACAGGGGCATTCAGAAGCTGATGGTCATAATCATTCCCTTAAACCTGCTAAGGCACGTATTGATTCTATTTTACGGGCTAATATTACACCAGTAGTACATGCTGATAAGTTTGCAGAGATGGTCATCCAGGACTATAGTGGTCGTATGATGCCAATGCATACCTATGCTTCGGAAACACTTAGAAAACTAAGTAAGAAGGATGTGTATGAAGAGTTTAACGCCACACAGATTTTTCTTTCCATACAAGAGAGTCCATTACTTTGGTATAATGTTCCAATTATCTATTTAAAGAAAAGAAAGGCAGATTCCATTCGAACGATTATTGGGGTAGACTATGGTGAAAAATATGCGAGTCTTGTGGATTTTTTCAATCCAGACGGAACATACAAATTAGGACCTTATCTTGAAGAAGCATACAAAGCGCAAGTACCTAATGGTTTTCAAAAAGAAATTAAGGAAGCAGACTCTCGCGTCAACCTTTTATATAATGCCATTGAAGGACGTTCGGTAAAGATATTTCCAGTTCCAGAAGATGAGAACAACACTTGGATTTCTTCATTAGAATTTAGGGAAAAAGGCTACAGTGAAACAATAAAGGATTCTTTATACCAAAATTTCATTAATAATGGTTTTAGTGCATATCTGGTCACATTAAATAATGCAAAGCAGACGGGTGACTTTACTAAAGCTGAAGAACTACTTGAAGGGATAAAGAAAACCCAACAGAAGTTCGGTAGTGCCGTTATGTTATCTAACGAAAAAATAGAATCTGAGATTCTTTACAATAAATACGATATTTTTAAGAAGCTCTTCAGTTGGTACATGTATACGGCAACTGTATTGTTTATCCTTATCATTGTTCAGATATTTCAATTCAGAAGCAAAGGGTTGAAGTGGGCCATAAATGGCATGATTGGAATTACAATACTTCTATTCACTGCACATACGCTAAGTTTAGTTTGGCGTTGGTATTTGTCTGGTCATGCTCCTTGGAGCGATGCCTATGAGTCCATGATTTATGTGGCTTGGTCTGTGATGCTATTTGGTCTTTTATTTGGTAGAAAGAGTAACCTCACTATAGCATCTGCAGCTTTTGTATGTTCTATGATTCTGATGGTTGCACATTGGAATTGGATGGATCCTGCAATTGCCAATTTACAACCTGTTTTACAAGGCTATTGGCTAATGATTCACGTTTCTGTTATCGTGGCAAGCTATGGTCCCTTTGCTATAGGTATGATTTTAGGTGTAGTAGCACTATTGCTTATGGTTTTAACTAACAAAACAAATAAAGAGCGTATGCTTATCAACATCAAAGAATTGACCATAATTAATGAGTTGGCATTGACGGTAGGTTTAGTGATGCTCACTATTGGTAATTTCTTGGGAGGTATGTGGGCTAACGAAAGTTGGGGACGTTATTGGGGCTGGGATCCAAAAGAAACTTGGGCGTTAATCAGCATTATGATTTATGCGTTTGTCATTCATATGCGCTTGGTGCCTGGAATGCGCGGACGTTGGTTGTATAATTTAATGTCGGTTTTGGCTTTCGGTAGTATTTTAATGACGTATTTTGGCGTAAATTTCTATTTGTCAGGTTTACATGCGTATGCTAGTGGTGACCAAATATTAAGTTTTCAGTTTATTGCTATAACATTGGTTATCATCGGAATATTAGCCTTCTTTGCTTATAGAAAGCACAAAGTCTACTACAAATAGCCAATTATTTTATTAGTATTTTTTTCACACATTGTAATTTTTGTTAACTTGAGGTTTTAAACTAACCCTCAAAGATGGATTACTTCAAAAAATTAGGAACTGCGAATTTGCTTATGTTGATTTTGTGCGCAGTTATAATTCTTGTCGCAGAATATTTGTTTTTAACCGGAGATCAAATGCATGGTATATTTGTAGGCCTTTGGGCACCAACCTTACTCGGTGTTATGATTTACTTAAAACTTGTAGATCATGGAAGCAAATGACATTGTATTATGGTTTTCTATTGCAGTTATAGCACTCGTTGCTCTATGGGCTATTCTTATGATTCGTGCTTATAACAAAGCGGGTAAAAACGACTAAAAACTTCCGCTTACCTATTTTACCTTCCTTATCTTTGCGTAAAAAAGAAAAATGCGTTTTACACTTCGATTTGCAGCGATTTACAATATTATTTGGGGAGCTTGGGTAGTTCTTTTCCCTAATCATTTTTTTGAAATTGTTGGCATGGCCCCTTTAAACCATCCCATGGTTTGGCAAGGTATGGGTATGGTTATTGGTGTCTATGGATTAGGCTATTGGTGGGCTTCATATAATCCAATGAAACATTGGCCAATTGTAGCAGTTGGTTTTTTGGGTAAAATTTTTGGTCCTTTAGGGTTTATCTTCAATTACCTAAATGGCGATGTGCCTTTTGAATTTATTTATACATTAATTACCAATGATTTTATTTGGTGGATTCCATTTTTTCTAATTCTGAAAAAAGTACATGTAGATTATAAATGGAAACTGTCATGATTAAGATTTTGCGCTTAGTATTAGTTGGCTTCTATCTTTTTGCAGGCAGCTATCATTTTATCAATCCAGATTTTTATTCAGATTTAATTCCTGATTATCTGCCGTTTCACTCCTTTATTAACTATGCTAGCGGTATTTTTGAAATTCTCTTAGGGCTAGGTATTGTTTTTCCAAAAACGAGGCTGTTAGCAGCTAAGGGAATTATCGTCCTATTGATTCTATTTATACCATCACATGTTGATTTTATCTTGAAAGGTTCTTGTGTAGAAAGCGCGTTTTGTGTGGCACCTTGGATTGCTTGGGTTAGATTATTAATTGTCCACCCAATTCTTATGTATTGGGTATGGATTGTAAGAAAGACGAATTGATATGACACTTGAAATATTAAGACTGCTCATAGATTTTGGATTTGTTGTATTAATCTGGGCAGTTCAGCTGGTCATCTATCCGAGTTTTGCGTATTATTCAAAATCAGATTTGGTCAAGTGGCATAGAAGTTACACTAAACGTGTTACTTACATAGTATTACCTTTGATGTTTAGTCAATTAGCATTCGGTATTTTTCACTTATGGCAAATAAGGGACTGGTATACCATCATTAGCTTATTGCTGATTTTAATACTATGGATACTAACGTTTAGAGTCTTTGTACCACTACATTTTAGTATAGATGGTAATAATCCTGTAGAGAATGTCTGTAAAAAATTGGTAACTAAAAATTGGGCAAGAACAGCATTGTGGACCTTATTATTTTTAATAACATTGATTTATTTTCTTCAGAATTAAAAAATAATGTGCATATTTGCGCCATGATTGCTTAATTCACCTTTCGGAAAAATCGTCACTCTTCATGTGATGTAAAAATGTTAAACAAAACAATTTGTTTAGCTATGTTTTACTAGTTCATTTTTAGTTATGCAATCCAAGAAAATTTCAATAAAACAATTTTTTAAATATTTAAGAATCGCAGTTTCTGGCAAGGAACAGGATTTTACATCAGGCAGTATTCGAAGAGCAGTGTTTATGCTTTCTATTCCAATGATTTTGGAAATGCTCATGGAATCAATCTTTGCCATTGTAGATATATTTTATGTCTCTCAGGTAAGTGTTAATGCCGTTGCGACTATAGGCCTTACCGAATCTGTAATCACTCTTGTATATGCTGTTGCCATAGGGTTAAGTATGGCGGCTACAGCTATTGTAGCAAGGCGAATAGGAGAAGGAGATCGAGAAGGGGCTTCACAAGCCACTGTGCAGGTAATTGGTCTAGGCATTTTTGTTGCCGCTATAATTAGCGCAATTGGTATATTTTTTCCGAAAGACATATTGCAATTAATGGGAGGTGAACCCGATTTAATTGCCGAGGGCTATGGTTATACACAAATATTACTTGGCGGGAACGTTACTATAATGTTGTTGTTTTTGATCAATGCCGTTTTTAGAGGTGCAGGTGATGCCTCAATAGCGATGTGGGCTTTAGTCTTATCCAACGGTTTGAATATTATACTAGATCCGATATTTATTTTTGGACTTGGCCCCATGCCAGCTTACGGCGTAAAAGGAGCGGCTATTGCAACGACAATTGGCAGAGGTACAGCAGTAATTTTTCAATTATTGGTCTTGTTTTATGGCTGGAGTAAAATAAAAGTCGCTTTAAAGGATATAGTACTTAGAGTAGCTGTAATGGTTAATCTCATAAAAGTATCGTTAGGTGGTATCGGACAATTTTTAATTGGCACATCATCTTGGGTGTTTTTAATGCGTATTATGAGCGAATTTGGAAGTGAAGTGCTAGCAGGCTACACCATTGCTATTCGTGTAATGATGTTTACGTTAATGCCTGCTTGGGGCATGAGCAATGCTGCGGCAACTTTGGTAGGACAGAATTTAGGAGCCCAAGAGCCAGATCGTGCTGAAGCTTCAGTTTGGAAAACAGGGAAGTACAGTGCCTTTTTTATGGGCTTTGTGTCTATAGTCTATCTCATTTTTGCTCCAGAGATTATTTCATGGTTTACCCAAGAGCCAGAAGTGGTTAAAAATGGTGCATTATGCCTTAGAATTATCGCTGCAGGTTATGTGTTTTATGGGTATGGAATGGTAATTATCAATGCCTTTAATGGGGCTGGGGACACCAAGACACCAACATGGATTAATTTTATATGTTTTTGGTTGTTTCAGTTACCGCTAGCGTATTTATCGGCTTTGTCACTGGATTTAGGTCCACTAGGTGTTTTTATTGCAATTACCTTAGCAGAGGTGTTGATTACTGTGATAGGACTTATTTGGTTTAAAAAAGGACATTGGAAAGCCATTAAGGTATAAAAAAAGCCTTTCCCCTCAGGAAAGGCTTTTTGACCTAATTAAACTAAGATTAAGCTTCAGCTTTAGCTTGTGATGCTACAGCAGCAGCATAAACCACAAGACCGAAACCTATTTTGTTAACGGCATCACCTATGTTATATATAACATCCATATTTAGCCCTAAACCAGCTAATCCATCATACCAGCCTTCTGTTCCAGCCATGTAGCCTAATGGGTAGATGGCCCATCCAACCAGTACAAACCAACAAAGCGTTTTGTGTGCCTTCAATACAGCACCACCTGCTTGTTCTGCCAATTTCTTTGCGGCTCCAAACCAAATGATATAAACGATAGCAAAGTACGCTACACCAGAAATGAATCCCCAAATCGCTGGACCAGGTGCTGCCGTATGAACTGCTTCACCAAAGTACCCAGTAACAAGCATTACTACGGATAGAAAGATCATTTGCCACATTAAAGACTTTTTAGCTCCTGCTACCTTAAGAATAAGATAGAATTCAACACACATTAATGGTACGGTAAGCACCCAATCCACATATCTAAAGAATGTCGGAGATTCGGCAAAAGAAGCCCAATAATCTCTCATGTACCAATAATGTACCGCAGCAATAAAAGTAATTAATCCTGAGACTAGGATAGAAGTTCTCCATTTTCTATCAAAACTATTCATTGATAAAAAGAAAAAGGCCGAAGCGGCCATCATCGCCATACACCCAACAAAGAATGTAAAGCCTACGTAATCATCGGTAGCAATTTTCTGTGTACCATCGATGAGTATGGTTAGTAATTTCATAAAAATGATTTTTTTGTTCAAACAAATTTAAAAATAGTTAAACAAAAAATGTTTAAAGTTTTCATAAAAAAATTAAACAAAATATAATTTTCATACTTTTATATTGTGAAATTCCCAGTTTTCAACTTAATATTAACAGTATTCCTTTTTTGGTTAACAACCCAAATTAGTACTTCTTATGAGGAGTATTTATCTTACTTTTTTATATTAACTATAGGTATAATTCATGGGTCAAATGATATTTCACTTATTAGAGTTGTAAAGAAACAAAAGAAGCTTTCTGTAAAGTACCTTTTGTTTTACATTGGTTTGGTTCTCTTAAATATTACTGCATTTTTGATTTTACCCATTTTAGCACTTGTTTTCTTTGTCTTTATTAGTTGTTATCACTTTGGTGAACAACATTTTCATAATCAAATGACACATCTCAATCTATGGGCCAGATTATTATTTTTAAGTTATGGCTGTTTAATATTCGGTTTACTTTTCTACTTTAATTCAGAAAGTACGTCCTTAATCATTAACGAATTGATTGGTTATGCTTTAACTGAACAGCAATTTTTATGGTTTATGGGTTTTGGGATAGTTTCAACTATAATTCTTTATGGTCTTAATCTCAAAAATTTCGGGCAGGATACCAATCACTTTCAAGAATTGTTTTTGATATTTCTATTTGCCATACTCTTTAAGTTAGCTGCATTATTATGGGCTTTCGCCATATATTTTGTAGTATGGCATTCGATACCTAGTCTTATGGATCAAATTAAGACACTCTATGGCGAGTCTAATAAGGTGAATATTGTTCAATACATAAAATCATCATTTGTGTATTGGTTGATTTCAATAGTTGGTTTAGTGCTATTGTATGTTGCTACTACTTATTTTAGCATAAATTTTGTCACCGTCTTTTTTGCCTTTTTGGCTGCAATTACCGTTCCTCATGTTATAGTGATGTATTTTTTATATAGGAATTAAGTTTCTTTAAAAATTTTAAAAGTCTTATTTCTTATTTTTATAACATGAAAAAATTAGGATTAAATACCATATGTACCCATGTTGGTGAAATTAAGGATAAGCAATTTAAAGGAGCTGTTTCCCCCATCTATTTAAGCTCATCTTACGAGTTTTTAGATGTTGATGTAAAACGCTATCCTAGATATTTTAATACTCCAAATCAGGAATACCTAGCTAAGAAGATTGCTGCTTTGGAACATACTGAAGCAGCTTTGATTTTTGGGTCTGGAATGGCAGCCATTAGCCATATGTTTTTTGCTTTTTTAGAAAAAGGCGATCACTTGGTCGTACAAAACACTTTATATGGAGGAACGGTTAATTTTATTAAGGAGGAATTTCCAAAGTATGGTATTACCTATACTTTTACCAATGGCTATAAAGTTGAAGATTTTGAAGCTGCAATAAAAGAGAATACAAAGTTGATTCACATAGAAACACCTTCAAACCCTTTGCTGACTATTACCGATATAAAGGCGGTGGTTAAACTAGCAAAGTCTAAACAGATTCTAACTTCAATTGACAATACATTTGCATCGCCAGTTAACCAAAACCCAATCGATTTGGGTATCGATATGGTAATGCATTCAGCAACCAAGTATTTTGGTGGCCATAGTGATATATGTGCTGGAGCCGTTGCAAGTAGCCAAGAACATATAGATAGAATTTGGAATGTTAGCAAAAACCTAGGCGGAAGTTTAAGCGATATGACTGTTTGGATGTTAGAACGTAGTATGAAAACTTTGGGACTCCGTGTAAAAGCGCAAACTAAAAACGCCATGAAACTAGCTAAATGGTTGTACAAACATCCTAAGATTGCTAAAGTATACTATCCAGGCTTAAAAACGCATCCTGAGCATAAACTGGCAAAGTTACAAATGAATGGTTTTGGTGCTATGTTATCTTTTGAATTAATAGAAGGCTTGGATGCCTATGAATTTCAAAAAGCCTTAAAATTGATTAAGCCATCGATGAGTTTAGCAGGCATTGAGAGTACAGTTATTTCTCCGCATTTAACGTCACATGCTTTATTGACCCAAGAAGAACGCGAAGCTGTTGGTATAAGTGATCAGTTGATTCGGTTTTCTGTTGGGATTGAGGAGTTCAAAGATGTAAAGAGAGATATCGATCAGGCTATAGCTGTGCTAACTTAGTTTTTGATTTTCTGGAATCTGTTTTTATGCTTATTCCAATTTGAATTCTATTCAAGTTGTTTTTTCTAATGTGTTGTTTTAAATAGCCTATTTGAAGTCGGGAGTTTTTTAGAACGTTAATGCCGATTCCGGCGTAAAAACGGTTTTCATGAAATACCTGGTCTTGGAAATTCACAAAGGGTTCTTCAGACACAAGCACAAAGAACGTTTTGCTTAAATCGTACTTAAGGCTTATGCGATAACGGAAACGGTTTTGAAGTTCGTTTCTCTCCGAGAAATCTAAAAATCGATGTTCTAAACGCGCACGATGGCTCAGGCTGATTTGAGAAACTTTGTGCGAAAATGTGTACTGTTCAAAAATACGATGCTCGTGTATATTAGGTTCATTATCAAACTCAAAAACAGTGTCAATATCTAAATAGGCATAACCTAGACCTACGGTTTGATTAGCACTAAAATGATAGTTTCCCCTTATTGATGCAAAGGCCAAATTATAATTTGATGAAGGCTCATAAAATCGCAATTCGGAATATGGACATAGACTTATTCGTTCGCTTAATCTGTGTTGGCTACCATAGGTATACCAGGAACCAAGATGATTTTCCGAAGGATTTTGTGAAAATAATTGAAAAGTGAATAAAAATAAAAAAAGAGGGAAAAGTTGGGGTCTCATTGTGAGTGATTAAAAAAGAGGAGCTCGGAAAGAGCTCCTCTCTGTCATGGAATTATTAAACGTGGTCGTTTAAGTGATGGTGTTCATCAATTAGTGGACCGCCTTCTATGATTTGATTTGAAGCCTCACTTGCAAATTTTTCAAAATTCAAGTGGAAAGAATGTGCTAATTGTATAGCTTTACTTATGTAAGCTCCTTTTTGTAACCAAGTATTCATTGGGTCTAACATTTCCGTTGGAACATTAGGGCAATACTTCGGCATAAATAATCCAAATATTGGATGTTGTTCGAAATCTACATTGTCTAAGTCTCCATTAAGAATGGCTGTTATCATAGCTCTTGTATATTTAAGTTTTATGCGAGAACCCACACCGTATGGGCCACCGCTCCATCCTGTATTTACTAACCAAACGTTAACTCCAGCTTCTTGCATTTTTGCACTTAACATTTCTGCATACTTTGTTGGGTGTAATGGCATAAATGGTTCACCGAAACATGCTGAGAATGATGGTACAGGCTCTGTAATTCCTGCTTCTGTACCTGCTACCTTAGCTGTGTAACCAGATATAAAGTGATAAGCGGCCTGACCAGGAGTTAATTTCGATACTGGCGGTAATACACCAAATGCGTCACAAGTTAAGAAGAAGATATTCTTGGGTTTATCGGCATAAGATGGTGTTTGTATATTATCTATATGATATAATGGATAACTTACTCGCGTATTCTGTGTAATGGTGCTATCAAAATAATCTACCTCATTATTGTCCTTAAAAATCACATTTTCAAGAATAGCCCCTGGCTTTATAGCTCTATAAATGTCTGGTTCTTTTTCTTCTGTAAGGTCTATACATTTCGCATAACATCCACCTTCAAAATTAAAGATTCTATTTTCAGCTGTCCAACCATGCTCATCATCACCAATAAGTTTACGATCAGGATCGGCAGATAAAGTAGTTTTACCAGTTCCTGATAAACCGAAAAAAATAGCGGTTTCACCATCTTCGCCAACATTAGCTGAACAGTGCATTGGTAATACGTTTTTATCAACAGGTAAAATCATATTAAGAGCAGAGAAAATACCTTTTTTCATTTCGCCTGTATAGGCGGAACCACCTACAAGTGCTATCTTCTTAGTAAAATTAAGTATTGAGAAGTTACCTTGTCTAAGTCCGCGTTTAGCTGGTTCTGGGCATTCGTAACCAGGTGCACAAAGTACCAACCACTCTTCTTCAAAGTTCTCTAATTCTTCGGCTGTTGGTCTTAAGAACATATTATAAATAAACATATTAGACCAAGGATATTCAGTTATAGTTCTTACACCCATTCTATACTTAGGGTCGGAGCATACAAAACCATCTCTAGCAAAAATCTCTTTACCACTAAGGTATTTTTCTATTTCAGACTGTAAATAATCAAAATTTTCAGGAGATATTCCTTTATTTGTTTTTCCCCACCATACTCTATTTGTTGTATAATCATCTTTTACTAAGAATCGATCTTGAGGTGAACGTCCAGTAAATTTCCCAGTATTAATGGCCAATGTACCATTTGCAGTCTCTTTCCCCATTCCCTTTTCTACGGTAATGGCTTGTAATTCTTCTGGCGATAAATTCCAATGTACTTTAGAATCTATTATGCCATACTTAGTGAGGTCTCTAGTTTTCATAATTGGTTCTTTTAATAATGTTTCCATGATTATATGTTTGTGATTTTTTTTGCAAAAGAATGATTTATGAGTATCATAAATAATATTTATGAATGCATAAAATTACTTCGTTTAAGACCAAAAATCTATGATATTTATCATGCTTATTTTTTAGAGTTTTAAAAACTATGAAAGCCATGTCAAATAAGGATTGATGCATTCAAAAACCCTTATTTGACATTAGTTATCCTCACTTTTATATGACAGATTGAATATTAATGACTTCTAAATTATTTTACATACTCATTAAAGATTCTTTCGTAATCTTCTATGGTACCACGGTTCAAACAACATTCAATAATTTTTTGACCCAATGGATGTAAATTTTCATCTTGGAATTGAGCCAAGGTTTTTACGAAGAAATCATATAACATTTCAGCACCTTGGTCGTAAGCTTCAGTTCCAACTTCTTCTTGTCTTTCAACCTTAAGGAATCTTCTGGAGACTCTTACACCTTCAACCTTCATAGAGTTTAAGCTATAACCTAATAAACTACATCTAGAAGGGCTTATTTGTTCCTCGTTAAAACTAGCATTTCCGCGTCTAGCCAAAAATTCTCTACTTATCCATTGTGGCATAAAACTGGTTTTCCAAGCCCCAATATGTTGGTTTGGTGTTAGAATGTACTTAACACCAGGAGTTCTGATTATTTGCTCTAAAAGCAAATTGGCTTGTTTTACTTTCTTACCAGTAGCAAATGGCCAATAGCTTCCAACACCTTCACTACTAATACCTTCGGTTTGAATAATACTAGGATTAGCGTGCCCTCTTGGAGCTACTAAACGCCATAACCAAGCCAGAGCTGGTGGTAAAACGTGCATTAATCCAACGATACCATAATTTGGCTCTTCCTTGCTACAAGGGGGAGTTCTTAACCCAATACTTCTAATGTCTACCCTCACAGATCCTGAATACACTCCTGGCATAGCGTCCCTAGGTAAAATTACTCTTGGGTTTGGACATGGTACTCCTGGTTTATCCTCAACATGATCCCAAATCATCGCCCTTCCACCTGGTACTGCTTCAATATTTAGGAATAAAAGTGGTTGCTCAGATTGAGCCGTAATTTTCTCAAGTGTGATATCCGTTCCATAGTGTTTTATGTGATCTACTCTAACAAACCAAGCATCTTCGGCATCCTCTAGCCAAAGTTTTTTGGCATCCTGCTGCAAGTTAGGATGGCATAAGGCCATATCATCAGTTACAGGACTCAAATCGCAGGTCCTTGGAAGCTCTAAGGCAAATTCTTCGTCAGTGAAAATGTTTTTTCCAAGTAAGATTCTACCATTATCAAGTCTGTGAGGCTGTTGTAGCATCTCACTTTTCCCACCACCACTGGCACCTTCGTGCATCATGGTTATTACGTTATCATAAGGTGTAGTTACTCTTACTGCGGAACAGTGTGCCGTTACCCAACCTTCATCTTCACCTTTACCAATTAGCATACCATAGACTCCTTTTTTTGCACTTGGTCCTGGATAGAGGTTATAAGAGAACATTTCATATTTATCAGGTATTCTGTTGTGTACTACAACTTGTTTTCCCTCAAAGTGCGTGTGTCTAAATGGAGGTGCCACATAAATAACAGCTTCAGGTGAAAAATCCTCAGGTAAGTCCGTATAGTCTAATATGCCCTGCAAGAGCGCTAATCCCAATCCAAAGAAACCGCAATTAGCTGGGATAATCGCTACTGCATTATAGCCCATACCTGGTTTACCAGCATGAAAATAAAACATGGCCAAGTCTTGTTTTTTTAACCACTCGAATGTTTCTTCTCTAAGGGAATCAAAGCTGGTTCCAAACCGATCTTTAAATGTAGGCTTATCGGTAGGTCGGTCATCTGCTATTACCATACATTCAGGATCTCGTCTGCGCATGTAAACCTCAGTATAATTTGCTGCTATACCATTTTTAGTTCGCATCACGTCTACTTCGTGATAACTACTTCCATCTGGCAAATCAAATCGAACTTCTTTGGTTTTGTTCAACTCGCCGCCAACGGCTAAATCTACAAGTTCATCAGTGTTCCTTGCAAGCGTAACACTTGGTGCAACATCAAGTAACTCCCGTAATTCTGAAATGTTACCAACAGGTAAAGTATCTTTTTTAAATTCTAATGTTTCCATAATTATATGTTTAATAGTCCATTATTTTTCTATTTATTTTTTTACTCCACTTAAAACGGCCAAATCAATGGCACTAATAGTAATGTTGTTATTAAGAATAGCAGAAGCAAAGGTGCTCCTACTGTTACATAGTCTTTGAACTTATAACCACCACCTGTCATCACCATGGCATTTGTTGTTGTTCCAACTGGTGTTAGGAAAGCTGTTGAAGCGCTTATGGCTACAGCAATCATAAATGGTGTTGCAGACAGGTTAAGACTGTTGGCGGCTAATATGACAATTGGTGCCATTAGCACTGCCGTAGCAGAATTATTAATCACTTGGCTAAATGTTGTTGTCAATAGGAATATGCCACCTAGTAATACAATAGGATGTAAGTTCCCCAAGGTTTCAACAAGACCACTGGCAATAAGCTGTGCGACTCCTGTTTTTTGGAGTGCTAATCCCATTGGAATCATTGCGGCTATCATGACGACACTAATCCAACTGATGCCTTTATATGCCTTTGTTATTGGTACACAACCCGATACTAAAACGATTCCAGCTGAGATTAAAGCAGCTACAGCACCAGGAACGATTTTAAATACTAATAAGCCTATCATTAAAACCAGTGCAAAAAGTGCGATATACGATTTGTGAGTGATGTTGGTCACGGTTTTGGCCATACCTTCAGGACTTCCAATGATGACTAAATTTTCGTGATGAGCTTTTAGTTGTTCTATATCGCTCCAGATACCACGTATTAAAAAAGCATCACCAGCTTTAACCACAATTTCGCGATCTGTAAACGCCTTGTTGTTTCTAGATGCGGCCATCAGTTGAACACCAAATCGTTTAAAGAAGCGGCCTATTCTTACTTTTCTTCCTACTAAGGTTGACTTCGGTGTTACTATAATTTCAGTCATACCAACCTCTTGGTTGATAAGGTTGTTTCGAAGTTCGTCTGCAATTGGTTCTAATGGTAAAAGACCTAATCTAAATCTAATCATTAGGGCATTGATGGCCTCAGTATCTCCCTTTACAGTGATAATATCATGATACTTAAATTCAGTATCATCGGAGGGAAATTCTATAAAGGACTCATTACGTTTTAGAAGATTGGGATAACGTCGCTTAATTCTTAGGATAGAGACTTGATGCTTGTCTTCAAACTTCCATTGCCCTAGTGTAGTATCGAGTAAAGGGGATACCGAACGGACTCTAAGTCGATAATAGTCGTCATCTACTTTGTAAGCTTCAATCCATTTATGAAGTGTAGTGCTTATATCTACAGGTTTGTTATTGGTTTTGTTGCTGGGTAATAATCTATATCCTATATATCTGAAGTAGACAAGTGTAATAAGTAATAACGGTAAGCCTATTAATGCAAATTCAAAGAAGGAAAAGCCTTCCATACCACTTTCTAACATGGTGTTATTAACAATGATATTGGGTGGTGTACCTGTTAACGTCAATAAACCACCAGTATTTGATCCGAAAGCTACTGGCATTAGGAGTTTAGAGGGTAATGTTCCGATACTCCATGCGGAAGAAATGGTTACTGGCATTAAAGTAGCCACTGTACCTGTGTTACTGACAACTCCCGATAAAAGACCAGAGCCTAGGGTCGTTATGAGTAGAAGTTTGGTCGTACTCTTACCGGCCATTTTTATGAATTTTTGACCAGCTAAAGCAGTCCATCCTGTTTGGGATAAACCCTCACCGATTATAAATAAAGCGGCAATCATAATCACAGTTGGGTTGCTAAAGCCGCTCAAGGTTTCTGTTAAATCTAAAATACCAAAAAGGAATAGGCTTAACATAGAAAGTAAGGCAACGACATCTGGCGTAAATTTCCCCCAAATAAAAAGAGCTATGGTAATGATTAAGATGGCCAGCATTAAATTCATAATTATGTCTACTAAGAATTACAGAGTAAAATTACTTGTAGAACAGAGCAATAATTATGACGAATGTCATGCTTTCTTGGAATTACGAATTATTCAATTTTAGTGATATATTTAATAAGAAATATGGGGAGAATTTAAACGAAACCGTTTGCGGAATAAAAAGAAATCGATATTCTATATGCTTTTTAATATTTTTGACATCTGAAAAAACTAAGTAACACATGAAATTAGACATTTTAGCCATTGGAGCACATCCAGATGATGTAGAATTAGGTTGTGGGGCAACGATTGCAAAAGAGGTTGCCAATGGCAAAAAAGTAGGGATTATAGATTTAACCAGAGGTGAATTGGGGACTCGAGGCACTGCTGAGACGCGTGATGAAGAATCTACTGAAGCCGCTCGGATTCTCGGTTTAGCTATGCGCACTAATATGGAATTTGCCGATGGCTTCTTTGTTAATGATAGGCATCATCAAATAGAAGTTATTAAAGAAATACGAAAGTATAAGCCCGAAATAGTAATATGCAATGCCATTGAAGATCGACACATTGATCATGGACGTGCTAGCCAACTCGTAAGTGATGCCTGTTTTTTAAGTGGCTTACGAAAAATTGATACTAGGCACGATGATGAAGATGATTGGCAATTACCTTGGAGACCAAAAGCCGTTTATCACTATATTCAGTGGAAAGATCTTACACCCGATATCGTAGTCGATGTCACTGGATTTATGGATAAAAAGATGGAATCGGTTCAAGCCTATAGAACACAGTTTTTTGATCCGAACAGTGAGGAGCCAGAAACACCAATTTCGAGCAAAAACTTTACCGATAGTATTACTTATAGAGCTAGAAACATAGGAAGGCTTATCGGAACTGAATATGGTGAAGGTTTTACGGTTGAGCGTTATCCGGCTGTAGCTTCTTTATTTGACTTGATATAAGCGGACAAAAAAAGCCCTTCATTTCTGAAAGGCTTGGTCTTTTTGGGTGGAAGATCGGTCTCGAACCGACGACCTCCTGAACCACAATCAGGCGCTCTAACCAACTGAGCTACAACCACCATTTTAATTAGGATTGCAAATGTAAAGGATTTACGTTTTTTTGCAAAACCTTTTTTTACTTATTTGGTTATTGTCCCATCAGTTTAGTTTCGGCAAAAGCTTTGTCTACTTTAATGCGTTCTTTTCTGTTAGCTAACTCCCAAGCCGTGTGGAACACTAAGCGTGCTCTATTCTCTAACAAATCGTATTCAATCTTATCTGGTGTATCACTTGGTTTGTGATAATCATCATGAGTACCATTAAAATAGAAGATAACCGGAATATTATTTTTTGCAAAATTGTAATGATCTGATCGGTAATAAAAACGATTAGGATCGTTGTCGTCGTTGTAGGTATAGTCTAATTCTATGTTGCAACATTTGGCGTTAACGGCTTCAGAAATGTTATGTAATTCTGTACTTAATTTATCACTGCCAATAAGGTATACATAATTCCTATCGCCCTCTTCTCGTTTAGGATCTGTTCTACCTATCATATCGATATTTAAATTAGCTACTGTATTTTCCAGAGGGAATATAGGATCATTGTCAGTATAATGTCTAGAGCCTAAAAGCCCTTTTTCCTCGCCTGTTACATGAAGAAATAAAATTGAGCGTTTGGGTCCATGTCCTACTTTTTCAGCCGTTTTAAATGCTTCAGCAATTTCAACAAGGGCTACCGTACCAGAACCATCATCATCAGCGCCGTTGTAAATTTCGCCGTTTTTGATGCCTTCGTGATCCAAGTGAGCGGAGATAACAACAAATTCATCAGGTTTTTCAGAACCTTCAATGTAAGCAACCACATTTTCTGAGGCTACAATTTCCGATTTATTTTCAATGGACAATTCTATTTTGGTTTTGATTAATTTTTGTTCATTATCAGTTAGAATTGTATTATATATGGCTTTACCAAGATTTTCATTTACCATCAACATCATCATTTCTGGTTCATTACTTTTCAAACTCAATCGTCCTGGGATACCAGCTGAGGCTAATCTTTGGAAGTATGATGCATATCTTAGAAAGAGGTCATTATCCATATAAATAAGTCCTTTTGCTCCATGATCTCTTGCAGCATCCCTTTTACTTGAAATTGATTGACGACCGTAAGACCATTTGGTATTTTCTGGCTTACCAGATGTTACATAATTACCTTCTGCATCTTTTGGTTCTCCTGCTTTAGCTAGAACAATTTTACCTTTGACGTTTATATCTTTGTAATCTGAATAATTATCCGCATCAATACCATAACCCATATAGACGATTTCACCTTCGGAAATGGATACATTACCAGGAGACCTTAAAACAATATGGTCTTCAAAGCTTTTAAAACTGGTTTCATTGACAGAAATTTTGGCTTCGGCTACACTTTGTTTTTCTAAGGGGACTTCCTGAAAATAATCGTCGTTGCCCAACGGCGTAGCAATACCCATGGACTTGTATTGGTTTTTTAGGTATTCTACAGCCATTTTTTGGCCCTTTTCACCTGTATCTCTTCCTTCAAATTCATCTGAAGCATAGGTATATAACATTTCCTTTAATTCATCCGAGGTAATTGTAGTTGCATATTCTGTTGGATCAATAGTTGTTGCTTCCTTCATTTGCGAAGCGGTGTTACCTTTTGAAGAACTTCCACAGTTTACCAGCAATAATGTGATACTCAGGAGTAATAATTTCTTTATCATTTGAAAATTTTTAGTTTATAAGCTATAATTTTAGCTTAAGTAAGCTACCAAAAATACGAAAAATCAAAAGCTGAAAATTATAAGCTTCTTAGCTTTTAATAAACTTTAACACTAAATGATTTCTGGATTTAATGGAGTGGGGGAATAAGCCAAATACCATACCGTAGCAAAGATTAGCTTTGTTCGTTTTTCCAGAAGTAGATAATTGATTTTGTCTGCCGTATCGGTAGGCTTTGTATAATCTTCGTGTTCACCGTTAAAAAAGAAAACAACAGGAATGTCCTTTACGGCAAAATTGTAATGGTCCGATCTGTAGAAATAGCGGTTTGGGTCACTATCCTCATTGTACTTATAGTCTAAATCTAAGTTTACAAAATTAGAATTTGCTTCTTGTATTATGTAATGGAGCTCAGTACTTATGCGATCTGCACCAATAACATAGATGTAATCTTCATTGTCTTTGTGACGTTCATCAACACGGCCAATCATATCTATATTTATGGTGCTAATGGTATTTTCTAAAGGAAAGATTGGATTGTCGGTATAATAGCGAGAACCATGCAGTCCTACCTCTTCGGCAGTAACATGCAAAAAAACAATGCTTCGCTTAGGGCCATTTCCGTCATTTGACGCCATTTTAAAGGCTTCTGCCATCTCAAATATAGCTGCTGTACCAGAACCGTTATCATCAGCTCCTGAATATATTTCACCGTCAATGATACCTTCGTGATCGGAATGAGCGGCTATATAAATGTATTCATCAGGAAATTCTGAACCTTCTATATAAGCAATAACATTTTGTGAATCGTTTATATTCTCTGGTAAAGCCTTTTTGGGCACCTTTTGATAATAATTTGAATGCGATTCTGGCGCCTTAATATTAAGTGATTTATAATAATTTCTAATGTAGTCACAAACGTTATCATGACCTTTCTCACCAGTCATGCGTCCTTCATATTTATCAGAGGATATTTCTTCGACGTAAGTTCTCAGTTGCTCTGAGTTAATAGTACTTAAATATTGCTCAACCGTATTTGCATTATCATAGGATATGCTTTCCTTTAAATTATCTATCTTTTCACTATGTCGAATTGTTGAACAAGAACCGACAAGGACTAGAGCTGAGGCAATTAAAAATTTCATGTAACTATTTGATTTGCGCAAAAATAAGTTAAAAGCATCAAATATTTTTTAGGTAAGTAACGAAATTCTATAAATCTTCATCAAACTCAATGTCTTCTAAGATTTCTTTAGAATCTTCAAGGTTTTCCTCATCGCGTTGCTCTAGTTGTTCAGTATTACCAATTTCTGAAGTAGCGTAGATGCCTTTATAAATAGTTAAAAACAAAGCTATTATGACCATCAGAAAAATATATTGGATGGTTTTAGTTTTGGTTTTCTCTTTTTTTGAGACCAAGAGTATTACCAATCCACTTATAAATGCCACAATAATCGGAGCTATCGCCAAATTCGAAAGCGGAGTAACTGCTAAAATAACAGCTAAAATTGCCGCTATAAAACCTAAAATGATGAATAGTTTTTTAATCATTCTGATGTGTTTTTTACTAACGTATTTTAAACTAATTTCTTAGACCCGAAGCAGATTGAATCTTTAACTCTCCATTTCCGACAGGAATTTTAAACTTAGCATAAACCGGAATTTTATTTGCGTCTGCAGTCAGCCAAAGCAAGTTGTCATTTTTACCTTTCAGAAGATCACTTCCTTTTATGGCTACTATAGCCAATTTATAGCATTCTTTTCTTCCTAGCTTTGTAGAGATCGTCTCTTTACCTATATATTTTAATGTGATTATATGTTCTTCGTTATCAAACAGCACCGTAAAATTTTGCTGATCTCCAGGGCTAGCTTTATGTATATCTAAGTTCCTAATGTAGTAAAGAGTACTAACTAAATCTTTAGTTGCAGGTTTGATTTTCACACTTTTCTTCTCGTCCCAAGTCGTCCCGTCTTTTCTTTTTTTACGCTTTAAACTATTTACCAATTTGGCTTTATGGTTATACTTGTACTGCATAAATTTATAATAACCACCCTCACTTATGTCTCTCTTATAGAGAAATGGTGTTAAGGTCTTTGGATTGACATAACTCTCGTATAAATCCCTAATCTTAAAAAAACCATCCCAATCCTTATAGGTAGTTGCAGTACATTTTAAACGCATTAAAGAGCTCTTGGATGTTTTAACCTCACTAGTTTCCATTTTTACCTGTGCAATATCTGTCAGCAATCCCGACATATTGTAAGACGCTGCATAAACCAGTTTTTCACCAATAGCTATTGTTTTATTCTGCGCAAGGCTAAGCGCACTTAAAAAAACGACTACAAGTAATGCATAATGTTTCATAAAGATGGATTTGTGATGATAACGTTTTTAATAACATATATTGTGCCGAAAATACAATCCTTAATTTAATGTTGCTAATTTTATTTAAAATCAATGACCATCATTAAATTGAAAAAACTAAAAAAACCCTTTGGCAACATCAAAAAGGGTTTTATATTTGCACCCGCCAGAACGGTAAAGCATTTTTGTTGGGCTGGTATGCAATCGGAGAAATGGCAGAGTGGTCGAATGCACTGGTCTTGAAAACCAGCGAGGGTCACACCTCCGGGGGTTCGAATCCCTCTTTCTCCGCAAAAGAAACCCGAAACGAAAGTTTTGGGTTTTGTATTTTTGGAACTGACAAAGACTTGCTTTTGAAGGCGAATGAAAATGGAAAACCAACTGCGCAAAGCGTTGTGTGGATTTATGTTTGTCTAGGATAACCATTTAGGATATATAATCCCTCTTCATTCTCATCCAAAACACGCTTCACAGAAAAGGTGAAGTGTTTTTTTGTTATAAAACTTTTTCTTATTAATTATCTTTGCAAAAAAAATTCTATGTCTATTTTAGAAAAATTAAAGTGGCGCTATGCTACTAAGAAATTTGATGCTACAAAAGTTCTGTCAAAAGAACAAATTCAGACTTTAAAGGAAGCTTTTAATCTTACCGCTTTATCCTATGGACTACAGACATTAAAAATGGTCATAGTAGAAGATAGGGAAAAACGTAAAAAATTGGTAGAGCACTCATTTGGTCAGCAGCAAGTAGCTGATGCTTCACATCTCCTAATTCTCTGTATTCAAGACAATATCGATGAAGTTGATGTTGATGTACATTTTAACACCGTTAAAGAAATACGAAATACACCAGATGCCGTATTAGAGCCTTTTAAGCAGGGTTTGAAAACCACAATAAACGAAATGCCCTATGACAAAAAGATCGATTGGGCGACAAGGCAAGCTTATATCGCCCTTGGCAATCTTATGACTGTTTGTGCCGTTGAAGGCATAGATGGCTGCCCTATGGAGGGATTTATTCCTGAAGAAATTGATAAGGCTCTAAATTTAGACCAATATGGATTGAGTTCTGTTTTAATGTTTCCAGTTGGTTACAGAGCAGAAGATGATATGTTTGCGGATTTAAAAAAAGTAAGAAAATCTTTATCTGAAACTATAGTAGAATTATAAATAAACCCTCTTAAAAAGTCTACAAAAAGCTATATTTGTTGTAAGAATATAACTGTATAAACTTATGCCAGGATTCGAATTATTCGGTGATTTAGAACGAAAAGAAGTTAATGATGTGTTAGACAATGGTGTTTTAATGCGTTATGGATTTGATGGTATGCGCAAAGGGCATTGGAAAGCTAAAGAACTTGAAGTAGAACTTACTAAAGCATTTAATTCTAAGCATGTGCAATTGGTGTCTAGTGGTACAGCAGCCGTAACAGTAGCATTGGCTTCCGCTGGTGTTGGAGCAGGTGATGAGGTTATAATGCCAACATTTACCTTTGTGGCGAGTTTTGAAGCTATTATGATGCTGGGTGCCGTTCCGGTTTTAGTGGATATAGACGACACGTTGACTTTAGACCCTAAGGCTGTAGAGGAGGCTGTGACCTCAAAAACTAAGGCTGTAATGATCGTGCAGATGTGTGGGAGTATGGGTGATATGGATGCTTTACGTTCAGTTTGCGATAAATACGATTTGATATTCGTTGAAGATGCTTGTCAGGCCATAGGCGGAAGCTATAAAGGACAACCTTTAGGAAGCATTGCCGATGTAGGCTGTTTTTCTTTCGATTTTGTAAAAACCATTACCTGTGGTGAAGGTGGAGCTGTTGTCACCAATAATGAGGACTATTATATAAACGCAGATCATTATTCAGACCATGGCCATGATCATGTAGGTCATGATCGTGGTGCAGAAACCCATCCTTTTTTAGGATATAATTTTAGAATATCTGAGTTAAATGCTGCTGTTGGTTTGGCTCAAGTTAAGAGATTGCCAGAGTTTATCGAAATTCAAAGGAGAAACTATACAATCATTAGAGAAGCACTTTCTCAAATTGCAGAAGTTGAATTTAGGAGGGTGCCTGAAGGTGGTACAGAAAGCTATGCGTTTTTAAATTTTTTCTTACCTGATTTAGATACAACTAGAAAAGTTTCCGAAGCTTTTAAGGATAATGGTATCGATGGATGTTTTCACTATTACGATAATAATTGGCATTACATAAGAAAGTGGGATCACCTTAAAGAGTTGAAATCTTTATTTCCTATTTCAAAAGAAGTCAAAGATGGATTGCGATACCTTGACACAAAGACTTTTGAACAATCAGATGCTTATATCTCCAGAAATATCTCTTGTTTGATTAAATTATCTTGGACAACTGAGGAAGTTAAAACAAGAGCTGAAAGCATGGTAAGTATCATACAATCAATTTAATTTCAAACTCTCTTCTCAATGAAAAAATCACATTTTTTCCTATTTATTTTTTTGCTCACAATTTTTTATTCGAATGCTCAAAATAGCTATGATACGTTTTGGGATAACCTCCTAAAAAACAATCGTGAGGAAGCCGTTAAAATTCTTCACGAAGAAGAAGAGAATACCATCGAGTGGCTGGTTTTAAATGAAGTTTCTAGAATAGAAGCAGGAAAGCTAGAGCGAAATGAGAGTTTTGTAGAGCAGTTTTTAGAGCAGGAAGATTTTGAATATTTCTTATATGCTTTTTGGGGTAATCCATTCATATTTGATGATTATATAAGTAACGGTTTTAATAATCAAAATGTTAAACTCATAAATCATATAACCCCAGATAGGGTGACAAACGTTGATTTAAAAGATGCATTAATCTATATGCAATCCGTTGTAAAGCGTCATCTCAATGACTGGGAATCGTACTATGCAGATAACGAAAAAATAAATAGTATCAACGATTGGCAATATTGTGGTGTTTTCGAAAACTTAAATGAAAGTGGGATTGACAAGTTCTACAAACCTGAAGTGCAATCGGACGATGATGTGATTTTTGACGCTAGGAGTAATGGATCATTAAAATGGTATGATAAAGTAAGCAAGGGACAAGCCTATCAATTTTTTGAAAATCACGCTGAGTATGGGTCAGGAGTACATTATGCTCAAACGTTCATAACATCTCCAGTAGATCAACGAGTAATTTTACGGATAGGAAGTGGATCTGCATTTAAGATATTCTTGAATGATATCGAGATTTTTAAAAATGATAAAGATGTTAGCACAGATCTTAGTGGGTACGAATTAAAGGTAAATTTACCGAAGGGCACAAATCGTTTAGTTATTAAAAATGCCGAAAGCAACTCTTCTTCCTATTTTTTAATTTCTGTTTTCGATGAATTAAAAATGCCGATTAAGGGTTTGAATATTTCTAGTAAACCTGTCAAATATAATACTTCGAATTTGCAAGCGCTGTCGCCAGAGTTTAAAGAGAATGACTTTGAATTATATTTTAAAGAAAAAGTTAAAAAAAATAAAGAGAACTTTTTCTATCATTATGCTCTTTTCAACACCTATATAAGGAATTCAAGATATAATGAGGCAAGAGCTGTAATTATGCCATATTATGAAAAGTACCCAGAAAGTTCATTTTTGAGAAAGGCACTAATAACCACCTATAACCTTGAAAATGATGATACCTCCATAAATGAATTAAATGAGAATATAGAAAGAGACGACCCTGATTATTATTTACCAATACTTAATAAGTTGGCGAATTATAATGACTTGCTCAGAATGAGCATGACCGATTTTGAGGACTATATTAATAAGCTAAAAAAGGCCTTTGACTCCAAACTTTTTCATGCTTCTGCGGACTTCTTTTATTATGCTAGAAAGGAGAATCTTGTTGAGCTTCGTAAAGCACTAGATGCTATTCATGAAAACTCTGCCGGAAATAATAGTTTTGACCTCACATTTATCTCCCTTTATGACCAAGTATTTCAAGATCAGGATAAAACTATTGAGTTGCTTGAGATGATGATTTCTAGAACCTTCTCTATGGAGGCTGAAAATAAGTTATTAAGATATTACGAAGATAGAAATGAAAAGGAAAAATGTATTGGACTGATCACAAAATACTATGACGATTTGAAGTCAAATAACGCTTATGTTAAAAGAATAGTAAATAAACTGATTGAATATCAAAGGTATAAAGAGGCATTGCCCTATGCCAATCAGTTATTGGAAAACTTCCCTTACAGTTTTGTCGCCATGGAATTTAAAGGAGATATACTAAGACAATTAGACCAGCCTAATGAAGCCTTAAAATATTACAAAAAGGCTTTGACGCATAATAGTGGCGATTCTGGTTTAAGAAAAAAGATTTCGGATTTATCCAATAAACCTGATAATATAAAAGAATTGGTTTTGGACGATGTTTATGGTTTTGTAAAGGTGAACAGAAACAAAATTAAATCCAATAATTATGGATTTAATATTCTTCTGGATGATAGTTATATCGAAATTTATAAAGAGGGAGGTTTTAAGTATCGCTACATCTATATTTATGAGATTACATCAAATAGTGGTATAGATACATTTAAAGAATACAACTTGGGTCTAACGGGATCTTATACTATTACAAAATCAGAACTCATTAAACCAAATGGCAATATTGTGCCTGCGGACAAAAGCGGTTCAAGTCTTGTTTTTACAGATATAAGTTTAGGTGATATCGTCTATATTGATTATGAAGGAACTACGTCAACCACAGGCCATTTCTATAAGGATATTTCCGATAAGTATCAATTTTTCTCTTTTCACCCTATTGTAAAGTCTTCGGCAAAAGTTTTAATTCCAAATTCTCGAAAGCTCAACTATAAGTTTGTCAATGGTGATTTGCGACCTAAGATTGATAAGAGAAAAGAATATACGCTTTATCAATGGGAATTAGATAGTCCGACTACGCTACCTTTTGCAGAGGACTATATGCCAAACTCTGTCGATGAAGTGGGGTACTTGCATTTTAGCACAATCAATGATTGGAATGAAGTTTCGGAATGGTATTCTGATTTGGTACGTTCTAGAATAGAGGTTAATGATTTGGTTAAATCTGAGTTTAAGAAATTGTTTCCCAATGGCCATAAAAATTTGAGTGAAGATGAAAGAGCCAAAATTATTTATAATTATGTGACTTCGGACTTTAATTATAGCTATGTCAACTTTAGGCAAAGTGGTTTTATACCGCAAAAGCCCTCAAAAACCATAAATACCAAATTGGGGGATTGTAAGGATTTTTCAACATTATTTACCACTCTGGCCAAAATGGCAGATTTAAAGTCAAATCTTGTATTAATACTTACATCTGATTACGGAAGAAATGATATGGTTTTACCGAGTACCAATTTTAATCATTGCATCGTCAAGGTCATCATTGATGGCAAAGAACAGTTTTTAGAATTGACGGATAAATACTTACCTTATAAATCACTTCCTACGAGTTTGCGTGGAGCAACGGCACTAGAAATACCATTTGATTCCCAAGAAGCTAAAATACAATATGAATTATTTCATTTAGACAATATTGCTAGGGATAAATCGGAGATTAATAATATAGTAGTTGTTGGGGTTACAGAAAAAAATATGAATCTGCTTATAACGTCTAAGGTTAAAGGACATAATGCATCTTACTATAATCAAGTATTTGATGAACCCAATCCTGAGGTGATTAAAAAATCTATTTTGGATGATTATAAAGGTAAAATATTCGATGATTTTACATTAAATGATGTGTCTCAAATAGATAATAAGAATGATGATAAAATGATTTCATATACGTCTGATTTAACAATCAATAAGAAATTAAATAGTATAGGTTCAATTAAAATTTTACAGTTACCTATTATTACACATCCCTATGAAAGCTCAATTATTCAGCTTGAAAAACGAAATTTTCCAATCGATTATATTCAATATGAGTATGTGGACATCTATACAACAGATTACATTATTGATTTAGAGGGCGATAAGTCTTTCGTTGAAATACCAGAGAGTAAGGCTTTTTCATTCAAAAATCATTTTTACAATATTACTTATGATAAGCCTAAGCCAAGTCAGTTGAAAGTTTCAATTAGATGTAACACTTCAATAGAAGATATATCCCCAGAAGATTACCCTGAGTACAAAGCTTATGTTAAGGAAATTCTCGATGCTCAAGATGAGTATATAGGATTTAAATAGCTCGTCTGTACAGTTTTTGTATAGGTCAATTTCTAGTGATTAGTTTATAGTATTTCTATTTTTAGACAAAAATAGATTCTATGAAGTTAAATTACCTGCTAATATTTTTTTTCTCAATAAGTTTGTTGTTTTCACAGCAGATGCCAATCGATTTCTCAGACAGTTCGCATAATTTTAATGTTTGGGGCGGCAGTACATTCACTATTGTACCATCTCCAACAGATTCCAATAATCCTACAGGAGAGTTTTTCCGCTCAGGTTCTACATCCGAACAAGGCCATTATATTGATTTATCCCAACCAATTGATTTAGATACAGAGGATGAAATTACAATGCGATTCTATGCCTTTGACCCAAATACTCATATGGTTGTTGTTAAATTAGAGAATGGTACAAATCCCGACGTAGAGGTTAGTGTTGCCGTACCATCAAATCAAAATAATTGGTCAAACCTCACTTTTGATTTTTCAACGGTTGGTGGAAGTGGCACGTACAGCAGGTTGGTGATTAGAATAGATGATGGAAGCAACATACCAGGTGCATTTCGTATAGATGATATTAATAACGGTTCTGCTGCAAGTGACCCTCATGAACTCGATGTGATTTATACAGATTTGGTGTGGTCTGATGAGTTTGACAGCTCTATTCCAGAAGTAGTTGATGGGACAAAGTGGTATCATCAAACATTTGGACCAAATGGAGGCCAGTGGTTTAATGGAGAAGAGCAGCACTATACGGATCGTTTGGATAATTCATTTGTAGAAAATGGCTTCTTAAACATAGTGGCTAAGAACGAAAACTTAACCCAAGATGGAGTGACCTTAAATTATACTTCAGCAAGGTTAAATTCTAAGTTTGCCTTTACGTATGGCAGGGTAGATGTTAGGGCAAAATTACCAGCAGGTAATGGTACTTGGCCTGCTATATGGACACTTGGTAAAAATATTAATGAGACTGGTGCTTATTGGCAAACTCAAGGTTTTGGTACTACAACTTGGCCTGCTTGCGGCGAATTGGATGTTATGGAGCATGGCTTACATGCTACTAATGAAGTGAGTTGTGCCATACATACACCTTCTAGTTTTGGTAATACCGTAAATACCGAAACCTTTCCATTGGCAGATGTAGCTAATGATTTTCATGTCTATTCCATGAATTGGTCACCCAACCAAATAACCTTTATGATAGACGATGTTGGGTATTATACCTATAATCCTGCTGTTAAGGATGCTGATACTTGGCCATTTGATTTAGAACAGTATTTAATATTGAATGTGGCCATGGGTGGTTTTGCAGGTACTATAGATTCTAGTTTTACTGAAAGTGCTATGGTTATAGATTATGTACGTGTTTATCAAAATAATTTGGGAACTGATGAGGTTCTTGAAGATAAATTTAATATATACCCTAATCCAACATCAGATTATATCAATATAAAAACAGATGAACCAATAGACTATATAGAGCTTTACAATACTTTAGGCCAACTTATGATTAAAAGTAAAAGGAGTACCAAAAAAATTGATATTGGTAATTTAACTTCTGGTATTTATATATTAAAAATTAATTCAGAAAATCGTTCGGTAAGTAAACGGATATTAATCGATTAGTAATTAACGTAGTCCACAATTTCCAAGCCATAACCAATCATACCAACGCGTTTGGTTTGTAGGCTATTAGACATCAATCTAAGCTTACTTATTTTTAAGTCGTGAAGTATTTGGGCACCAATACCAAAGTCTTTACTATCCATAGGAATTCTTGGCGCTTTTACTAATTTGCCCTCTACCTGATTTTCTTTTAAGACCGTTAGGCGTGAGAGAAGATTCATCGATTGGGCTTGCTGATTTATAAAAATTAGGGCTCCTTTTCCTTCAGAATTGATGGCATTAAACATATCATCTAACTTCTTATCAGCATTATTGGTCAGTGTACCTAGTATATCATTATTAACCAAAGTGGCATTTACCCTTGTCAATACGGTTTCATCAGATGTCCAAGTTCCTTTAGTCAAAGCAATGTGAACCTGATTATTAGTAGTCTGTAGATACGCTCTTAATCTAAACTTTCCAAAGCGTGTTTCAACATCAAAGTCTTCTTTTTTCTCAATTAAAGAATCGTACTCCATACGATAAGCAACAAGGTCTTCGATGGATACAATTTTTAAATCAAACCTTTCGGCTACTTCCATAAGTTCTGGTAAGCGCGCCATGGTACCGTCCTCATTCATTATTTCCACTATAACACCTGCTGGTTCAAAACCAGCCAAACGAGCAAAATCGATAGCCGCTTCCGTATGGCCTGTACGTCTTAGGACACCACCTTCTTTGGCTACCAAAGGAAAAATATGACCAGGTCTTGCCAGTTCAAAAGCTTTGGTATCTCTATTAACTAGTGCTTTTACTGTTTTTGCCCTATCACTGGCAGAAATACCAGTGCTTACACCATTTCCCCTTAAATCTACTGAAACTGTAAAAGCCGTTTCCATGGGATCCGTATTGTTCCTTACCATCATATTGAGTTCTAATTCTTCACAACGATGCTCGGTAAGTGGAGTACAGATTAAACCTCTACCATGCGTAGCCATAAAATTGATCATCTCTGGAGTCACTTTTTCGGCTGCAGCTAAGAAGTCGCCTTCATTTTCACGATTTTCATCATCCACGACAATAATCACTTTACCTTGACGAATATCTTCAATAGCCTCTTCAATAGTGTTTAGTTTGGTTTGGGTATTCATGGAATTTACGGTCATCACAATGGATTTATACGTAGCAAAGATACGCTTATTTTATATTCTGAATACAACTTTGATAGAAGTCGTGCTCTATCTTATTTCTAAGAATAATATACTTTAATGGATAGAGTGGTAGCGATAATATTAAAAGAAATGGGTTGATACGCTTGTCTTTTTGACCAATGGTTTTATAAAAATTTGAATAAACATAAGCATCAACAACGACATAAATGGCAAAAAAGATAAAGGCTATTATACTTAAGCTAAGCGAAGCATCAGCTGCTACAGGTAATTTATTGTTTTTAAAAATAAAGTGTAATCCCAGCAAAGCTCCTCCAACAATAAAGCTGACTAAGCTTGTTTTTGAGTAATCTTTATAATCTTTTAATAAATGCTTTCCACGAATAAGTTTTTTATCGACATCTAGTCCTTCTTCCATTAATTTTTCGAGTGGAATATTTCTATTCAATAAGTTATGTAGCGCTATTTCCTTAGGTTTTTTATCGAGGTCATATTCACCTTGCTGTTTAATAACGTTTACCAATTCTTCAACCGAATACCTTTTGTAATAGTTATAGGATTTGGTTTCACTTTCTGAAAGTTGTAATCTGTTTTTTGGTGTGAATGCTCGTTTTAATGGTACTAAAATAGCATCAAACTGAAAGACACCTTTATCATTGGTAGCTCTTGTAGTTAAGTAGATACTTAAAGGTAACATTACTGCTGTTGAGAGCCAAGCGCCAATTATGGGACTAAAGCTCCCTTTTTCTGCACTATTCTTGGCAAAGATTCCAAAGAAATGATAGGTTAAAAATAATACTATGGCAATAACCATAGGCAAACCTATTCCCCCTTTACGGATTAATGCACCTAATGGCGCTCCCACAAAAAATAGTATAATACATGCAAAAGCTAATACAAACTTATCATGAAATGAAATAATATGTTTATTTAACCAAATAGTTTTAGACTCAAAATTTTTCTTATTGGACTCTAAAATTTGAGTTGTACTGTTTGCTGAATTTATAGCTAAATTTACAATTTGAACTTTGTTATTTGCACCGAATAGATCAAGGATTTCACCAGTGTACAAAGTGTCTTTTTTTGCTTTTTTAATATTGCGGTTAAGTGATTTATAAGTGGTACGATTATAAAGCGTAGTAGATAAAGCCCCATAATCTTTATCCCTTTCCTTTTTTAAGGTATCTATTTGTTTAGTGAGTTGTTGAATCGTCAACATACTATAACGATCCTTATAATTTTTTTCATCAAGATCTTCAGAGTTTAAGATTTCTAAATCAACATTAATGGTATAGGTGTCGAAATAGCTTTTGGCATGAGGTTTATTTTGATTTTTGCGTGCATCTCTATTTACAATTTCTTCATAGTAATTACCATTGATTAATTGTAATTGTAAAATATTCGAATCTGTTGTGCTAATTAGTTCCCCTTTTTCTGAAACTATTACTTTATAATTTCCTGATCTTGACGAACTCTTTTGATGCATTACGACGCCTTCGAGATATTGGCCTCTATCTCCAGATTTTTTATTAACCTTTATGTTAATGTTGCCAATTTCGTTAAACTGTCCTTCGGCAATTGCTAAAGCAGGCTTTACCTTAGCAATATTTCTTCTTAAGTTGTAAAAATTATACTCTCCCCAAGGAATAACGTTGTTTGCAAAAAAGAAGCAAGCTACACCAAGAGCAAAGATAAAAACACTGAGACTTCGCATGGCACGTTGTAGAGAAATCCCTGTGGATTTCATTGCTGCAAACTCATAATTCTCGGCAAAATTCCCAAATACCATTATGGACGATAATAAAATCGTTAAGGGCACCACCAAGGGAATAAGTTTTGGGATATAATACAGAATGAATTTAGCTGTAACAGAAATATCCAAGTCTTTGCCAGCGAGTTCAGAAATATAGAGCCAAACCCCTTGCAGTACAAAGATGAACATGAATATAATAAAGACGCTAAAAAACGTCCTTAAAAATGTGATAAGTATGTACCTATCAAGTATTTTCACATATAAGCGTTTAAAACCTTAATCGATTCTGTTTATAAAGTAATCTTGGTATTTACTTTCGTCAAATGTAAATAAGGTTTTTGAGATAGGCTGATCGGTTTGAAAAGAATTAACAGTTAATGTTGTTTTCGTTCCATTTTTACCGACTTCAATAAGATTGTAGATGTGTTTGGTAGTTGCATCAATACCCAATAACACATGTTTTATTTCAGAATTGGTATCCATAGGACTCAATTTAACGTATTGAATCTTTCGGCCTTTTACATTTTGAACGATATCCATTTTAAATGTATAACCTTCTTCATAAAATGATAACATTTTACTCGGAGTTATAGTACCTTCATCTTCCGTGTTATCTGATGAAATGGTAACTTCTTCATCTTCAGGACTTATTGTATATAAGGTCTTACCATCATAAATTCTAGTTACTCCCAAAATATTAAGCTTGTACTTTTCTCCTTCAATAACTACATCACCTCTTGTCTCTTGCTTAATGTTTTCGCTTACATTATTAAGCTCGTATTTAAAGTCCAAACTTATGTTTCTATAAGTTTTGATTTTGCTGCCTACCTCATCAAGTAGAGCCTCTGCTTTTGCATCACTCTGGGCAAAACCTATCATTCCTAATCCTAAAAATACTAGAATAAATACTCTTTTACTCACAAGATTTCTATTTTTCTTATTGCGTTTGTGAATCTTAGATTTCATTTTGTTTGTCTATGTTGTAATGTTATGGTTTTTCATTTTCTAATAATTGATCCAAAGCTACTAAATCTGGCACTAATACCTGCCTAGCTTTACTACCTTCAAAAGGACCAACTATACCTGCGGCTTCTAATTGATCTATTAATCTTCCTGCTCTGTTATAACCCAGTTTTAGTTTACGTTGCAATAAAGAAGCCGAACCTTGTTGTGCTGTCACAATGATTTCTGCGGCCTCCCTAAATAACTTATCTCTATCTGAGATATCTATATCAAGATTTGTGCCACCCTCTTCACCAACATATTCTGGTAATAAATGTGCATCTGGATACGCTTTTTGACTGCCAATAAACTCTGTAATTCTTTCAACTTCTGGTGTATCTACAAACGCACATTGAAGTCGTATTAAGTCGTTACCCTGCGTATAGAGCATATCACCACGACCAATCAACTGATCTGCGCCAGAACCATCCAAGATGGTACGCGAATCAATTTTACTAGTCACTCTAAATGCGATACGTGCCGGAAAATTCGCTTTTATAATACCTGTAATGACATTTACCGAAGGGCGCTGTGTAGCGATAATAAGGTGGATGCCAATGGCACGTGCCAATTGCGCTAATCTAGCGATTGGTGTTTCTACCTCCTTGCCAGCAGTCATGATAAGGTCAGCAAATTCATCAACTACTAGTACAATGTAGGGCAAAAACTTATGACCGTCATTTGGATTAAGTTTTCGAGCTTTAAACTTGGCATTATACTCTGCAATGTTTCTACAAAATGCATTTTTGAGCATATCATAGCGATTGTCCATCTCAATACACAACGAATTCAGTGTATTTATAACCTTGGTATTATCGGTAATTATGGCGTCTTCGCTATCTGGAAGCTTAGCTAAATAGTGACGTTCTATCTTATTGAATAAAGTCAACTCCACTTTCTTTGGGTCGACAAGTACAAACTTTACTTCCGCCGGATGTTTTTTATACAACAGTGATGTTAATACAGCATTTAAACCAACAGATTTTCCTTGCCCTGTGGCTCCAGCCATAAGCAAATGTGGCATTTTGGCTAAATCAACGACAAAGGTTTCATTGCTAATGGTCTTACCAAAGGCAATTGGTAACTGCATTTTGGATTGCTGAAACTTCTGAGAGGCTATCACCGAACGCATAGAGACAATGGTGGCTTTTTTATTAGGAACTTCAATACCAATAGTACCTTTGCCAGGAATAGGTGCAATGATTCTGATTCCCAATGCCGAAAGGGATAAAGCAATATCATCCTCAAGGTTTTTAATTTTTGAAATTCGAATTCCTGCATCCGGAACGATTTCATAAAGCGTCACCGTTGGGCCAATAGTCGCTTTAATGCTTGTAATCCCTATTTTATAATTGTTTAAGGTTTCTACAATACGATTTTTATTTTCTTCAAGCTCTTCTTGGTCAATAGAAATACCTTCATTATCATATTTTTTGAGTAAGTCTAAATGTGGAAATTGATAGTTGCTCAATTCCAGTGTAGGATCAAATTGTCCAAAATCTTCAACCAATTTATCCGCAAGATTGTCCGTTTCAGACTTTTCCTCAGCGACCGCTTCAACTTCAACCTTTAAACCTGATGTGTCAATTGCTTTTTTATCGATCTCTATCTTAAGACTTTCAGTACCCTCTTTAGGTTTAGAGTGGTTGCTTATTGTTGGTTCTTGTTTGTCGAGTTGAATTTCAAACGCAGATTTTATAGCTTCAGCTTCTTCGGTAAGACTGTTATCGACAACAATAGGCGGTTGTTCATTTTCAGAATTTAAAGACGAGTCATTCTTCAAATCTTTTTTGGCACTGCGAAATATATTGACAAAGGTATCACCAGTAACCTTAAACCTAATTGCTAAATAGGCAATAAGTCCAAATAACAATAATAAAGCAGTGCCAATTTTACCTATATAATCTTGAAAGAAATGATTCATTTCAAAACCTATGGTACCACCTAACATATCGTATTTGTGAGTAAAAAAACCAAAGAATATAGAGAGCCATATAACAATTAGAGTTCCCCAAACCCAATGCTTTCTTAGTTTTGTTTTCTTTAGATTTAGAGTAACATAAACACCTGACAGAAAAATTAAACCTGAGAATATAAACGAAGGTAAACCAAATCCCTTACTTATAAATAGTTCGCTAATCCAGGCGCCCAATTGACTTGCCCAGTTTTTATAAGCGTCTGAGCGTTCTGGGAAAGTGCTGAGTGCACTTTGATCTTCCTTCCCAGTGAAAATGAAAGATAAAAACGAGATAAAAAGTAGAACACCCAGTATAATCAATAAGCTTCCAAAAATAAGCTTCTGTTGATTTGATAACTTAAAAGAAGGCTTTCTTAATCTTGTTTTGGGCTTAGCCTTTGCTTTGGTAGCTCTTTGCTTTTTAGTTGTTTTTTTTGCCATATATATCTTCCAACAAAACGGAAGTTTAATTATAATTTATCGCTTTTTCAGAAATGCCATTCACATAATTTTCAATGATATGAAGCTGCGAGACTAATTCCGAGCCTTTAAATCCTGATATATCCTTTTCGCCAATATTGGCATTGTAAAATGCTAGATATTGACTTGCTAAAGGTAAATACGACCAATGCCATTTTTCTAATTGGTATCCCGTTCTACCATTAGTTTTCTCAGTATAAACTTGATAAAAACCAAAACTATTGGCATTAGCCATTAACCATTTGTGCTCTTTTAATCCTTTTCCGCTGTTAAAATACGAATTATTTAAACTATTCAAATCAATATCAGTTCCCCAGTGATGTCGCGATGTACTAGGCATAGAGCTATATTCCAAAATTTTCAAAGCACGTTCTTTTGGATTAAGATTTTTATACGCACTCCATTTGCGTTTCCAAATCGCTTTTTGTTCATAAAAATTCCGAGTTCCAGAAATGATTTTGAATGAAATACCGTCTTTGGTAGCAGCATCACACATTTGCAGAAACGCTCTGTAAACTTCGTCTTTTAAATAAATCGTTTTGTTTGCATACTTTGTGCTCACCTTTACAAATGTAGAATCAACTTTGTAATCGAATTTCCCTAAAACAAAATCCTTTGAGATATTCAAAGTGTCTTTTTCGATAGTATCTATAGTATCCTTGGTTATTTCAATAGTCTCGATGATAACAGTATCTTTAGTTTTAGCATTGCAACCCATTAAGAAATAGCCTAGAAAAAGAATTAGCACCAACAACTTCATTTTAAGATGTACTATTAAATTAAAAGTGGAATAAAGCCACTCTTTTGTAACGTTTATTTGAATGGTTTTGGTATTAAAAAAGTTTAGGAAAATAGATGATACAGCCAACGATAACAGCAACTACAGCGGCAATAAAAACTGCACCAGCAGAGATATCTTTAATTAGTCCAATTTTTGGATGATGATCGGGATGAATAAAATCCGCTATATATTCAACCGCTGTATTAACACCTTCTATACTCATAACCAATCCTATCATAGCGATTTGTACCATCCATTCCGTTGAAGAAATCTCAAAATAAAAACCAGCAATAGTCACGGCAATAGCAATAAGGACTTGTGTTTTTATGCTAGACTCTGTTCTTATAAGAATGAGCATGCCCTTAAAGGCAAAACCTACACTTTTAAGCCTATTGACAATAAAGGGTTCTTTTTTTTGCATAAAAAGTTATGCTAGACTCTCAATAGCAGCATCATAGTTAGGTTCATCTGCAATTTCAGAAACCTGTTCCGTATGTAGAATCGTACCGTCTGTATCAATAACAACGATACATCGCGATAGTAATGTTTCAAAGGCACCAGTGGTAAACGTTAATCCGTAGTCATTACCGAACTGACCTGTTTTATAATCAGATAAGCTCTCTACATTTTCTATACCTTCGGCACCACAAAAGCGCGCCATAGCAAAAGGAAGGTCTTTCGAAATGCATAATACTTTAGTGTTATCTAATTGACTTGCCTTTTCGTTGAATGTCCTTATAGATTGTGCGCAAGTACCAGTATCAACACTTGGGAAAATGTTTAATACCAATCGTACATCTGTATAATCAGCGTTGGTTTTGTCTGTTAAATCCGTACCTGTGAGTTTAAAATCAGGTGCTTTGCTACCAATTGCCGGTAAGTTTCCTATTGTTTCTACTGGAGTACCTCCAAGTGTTACATTTGCCATTTTTTGATGTTTTAAGTTTTGTTAAAAATAAAAAAAGGGTTTGTGATAAGTGTAAAGAAAATGATAATGTTTATCGTAATTCTGCACCAAGCTTGGATTCAAAATTAGCCTGTAGCTTAGACATTATCTTATCAATCTGTTTATCAGTTAAGGTTTTATGTTCGTCTTGTAAGGTGAAGCTCACCGCATAACTCTTTTTACCAGCAGGTAGGTTCTTGCCTTCGTAAACATCAAATAAATTTACATTTTTAAGCAATTGTTTTTCAGTTTGTTTAGCTATGGTGTGGATATCTTCAAAAGTCACAGCATTGTCTAGCAATAGTGCAAAATCCCTGCGTACTTCAGGATATTTCGGAATCTCACTAAACTTAATCTTGTTATGCTGTGCCATTTCCAAGACATTGTCCCAATTAAAATCGGCAAATAGTACATTTTGCGAAATGCCAAAGTGTTTCAACACTGATTTCTTTACCAATCCAAAATTGACCAAGGTTTTCTTTCCAAGTGAAAGGCTCATCCCTTCACTTAAAACCCCAGAATTGGTTGGTGCAGATTTTAAACGGTTTAAACCTAAACGCTGTAAAACAGTTTCAATAATCCCTTTTAGATAGAAAAAGTTGCTAGATTTTGTTTCAGAATTCCAACGTTTTTCGGTTTTATTTCCAGAAACAAATAGCGATAAGTGTTTGTGCTCTTTGCGGTTTTCTGAGTATTGATGATATGTTTTACCAAATTCAAATAGCTTTAAGTCATTACGCTTTCTATTGATGTTGTGAGATACCGCTTCTAACCCAGAGAATAATAGCGACTGGCGCATCACTTCCAAATCATTACTTAACGGATTTAATATCTGAACATTGTGTTCTGATTGTAAATCCTCACTTAATTCAATGTATTTAGGGGACGTTAAAGAGTTTGCCATAATCTCATAAAAGCCTTGTGAGGCTAGCTGATTGCCAATCACATTCTGAAGTTTATAGTCTTCAAATCTATTGGAATTGGATATGGAAGCATTTAGTTTTTCAGTGGTGCCGATGTTATTATAACCGTAAATTCTTAGGATTTCCTCAATAATATCAGCTTCGCGCTGTACGTCATTTCTGTAAGCCGGTACAGTAAGTCCTAATCCGGTTTCAGTAACGTTATTCACTTTTATTTCTAAGGATGTTAAAATACTTTTGATGGTCTCTCTAGGAATCTCTTCACCAATTAATTTCTTAGCATTCTCAAAACTTAAGCGCACTTGAAAATCTTCGATTTTATTTGGGTAAGCATCCGAAATATCACTTGTAATTTCCCCACCAGCAATTTCAGTTATCAACAAAGCAGCGCGTTTTAGCGCATATTCGGTGATATTAGGATCAACACCTCTTTCAAACCTAAATGATGCATCCGTATTTAGTCCATGGCGCTTGGCTGTTTTTCTAATACTCACAGGGTCAAAATAAGCACTCTCCAGGAATATATTCACCGTATTTTCGGTAACACCAGAATCGATACCACCAAAAACACCAGCAATGCACATCGGTTTTTCAGCATCACAGATCATCAAATCATCCTCATGTAATTCTCTAACTGTTTCATCAAGTGTAGTAAACTTAGTACCAGTCTTGCAGGTTTTTACTAAAACTTTATTACCTGAAATTTTATTGGCATCAAAGGCATGCAAAGGTTGCCCCAGTTCGTGTAACACATAGTTGGTAATATCTACAATATTGTTGATGGGTGATAAGCCAATGGACTTCAGTCGATGCTGCAACCAATTAGGAGATGTTTCCACTTTAACACCAGAAATCGTCACTCCGCAGTAGCGTGGACATTTTTCTTTGTCCTTAACGTCCACATCAATCTTTAAGGATCTTGTGTCTACGTGATACGACATTACCGATGGTGTAATGAGCTCTAGCGCAATTTCTTTTTGTAACAGACCAGCTTTCAAATCGCGTGCTACACCATAATGGCTCATAGCATCGGCACGATTGGGTGTTAAACCAATTTCAAAGACATCATCATTCTCAATATCGAAGATTTCCGCTGCTAGTGTGCCTACTTTGAGTTTTTTGTCTAAAACCATAATCCCATCGTGCGATTCACCAAGACCTAATTCATCTTCAGCGCAAATCATACCAAAGCTTTCCTCACCACGAATCTTTCCTTTTTTGATCTTCCATGCTTCACCATCAGCAGAATATAGGGTAGTGCCAATAGTCGCTACAGGCACTTTTTGTCCTGCTGCAACATTAGGCGCACCGCAAACAATCTGTACAGGTTCGTCATCTCCAATGTTCACTGTGGTGACTTTTAGGCGATCGGCATTAGGATGTTGCTCACAGGTTAAGACTTCACCAACCACAACACCTTTTAATCCACCTTTTACGGATTCGTAACGTTCAATTCCCTCTATTTCTAAGCCAAGATCCGTAAGTAGTTCACCAGTTTTTTCAGCGTCCCAATCTATCTTTATAAACTGCTTAAGCCAGTTGAATGATATCTTCATAATTTCAGTTCAATGAAGCTACAAAGATAAAAATACTTGTCGCTAAATGAAATGAAGCTTTGCTTTTTTATGTAAGGTAAATGTTGTTATTTCGAACTTCATACAAACCCATATTATGATGCGATATTTTTTAGGTCTTTTGGTTGTGTTGATTGCGATTTCTTGTAAAAATGAAACAGCTAAAGCGAATAAGTTAAAAGTTGGAACTTACCGAGCTGTTTTAGAAGTTCAAGATAATGAAGAATTACCCTTTGTTTTTGAAGTAGAATCAGAAAACAAGTTAAAAATATTTAATGCCGAAGAAGTCATAGAGGTGGACGAAATTGAATATCGTAACGATTCAATTTTTATTACTACACCAGTATTTGAAGGTTATATAGCAGCTACATTTCATGGTGATAACCTAAAGGGAAGCTTTATTAAAGAAAGCTTAGATCGCGTAGTGCCGTTTTTTGCTGAATATGGTAGACCTAGCCCTGCACTTCGATTTGAAGCATCTACAAAGCCAGAATTTGATGTCTCGGGAGTTTGGGAAACTGTATTTAGTCAAGGTATTGAAGGTGATGAATATATCGCTAAAGGGATATTTGAGCAACAAGGTGAAAAAGTTACGGGTACTTTTAGAACCACAACTGGTGATTACCGTTATCTTGAAGGTGTAATGGATGGTGATACTATGAAACTTTCCACCTTCGATGGTGCACATGCTTTTTTATTCACGGCAAAAGTAAGCGATTCCACTATGGAAGGTACTTTTTATTCTGGGAATCACTGGAAAGAACCTTTTGTAGGCAAACGCAATGAAAATTATGAATTGCCTAGTGCTAATGAACTTACCTTTTTAAAGGAAGGTTACGATAGTATTGATTTCACATTCCCTAATACGTCTGATGAAATGGTAAGCCTAAAGGACTATCGATTTAAAGACAAAGTGGTCATTGTACAGATTATGGGCACTTGGTGCCCAAACTGTTTGGATGAAAGCAAATACTACGCTGATTATTACCAAAAGAACAAGGGTAAGGATGTTGAGTTTATTGCCTTGGCCTTTGAATATGCCAAGGATAAGGAAACCGCATATAGCCGTATTAACCGTTTACAATCTAAAATTGGTATTGACTACCCAATACTTTTGGCACAGTTTGGCACCTCGAATAAAACCAAGGCTCAGGAAAAATTGCCGATGTTGAATCATGTGTTATCATACCCAACCTCCATTTTTATTGATAAAAAGGGAAAGGTTCGTAAAATACACACTGGTTTTAATGGTCCGGCTACTGGAGAAAAATACACTGAGTTTAAAACCGAATTTGAAAACTTCGTGGCTGAGTTATTAAATGAGGGCAAACCTTAATCTCCCTCTAAAGAAAACGTTATCGTAAAATTTTAAGGCCATTTAAGGGTAATCCTTGGCAATTAAATATCTTCGCATTGTATTTGGAAGTATAATTTCAGTTACTGTGGCATGAAAAAGATAGTATGCATTTTATTGTGGTTCCCTCTGTTGTTGTCGGCACAAATCAATGAAAGTGATTCGCTAAAGATTAAAGCCGATTTATCCTTAACCGGTTTTTGGCAAGGTGGTAATGTAGAAACCTTAATTTTTAGAGCTAAATCTGGTGTCACGTATAAGCCTTGGAAAAAATGGGTGGTGAAGACCCAAAACTCGTATGTCTACCAAGAGTTTGGTAAAGAAAAGGCAGATGCCGATTTTTTAAGCCTCAACTTTTTATATTTCAATCCTGAGAAAAAAATTTATCCACAGATTTTAGGCTTTTTAAGTACCAATTTTAGACGAGAAATCAGCTCGCGATCGTTGATAGGAGCTGGATTTACTTGGCAAGCTTATAAAAAGAATAAAAACTGGCTCAAGTTTTCGCTCACTAGTGAGTACGAACAAACCAATTTTGATAATACCGATTTTAATATCGATGATTACGATAGTAGTGACGAAATTAACACCTTCCGTGGTACGGTTTGGGTGAACGGTAAATACCACCTCTTTAAAGAAAAAGTCATCATTACCCACGAAAGTTATATACAACCGTCTTTAGAGGAAACTAACAATTACCGTTGGCAAGCCGATTTTGGTCTTGAATTCCCTATTTGGAAGTTCCTCAACTTTAAGATTAATTACCTTCATACCTTTGAGAGTATTGTTGTAGAAGGCCAAAAACGCGAAGACCAATTTTTAACCTTTGGCTTCACCTTGAAGAGTTATTAGGTATTTTCAGTAGTAATTGTTCTTAATATACCATAAGATTAAATTGCTGAAATTTGCCTTTTCTTTACTTGGCTTTAATGATATACTGATAGGGTAATAAATCCACATTAACCACAAAGTTGGTATAGCCTGCTTCTTTTAGCTCTGCTATTACAACATCAATAGATATTTTGTGATTGGCTGGTGGACCCACAGGCGCTTCTGTCTTAAAGAAATCAATAATTACCAATTCTCCATCCTCTTTGGTTCCCATTTTTACTTTTGAAAAATAATCGCTTCTATTTTCTATATGGTGGTAGGTGTTAACTATTAGTACCATATCGACTTCACTTTCTTTAAGGTTAGGGGAGTTGTAAGGTATTTTGCGAGTTTCTATATGCTTTAAATTATCAGTGTCGATTCGGTCTTGTATAAAATTTAGGAATTCGTCATCCACGTCGGCAGCAATAACTGTTGCTCCTTTTTCTGCCAACTTCACGGAAAAGTAGCCAGAACCAGCACCAATATCCATTATTTTGTATCCTTGTAAATCACCTAAATAATTCAATACTTTTTCAGGTTTTTGATAATCATCTCTTTCAGGCGATTCGAACCGTTCAATTAAATCCTTTACGGGAGTTTGGTGCATAAACTCATTAGCTGGGCCATGCTTCTTCGCATGTTTATCTCCATGGTGTTTATCACTGTGTTCTTTTAATTGGTCTGTAGCTGTTTCGTGATGGTTATTGTGACATCCTAGACATAGAAACAAGGCAGCTATAACAACTATTTTGTTCATTGCGATATTCTCTTAAGATTAATTCTGATTAAGTGGGTTTTGTGCATGAATTCTTAGGACATAAGGATGGTTTATACATTTTCAATTTTAAATAAGGAGCTACAACAATTTTTTTCTCGAAAGTAAAACTCCGTCTTCATCAGAATATATATAGCCGCCATGAACTATTTCGGTTCCCTGTATTAAAAGTGTTTCACCTTTTAAACCAACATTTCTTTTTGCACTTTTTACTGGGCAAGTTCCTATGGCTTTTACACCGATATCCAATGTCTTTATGACTTTAGAGTCTCTAATGCAACCATATATAATAATCCCCGCCCAACCATTTTCTATGGCTAATGTCGCAATATTATCTCCAAGTAGTGCACATCTTTTAGAACCACCACCATCAACGACCAAAACTTTTCCAACCCCTTTTTCTTCCAAGGTTTTCCTTAGAATGGAATTGTCTTCGTATAGCTTAAGAGTAACGATTTCTCCATAAAAGGCTGTTTTCTTCCCGTAATTTTTTAGCTCTACATTTAACAGTTTTACATCTGCCATGTAATCATCCCAAATATCTGCAGTAGCAATTTTCATTTTGATTTGTTTTTTAAGTTGATGACAATATCTTTTTTACAGTTAGTTATTCAAAATTTTAAGAAAATAATATCTTCCATATAGGTGTGAGAAGCAAAAAAAATTAGAACTTCAATTTAGTAAAAAGGTTTGAGATTCCAATTAGTACACAAAAGAAGTGAACGGGAAAATTAATTTCCACATCGTCTAGATAATTATTGAGATTAGCAATAATGAACTATTGTTGTAAGTAGTTTTGTTTCGCTTTTTTAAATTCTTTAACCATCTCAGAACCATATCCTAAAATTATATCTTCATTATGAGTTCGGTGGCTTATGGAGCACAATACCTGTAAAATTAACCATTCCTATAATATATTTTACTTTATTAATGCCAAAATAGAATGGAATAGCTTTATATTTATAGGGACTTCGACAAAAATGGATTTTGTAGATTATTCTGTCAATAAATTCTTAGAAAATGACGCAATTAACCAAACATTATTATTTATGTCCTAGATCTTAGAATTGATTCCACATGAAATACTATTACGCATTTATCCTATTATTCTTTTTTACAATTTCCGTGGGACAATCCTTTGATGATATGATTTCTAGTAACAGGGCTATAGACTGTAGGGATGTGACCTATAGCGCATCTTCAATCATAGGGGATTTGTATGCCAATAATGAAATGATAAAGATTTATGACTTCTTGGATTATTGGCAGTCAAAATGTGGGAACATTGAGGCTATTGATCGATTGCGGACTATTCTCGACATAAACGGAAATAGATTTTCGCCCACATCAATTTCAGAATCTACAATAGAAGCGCTTTTGTTTTATAGAGGCTCAATAAACAATAAAAATGACTCAATACCTTTAGAGAACAGCTATTACCAAAAAATTAATTCAATTGATAGTTTAACACAAAAAATTGCGAAAGATTCTAATTCTGGTTCTCTAGATGAGCAATTATTGATAGATTTTTATGCAAATGAAAACCCTTCTTTTGACAAAATAAAACGAGCACCTTATTACAGCAAGCTAAAAGGCTTGCACAGTACAGTTTATGGCAAAACACTCCGTATGTGGGAACTGCACTTTGCATATATAGGTGGTGCCATCTTAAACTATGGTAATATTTCAGTCTTTGGTACAAGACCGCACATTGGAGGAATTTTAGGGGGAAAAACACTAAAACACACAATCGACGTTGTTTTTGATATTAGAATAGGGTCTTCGGCGGAAGAGTATTCATTTGTTTACCAAGGAGATTTAATAACAGACGACACATGGACTGGTATATACTTCGGTGCAGAATATACGTACGATTTTTTTAATTCCAGAAAAATAAATTTAGGGATTTCACCTGGTATTGCCTACGAAAGTATCGTTGCCTTAAGTACTGATGAGGATGATGACGATGACGGAAAGAATTTACCTAGTTTTAATTCAAATATTGGATTGGTTTTTAAATATAGATATGGAAAAAGTGGTGCATATTTGGGACTTCACCTTAGATATAATTGGGTAGATTACCGAAACCGTGGAGGTACACAACTTGATGGTCAATACTTAAATATTAGATTAGCATTAGGTAATATATTTAATGCTAATAGGAATTTTAGATTAAAAAATCTTGAATAGTGAACTACTACTAATAAAGTAAATCCATAAAAGTTTCTTAATCATAAACTTACGCTTAAAGAAAAACTTATTCTATGGTCTACCAGCAATGCTATTGAGGTTGTTGCTGTGTTACACAATGTACCATGCCACCATTTTCGTATAGATTTCTTACGTCTATACCTACCACGGTTCTTGTGGGGTATAGTGTTTGTATGATCTCATTGGCAACAACGTCGTTAGAATCATTATAATTAGGAACTAATACGCTGTTGTTTGCAATATAATAGTTGACGTAAGAGCCTTTATAGCCTAAGTCTGTTCCATCTGTCTTTTTAACGGTATTCTGGGTTAAAGGGACCTGTACAAAGTTATAAGCCTCTCCGTTCTTATTTGTGGCTTCATAAAGTTTATCAATATCACTTTGAAGCACATCATACTCCAAGAGGTCATTTTCATTCATCGTAACAATGGTCGTAGCGTTTCCAAAAATGGCAAATCCATCAATATGCTGGTCCGTTAATTCTAGACCTGCCTGGCCGTCTAGCCAAATAAAATGCGTCGCGCCAAGATATGTTTTAAATATATGTTCTGCCTCTTTTTGGGTCATCTCAGGATTACGGTTAGCATTTAAAATAGAACTTTTGCAGGCCATTAAGGTACCATTACCGTCTATCACTACACTACCTCCTTCATTAATCATTGTGTTATTTAAATCAATGACGCTTATACCTTGGCTTTCGCCGATTTTAGTAGGGATAGCATCACAGTTTTCGAATTCTATAGGAAAGCCAGAGACGGCGTCAATTTTTTCTCCCCAGCCATTAAACCCCCAATCTTGTATAACTACATTGCCAGCTAAATCTTTGGTATAGATTGGTCCATTGTCTCTCACCCAAACATCGTCCGTTCTGTGAATTTTGAAATCTATACGATCTAAAGGTATTCCTGCAGAGGTCAACAATCCAATAATTCTATTCTTTTCTGTATCATTATAGGCGACAATATGAACGTTTTCACTACTCACTAAAGCTTGAGTCATATCTACCCAAGTTGGGTCTAAACTATTTCGATATTCTATACCATATTGATAGTGATGCGGCCATTGCAACCAAGTGCCTTCATGAGGCTCGCTCTCTTCGGGCATTATGTAAAGAACATCTACTTCTGTAGTATTCGATTGTTCGTCCTCATTATAGGTGGACATCAGGGTTAAAATCATCAACAAGCAAATATTCATTGGTTTCATTTTATGATTATTTTTTCATAAGCCATTTCTTATTCCCTTACCATTTCCAAAATGTAACTCGGTTACAGCATTGCGTTCATTTTTTATTTCCAGCAACCATAAAGACAATTGCAATTACCAAAAATCCTACTCCTGTAATTACGGGTGGATTAAAAATATGATCGCGCTGTAAACCTAAATAGGTAATTGCAACAGCAAGGACAACCATTATGATGGCACTCAAGATGTAAATCTTTTTCATATAGTGTAAATTAAAGCTAAAATAACACTTAGCACATACGATTTTTACCTTGTTAAAGGTCTTTACTTACAGTTTCAAGTTAATTAATTTTAGTGATATCAGCTAAGCATTATAGAGAGGCTACTATAACTATGATCAATAAAAATTATTTTAATAATATGTTACAATTAGGCTGCTAGGGATAAACAAAAAATCATAGGTGATTTGCACAGGATAACCTTCAGAATCGTAACTATAACTGTAGTTACTAGAACCACTGCCAGAGCAAGAAATAACATTATTTTCGTTTAAAAACCCAAAATAATTATCGCCATCTCCAATTGTAATAAAAGGATAATTGGAAAACAGAATAGCCTCCTCAATTCTTTTTATACTTAGGCCATTTGGCAAGTCGAAATCAAAAACCGAGAAAGGAAAGTTGTTGTTATCAAATTCGAAAACAAAAGAAATAACTTCCGAGCCTTCATTTATTCTCACTTCTGTGATGTTGTTACCATCATAGATGTATTCTTTGTATACGAAAAATTGATTACTGGCATTTTTTCTTTCCACAGATTGTATTCTATTGCCAGATGATAAGTTGATTCTAACTTCATCTTCCTGATTTCTATTAACGATAATAACATTAGCTTCATATTCAAAGAGGTATTCTTGGGTTGACCCAAACGTGGAGTAAACCCGAGATAATAAATTACCATTTGTATCATAAGTATAATTCACTTCTCCACTTGGTGTAACAGAAGTAGAATGGATTCTATATGTTCTTATCAAATTATTGGCAGAATCGTATTCATAGTGTGTGTCATAGTCCAATTGTCCGACGTCTAGATATTCTTTCTTTAAGATCAATCTATTGTTGTTGTCATAGAACAGGCTATCAACGTTTGTTTCATCATCAAAAGAGAGGCTTTGAATTAATTTTATGGGATTTATTGTATCTCCACCATCGTTCGAGTCATCATCAGATGAACATGAAAAGGTCAATATTAGGATGCTAAAGACTAAAAGGCTTATTTCTTTTTTCATAAATCAATTTTTAATGTATGCTAATGGATTGTGTCTGTTCTACAATGGAAAAATAGCCGCGAGGTAGGCTGGATTTCTTAAAGGAAGACACAAGCTGATTGCTCGATTTTCTATGTGTTAAAGATAGTAAATTTATGTGAGAATTTTTCCATGTCTTAGCGACTTAATGCAATGCGACTTGGACGGTTTTGCTAGTAGTTTTATTAGTGTTTATGCTTTTGATATCACTACTTTTTTTTAATCCGCTCAATTTTACGAGCAAGACAATTCACTTGATAGCCTTTTTCGAGTGCTCGTTTCAGTACTAGTTTACCGGTTCTTACTGTTGCCCCAAGTAATGATATTCTCATGTCTTAAATTAAACATTAGGGTTTGTATGTGGTTTTGTCGCAGCAAAGGACACGAGTCATTTTCCGACGTAATTTAAAGTTAATGAATTTGAGTGATTTGAGCAATGTGGAGTCGGGAAGTAACTTACAAATAAAGAGCGATAGCTATTGCCGCACAATAGGTTTTATTTTTTCATTTATTTGGTCAAATTTCTTCTTTCCAATAATCATTTTCAAGCTGTTCAATAGATTTTGATTGCATTTTAATCAATTATTTCCACCAACTTTAGGCCCAACTCTTTGATTACTTCGTCAATATCAAACTCAAAATCTTTTGGAATGCTAATAGTAGCAATTCTCCCTATATCAACTTGCCAAAATCCACCTCTTAGGGTCAATTCCTCTCCAAGCATTCTATAATCAGATTCTTTATGATTTGGTGTCAATCCGAATCTGCGAGTAATGTATTCCGATTCCTTCGTAATTTTTGTTATCTCGTGTTTACCGTCTTTGTTTATTCTTGTTTCGAACTCCGTACCCAAAGTTAGTTTATAGTTGCAAAAGTCGTTATCTATCATCCGAAATTTATTTTCAGACAATTGCTCAACATAAAGTGTAGTTGTTACTTTCTCTTCTTTGTGATATACTTTGATTTCGACTTCGTTCATTTATTCGAGCTTACATGCTAACTTCTTGGCTAAGGTTTTCCGCTATAGCCTAAAGTTAGTTAATTAGACTGACACGAGCAATATGGTTAGGGAAGGGGTTATAGGTATTTTTAGGCACTGGCTTTTATACATATCAGACAATATATACCATTATATTCCAAAACATGTGAAAGATAATAGGTGGCCCAATTGAATTGGATTTGTAATATAAGAGTCCTGAGAGTATGCCACCAAATATTGTCAAATAAAACCAATGCCAATCTTGTTTTACCGAATCAAATATTAAATTAAGATAAGGTGAGTGAATTGAAGCAAACAATATAGACGCTGTTAAAATAGCAACTATTATGTTGGTTTTTTTCTGTAATTTATTTTGGATATACTCTCTGAAAAAAAGTTCTTCGGCAATAGGAATCAGAAGTACGCCTGAAATCATATTTATATTCTTGAATTTTGGTAATCCATCAAATCTATAAGCAATGTAATATTCAGTCCCAAACAATAAGTTGTAAACCCACTTTAATGGTGTTTGTATAAAAGCAAATGAAACACCCAATATAAGTGCAAGTAAATACCATTTTCTATCCGTTTTCTTAATCAAACTTTTAAATGTCCTGTTTTTAATGAAGTATATAAAAATTAGAACTCCTATAAATTGTAATATACCTTGTATTAAATTATAGTAACTATTATAATTTTTGAATTCAATGGCTTCTGCGATATAAAGCCAAGAACCAATAAGCTCCATTCCAACTATATACAATAGAGTTGCCAAAACGGCTTTTAGAATGCTTATTAATCTTTTATTCAATGTATTTGATTTCAACTTGTGCCTAACAGTCTCGGCTACGATTTTCCTCCGTAACTTAAAGTTAATGAATTTGAGTGATTTGAGCAATGTGGAGTGGTAAAGTGATTTTACTGTTGTTTTAAGCAGTTTATTTTCTTTTCATCAAATAACAATTACTTTTAAGTTGAATTTTTTCACCATCATAAAAGTCGATTTGAGTATCTAATTCGCCCATAAATTCAATTTCATCACTAGGACAAATTAGAATAAAATGCCCTTTGGTTATTAGCTCACCAAATTTGTCAAAAATCGAAATTCTCGCATTGTTTTTATGGCTATGCATAAAATCTACATTGTACCAATGTCCATTTCCATTTTTTTCAATCCAAAATGCAGTTTTTGGAATGTTAGTTAGCTTCATCAAAGAATCAATCTCTTTTGTGTATTCAGATTTCCATCCGTTTCCGTTTAGCTTGTCCAGATAGTTGTTAATCTGGGAATTGTAAATATCAATTCCATTTTGCTCAACTCCACTCAGTGTGCAACCTAGACCAACGATTTCAAAGCCATACTTTTTACTTACTTTATTTAAATCTGCTGGTGTTAATATTGATTCACCAACATAAACTATTTGAGGGTTATTTTTTGCAATGTCTGCTTTAGCAGTCAAGTAATTATATCGATTGAAGAATCCAAAATTCCAGAGTGTGAGTCCAATTGCGATTATAAGGACGGAAATCAAGATTGATTTTTTACTCATCATTTCTCAAATTAAGTACAACGTTCTCGATGATGATTTTCATCTGTAGCCCAAAGTTAATTCATTTGAGTAATACCGGCAACGGGATTGTTGAAGCGATTTTTGAGTGGGAGGTTTTTAACTTTTGAATTCACGCTGAAGAATTGTTAGGGAATTTCTTTGTTTTAAATTCAAGAACATCCTTTTAACAGTGCAAATATGATTAAAAGTAAAATAATTGCTCCACCAATTCCTGGCCAAGGATTATTATCCGATTTCTTTGAGCTTTCCCTTCTAGCTCTTTGTTCATTACTGATTCCATATTCGTGATCAGTAGGATCGTTTGCGTTACCCATAGTTTTGTTATTATTAAACTTTCTAACGGTTTCGGCTATGATTTACTTCGTCAGTACGACACTAAAGACGTTTCATGTCGTTGCAGAAAAATCCGTCTACGCTCACCGAAGCTTTAGCAAAGGTGAGAGGATTCTTTCCTGCTGTAGCTTAAAGATAGTAAATAAGCGTTGAATACCCTATCGGAGTTAGCCTTAATTAACTATAGTCATTCTAGTTGTTTGGCATTTTAACTCTTTTTAGATTTTTAATTTTAAGCAACAATAAACTAATTATTGAACCTTATGTGCAATTTGATAATAAAACAAACTGTTTTGAGGCTTAATTATAATGTCTTTTTCAATAAGAATATCGGTAGCTACAGTATATACAAAGTGATAGTAAAAAATAAAAAATTCCTCGAAGGTAACTTCTTTGTCAAAATTCAGTTTTTGATAAGTGGATTCAAAATTTGATTTGTTGTCATTAAGTAGATCAAGTAAAGTTGGTAAAAAAGCTGTTGGCATTTTCTCTGTAACCAAAGGCGTATCATCTTTATCAAAAACATAAACCTCCTTATCCTCATAATTATCCCAGCCTACATTAGACTTAACTCTTTTATTGCCATAAACAGAAATGCCAATGGAATCGTTCCAAAAAAGACCTTGGTTTCCATAGATACCATAGGGCTCTGTTTTGTTGTCTGTATAGTCTTCAACAATAGCGATATAATATCTACTCCCATTTCTCATAGGTCGCGGCTTATTTAAAAAACCTTCTTCCATGGCCTGAATTTGAAAATTATCAAGAAGAACATTACTGAGATAAAAGAAAGATAATTCTTTAAAATCATGGTAATTGGAAATATTGGTTTGGTCGTGTATCTTTTGAATTTTAGGTAAGCTCTTTATAATACTGTCTGCAATAATGTTGGCTACTTTTTGAGCCTCTTCTTTCAATAGTTGTCCTCGCTCTAGAGTCAATATTCCAAGAGTTGGTTGATAATAATCACCTCTTTTTGAAAGTAACTTGTTTTCGATGAGCACATCGATATTATTCAATGTTGTTTCTGAATCCCATTGTAATGCTGTTTCAATATCAGTAAGTGGAACGTTGTAGTACAAAGACGTGAGGAACTGTGCAAGACTATCGTTATTGATATTCACTTTGGGCCCATCAAAACCAGAAATCTGATAGACCAAAAGTTTAGAGTTAAGAACATCATCCATGCTGGTATTGCTTTTATGCATGCAGCTACTTGTCAAACTAACAATAAGGACGGTGATTAGTATTTTAACGGTTTTCATATTTAAATATTTTTTTAGTTGATTTATTCAAGATTTTTCCCAATACCATTCCGGAAACCAAAAACTTATAGTTATTAAAACAGCTAATAAGGGCAAGTTTAATAAGGTTCTAATAATTAAAAAGAATTCGACTGACGTATAAAGTTGAGAAATAATCAATACAATAGCAGACACTAAATGTGCAGCGGCCCAGATATAGGTTAGCTTAACCCAAGCATTTCTGAATGCTTTTGTTTTACGAAATTCAAGAATTTCGGTAGTATTCGGAATACTTTTCATTGCGTCGGCAAAAACTAGTATCAATGGACGAGAAAATGCTAACGATATTAAAAATACAACAGCCCAAAGAAAATGATCTATTGCCGATGTTGCTAAATAAAAGTCTGGGCTCAATGTTATTAGAGTTCCTATAATTTCTATAAGTGTAAGTGGTAAGGATAATATGGCGAAAAGATTAACATCTCGCAGAATAAAATGTGATATGAGAACAACAACACCTCCCCATGCGGCAGCTATAAAAGCACCAGTTAAGGGCTGGCCATATAGGTGAAAAATGTAATATACGATAATAGGTAAAAGTGCTCCAACAAAAAATGCTTTCCATGGAAAATGCTGTTTTAAGGTATTTAACCAGGTAGAGTCATTATTTTCCTTAGTTCTTCTGTCCATATCTCTTACGTTCAATTTGTTGTTAAAACAAAAATCGCCATGTGAAATGTATTGGATGTACTGCTGTTGAATCACTTGTAAAAATCGGATTCAATTGATACATAAAGCCTAAAGTTGAGGCATTTAATACATCAAACTTTTTAAAAAACTGTCCTTTAAATCCAAACATGAATTCTAATTGTATGCGCCTTTGATTGACAAAATCTGTTAACATGATTGACTCATCTTTTCCTCTACTGCGATAAAAATAATAAGTTTCAAAACTATCATTACCAATGAAGTCCAGAGACTGGGTTAATCTTAATCCAGCCTGAATAAATATATTGCGCGAATCGGAAGCATTGTTATCCATAAAATAGAACCTTCCTTGAATTGGGGCCGTGAGATTGCGTTGCCTAAACCCTGTATATTTCTTGTCTGGTCCAGCTCTGACTAGATCAAAACCATTATTCGAGTTAAAATCAAGGTCTCCGTTAAAATTATAAGTTGCCTGTTCAAACTCAATACCAGTAAGAAAAGAAAATCGTTTGTGAAATGCACGTTCGTACATAAATCCCAACTGTAGGTTGGTACTTCCGTCAAAATAAATATCCGATGGAAGATCCCTCAGTACAGAAGTGCCTGCCCCAAAACTTATATAGAAGTTATTATGCTTATTAAACGTGGTAGCCATCTCTTGAGCATTAGATAAAGTAAAGATACTTAAGGCAATAATTGTCATTAAAAACCTCTTGTGAACTTTCATAATTTCAATTTTTGAATTTCATTACAAAGTTCCGTAGAGGAAACTTGACTAAAAATAACCTGGGTTATTTTCGTTTTTTATTACTATAAATTCGTCGTTTTATTCTACTTAGTGACTCAGGTTGTACCTGAAGATATGAAGCCAAATACTTTTGTGGGATACGGTTGATGTATTCGGGATATTGATTAAGTAAGTCAATATATAGTTCTTCTGCAGAAAGTGTGAGCAATTGAATTTCACGATGTTCCCGCCATATATAGTAGCCTTCTGTAGTTAGCCGCCCAATTTTTTCTCCGGTAGCAGAATCCTTGTATAAAGTTTGTAAATTATCATAGTGTATACTGATCAAGGTTACGTCTTCAACAGCTTCCATCAACACAAACGAAGGACGTCTGGATAAGAAAGAGGCATAGGAAGTAGAAAACTCACCTTCAAACGAAAACTCAAAATTTATTTCATTACCATCTTTATGAACAAAAAATCTTACGCACCCCTTTGCTACTACTGAGAGATAGTTTTCAACTTGACCGTGTTCAATTATGGCCTCTCCTTTGTTAAAATGCCTAAGTTTTAAATGAGGTTTTATTGTATCCCAATTTTCGTCTGTAATAGGCGCACCTTCTTCTAAGGCAGTTCTGAACAATTGGTATTTACAATTCTCGTACAAAAGAGTTTTTTTAGTAAACTTAGGAGCTACGATTCCGTCTTGTTATGCCACTCAACGGTTTTGCATATGAGCAGTAGCAGATTTTTATAAGATCACTTTTCGGGTTACAATATAACTTAATTTAAACAAAAAACGGTTCGAGTTTGCACTCAAACCGTTATTGCTTATATACTGCGTTATGTGACGTTTATTTTAGTTTTTTATTCACGAATTCTGTCGTGCTTTCCTCAAACACGCTTAAAAGTTCTGGAATGAAATTTTTCCACATTGGGTATTTTTCCCGATTATTTTCAAACTCGATTATTTTTTCCTCTAATTGTGGTAGAAAAATGAAATCCTCCAAATTAGTATGATAGTTTCGTAAATAATCAGCCCTTTTTTTATCGTTTTGAATTTCGGCTATTCTAATCTCTCCTAAGCGTACAAAGCTTTCAATGACATGAACATTCCAATCTTGAACACCCTTTGTTTCCATTACTTTTTCTAAACGATCGGTAAATAGATAAGAATGTCTCTCAATTTGTTTTTGATATGGTACGAGTTCTGAATTGACAAATGAATGTCCAAACTCATGAATCGTTAAAGTTCTTGCTCTCGGTTGATAATCAAAACCGAATTGATCGTAGTTGTTTTTTGTAAAATCAACTGGCACTTGAACGTAAGGGCTCATAACTTCATAAACTATGCGTTTACCATCTTTTTTAACCGTCGCTGCTATTCCTCGTCCTTCATTGTCTTCTATGGGCCAAATCATCATAGGGCTCACCAAAGCAATATATTCATCTCTGTCGTCCCCATAATATATTTCCATTGCTTCTGTAAATCCTTCGGGTATATGCGTCTGAACTTCATTGATTGCACCATTGTAAAAACGTATATTTTTCTCGTAGAAATCATCGATGTTCTCATTTTGATAGAAATTGTATAGTAATTTTAAATAATCTGAGATTAGTTGTTCCAATCCCTTTTTTTGTGGGTTTTTCAAATGGGTATATGAAAATTTAAAATCTGAAGGCTCTTGTAAAAGATTAAATTCAGGTTGCTCTAATAAAATTCCCATCATAACATCGTTTCCATATCCTAAACTTACTAAGGTATCATTTAGTTTAGCTGTTTCTATCGCTATTTTACTTTGGTTAAGGTTTCCAAAATCAGCTAAGGCTTTGGCAACAATAGGTTGGTATTCTTTACAGGTTTTTAGTTTGTATTCCTCCCATTGCTTGTTTGTTTTTCTATGATTTATAGAAAGTAGCTCGGCTAGAAAATAGGTTTCTATATTCTTATTAAAGTTTGTAAAGAATTTGTCAGAATGCTTTTTTGGGGTTTGGCAGGAAATGAGTAGTGTTAAAATTCCTAAAGTCAATAATTTTTGCATCAGATTTGGTTTTTGTTTTAAAGTTAAAAGGTAACGTTGAATTATAGCCATTATTAGCAACAGTTAGACTATTCGTTTTCAATTTTCATCTCTTCGGATAAATCACTCAGCGAAGCAGTTACAGCAGCTTCATAAGATAAATTTTTATCCAATCGATAAGCCTTAAGGCTCTGAACTATAGAAGGAAGAAAAATATATTTTTTATCTTCTGTATAGGACTTTAATAAGGCTTCACTTTGTTTTTTATCACCCATTAAATCTCTAATAATAACTTCTCCAGCTCTGACAAAATGTTCTATGATACACGTTTTCCAATCGGAATATCCCTGTCTGGTCATATCCTCCTTAATAGGTGCGAATAGTTTCTTCGTTTTGTTTAAAAGATTTTCATTTTTAAGTACCACGTGATTTACAAATGAGTGTCCAAATTCGTGAATTGCTAAATTTATATAAGCTTCTTGATCAGTGAAATCATAATTTATGTTTAAAGGTCCCATTACAAAGACGGCTCTTTTGTTTTCTAAATCTCGGATACCGAATCCACATGGCCAAAGCGTTATAATTGGCTGTATGCTGTAATGATCATATTTGTATTGATAGAACATTTCCATTTGGTCAAAAACCTTTGATTCAGGTCGATTTTCGTGCAAAATAGATGTTATATTTTTTCGATAAGGTCTAAGTTCGTTCCATATGGTGTCGAAATTTGATTCATGATAGTAGTTATTTAATTCCGATACCATTTGATTGAGGTTTTTCTTTTCGGTTTCTGAATTAAATCCTAGATAGGATGCAAGTTCTAGAGATACACTGTAATCTTTGGCTAAGGGTAATTCAGGTAAAAAATACATTAGATATGTTAGCGTGCTATAATTTATATCACTAGCCAGATTGAATAGCTTCAACAACGTTTCACTATTCTTATTCTCGGGATACTTATTAATTATGACAGAAATGGGATGGCTCTTTTCGTTGCCCATAGGGTCACCTTGTTCAATAATATACCCTAAGAACTCAATATTTTTATTTGTGTTAATCGTAATTTTATTGTTCTGTGAAAATACCTGTGTAGGCAAAATAATAATCAAAAGGATAATTGTAATTCTCATAAATAGTGTTTTTAAATTTTACACAAAGAACCACTGTTCTATGGTAAGAATCGACCTAAAACACGTTTTAGGAAGTACAAAAACACTTATTTGGAATACTTATTTAAATACTCCTTAGGGGAATTACCGGTAATATTTTTAAAAACGTAGTTGAAAGTAGATTTTGAATTGAAGCCGCACTCCAAGGCAAGACCTAAAATGGTTTTGGTATTCAGTTCGTTAGATTGAACTTTGTTCAAAAAGGCATTAACTCTATACTCATTAATAAATTCCTTATAGTTTTTACCGAGGTATTCATTGATTAAAAATGATAAATATCTTGGTGGGAGGCTTAATTGGAGTGCTAATTCCTTCAAAGGAAGTATGGGTTTTAGGTATGGTTGATTTTGCTCTAAATGCTTTTTCAATAATTTAACGTTTTCCTCGTCGTTATAATTAGGAAAACTACGATTCTTTTCTTCTAGCTTTAGTGTCTGAAATCCTTGATTATGCACAAAGTTCAAAACAGTGAATCCAAGGAACATAGATATTATGATAATCTCAATCATGTTATAATAATCCCAACCAATAAAGGTGAAAATCAACCATAACAATGTCAATAGAGTTATACTTACCATTAATAGAACTAGCCTTAATTGTTGGATTTTTTGTTTTTTTTGTTTGCTCTTTCCTTTGCCGAAGTGTAGCTTATAATAAATGACCCAAAAAAATATAATTACATAAAGCATACCCAATATTGGCAGGTATTCAGTCAGCCAAATCCATGCATCATATTTCCACAATGAAATTGTTACAAGGTCTGAGTAAAGCTCTAAACCATAGGCTATAATTGCTGGTAAAAACAGACTGTAATGCCACAGTTGTAGTTTGAAATTATCATTTGTGTTATACTTAATAAACAACCAAGTAGATGGTGGTAGTAGTAGGTAATTCAACAACTTCCAGTAAGGAATGGCATTTGGGCTATTGGTATAGCCAGATAGAACACCCCAAGAAAACAATAATTCTATGCCTAAAGTCAAAACAACGATTCCAATAAAAAAATCTGATTTTTTGCCTTTAAATAGCTGAGATATTAATATAAATCCCATCAATATCCCTACGAAAGATGCGATAAAATATATGTTTTCTAGCATTTTAGTTTAATAATTACCAATGGTCTCAGCTTTGATGTCGTTGCGTCTTCAAACTGTGACGCGGATAAGGCAAGTCGAGCTAGAAAGAGGCGCAGCATAAATCGATAATTGGGTTGCTGTTTTTAGATTTCAAATGTAGCAATTGTTTTTCTTTTTAATTCTTTCCTAGTAATGAATTATAGCCATTGTTATAGCCAGTTATTTTTTTATAAGTCGTTCAATTTGAGTTTTAAATTCTTCTTCTCGATTGTAATTGTTTTTCTTTGAAGTTGCTATTGCATTTTTATAAGTTGCTATTGCTGAGTCAATATCATCATTCTTTTCATATGTATTGGCTAAAAAATTCATTAAACCTACATCAAAAGGATAAGCTGACACACTTCTCTTAAGTACAGTAATTGCTTCTGGATATTTTTCTTGTTGCCTTAACGTGGCGGCTAAATTCACGTAAGACTCTGCTGATTGTTTTGCTGCTTCGCCATATTTATCCATTATATAGTTTTCGTGTTCCAAAAATTTTCCATCGGTGTAGTTTTTATACAGACTTTCGGGAAAATTCATATCAGAAAAAATAAATTTTAGCCCATGATAGTTTGATAATAGAACTGAAGACATATGTCCTTCTTTTTCGATTTCTTTCCGCTCAAATCTTAATTGTTTAGGTTTGTTTTCTGATATGACATCCACAAAGTTTTTGAGTTCTTTTCTCATTCCATATTCAGCACCAGATTCATAAGTGCCAATACCAAAAAACAATGAGTTCTTTAACTTAGAATTTGTTTTGAAAAATTCTTGAGCTTTCTTCGTAAGTTCCTCTCCATTCCACCATAATGAAGGGCTCATCACTATATAACTATTAAACAAATCTGGATTTTCCATAAAGGTTGATGCTGTAAATAATCCGCCCAAAGAATGCCCCTCTAAGACTCGGTAGGCATTCGTTCTATAATTCGATTCTACATAAGGAATTAATTCTTTTTCAATAAATTCCAAGAACTTTTTTCCGCCTCCACTTCCTGGATTGTTCTCACTAACTGTTAGTGTAAAATCACGCATTCTATTTGTGCTTTCAATACCAACAACAATCATTGGCGGAATGCTACCGGTTCTTGTTAATACTTCTAGTGTTCCTACAGCGTGCCAAATATTCTGCAGGCCATCGGTTAAATACAAAACAGGATATTTTGCATCAGATATATCATAATCTTTTGGCAAGGAAATGATAATTGGACGATCCTCGTTTAGAATTGTGGAACTAATCATTTGTTTCCTACCAACACTTAGTTGCTTAGTTTCTTTAATTTCTTTTTTTGAGACTGTCGTCCCTTCTTGATTAGTTTGGCAACTAAAGACTATCAAGAAAAACAGGGCTACGCAAAATAGATTTTTTATCATTATTGTATTTATTTTGGAAAAAAGACGATTGAATTCTATCTACGTTGCAATTGTTTAGTTTTAATTGGCTAAAACGATCTCGTATAATCGTTAGTTATGGATTTTAAATTACTGGTTTTTGGTTTAGAACTGATGCTAGCAATTCCGAGTGGATTCGCTTGACCTGCCCTGAGCGAAGTCGAAGGGTAGTCGAATCCGCCGACACGAGCGGAGCGAACAGGGGGCAGCAAATTGAGGTTATACATTGTTACCCAACGTTTTTATTCATTCAGTTTTTTATTTTCCAGAATTTTAAATCCAAATAAACCTTCTCTAGTTTCAAATTCAACACTTTTATAAAGTTCCATTTTTTCATAGTAATTGGAATTAAAAACAAGTTCTTTATTTTTTCCTTCGTAATTTATTGTGAATACTGGTTGTTTTTTATTCCTCCTGTATTTCGTTCCGCCTTGTATCCAAGTTCGGTCAATAATTTCGTAAGATTCGGTTTTGGTTTTCGATTCAGCAAAATAGTAATTCGATAGTGTGAAAATTGAGCAAGCAATAAATCCAAATCCAATTATGTACTGCATTCCAGAATAAAAGTAGAGTCCAATTCCTTCGTGACCGTATGTTTTTTCATAATTTTTATAGTCTGCAATAAAAGCTACCAATCCGACAATAATAATAATTCCGATTAAGATTGATAAGTCAATCATAGTATTCCGATATATTTTGATTTGCCAAATCATTAATAAAATTCCTAAAATGAAAATTATAGCATAGAATATTTTTCGTTGTTTTTTCGTCATTTTGAAAAATGTGTGGTAATGAGCTATAGAGGTTGTTGTAGCACGTTATTTTTTATTCTTATACAGTTCAATTGCTTTTAAGAATTTTATTCCTCCAGATTCAGTTTGGTCGTATATAAATCCGTTTAATTCAGCATGGTTTTCATCAATCCAGCTCAAAAGTCCGTTTTTATTCCTTTCCCAAGTCGCTTCATTAAAACCCATGTATTCCGTTTCAACACTAATTATTTTATCGTTCTCGAATTTGATTATCTGATTTATTATAAACGGTTCTTCGTGAAGAAAAGAGATTCTTTTGTCCATCTTTGAAATTTTTGCTTTTACAATTCCATTATTTTGCCCAATTTCAAGTATTTCGTAGTTAGGGTCAAAAACAGAATCCCATTTTAAAAATCCCAAATAATCGCTTTTAGAATATGCCTGTTTATATTCTCCTTCAATTGTAGTTAAACTGTCAGCAAACCAATCAGATATTTTAGAATAGTCAGAATTGTCAAGAGTCTTAAAGTATTGTTTAACAATTTCAATTTTGTCAACTTCTTTTTCAGAGTTTTTGCAGGATAAAAATCCGATTGTCAAGAGTAATAATAAAACTATGGTTTTGTTCATTGGTTCTTGGTTTGATTTAATGTGCTCTACAATGTTGGCTATGCGCAGTGTCCCGAAGGGTATTGCGTATAGGTGTTGTTGTAGCCAGTTTTTTTATTTCTTTTCAACTATTAGCTGTCCTTTCAAAACAATACTCATAGAAAAGTGGAAGGTTTTCTATTAAGAATTCTTTTTGTCCGTCCGTTATTCTGTTTGTATATCCGTTAAGTCCAATTTTGATTAATTCATAAAATTTAACAGGTAAAAATTGAAGTCCCCATTCACCGCCTTGCTTCTTTGAAGAAAGTCTCCGAGTTTCATATGCTCGAACTACTCGGCACAAATTAAGTACAGCATATATAGGTCGTTTTTCGAATTGTTCTTTGATGAATGGCATTTCCTGCTTGAGGGAATGCTTTAATACCTCCCACGGCACAGGTTTAAACAATTTCTGAGTATCATAGCCAATAATCCTTACGCCTGATTCATGTAAATGCTGGCGATGCATGGGGAAATCTTGCTCTTTTTGTCCGTTTTTTGCTTTTACAAATTCATGACCTTCTACGTAATAAAGGAAATTAGGCGGGTAATTATCAGATTTTACCTGTTCTTCCGTGATATATGTCCCTTCGAGACGTTTTCCATACTTGGGTTCACAGCCCAAATGCTTATGCAGTTGAGATATTCTTTGCTCTTCTTCAAGGGTTAGTAATTCAGACAAAACTACAACGAAGTCTATGTCGCTTATTTCGGGATTAAAGCAATCATAAGCAAGAGAGCCATACAAGTACAAACCAATAAGTTTATCGTTAATTGTATTTTGTAAGCCATCTCTGAGAGCAAAAACAATCTCTCTCACTTTTGCAGGCGTATTCTTAAAACCAATATTTTTTTCTTTTGCTTTAGACATTTTCTCAAGTTGGTTACAACTATATCGTATATGAGTAGTGCTGAATTTCAAGGCACTTCAATTCTCTTTTAGTAGTTAGTTTATTTTATGTAACAAATATCATATCACTAAGTCTATTAGTCCACAAAGTCCTGCACCGACAATTATTGACCAAGAAATCCAATCCTTAAATTCATTGTTTTTGTGTTTTAGAAATAGTATATGAAGTCCTAAATGCACAATCATAAAAATGTCAAAGCCGTAGATAAATGATTCAATATTTTTGTTATTGGTTAGTTTCCAAAATATAAAGTAAAACAGAGGAATGTGAGCAAAGAGAAATAAAATATGTCCAACTTTGTCATCAAGCATTGAAAGTCCTGGAAATATTCGCCACTCTTTGCAACGGATAGCATCCATTTCGTGCATTGCCATAAGGGAGAGACCTAAGTAAAAGAAAATTTGCCCTTTCATTACCTTATCACTACTTTAGTTATTTGGTTCTCTGAACAAATATTGGTCATCATTCTGTCAATTTTTTTCATATCTGTTTTTTCATGGTCCAATCTGTTTTATTCTCCGCCACTATCTCAAAGCCATGGCGTTTGTACAAATTTGCAGCTTTGTTTGCCTTGTCTACACTAAGCGACAAATAATCCACGTTGATTCTTTGATACTCAGAAGCGATTGCATTAATCAATTCGGTTCCAATTCCTTGATTTCGATATTCATGTTGAACTGCCATACTGATTTCTGGTGTTTTGTTGTCCACATATCCAAACCCTTTGCTCTCACCTGTGAAAAGTCGTCCCCATATTGCTCCGACAAGTTCATTGTCAGATTCCACTACCAAAGCAATGTCAAACTTATCTTTTCCCCAATTTTCAAAGTACTTGGATAATGATTTTTCTTTAAGGATTTCTTTTGGTAAAGGGTCATGTCCTTCTGGAATAAAAATCGCTTCATATAACATTTCTGCTAGAAAGTCCGATTCAGTATCTCTTAGTTTTCTTATCGTCATGTTCGTTCTAATGGCTTACAACGGTTTTGTGTATGGCTCGTTGCGGGAAATCATAGCCGATTTTCCGCCGTAACCGTAAGATAGCAAATTGCAATGAATTCCGCATCGAACACCGAAGCTTTAGCGTAGGTGTTAGGAATTCAGCCGCAATGAACTATAGCCGTTGTTGTGCAACGTTATTTTTTTACAATTCCAAATTCCTGTAATACCTTCCATTTTCCACCATTTCTTTGCTCGATTAGACTAATTTTCCCAAAATTCAATTCAGTTGGTAAGTCATATTTTTCAATTCTCTCAAATATGTCATTAGTACAAGTCGAATTTCTTGGGTGCATTAGTGTTATATGAGGAACTTGCTCTTTTTCCAATTCGGTTTGTCCTAGAACTAATTTTCTTAATTCTTTAAATTCATTGTTATGGTCTAAGGATGAAATACAAACGCCTTTTCCGTTCGAAAACCGTTCTGCTTTTCCAAATTCAATTCGGATTGTTTTTTCTAATTCAATAGACTTTATTCTTGAAATAATATTTTCAATCGGTTCAATTTCGTCTTCGCGACAGAGTGTTACATGTGCAGATATCAGTCTGTATTGTTTTGGATTAAATTCGGCACGAATTTTCTCGATAATACCATTCGGTTCATTAAGGAACAAAGTCAGTTGCCTTCTTATTTTTTCCATTTTTACTAATGTTGCACAACGGTCTTGTGTATGGTTCGTTGTGGAAATCTGCTAGAATTTTCCACCGTAACCGAAAGATAGCAAATTGCAATGAATTCCGCATCTAACACCGAAGCTTTAGCGTAGGTATTAGGAATTTCAGCCGTAATGAGCTATACACGTTGTTGGCAAATCGTTTTTTATTCAAATTCAGGGTATTGTCTAATGTTTTCCATTTCTAGTGTTGGTGGGTAACTAACAATGAAGTCTAAATCTTTTAAGTTACTCAAGCTTAAGTCATAGCGTTTTAAAATATTATATGTGGAACCAATTTCGCCCAAATTGTATAAATTTAATGTATCAGAATTTATTATAAACATAGATAAAGTATCGTTAGGCACATTAATTTCAAAAATACTTTCCCAGTGAGAACTTCCTCCTGAAACAGCAATTATCTGACTAGGCAAAATTTTTTCACTAATTCTATTTTCAAAATTTGTGATTGTAGAATCAGGATATATATATTGAAAGTTTTGGTCAGTATTAAAATATACGTTAATGGATGTTTCCGAATTGTTAGATACTGACAAAGGGAAATCATTATCCATTTTAATTTCACATGAAGTAGCTAAAAATAAAATCAAGATTAATTTTCTCATACTTTAATTTATTTTAAGATGCGATTTTCTCAAAAGGTTGCGTAAATGTTAGCCAAAGTTTTGTGTATGGCTTGTTGTGGAAAATCATAGCTGATTTTCTGCCGTAACCAAAAGTTAATGAACTTCAATTAGGAATTCAGCTGCAATGAGTTATACACGTTGTTGTGCTTAGTTTTTATTGAATCGAGCTAGATAATCATCGAAGCTACTTGAGTTTTCTGGTAAATCAAAATCACCATTCTTTGGTGCCGTAGTTTGACCAAATACTTTGTAGAAATTTTCGGTTTCTTTAATCGAAAATACCCAAGTTGTTCCAGTATTACCTGTGCTATTATCAGCACCAAAATTTCTAGAATAGATTTCGGATTCTAATTGAGAGTCTAAAATTTTAAAATCAAGGTTTTTGTTTAATGTACTATTATATTCTACGTACATAAATTGCCCAATAGAATTGTAACTAAAATTAAGCAAATGATTTAAAGTTGTAGCGTTAATTAAAACTCCATCAATATCATAAACTTCCATTTCAGTACCTAGTCCAGCATTATATGAACGATGGATTCTATTGTTTAACACTCTTAATACGTTGTTGCTATTATAAATGAAATCAAAACTATGGCTGTTAATTAACTCTCCATTACTATTATAAACTCTGCATATCTGGTTAGTATAACCTTGTCCTTGCATCCAATTATTTTTACCAATTACGAAAACATTATTGTTTTCAAAATAGACATCATCAATTCTAGGATTGTCTGCACCAAAATCGATTATTTGAGTATTTACAGGATTTCCTGACTGATTAAATATCTTATAATTTAGAGTGTGTTCCTGCAAATCAGAAATCTCAGTATATGCTAAGAATCCATTTGAATGAATTCTTAGATTTGTGTAAATAGTGTTAGTTTCAAGTGTTTGTTGATTAATCAAAGTACCATTATAATCTAATGATATCATTTTAATATTTGATTCGGATGGATTTACTTCTTCCAGTACTACAATATTAATTTGGTTATTAAAATCATAAAAAATGGCATCTATGTAAGCACTATTATTAAATGCGATAGAAGAAATATCAGTAGTTGTAGTATTTCCAGATTCATCTATTCTTATGAATTCTGCTACAAGGGTCTCAATATTTGTTCTTATGTAAATTGAATTGTCATTTGGTATAGTTTCAAAGCCAAAGCGTACTATCCCAGAAAACATTTGAACAAAATAATCATCATTATTTTGAGGGTTTTCCGATGAATCATTGCCGCTTGAGCAATGGATTAGAGTTAGAGATAGAACAAGTAAAAATATTTTTTTTGAATAATTTTTCATTATGTTTTTGTTTGGGTTAAATTAAGCACAACGGTCTCGTATAACCGTCAGTTACGGATTTTAAGTTACTGTTTTTCGGTTAAGCCCAGACTTTAGCAATTCCGAGTGGATTCGCTTGGCCTTTGCTGAGCTTGTCGAAGGGTAGGCGAATCTGCCGACAAGAGCGGAGCGAACTGGCGGCAGCAAATTGCGGTTATGCATTGTTGTAACCAGTTATTTTTTCCGCAATGTATTTTATAATAAGTTCTTTATCAGCTTTATTCTTTAGAATCAGTAATTCATTATTTTTATGTGTTCTATAATTCATTAAGAATTTTGTTTTTCCGCTACGAGTCAATTCCGAATACTCAAATCGGGTTGGGTCAAATTTATCTGCAATTAATTCCGTTTTTTGAGTTCGGTTGAGTATTTTTTTTAGTCGGGTTATTTTTCCAGTTTGCTCGTCAATTTTTAATTCCGTGTAGTAAATCCAAGAAGTAAATCGGTAAAATGTATATCCGATTAAAGTTAAAATTGCTACAAAAATTCCTATTCCAATTCCGAGAAACCAAATCAGGAAAATGAATGAAGCAGAAGTCCAAATCATTAGTTCTTTCCAGTTAAATGGAATTCGGTCACTCAAAGTGTGAATACTTCCATTTTTAGAGATTTTAAAATAATCTTTGTTTTCGTTCATTTAAAATGAGTCGTAAATTAGTCTTATTCCAATTGCAAAAAGGATAAATGCACCTAAAATGAATTCAATCGTGAACGACATTCGCATATAATCTTCATTTTTTCTTTGAGCAACGAATTTCTTTCTTTCGTAATTGTACCAAATAATTCCAAGTGCTATCAACAAAGCTCCAAGTAAAAATGTTAGTACGTTTTCCATAACTGTTTACAACGTGTTCGTGTATGGTTTGTGCGGAATCGTCCGCAGGATGATTCCGATGGAAGTCATGTTTTAATAAAAGTAAGAAAAATTCTTCAGCTTAACCAGCAAGCTGCATTAACTATACACGTTGTTAGGTGCTGTACGGTTATCTGTTTTCTTTTATAAATTCTGTTGGATCCAAATATCCTTTGGTATTATCAGAATACCCATAACCTATAGGTAAATCCAAATCATCTCGAATTTCAAAATGTAAATGCGCAAAATATTGTCCATCTACATTTCCAATCGTTCCTATTTTCATTCCTTTTGTAATCCATTGCTTTTCTTTAACTAATATTGTATCGCAATGCGCATAAAGAGATTCTACCATTTTTCCATTCGGCATTTTATGAATAACTCTTATGACATTTCCCCATCCACCACCATAGTCTTGAGCATATTTGACATATCCATTTGCAATTGAGTAAATAGGATCACCTAAGTCCGAATTTCCTCCAGTTATAGCATTCCAGTCATCACCTAAATGCAAGTTTTCGCCGAACTTTTGGGCATTGTAATATCCACTGGCATCTGGCTTACCAACAGGAAAATCAAAAGAGTCTGATATATAAAGTGAGTTATATTCGAATTCTACTTTTTTCTCAATAATAACTTCAGGCTCTGGTTTCTCTACAGTTTCTGATTTCTTATTTTTAGGTTGATTACAACTTAGAATTGAAAGAAATAATAATAGAAGGATTCGAATTCTCATGGCTGATTCTAAGTATTGCACCTAACGGTTTTGGCTATGGTTTACTCCGTCAGTTCGAGACCTTCAGTCTCTCGTGTCGTTACGGAATGGTACGCGAGTATCATTCTGCCGTAACCATAAATTTAGCAAAAAAGCGTTGAATTTTGATTAGGAATTCAACCGCAATGAATTATAGCCGTTGTTACCTGCTGGCTTTTTATTTTGTTGTTTCTTTTACTTGTTTTTCTAAGTCCTCAATTCCGTCGAACTTTCTGAAATTTAAATCCTTTCCATTTGATTTTAATTCAGCGGTTAGTTCTAAAATCAGGGTTAATGGCTCAACTTCGTGCCCGAATAGATTTTGGTCAAATTGCGTTCCGATTATAAGTCCATCATTAGCCATTCCTACGCACCAATTTTCCATAAATTCAGCTAATTGAATTTCAGTTGGTTTGTATTTTTTCCATTCTTCTTTAGCACAAGATTTGGCTCGAACTTTTTCAGCCCAAAAACATATCATTCCAATTGGATTTCCATCATCGTCTTCGTAGTTATTCGCACTTGATGTTGCAAATCCATTTTTACTTTTCAGTCCGTAAACTATTCCGTTTTCAGAAACTGTTTTTATGAATTTCTGATGTCGATTTTTAAGAGTTATTGAATCTTGGAACATAATTTTTTCTGCTTGCAGGTAACGGTCTCGGCTATGGTTTCGTCCCGAGGACTAGGGATGAGACCATAGCCAATGTTAGCCACTGGTTTTATTTTTCTTTTTTATCAGTCCGTAAATGATGTTAATCGGAAAAATGAGTTGTCCAATAATTATTAATAAAATAATCAGAGTGATAATTAAAGTCAGATTATTATTGAATTCATATTCCATAATTTCAGTCCGATAAAAATTAGTCAAAATCCATACAACTAAAGTTCCGCCAAAAGTAAGTCCAATGTGAGTCCAATTCAGCCACTTTGATAATTTTCTGTTCGCCTTTTTCATAATCCAATATCCAATTCCGATTATTCCGAAAAGTATTGAAATCAATATTGCTAAATGTAAATAGGCAATTACAAAATAAGTGTCGTGAACATTGATGTCCAACACAGAGTCTCCACTCAAAATTCCAATCAGCATTATTATTGGAATAACAAGTAAGAAAATCAGATGTGGTTTTTCAATTAGTTTATTCATTCAACTTGTGGCTAACGGTTTTGGTTATGGTTTCGTTACGGAATGTTACGCGAGTACCATTCCGCCGACACGAGCGAAACGAACTGGCGCTAGCAAACCATAAATTTAGCAAAAAGCCTCGAAATTCCGACTGCGAGCACCGAAGCTTTAGCGTAGCTGTTAGAAATTTCAGCCATAATGAACTATAGCCGTTGTTATGCACTGGCATTTTCCTTCCATTTTTCTATTAGTAAAAGTGATAATATTACAATTCCCAAAAGAGGATAAAACAATGTAGCGAATGCTGACAGTAAAATATAATTCAATTTATACTTTTTAAAATCGATTATTATTAGAGCAACAATTATAATTCGAATCAGATAATCTATATATGTTTGCAAAGAATTTATGAATGAGTACGACTCAAAATCAGATGTGCTCAACATTCCTTTCCGCATTAAAATAGGCTGAATGTAAATCCAAACCATTCCAATAATTGACCATAGAATTAGTAGAACAATGTATTTGTTTAAAATTTTTAAGAGTTTATTCATTCAGTTTAATTTTGGTAAGGTTCGACTTTTTTTGAGCCACACTTAATAGGAAAAGGACAACGCCAATCATTGATGAGAAAAAGGTCATAACCAAAATCAAATTTGATTTAATTCGTTCATTGCTCATATCCTTTGACAAGAGAAAAATAAATCCAATGTTGACAAGATATTCAAGTCCACCACTTAAATAGCTACCACTCAAAGTTGAAGTTCCGCCTTCTGGTAATTCAGATGTCAATAAATTTGGAATTGCAAGCAGAATAATAACAGATAAAATTCGAGATATGAGTAATCCAATTATTAATAAAACAGCATACTTCTTAATCAATTCACTCATTTATTTGTATTGGTTTTTGCTTGTGCATAACGGTCTCGTATAACCGCTAGTTACGGGTTTGTTTCTTTAATATTTGGCTAGCACAGGTTATACATTGTTGTATGCAGTTTTATTTCAGTCAACTAATGTTCCTTTTAATGTATTCAACAGTTTAGTAAATCGAATATCCTTTAAATCCGAAATTCTGTAT
>NZ_JANQOM010000050.1 GCF_028289625.1 Winogradskyella sp. | reverse complement strand
CAAATGATATACAGCCTTTATATAATTCTCTTCTGCTAAAGTCACAATAATTTCTATTTTGTACAAATATAATTTTTTTATTCTTAAATATATATTTAGATTTGTCTAAATTTTAATTTTGTTTAATATCAACTTTTATTGTCGTAACTATGAGACCCTTCAAATATAAACCCTTAACTATCTTAGCGACTTTAATGTTTTGCATTGCTTTCAATGCACAAAATGCCACAATATCAGGTAAAATAACTGCAAAGGATAATCCTTTAACCACTGCTGAAGTCTTTCTAGAAGGTACTGAAATAGGGTCAACTACTGATAGGGATGGCAACTATCTTATAAAAAACATACCTGCTGGCACTTACATAATTACCGTAAAGTATTTAGGCTATCTTACAATTTCAGAAAAAATCACCCTTAATGAAGGACAATCCCTAAAGAAAAATTTTTCCTTACAGGAAGATGCCTTAAATCTAGATGGTGTTGTTATTACTGGTACGCGTTACTCACAAGATAGAGTTAATAATCCTGTTGTGGTTGGTGTCATCGATGCTAAACTATTTAACGCTACCCAGTCTATTGCTATCTCAGAAGGGCTCAACTTTAATCCTGGTGTCCGTGTTGAGACCAATTGCCAAAACTGTGGGTTTACGCAGGTACGACTTAACGGTCTAGAAGGTGCCTATTCCCAAATATTAATAAACAGTCGCCCTATATTTAGTGCCTTAAACAGTGTTTACGGCTTAGATCAAATCCCAACTAACATCGTAGACCGAATAGAAGTGGTGAGAGGTGGAGGGTCAGCTCTTTATGGTTCTAATGCTATTGCAGGTACAGTAAATATTATTACGAAAGAACCCGTAGAAAATTCCTGGGAGGTTCGTTCTAATACGGCTATTATTGATGGTGATGCTTTAGACCAAACATTCAATATTAATGGGACTATTGTAAATGAGTCATTGACTAGTGGAATTAGCATTTATGGTATGAGCCGTAATCGCGACAGCTATGATGCCGATGGTGACGGTTTTACGGAATTAGTGGAACTAGAAAACACGGTATTAGGAGCTAAAGCCTTTTTTAAACCTGGAGAACGAAGCAAAATCACTTTAGATTTAAGTGCATTAGAAGAATACCGAAGAGGAGGTAACCGCTTAGACTTGGCACCGCATTTTACCGATATAACCGAACAGCTAGACCACAACACCATTTTTGGTGGCATTAATTACGACCAATGGAGCAAGAACGATAAAAGTAAATTTTCTGTCTATGCCTCTGCACAAAAAACGGAACGCGACAGTTATTATGGTGGTTTAGGCGGTAGTATTGCACCTGAAGATTTAGAGCTTGCTTTAAATTCTTATGGATTTACCGAAGATTTTTCATTAGTAGCTGGAGTGCAATACAATTATTATTTTAACAATAACGACGTGCTTACGGCTGGTGTTGAAAACCAGACCTATGATACCGAAGATGAAATTGCCGGCTTTAACCGTCTTGTTGACCAAAATGTTAACACCACAGGTGTTTTTGCACAATACGAATGGAAGCCAAGCCAAAAGTTTACAGCACTTCTAGGCGGAAGATACGATATATTTAATGTAGATGGCACTTACCGTGTAGGCGCTATCGATAGGACAGCAGATACCAACTTGGGTGTTTTTAGCCCTCGTATCAGTTTATTGTATAAGCTAAATGAAAACTTGCGATTTAGAGGTGGTTATGCGCGTGGCTTTAGAGCTCCACAAGCCTTTAATGAAGACCTACACATCTCGTCTGCTGGTGGTGATCAGGTCATTAGCATTCTTTCTGATAATCTAGATAAGGAAACATCTGATGCCTTTACTGCATCTTTGAATTATACCAAAACCACAGGCTTAACGCAGGTCAGTTTCTTACTCGAAGGGTTTTATACAAAACTTACCGACCCCTTTGCTACGGTAGGTACAGGAAATATTGGCGATATCATTTTAGAAGAAGTAGTCAATGGTGAAGGTGCCACGGTAGCAGGTGCAAATTTTGAAGCTGGCTACTCACCATCAAGCAGGTTTACCTTTCAACTTGGTGGTACCTTACAGCAAACAAGTTTTGATGAAGACCAAAAATTGTTTAATGACGGAACTAATGTAGTTGTGGTTGATGAATTTGTTAGAAATCCTAATTTTTACGGGTACTTTACCTCATACTTTAATTTGAGTGACGCTTTTAAAATTGATTTGACCGGAGCTTACACAGGATCTATGATTGTACCGCGAATTACAGGTGCAGATGGTTTTGTAAGTTTAATAGACTCTGACCCATTTTTTGACGTTAACTTAAAGGCAAGTTATCATTTTGAGGTTTCTGATGATTTCCACTTGGAGCTGAGCGGAGGTATTCGTAACATTTTCAATAGCTATCAGTCCGAGTTTGACCAAGGTCCTGAGCGTGACTCTGATTTTATATTTGGACCAGCTGCTCCTCGCTCCTTATTTATCGCTATTAAAATTGGTAACTTGCATTGATGATACAAAATCCCAAAATAATCGCAGGTTTCTTATTAACCATTTTACTTTCCCTAAGTACTTCAGTGGATGCACAAGAAACGGAATCGGTTAACTGGATAAGTTTTGAGCAGTTAGAAGATTCATTAGCACTAAAACCAAAAAAAGTATTTATTGATTTTTATACGGACTGGTGTACCTACTGTCGTAAAATGGACAAGGTTGTATTTACAAAATCTGAAGTGATAAACCTTCTGAACACAGACTACTACGCAGTACGTTTTGATGCAGAAACCCATACAGACATCTCCTTTGGCGGTAAAACCCTTGTGAATGATCAAGTCAAAAAATCCAGAAATCCAATTCACCAAATTGCACAGCTATTGGCAACAAGAGAAGGTCAATTTGTGGCGCCTACCCTTGTAGTTTTAGATAAAGATTTTAAGGTAACCGCTAGGTATTTTGAATATATGGATAGTAAAGAATTAGTCGATGTTCTAGAATAGAAATTTAAAAACTAATCTCAAAGATATTCAAGAAGAATAAAGTAATAAAGCTATGGAACCCATATTTTTAAAAATTGGCTACGGCATTATTTTGTTAGGAACATCTATTATTCGTTATCCGCATGGACGTCGTAATAAAGCCAATCAGATTATTACCAATAGAAAAGAAAATTTAGAAAAACTGCTGTTGGGGCTGACCTTTCTGGGAATGATGATTATTCCCCTAATTTATATGTTTACTCATCTATTTGCCTTCGCCAATTACAATCTACCTGTTTCGTTACAAATTATAGGAATACTTTTAATTGCACCAATGCTATGGTTGTTTTACCGTTCACATAAAGATTTAGGACAAAACTGGTCTGTAAGCTTGGAAATTAGGCAAGACCACCACATTGTTGACTCTGGTGTATATAAATATATTAGGCATCCTATGTATTCAGCAATCTGGCTTTGGGTGATTATCCAAGCATTGTTATTGAATAACTATATTGCTGGCTTAGCAGGTTTAATCAGTTTCGGATCATTGTATTTTCTAAGGGTAAAGAATGAAGAACAAATGATGATTTCGGAATTTGGAACTGAGTACGTTAAGTATATGCAGAAGACAAAAAGGATTATTCCTTTTGTTATTTGAAGGTAGTCCGTGCAGAAAACTGAAATCGTTTTGCATAATATTCCAATTCAATAAAAGTCCTTTTTTGTATTGTTCATAAAACTATTGAGCAATACTGTTATATTTAACTTGATAACTATCCCATTAAACTTTATATAAAAGAGCATCTGTACATATTTTGATTCCTCAGAAAAGATCTTGGTTTTACTAATTTAGAATAGATGGGCCTGTCGAAATACTTTTAGGTTTTGAATATTTTTGTAATTTCGGACAACTAACTTAAAATGTATACTTATATGAAACCAAAATTTTTAACTCTTATATGGATATTTGCACTTATACAAGGTTGTTCAAGCGTTAAAGTTTTGGATTCTTGGAAAAGTGATAACATCTCCGATGTAAAAAATAGAAACTTCTTAGTTGTTGCACGTTCTTCGGATAAGCAAGCACGCTTAACTTTTGAAAATGAAATTGTAAAGCAAATGACTTCCAACGGCTATAAGGCTACAGCTAGCTATTCAAAGTTTGGGGATATGAACCCAAATGAAGAACCATCTGAAAGCAGCAAAGCGAAGGTCAAAAAGTTACTAGAAGCTGAAGGGTTTGATGGTGTGGTACTTACTGTAATGAAAGATTATCAGGAAGAGACCAGAGTACAAAAAGAAGGCGGTTATTATGAAGGTGGTAATTATTATGGTTTTTATCCTCGATATTATGGTGGATTCTACCGTTACTACGGACACCCTATGTCTATGCGTACTTTGGGCAACTATGTACCAGAAACCACAACCACCACAACGTCTAAGGTTTATGTTTTAGAAACGACAGTCTACGATTTAAAAGCACCAGAGGACAATCAACTCATAGCTATAGTGACCAGTCAATTAGACAATCCTGAGAGTGCATCAAAAGCAGCTTCAGCTTACGTTAAAAAAGTGGCGGCTAGTTTAAAATAATCGGGCTTTACTTTCAATAGTCATAATCTTAAAAGCGATTTAATTTGATGCTTATTTCGCTTTTTATATTCTAAGAACAAATCATTGTCGTCTCCTGAAAATTTTATTGCTTTTCGGCAAACATAGAATGTATCATTAACGATGCAACACGAAACAAGTGTGAAAAGCTTTTCTCTAGGTAGCTCTATAGAACTTGAATTTACATTTAAAATGGTGTTGCTTTCATTATCTATAAGATACGTTTCGTGCCATACAGTATCTTCTGGATATACTTCTTCGGTAAAACTATTGAAATTAAAATCTAGATTGTTCGTGAGGTTAACTTTTATCTTATCTTCAATTTTAGAATATTGATCGATATTAACCCATCCTAATCTTGAGATATCAATAGATTCATAGAAAGCCTTTTGCTTAGTATAATTATCATTAATTCTTTGTGAATCATAAACTGTTAGAATACTATTGTTATACTTTTTATTCATAGATGTAATATGAGCCTCATCTAATATTGAATAACCACTAATCTCACCAGTTTTGTTGTCAATTAAACATTCTTTATATATAATTAGTGTATCTTTTTGATTATGAGGGTTTTCAATTTCAGAAAACTTTCTAACGATTTCATCTCTTGTTAAGTATCCTAATGTATCTACTTTTAAAAATGTTCTGTAAGTTTCAACACCTCCAAATCTCCTAGTTATGATTCTATCTATAATAGTTGTGTCCTTGCAAAAGATGACGAATTGTTCTTTATTCCTTAATTTAATATCTGTTAGTTCCCAATTCAAATAGCCATTCTGTGTTCTATTCCCATAAAAAATCTGCATATTTTCTTCTTCCGTATTCTTAGGAAATACTACATTGATGGTCTTACCTTTTTTTAACAATAAGGACTTTCTATTCGACTTTATATCAATTTTAAATGCACCACCAGAAACCAACCATTCCCCATTAGATATCGTTTGTGCGTTGGCTAACAGTAAGTCTTGTTTATTGGTAAGTTCAATTAATTCAATGGTAAGATTTTTACCTTCAAAATCTTTACCAGAATCAAACTTTAAATCATCTGGGTTAATGGTTATCTGAGTTCCCTTTTTCCCAGTAATAGTTATAATCGAATCCGTCGATACATTAAAGCTTTGGGTCATCTCAGTTTCAAAACTCAATGACTCCCTCAGTTCATTTTTAGCATTATTCCCATTATTAAAAACCAATAACCAGACCATTAGAGTTGTAAATAACACTATAACAGTAATAGCTCCATACTTTAACCATTTGCTCTTACTGTATGCTTTTCTGGCTTTATGAATATCCTTTAGCAATTCAACACGTTCGATGCCTTTTAAAATTGCCAAGTGTTCATTATAAACTATGTTAAATTCGACATCAGTTTTAAGCCTATTCTCAAGGGCTATAGTTTCAGAGTTTGAAAGTGTTTTATCTAAATACGCATTTATTAAATCTATATAAGTTTCCATGATGCTTCGAATTAAGATTTAACGGTTTTGGCTTGGGTTCTGTAAATGTCTTTTGCCTTTTGCAAGCACTTATACTTTTGGTTTTTGGCGACTTTTTCGCTTTTAAATTGCATTGAATCGGCAATAGCTTTAAACGTCATTTTTTTAATGTAAAACCATTGAAGTAACTGTTGACATCGTTCTCCTAATTCGCGAAACGCTTGTTCAGCAAACCTGTATTTCTGTTCTTCTAAAACAGCATCGAGTATAGAAACTTGTTCACTTTCTAAATCATGTAATTCTTGTTTTGAAAATTGCTTTTGGGTATCCTTCCAAACAAATCGAGATACCGAATAGAGGTAGGTGTAAAATGAAGCTGTTAATTTAAAATCTGATTTTTGAAGATTTCTGTAAAGAATAATCAATGCTTCCTGAAATACGTCACTAGCGTCTGCTTTTGTTCCTCCTTTAGAAAGTACCAGTTTTTCAATTCGTGGATGAAGTTTGTACAACGCTTTAAACGCTTTTTCGCGTTTATCCTTTTTAAAAAGTTCCATTATTTTGTCGTCGCTCATAAGAGTGGTTTATCTATTAATGGTCATTTTATAAAAAGGTCACCTAAAATTTTTAAATAAAATAAGATTCTTCAGTCATCGCAAAGCTTTCGGGATTCCTTCGGAATGACATACACTTAATTTTTTAAGCTTGGATGTTAAACTGCTTTTACTTTACTTAAATCCCCTTTCTGCTTGAATATGCTCATAGGCTGCTTGCACCTGTCTAAATTTATCTTCTGCACCTTCTTGGTGCTCCTTTCCTAGATGCACAACGCGATCGGGATGGTATTTTTTGGCCATTTTTCTGTAGGCACGTTTCACCTCATCGTCAGAAACGGATTTGTCAATTTCGAGAATCTTGTAGGCATTGTTGGTCTCATCATAAAACATTGCTTTTATACTCTCATAATCCTTATTATTAATGCCCAAGTAGCCAGACATGGTATAAATTTGCTTTATTTCGACCTCAGCAATATGACCGTCAGACTTTGCAATGCCGAATAAAAAGTGAAGTAATTGTAAACGCGAGGCATGGTCCATCATCTGCTTAATCTGTAAACATACCTGACGCATTGATATATTTTGTTTAGAGACGCGCTTAAATAATTCAAATGCATGATTTGCACGCTCTTTACCATACATGTTTCTAAACTGCTGACGTACATAATCTAACTCACGTTGATCTTGTTTACCATCAGCCTTAATAATTATTGAAGCGAGAATTAGCAAACTTACTTCAAAATCACCCGAACGGGTTTGTGGTCTCTGGTCCCTTCTGGTCTGCTTTGGACGTTGACGATAAGGATCTCGTTTACGAGATTTCCCTGTTTGACGTTCACCCAATAATGGGGTAACATCGCCCGATAGGTTATCAACAAAACTACCTAGGGCTAAACCAATAATAGCACCTATTGGCCCTCCAAATGACCAACCAATAGCACCACCAATCCACTTTGCAAAACTCATTTACTTGCTTTATTAATAGTAAAAATCAAATATACTATTTGTTAGTCTAAATCATTCATAATTTGTTTCAATTCAAGCTATAGAAAATCCAAATACTATCATACAAACTGACTACTGCTTACCCATTACTAACTATTATTTTTCCGTATCTTTGCGTTCCGGTTGTTATCGGAATAAAAGTGTTAATTAAAAAGAAAATTATATGTATCCAGCAGAATTAGTAAAACCAATGCGCGAAGATTTAACTAACGTTGGTTTTGAAGAACTACATACAACGGAAGCTGTTGACAATGCACTTGCTAAGGAAGGTACAACTTTAGTGGTTGTAAATTCTGTTTGTGGTTGCGCTGCAGCTAATGCTAGACCTGGTGCTCGTATGAGTTTACAAAATGCAAAACGCCCTAATAATTTAGTGACTGTTTTTGCAGGTGTGGACAGAGAAGCTACAGACAAAGCAAGAGAGTACATGGTACCATTTCCGCCAAGTTCGCCATGCATGGCCTTGTTTAGAGATGGTGAATTAGTTCATATGTTAGAGCGCCACCATATTGAAGGCAGACCAGCAGAGTTAATTGCAGAAAACCTTATGGACGCTTATAACGAGCATTGCTAAAGGATTAAAATTTTCAAATTAAGAAACCACGAATTAATTCGTGGTTTTTTTTACGCAACCTTTCTGATAATTTCTCATCTAGAATTAAAATGTTATGAGGAAAATCTGTATCACTATTGCACTTTTACTAACTCTTTTCTCTTGTGATTATTACTATGGTTATGACTTAATCATAACAAATTCTACAGATTCAGACTTGCAGATAAAAGCACTCCGACTCAATAATAACGATGAATATGAAACTTTCTTTAATGAATATGTCTCCCCTGACAGCTTCTTACAATTTGATATTCTACAACGTGGTGGAAATTGCGCAAAGGATTGCCCAGTGAGCCCTCTATCTGATCAAGAATTTTTCACTGAAGATTGGGGCTTAGATAGTCTTGTTGTAATAAAAGATGGCATCGGAATTAGCGAATATGTTAATATCATCTCTAATTGGACATTTCGTTCGGAGCCTCAACTTGGAATTTATGAAATAACACTTTTTAATTCGGACTTTGAATAGGTTTTCTAACTTTGCATCATGCAAAAGTTACTAGCCTTTCCATTAACAATTTTATACTTCATTTTCTTTGGGTTGACTTTAGTCGTTTTTCACCCTATCCAATGGTTTTGCAAAAATGTCTTTGGTTACAAAGCGCACAAAATCAGCGTGGATTGGTTGCAGTTTTTCTTAATGCGCTGCCTTAATGTATTAGGCACTACCTTTTCCTTTACAAATCCATACACTATAGAAAAAGGTATACCACTTATCTTAGTATCTAATCACCAGAGCATGTATGACATACCTCCTTTAATTTGGTATTTGAGAAAGCACCATGTGAAATTCATTAGCAAAAAAGAATTAGGCAAAGGTATACCTAGTGTATCCTATAATTTGCGACATGGTGGTTCTGTGCTTATCGATCGAAAAGATGCCGTATCTTCTATTGAAGCTATCAAGAATTTTGCAAAACGCATAGAAAAAAACAAATGGGCAGCCGTTATTTTTCCTGAAGGGACTCGAAGCCGAGACGGCAAGCCAAAGCCTTTTAAAACAAAAGGCTTACTGACCATGATAAAACATGCGCCCAATGCCCTTGTTGTGCCTATTACCATCAACAACTCATGGAAAACCTTAAGATATGGCAAATTTCCAATGGGCTTAGGGGCAAACATTACGTTTACAGTTCATAAGCCTTTAAAAGCCAACCTTTTTGAAGACAAACTAGAACTCATAAGCCTTGTTGAAGCGCAAGTAAAAAGTACTATTGATGCATGAGTAATGAAACCCTCATACAAAACACAATCGCCTTTGTAAAAGAAGAACTGAAACATGCTGAAGGTGGCCATGATTGGTTTCATACAAAAAGGGTTTATAACAATGCCAAGTTTATAGCCAAAACCGAAAGGGTAGATACTTTAGTGGTTACTTTGGCAGCACTATTACATGATGTTGCAGATCCAAAATTCCACAATGGTGACGAAACTATTGGTCCGAGAAAAGCCAGTGAATTTTTGTTAAAACAAAATGTAGACAGCGAAATCATTGAACATGTATCAAAGATTATTGAGAATATGTCTTTTAAGAACTCTTTTGATTTAAACACCTCGTTCAATTCTAAAGAAATGGAAGTAGTGCAAGATGCTGACCGCTTAGATGCCATTGGAGCTATCGGTATTGCGCGATGTTTTAATTATGGTGGTTTTAAAAACAGGGAGATGTACAATCCCGAAATTCCACCAAAACTTAATCTAACAAAAACCGAATATAAAACGTCAAAAGCCCCAACTATAAATCATTTTTACGAAAAACTGTTATTGCTTAAAGACCAAATGCATACAAAAACTGCAAGGCGAATTGCTAATGAGCGACACAACTATATGGAAGGCTTTTTAAAGCAATTTTTTGCTGAGTGGGAAGGGGAAAAATAAGTTAGTTTTCTTTTGCCACCTCTAAAGCCGTCAGTTTATACTCAATGATAGCCATTTCTTCACCATATTTAATAAGTTCATCAGCTGTTATATCGGACTTAGAATTTACCTTATTTAAAATATCCTGTCCTTTTTTATAGTAGTATTCAATGGCAGTATCTATCTTTTTATCCATGACTTTATGATTTCTATTGGACCATGAGTTTTAACTCACTTCTATACTTTGAAGCACTCTTACCCGTAAATTCTTTAAACACTTTGTTGAAATGTGAAAAGTTATTGAATCCACACTCATAACTTATATCGGTAATGCTCATTTGACTTTCTGACAAGAGTTTTGTAGCGTGTACTACGCGGTACTCATTAACTAGTTTCGTAAATGTTTTGCCTGTGACTTTTTTGAAGTATCTACAAAATGCAGGAACCGTCATACTCACTTTATCAGCAATCTCTTCTAAGCTTATATGATCATTAAAGTTGTTATTTATATGTTTAAATATCTTATCGATCTTTGCGCTATCCTGCGGTTCGGTCTCAAACGTATAACCATCTGCGTTTAATATGGTATAATCTTCAGACTTGGCAAGTCCATGTAAGATTTCGAGCAGAATTAATATTTTCTTAAAGCCCTCTTTTTCGGATAGTTTTTCAATCTTTTGCCCAATCTTCTTCTTGGTCTTTACACCGAATAAGATGCCGTTCTTAGCACGTTTAAACAAGTTGTTAATGCCTTCCATTTCTGGAACGTCAAAAAAACGCTCACCTAAAAATTCTGGTAGAAACTGAACAATAGTTTCCGTTCCGTTTACGGTAAGCCTATCCGTAAATCCATTATGTGGCAGATTAGAGCCAATCAATAAAAGTTGACTATTATTGAAGTAGGATAAATGGTTACCAATATGGCGCTTTCCCTTGCCTTTATTTACATAAACCAATTCGATTTCAGGGTGAAAATGCCAAAACGGTTTTTTTTCCCCTATATAAGCCTCATTCTTAATTACGCGCATAGAGCTTCCAAACTCTGGGCTAATTTTTTCTAATGTAGGTTTTCTAGTACTCATTGCTATCTAATTACTGCAAAGTTAGTCGTAAATAAAAGTAAAACCTACATACAATTATCATTAATCTATACTATTTTAACATTATACAAAGCTATATTCAAATATGTGGTTAATTTAGAATATAAATATGCCAAAATCCTTGTTTTCTAAAACTAAACCCTAAAATATCTTTGCTGTGTTAATTTAGTTTAACCCCAAAAAATGAAAACAATGAAAAAAATAGTTAGAAACATTTTAGTAGTAGCTGTAATGTTGGGAACATATACAAGCTACGCCAACAAGGCGACTAGTGATTTACCTACATCTTACGAAGTAAAAAAAGGGAATTATATATCAATTTCAGATGCACAAGGTAAAGTTATTTTTAGTGGAGAAACCAGTTACAATGGAAACATCACTGAGTTCTTTGATTTTAGCCAATTAAAGGATGGCGTATACACGGTAGAAGTCACCAATGCTTTTGAGATTGAAATCAATTCCGTAGAAGTAAAAAATCACAGTGTCACTTTTATCGACAATGCCAAAGCAAAGTTTTTTAAGCCTGTATTTAGAGCTGAAGATTCTAAAATTTTCATCTCAAAATTAGCTTTAGATGCTAAAGAGATGAAAGTTGAGCTTTATTTTGAAGATGACCTGTTTCACTCCGAAACAATAAAAGGAGGTAAAATCTTAAATAGAGTTTATCAATTAGATAGAAGTTTATCGGGTGATTACACGGCAATCATTAGAACTAATGACCGTGTATATGTTGAACATTTTAGAATATAAATTGATTGTTTATATATTAGTTATTTATTAGTATTAAAGTGGGCTTTTTTGGCCCACTTTTTTAATTAAACAACTTCATTTGTCCATATTTGTATTGCTCATGTAGTTCGGTATTAAGTTTTGGCATAGTTTTGTTCTTAAAATATTTTAGTCTGGCCAAGGTCATTAAATCATTGATTTGCTTAGCAATATGACCTTCCCCTCGCATTCTAATGCCAAATCTACTTTCATTTAATGTACCTCCATGGCAATTTTCTATTTGATGAAGTACTTTATCGGCTCTTTCCGGCAGGGTTTTTCTAATCCAATCAGTAAAAATCTCTCCAATGGCACCATTTAACCTCACAACAGTATGGGCTATACTTAAAGCACCAGCTTCTGATACAGCCTTGGCCATCGGTAAAATTTCATGGCTATTGATGGATGGAATTATGGGTGCGAGCATTACATTTACAGGAATCCCATTTGCGCTTAATTCCTTAACAACTTTAAGACGCCTTTTTATAGTTGCAGTTCTTGGCTCCAAGATGCGTCTTGTATCTTCAGATAATGATGTAATGGATACATTGACGGCTATTAAACCATCTTTTGCTAGTTGTTTTAAAAGATCCAAATCCCTTAGAATTAATGCGTTTTTTGTAATGATTGCTGTCGGGTGTTTGTATTTTAAAAATATTTCTAGGCATTGCCTTGTAAGTTGAAATTTTTGCTCTGCTGGCTGGTAACAGTCTGTATTACCTGACATTACTATGGGGTGAGCCCTCCAACTCTTCTTTTTTAAAAATGTTTCTAAAAGCTGTGGTGCACTTTTTTTTACTAAAATTCTTCGCTCAAAATCCAGACCTGCACTATAGCCCCAATATTCATGGCTGTTACGTGCGTAGCAATAAATACAGCCATGCTCACAACCTTGGTACATGTTCATAGAATATGTCATCCCAACATCTGGACTTATTACTTTGTTGACTATGGTCTTGGGAAATACGCTAAGGTATAGGGTTTTATTCTTATCTGCTACTTCACCTTCTTTTTCGCAAAACTCCAAAAAATCGTCTCGCATTTCGTGAGACAATTCAAAAAAACGATTGTGAATATTTTGTTGAGCTCCACGTCCTTTAATAAAATTTTTATCAAACATATTAATTATTTTATTTGTAAAAATACAAATAAAACATAATACTAAATTTATACATATGTTTAATTTATTAGCATGATAAACTAGCCATACCCTAAAAAGATTAGTAAATCCTGACGATATTGGTACAAAACAAAGCTGTTAATATGGCATACTAATTTGTTAAAATACTTGTTTTCAGTAATTTAAAAAGACTTGAACTTTGTAAAAAATAAAATCATGAAAAAGCAATATCTTTTATTATTGGTTTTGAGCCCCGTTTTATTGCTAGGAATCATTTTCTTTGGCCCTTTTTATCTACTTCATGTTATCGTAGATGGAAGGTATTATAACAAAGCTCAATAAGATACACTACAAGACAAGAGTAATTAATATACTTGTTATTTGCCTGGAAAATCTGCTTTGCGTTTTTCTAAAAATGCTGTAGTGCCTTCGGTGAAGTCTTCTGTGCCAAAACAGTTACCAAAAGATTCAATTTCAATATCAAACCCATTGATGCCATCTTTGTAACCTGCATTGATAGACTTTATAGCTTTTGCTATAGCGACTGAGGAATTGCGCATGATTTTGCCAGCAATTTTTTCGCAGAGTGGTAGCAATTCATCCTGTTCTACAACATGGTTGACCAAACCATAGCCAAGTGCTTGGTTAGCATCAATCATACCTGCAGTCATAATCATTTCCATAGCCCTACCTTTCCCTATAAGTTGTGGTAAGCGTTGTGTACCACCATAACCAGGAATTACACCGAGAGAAGTTTCTGGCAGTCCCATTTTGGCATTGGCACTGGCTACTCTAAAATGACAGGACATCGCAAGCTCCAGACCTCCACCAAGGGCAAACCCATTAACGGCAGCAATAACAGGAGTGCCCAAATTCTCAACGAAATCGAACAGTATAGCCTGGCCTTGTGCCGCTAGTTGACCCCCTTCTTCTACACTGAAATCTGCAAATTCACTGATATCCGCACCTGCTACAAAAGCCTTATCTCCGCTTCCTGTAATAATAATAACCTTAGTATCGCCATCTTTATTAGCTTCATCAAAAGCATTGTGAAGTTCTCGGATAGTGTCTTTATTTAATGCATTTAACTTTTTGGGTCTGTTAATGGTAATGGTAGTGATTCCATTTTGATAGTCGGATAGTATGTTATCGTAAGTCATATTATTTATTATCTAGTTTAAAGGTTAAAACCTTGGAATTTCATTGCGTTTACCTCAGTTTCTATAAAATTTTTGTCTACTGACTGTCATTTCGAACGCAATGAGAAATCTCATCATACGTCAAGATTATGAGATTCCTCTTCGTGCCTCATTCGGAATGACAACCCAACTCCAAAGAGAATTTAATTCTTTTTTGGAACTCTGGATTTCTAATCCCTAGTGGTTTGTTTTTTTGGAAATGCAACTGTAAAAGTAGTGCCTTTACCTTCTCTAGATGTAAAGGTAATACTTCCGCTGAAGGTTTCCACAATATTTTTTACCATAGCCAGCCCAAGTCCCATACCACTGGTTTTGGTCGTAAATTTAGGTTCGAATATTTTAGATTTTGTTTCTTCAGATATACCAGAGCCATTGTCTGCAACAGTAATTTTTACATGCGTCCCTTCAGTAAATACTCTTACATCAATTTTGGGATCTATCCTATCTTTGGGCATCGCTTGGATACTATTCATTACAAGATTGGTCACCACTCTAATTAATTGAGTACGGTCAAATTTTGCAATAACTTCTTCTTCTTTGGCTTCAAACGAAATATAATGCTCATTAAAAATGTCTAAAGCCAACCTTACGATGTAAACCACATCAAGCTCTTCGCTTTGTTGTGCAGGCATTTTCGCAAAATTTGAAAATGCAGATGCTATGGAGCTCATTGTGTCTATTTGCTGAATTAAGGTATTACTAAACTCAGCTACTTTGTGGTGAACGTTTTCATCTTCGGGATCGAATTTTCGCTGAAAGCTCTGAACACTCAAACGCATTGGAGTTAAAGGGTTTTTAATCTCATGGGCTACCTGCTTGGCCATTTCTCTCCAAGCCTGTTCACGCTCACTTGTTGCTAATTTCACCGCACTGGCTTCTAGCTCATCAATCATACTGTTGTAGGAGTTAACAAGTGTTTCTATTTCTTCACTAGTCGATTCTACTTGAATTTTCTTATTGCGCTTTTCAAGTCGTGTTTCATTCATTTTGTCACTAATTGTTTTTAGTGATTTTGTAATGTACTTTGATATAAAATAGGCAAATACTATTGCTGCTAGTATCATTGCCAAGTAAGCAAAACCTAAACGTAGTAAAAACTCATTAAGCTCTTTATTCAGAAAATCATCATTCTCTAAATATGGTAGGTTAAGAATAACCAAGTTCTTAAACTTTTCATCGGTTATGTAAGAATAAGAAGATTGAAATATTTGACCATTTTCTTCTTTCTTAATGACATAACGATGCTCTGCAGTATTAGATAATACATTTAAAACCTCGGCTTCTAAACACTGTTCTGTTACATCACGTTGAATTGTCCGTTTGGAGCTAGTTAAAAGTTGCCCATCTAAATCATACAAATTAATTTGAAGGTTATGTATTGCATCAATATCAAAAATGGCCTCCTTAAAAATCAATGGGATATTCTCCGTAGTAACAGGATACGTTGTTTCTTGAATGGTAAAATCTATACTTTTACGTATGGCTTTTTCTTTTCGCTCTAAACGTTCTTTGTGGTAATCTCGAGCTTCTTCATTGTATTGATAAATGGTAACTGCCGCTATTAAAATAGATGCCAATAATACTAAAAGTATCATGGCAATAAATATTCTGGATCTTAAGGACAGTTTTTTTATTTTCATCGGCTCAATAATGGACTAAATATAGCAATAATCACACCAAAGACCTCTTACAAACTCCAAAAGGGTCTTATTGTAATTTGGAATTTAGAAATTAAAATTTTCAGATTATGCTTCCGGATTTTTAGCCCTAATGTTTTTGTAGAGCCTAAACCCTAGCATTATAAGAATTCCCAATACAATAATACCTACCACACCATAAATCCAGTTGATGGAATTCTTAAGAATAGCTAGAAACACTACAGCAAATAGTATAAACGTAGCACCTTCGTTCCAAATACGCATAAAGTTAGAAGTCACTTTGACCTTATCATTTTGTAGTTGCTTATAGTAAATGTGAGTTTTGTAATGATATACAAAAAGCAATAGCACAAACGCTAATTTTACATGCATCCAACCTTGTTCTAGCCAAACTGGTCTTATGATTATCAACCATATGGCAAATAGCGTAGCCAATATGGCCGAAGGCCAAGTTATGATGTACCATAAGCGCTTGGCCATAAGTTTTAGTTGCTTCCCCAAAATTTCCTTTTCGGGTGAAGACTTGTGGAAAGCCTCAATTTGATAGACAAATAATCTTGGAATGTAAAACAAACCAGCAAACCAGGTGATGACAAAAATGAGATGAAGTGATTTTATATAGTTGTATTCCATTAATCCTCAACAAATAAATAATTCAATTGCTTTGTATTAAATGCGGCATTAAAGGCTTTCACCTCATCATTTAAAATGGTATTGAATGCCGAAAGCTGCTTTTCAATCTTCCCTGTTAATTCATTCTTAACGGCAATATCCTGTGCTGTTGGTGCAAAGTCACCCATGCGGACCAAAGAATTTAAATGGCCCAACTTATTGGTTAGCCTAATTGGGAAATTTAATGGGTCTTGACCGCTTCTATTTTTGGTTTGGTAGAGTTCTTTTTCAATATTGGATAATTGCTCTTCTAAAACCTTTGCCTTCTCTACTAAATCTTTTACGTTTTCATCATCTTTATATTGCTTTTGAAAAGCGCCGAGTTGTGTGTTTATTTTTCTGATTTTCTTGATGGATTTATGGGCTTCATCCATCGTTTTATTGACGCTCTTAATAAATTCAAACTGTTTTTGCATATCAGCTAATGAACTTTCTGCTCTAGGGTCTGCTAAAATGGTAAATGCTCGCGATTGCTCTTCGTCATTCACATTTAAACTCACTTTATATTGACCAGGAATGGCTCTAGGGCCATCCAAACTGGCCCACCACAGTATCATCCCTTTCAAACGTTCTGCACCATCGTAGGTCATATTCCAAACAAATTGATTCGCTCCTTTTTTTACCGTGAGTTTGTTCTTTTTATCGCTTGTTGAAAATGTTTTTATGGTATCACCTTTAGTATCAAAATAAGTTAGCGATACTTTATCGTCTTCTTTATAATCTTTCAAATTAAAATAGGTAATGACACCATTAGGATGATTGGTTCCTGTGGTTTTACTTCCTTTTCTACTTCCTCCTCGCATTCTATAAGTATCCTTAGGCTTGAACAGTAGATTTTTACTTAAATCGGCATCATACAACTGATGAATAACCGTTAAATCATCAATAATCCAAAGACTTCGTCCTTGGGTGGCCACAATCAGGTTATTATCCTTAATCGTTAAATCCGTAATCGGAACGATTGGTAAATTCAATTGGAATGGTTTCCAGTCTTTACCATCATTAAAGGAGATATACATACCTGTTTCCGTACCAGCATATAGTAAACCTTTACGCTTTGGATCTTCCCTTAAAGCTCTGGTAAAATGTTCTGCATTAATACCATTGGTAATCTTCTTCCAAGTCTTACCATAATCTGTTGTTTTATATAAATAAGGTGCAAAGTCACCCGTCTTATATTTGGTTCCTGCAACATAGCAGGTCCCAGCATCAAAAGCGCTTGGTTCTATACTATTAATCATCATCCATTCTGGCATGCCTTTAGGCGTGACATTATCCCATGTTTTACCACTATCTTGAGTAACATGAATTAAACCGTCATCACTTCCAACCCAAAGCAAGCCTTCCCTCAGTGGCGATTCCTGCGCTGCAAAAATAGTACAGTAATATTCTACCGACGTGTTATCTTGAGTAATCGGCCCACCTGAGGATTTTAATTTTTCAGGGTCGTTACGTGTTAAATCAGGACTAATAATATCCCAAGATTGGCCCTCATTTTCAGTCACATGAACATGCTGCGAAAAGGTATATAAGCGATTTGGATTGTGTTTAGAAAATATTATCGGGAAATTCCATTGAAAACGATACTTCATACCTTCTGCACCATGACCCATAGGGTTATCTGGCCAGACATTGATGGCTCTAACCGTTCCGGTTTTATGATTAACCCGTGTTAAGAATCCATCATAACTTCCGCCATAAACAATATCATTATCTTCAGGGTCAATAGCGATATGTGCCGATTCACCACCAGCGGTGCTTTCCCAATCATCTTCGCCGATAGACCAGCCATCTGTTCGATGCGGAATCCTAATCGTTGAATTATCCTGTTGTGCCGCATAAATTCGGTAGGGAAATGCATTATCTGTCGTGACACGATAAAATTGGGACGTTGGTTGGTTGTAATACGTGCTCCATGTTTCACCTCCATCGTAAGTGACCTGTGCACCTCCATCATCCCCTATAATCATGCGATGTGGATTTTCTGGGGCAATCCACAAATCGTGATGATCACCATGTGGTGCATTATAGGTGCTGAATGTTTTTCCTCCATCCGTGCTTTTGTGATACCGTACATTTAAAACATAAACGGTATTAACGTCTTCCGTATCCGCATAGACACGTGTGTAATACCAAGCACGTTGTCTCAATTTTCGTTCGCTATTAACTTGTGTCCATGTTTCACCACCATCTTCGCTCCTGTACAAACCTCCTTTATCCTTATTCTCAACTATAGCCCATATACGTTGGTTATTAACGGGAGACACCGTAACACCAATAATTCCTAAAATTCCTTCAGGAAATCCTTTTTTGGTCGAAATCTCGGTCCAGGTCTCACCACTGTCTGTACTTTTCCAAAGTGCCGAACCTTCACCTCCAGAACTTAAGCTATATGGTGTGCGTTGTACACGCCAAGTCGATGCATAAAGAATTCTTGGGTTTTTTGGGTCCATAATTAAATCAACGACACCAGCATGCTCATTAGAAAATAAGGTCTTTTTCCAGGTCTTACCACCATCGGTGCTTTTATAGACTCCTCGTTCTTGGGTTGGTTTATAAATATTACCTAAAACACCAGCATAAACAATATTAAGATTGGTAGGGTGAATAGCTATTCGCGGTACATGTCTTGATTTTGGTAAGCCTAAAACCGTCCAAGTTTTCCCTGCATCAACACTCTTCCAAATTCCATAACCTGAAGACACATTCCCTCTTACGGTCTTTTCTCCACCACCTACATAAATCACATTCGGATCGCTCTTAGACACTGCAATAGCTCCTATACTACCACCAAAATAGCCATCAGATATATTTTCCCATTGGCGGCCACCATTGGTAGTTTTCCAAATACCACCACCTGTTGAACCAAAATAGTATAAGTTAGGTTGATTTGGCACACCTGTTACAGCTGCACTACGTCCTCCTCTAAATGGTCCAAGAAGACGATACTCCAAGGCATCGTAATCAGATTCTTGAAAGTTTTGCGATTCTAAATTTAAAGTGAAAAATGACAACAGTAACGCTGCTAGGATGGTGAATGACTTCATAATAAAAAATAAGGTTAGTTATAGGTTTCTAAAATTAAGGATTAAAAATTATACTACTTCTTTTGGCAATAAATTTAACTTCACTTCACGATGTAAAAAGTAAGTGGTCACCATAGTTGCCAAAACATCTGATATCGGAAACGCCATCCAAACCCCTAACTCGCCATAAAATGAAGGTAAAATAAATATCAACGGTATAAAAAATAGCCCTTGCCGCAAAAGGGTTAATAAAAGCGCTGGAGTAGCTTTACCTATCGCTTGAAAATACGCTGCCCCAATTAATTGAATCCCTATAATTGGTGTAGCAGCGAATACCCAACGCATCGCAGGTGGTGTTTCTTTGAGAACTTCAGTATCTTGTGTAAAAAGACTAGTAATAGCCTCAGGAAATAGCATTAGAAACACAAATACAATAGCCGCTAAACCAATGCCAAATTTTATGGCGGTCATTATGGTTTCCCTAACGCGCTTGTACTTTTCCGCACCATAATTGAACCCTGCTATGGGCAAAAATCCTTGGGTAATCCCATAAACAGGAAACAAAGCAAACATCAACATCCTACCAACAATAGCATAGGCCGTAACAGAGGTTTCACCGCCTAAATCGAACAAAATATTATTCATTAACAAGTAAGTAACACTGACAATAGCTTGCCGAGATAAAGTGACAAAACCCAAACTTCCGATTTCTTTTACGATAGGTAGTTTTAATCTGTAAAAACATTCCGTAACATGTAATTCCGAGTTTTTAGAAAAGAAAAACCAGATAATAAAAGCCAAACATAACACATAGGATCCTGTTGTCGCCCAAGCGGCTCCATGCATCCCGAAGTCAAAAACCTTTATAAAAATATAGTCTAATACCAAATTCCCAACAGAAGGAATCATCATAGCATACATAGCAAATTTTGGCTTTCCTTCGGCTCTAATAACTGTATTCCCCATCATGCACAAGGCTAAGAAAGGAATTCCATAAAGAACGATAACATAATAAATTTTGGCAGGTTCGAAAATGGCGCCTTTTCCACCAAAAGCAGGTATAATGCTATCTACAAAGTATAAACCAAGAACAACTAGTGAAACTGTAAGCAAAAGCGTAAGCGTAATTTGGTTGCCAAAAACGGTCAAAGCTTTTTTTCGGTTATCTGCTCCCAAAGCCCTGGAAATAATTGAAGAACCTCCTGTACCTATGGCCATACCAAGCGCTGCAATAAAAAATGAAACTGGTAAAACCACATTGATGGCTGCAATTGCGGTTGGACCAATCCAATTCCCCACAAAAATGGTATCCACTAGGATATTTAAAGACATCACTAAAATACCTATGGATGCCGGAACTGCTTGTCTTATTAGTAATTTCCCAATAGGCTCGGTTCCTAAATCTTGTGATGATACTTTAGCCATTAAGTGGTTAAAGGGGGTTTTTAGCTGACGTAATTAAATTACTCTGGTCAATTTTTCCATTATAAGCCCATTCCTCAATCATATTAGCAATCACTTTTGCAAAATCATCACGATCATTAAGGCAAGGAATTACGGTAAATTGCTCTCCACCAACTTCGTGAAAAATTTCTTCTCCTTCCATAGCAATTTCCTCTAAGGTTTCTAAACAATCGCTAACAAATGCTGGGGTAACGATAGCCATTTTTTTAATGCCCTCCTTACCCATACGCTCAATCGTTCGGTCTGTATAAGGTTTCAACCAAGGATCGAAACCAAGTCTAGATTGAAATGTGGTAGAATACGTTCCATTCTTTAAGCCTAGCTTTTTTGCTACTTTGACTGTCGTTATCTCGCACTGATGGCGATAGCAGAATTCATGCTGTGGACTACCCATTTTAAAGCAACACTTCCCATTCATTTTACAATTCCCATTGGAGATGTCACTTTTACGAATATGCCTCTCCGGTACTCCGTGATAGCTAAATAGGATATGCTCGTAATCTAAGTCTTCAAGTTTTTCGGCTATGCTCTTTGAAAGTACATTTACATAATCTTCTCTATGGTAAAAGGCTGGAGTTCTTGTAATTTTCACTTGTGGAAAATAGTCTGCTACCAATTCGTCTATCTTTACATCAATTGTTTCTGTTGTGGCCATGGCAAATTGCGGATAGAGTGGAATGGTCATTATTTCCGTACAGCCTTTATCTACCAATTCCTGAAGTCCTTTTTTTAAAGTCATGCTACCGTATCGCATAGCCAAAGCCACTGGGAAGTCAACTTGTTGTTGTACCTTTTTTTGAAGTCGTTCTGACAAAACAATTAAAGGCGACCCTTCTTCCCACCATATCTTTTGATACGCTTTAGCAGAAGCCTTTGGCCTTGTGTTTAAAATGATTCCCTTTACTAAAAGGGTGCGAGCCCAAAGTGGCACATCAATGACGCGTTCATCCATTAAAAACTCCCCAAGATACTTTTTGACATCTTTTGGGTTTGGACTATCTGGTGAGCCTAAATTGACTAATAAAATTCCTCTTGACATAATTTTCTTTTTCAGAAGCAAAAATACAACGCTTTTCATAATACCTCACAATGCTAAGCATTGGTTTTATTTATAATGGTATCGCATATAATGCTTTTTTGTGTTACTGTTTTAATGAAATATCTATTATTTGAGTTTTTCAACGAGTTTTAGGTATTGGCTATGGCAATTTCAATGATTTAAATATCTTTACCAGTCCTGAAGATTTTGTTTAAAATGAAAAAATATCATACCGCTCTAATATTCCTTCTCTCTATTACATGTTTTTCCCAACAAAAATATCAGAGTCTACTTTGGGAAATTACAGGGAATGGAATAGAAAAACCATCTTATCTATATGGTACTATGCATGTGAGCAAAAAAGTAGCTTTTCGATTAGATGATGTATTCTACCAAGCCTTAAACGAAAGTGAATGTATCGCCTTGGAATCTGATCCCACGACTTGGCCAGGTTTTAATTATGATATGATGCTCAACGAAATGGCATTTTATGGTAACTATAGAAACGGATTTTATACCAACCTTTTTAAGTTGTCACATCCTGAAGAAATGGCCATAAGAGCCTCTGTCCGCATGGATAACGGTGCTGTTAACGCCTATTTATATAGAAAAAATAATGCTGCCGATAACTTTGAAGAGGAAACTTATCTCGATATGTTTATTTATCAGGCTGGTAAAAAGAATGGCAAGGAAATTTACGGTTTAGAAGATTTGGCAGAATCGCGCTATTTAACTACAAAAGCAGCTTATAATGTTAATAAAAAGGACTTGGACCCTTGGCTTCAGAAACTTTATGCCAAGGAGAACCCTTATTTAATTCAAGAAAATCTTTATCGCGACAGAAACTTAGACCTTTTGGATTCCATTGGTGCTGGAGTCAATACAGAATTTTATAGAGAAAACATGCTCTATATTCGTAATGAAAACATGGTCAATTCTTTAGTAGGCTTAATGCCCAATAAATCTGTATTCGCTGGTGTCGGTGCCGCACATTTACCTGGCGATAAAGGCATGATAAATATGTTGCGTCAACGCGGTTATACCGTTAAAGCATTGACATCAGAACAAACGGATTACAGTAAAACCGAAAAAACCAAACTCGATAGTCTTTTCATAGCACCTACGTTAAAAATTCACAAAACACCTGATGGTTTTTTAGGCATAAATGCTTATGATGAATTACGTGAATTTTCTTATGGAGGTCAAAAGTATTATTTAGATCCAGATATGACCAATGGCGCATATTTAACCGTTAATAGAATAAGCCGTTTTATGTATCTCCCCAACGAAAAAGAGAATATAACACTTCAGGATATTGATGATTTATTGTATGAAGATATTCCTGGCGATATTGTAAAAAAAGGGGCGTTAAATACCCCATATCCTGGCTTAAGTATTGTCAACAAAACTAAAAAAGGAGAATTTCAAAAATACCATATCTATCAAACTCCTTTAGAGATTATCATTATAAAATATGCTGGTCGAAGTGATTTTGTATTAAAACATGAGGCTAAAATATTTAATTCCATTAGTTTGAAAACTCCTTCCGATTCAAATAAAAAGTTTGTTTCCCCAAATAAAAAATTCGAGGTTGATTTCCCTGCATATTATATAACAGGTAATATGCAAAATAAGGGCAAGAAGTTGTTAGAAGGCTATAAAAACGGTGCTTACTATTTTGTCAAAGAAGCGTCTCTACATGATTTGGGTTATATAGAAGAAGATAGCTTTGAAGCAAAATATTTTCACCATGCACTTTATAAGAGCTATAAGCTAGAAGAAGCCGAGGGTGGATTTAAAAAAGGCATCTACAAAACCTATGAGTCTCGTGCTGTTTTAGACTCAACTTCTGGTAAGAATTTGCATTTAAAAACCATAGTTAAAGATGGGAGTTATTATCTATTAGGTTATGTTGGGAAACATGAAGCCGAAAAAATAGACTTTTTTAATTCTTTTAAATTCAACACAACCGACTATGTAGGCTTTGAAAGAGTTATTGATACCTCTTTACATTTCTCAGTAAACACCAATACCAAGGCACCTTTGCCTAATCCTTATGGCTATGGTGGCATGTACAGCAACAATAAGGACACCAAGGATTATCAAGAAAAGAAAAAATCAACTACCTATTCTACCAAAGCCAATGAACAAATAGAGATTACAAGAACAAAGTTTCATGATCTTCAAATGTACCATAATGTAGATAGCTTATGGAAAGATACTGAACGCAAAGTAAACTATGGAAAACGACGTTATTATTTACCTAAAAAGAAATTCAGAATTGGCAATCGGGTAAAATCAAATAAAGGAGACATCTATACTTATAGCTTTACCTATGCAGATTCTAATAGCGCCAAGCAGGTAATGGTAAAGAATCTTTTAAAAGAAGGGGTTCTTTTTGAGCTTAAGACTTTAATCGACTCCATAAGTGGTCCGTCCAAGTTCGTCACCGAATTCTATGATTCATTTACTCCAATAGACACCTTAATGGGGAAAGATGTTCTTAAAGACAAAACCAGGCAATTCTTTGATGCACTTAAGGAAAATGATAGTATTGTTTTAGAGTCTTATAACCTGATTAAATTCAAGAAATACAATAGTAGGGATATTGTCTCAATACTAAAAGACTTTGAATTCGACAAAGAGCGCTTAAAAATTAAATCGCATTTGGTGAGTCAGCTTATTGAAATCGACTTAAAAAATAATCTCGATTTTATTGAGCAGTTGTATTATGACAGTTACTCTGATCCTCAGACTCAGTCTTCTATCTTAGAAGGCTTATTCAATTCTAACAAAAAAGAGAACTACGACTTGGCTATGAGTTTGATGGAACGCGATTTACCTCTAGGTGGTATTGGTGGTATTTTTTACAACTATTATCGCAAGGATTCTTTAGAATTGAAGGCTACATTGTACCCTAAAATTCTTCAATATAGTACCATTAGCGAATATAAGCAACCACTTTACGATTTATTGGCTCGCATTAAAGACAGTGGCTATATAAAAACTAAAACTTATAGCAAATACAAGAACCAAATCATTAATGATGGTAAGATTGAGGTAAAGCGCAGCTTAAGTAATTCAGGCTATGGTTATAATTCGTATTCCGATGATTTATCCACTTATGTCAATTTGATATATCCTTACAGGAAAGAGCGTACTGCAGAAGACTTTTTTGACAAAATGCTTAATGTGGATGAAACCTCTGCATTAGTAAGATACTATATTTTACTATCTAAAAACAAGGAGAAAATTCCTCAACAACTTATAGAAAAATTGGTTGAAGATGAAGAAAATCAGTACAAGCTTTTAGAAGAACTCGATGAGGCAAAACTGCTAAATAAGATAAAATCGTTAAATATTAGCCAACAGCAATTTGCCAAATCAAAGTTGTTATCACAGGCTAATTATGAAAAAGAAAAAGACTCGGTAACTTATCTTATGAAGCGTGATTTTAAAACCGAAAAAGGTAAAGATGCCGTGATGTATTTCTTCAAAATCGATAAGGATGATGAATACTCAGGCAAGTCCGAAGTATTGCATTATATCTCTTTTATTAAACCTAATGACCCTAAGCAATTGATTGTGGATTATTATAACAAGTCCGACAATTATGGGACCACGGTAGATGAAACCAAAGAATTAGAGGAACAATACAAGGAAATTATCAACTTAGCCATCTATAAAGACCGCAAACGGGTGACACCTAGTACTAATGGAAGTTATAATGGGTATTATGATTATTAGATCTAACCAGAGGCCGTAATATACTTCTTAGGCGTTGTCCCAAATTTCTTTTTAAAAGCCGCAATAAAATGGCTGGCCGTGCTATAGCCAACTCTTAGGCCAACTTCGTTAACATTATAATCACCAGATTCTAAAAGCTTCCGCGCTACTTCCATTTTATAGTCAAACAGAAAACCATAAACCGTATCACCATAAATCTGCTTAAACCCTTCTTTAAGTTTTTTTAGGCTTAAGTCTACCTGTTGGGCTAAATCTTTAAGGCTCGGGGGTTCTGCCATATGGGCTACAATAATGTCCTTGGCCTTCTTAAGTTTTGCGACATTGACCTCATCGACCAAAAATGGACATTGTTCAATGTCTGCATCTTCGTTTCTATTAAAATACAAGCTCAATAATTCATAGACTTTGCCTTTAAAATATAAAGGCTTTATGGAGGCATTAAGATTAAAGCTTATTAATTGGTTTAAAACCACAGCCATCGAAGGATTGATTTTACCATCTGTGTAGTATTTTTTGTTTTTATTCTCTTCAGATAGAAACGTGACATAATTAGCATCTTGAGAGAATAAGCCATGAAACTTCTCAATAGAAATAACGAAAGATACCAACCAAGAATGGGGTTGCAATGCTAAATGTATTGGTAAATCTTGTTGAGGATTGTACAACAGCAAAGAAGTTTCTTCTTTGATATTAAGTGTATAGTTACCATTATTAAACACAAAATCTGCTGAACCCTTAGTACAAAAATGAAATTGAATATACGTGCTATCAATTTCTCGCTCAAGAATTTGAACCGTATCATTTTCGTTTTTACAGGTTAACACAAAAAAGCCATCTCCGATAAAAGTTTCGTCAAAAGTACCTCTAGCGACACTTTTTGAGGCTATATTTTCAAAATTCATTCTATTGTTATTTAGATTCGTTCTAAACAAAAGGCTAAAAACCCCTTGATTTCACTGCAAAAATATGACAAAAATCATGTTTTATTAAAAAATGATCCCAAAAAACCAGAAACGATATTTTATGTTCTTCTAGCGTTATTTTTTTACTAGTAACAAAATTACATTTGCGTCGTTAATTCCCGAGTCAGGTAAACGAGCGAATGCAACAACACAAAACCACATACTTTTACGCGATTGGCCTTAGCTATCAAAAAGCTGATGCTGAGGTTCGTGGTCATTTTAGTCTAGGAGATGTAGAAAAGCAGAACTTATTGCTTCAGGCAAAAGCAAATGGCATTGATAGCTTAGTCGTCATTTCTACATGCAACCGTACCGAACTTTACGGCTTTGCCGAGCATCCTTATCAACTTATTCATTTGCTATGTGAAAATACTAAAGGTACTGTTGAAGAATTTCAAGAGGTAGCTTACATTCATAAAGGCAAAAACGCCATTCATCATATGTTTCGCGTTGGTTCTGGTTTAGATAGTCAAATCCTTGGTGATTTCGAGATTATTAGTCAGCTTAAATTCGCTGCTCGAAAATCCAAAAAAGCAAGCTTACTTAATTCATTTACTGAGCGTTTGGTCAACTCAGTGATTCAGGCCAGTAAACGCATAAAAAACGAAACAGAATTATCGTCTGGTGCAACTTCTGTATCCTTTGCGTCGGTGCACTACATTTTGAATAATGTTCAAAATATTTCAGAAAAAAATATTTTGCTTTTTGGCACTGGTAAAATCGGAAGAAACACTTGTGAAAATTTGGTAAAGCATACTAAAAATCCACATATCACTTTAATCAACAGAACCAAAACCAAAGCTGAAGAAGTTGCCGGAAAGTTTAATCTCTTGGTAAAAGATTATATTCAACTTGAAGAAGAAATTAATAATTCTGACATTCTTATTGTTGCAACAGGAGCATTAAATCCAACCGTTTATAAATCACTTATCACTACTAAAAAATCACTGTTGGTTTTAGACCTTTCTATTCCTAAAAACGTTAATGAGGACATTACGCAACTTTCAAACGTTACTTTGGTACATTTAGATGATTTAGCCAAAATCACAGATGATACTTTAGAAAAGCGTAAATCTTTTATTCCCGAGGCAGAGGCAATTATCGATGAGATTATGTCCGAGTTTAATGCTTGGTTGGATACGCTTAAATTTGTGCCCACCATTCAGGCTATAAAACATAAATTAAACGGTTTCAAAACCTCTGAATTAAATACACAACGTAAAAAAATGGCTGATTTTAATGAGGATCAGGCCGAGTTGATTACCAATAACATCATTCAGAAAATCACAAACCAATTTGCACACCATCTTAAAGCAGATGGTTCTTCGGATGAAAGTTTAGAGCTTATCAAAAAAATTTTCCAGTTAGAAACTATAGATAATGCCTAAAATTATCCGTATTGGCACACGCGATAGTCAATTGGCTATGTGGCAAGCAAAAACGGTTCAATCTCAACTTGAACATTTAGGTTATAAAACGGTTTTAGTACCTGTAAAGTCTACTGGAGATTTAGTATTAGACAAACCTTTGTACGAACTTGGCATTACAGGCATTTTTACGAAAACACTAGACATTGCCATGCTCAATGAAGAGATTGATATAGCAGTGCATTCACTTAAAGATGTTCCAACTGTACTGCCAAAAGGTATTGTACAAGCCGCTGTCTTAAAACGCGGCAATGTTAATGACACTTTAGTCTTTAAAAAGAATGAAGAGTTCCTGTCCACCAGAGATGCCATAATAGCTACTGGCAGTTTACGACGTCGTGCGCAATGGTTAAATCGTTATCCAACCCATACCGTTGTTGGTCTACGTGGCAATGTTAACTCCAGATTGCAAAAATTGGAAGACAATACGGATTGGAATGCGGCTATTTTTGCTGCTGCTGGTATTGGACGACTTAACATAAGACCAGAAAATGCAATAAACCTTCATTGGATGATTCCTGCACCTGCACAAGGAGCTATTATGGTCACAGCTTTAGAAACCGATAGCGACATTAGAGCTATTTGTGCTGAAATTAATCACGAAGAAACAGAAATATGCACTTCCGTTGAGCGCAAATTCTTAAATCTGTTAGAAGGTGGTTGTACGGCTCCAATAGGAGCTTTGGCTTTTATAAAAAACAGTGAAGTTAACTTTAAAGGAGTTTTGTTAAGTAAAGATGGTACTAAAAAAGTTGAAATCTCTAAAATTGTCCCGTTAGGTAAACATGGTGATTTAGCAGAATTCTGCGCCAATTATGTCATTGACAAAGGTGGAAAAACACTTATTGACCAACTGCAACGAAGTGATAAGTCTACGAACATCTATTCTACTAAAAAGTTGACTGACAACCAGCTTTTGTTATTTCATAATGAGGTTGTTGCAGAGAGTAATGATGCGATTAAAATTAGCTTGAATCGACTGTCGAAAAGTATCATTAGAAATGAAATTGAACATGTGATTATTACTAGTAAAAATGCTGTTGAAGCCCTATTGACTAATTTTTCAGCTCTAGAGTTACAATTCAAAAATATTTATTGTGTAGGTCGACGCACTAAACGTATGATAGAAAATCGAATTGGTAAAGTGACACATACCGAAGCTAACGCTAAGAAACTTGCCCAATATTTAGTGGAAAATCTAGAGAAAAAAGAGGTCACTTATTTCTGCAGTGATTTGCGTTTGGATGACTTACCCAATATTCTAAGTGAACACAATATTGTGGTTAATGAAATTGAAGCCTACCAAACCAAATTTGATGCTGACAAGGTTGAAGGAAGTATAGATGGTGTGATGTTTTACAGCCCATCTACAATTGAGAGTTTTTTGAAGCAAAACAAAGCGAATGGTATTGCTTTTTGCATTGGCGAAACAACTGCTAAAGCTGCCAAGCAACACTTTAAAGAAGTACGTGTAGCTAAAGTCCCAACGGTTGAAAGTGTTATTGAATTAGTGAACGAACATTATGTGTAGTTTTCATTACGAGGAACGAAAGTGATGTAGTAATCTCATTTCATAAATAAACGGATTGCCCCATCAAGCTAAAGCTTGATTCGCAATGACAGAAAAATTATAATAAAAGATTCCTGCCTTAGCAGGAATGACATAAATATGGAAAACAAAGAAAAAGAGATACCTGCTTCCGCAGGTATTCGCAACGATTTATACTTAAGAGCCTTAAAAGGAGAAACGGTAGAACGTCCTCCAGTATGGATGATGCGCCAAGCCGGTCGTTATTTACCGGAATTTATGGAAATAAAGGCCAAATACGACTTCTTTACACGTTGTCGTACTCCAGAATTGGCTAGTGAAATTACCGTACAACCGATACGACGCTACGAAATGGATGCAGCCATTCTATTTTCTGACATTTTAGTGATTCCTCAAGCCATGAATATTGAGGTAGAAATGAAACCCAACTTTGGGCCTTATTTGCCAAATCCAGTACGCTCGCAAAAGGATGTGGATAATGTTGTTGTCCCAGATGTTAACATTGAACTAGACTATGTAATGCAAGCCATAAAAGCGACAAAGGAACTACTTAATAATGAGATTCCTTTGATTGGTTTTGCTGGGTCACCTTGGACTATTTTGTGCTATTGTGTACAAGGTCAAGGCAGTAAAAACTTTGATAAAGCCAAAGAATTTTGTTTTATCAATCCGGTTGCGGCCCATCAACTCTTACAAAAGATTACAGATACGACCATAGCCTATCTTAAGGCAAAAGTAGAAGCTGGTTGTAATGCCGTGCAAATATTTGACTCTTGGGGAGGGATGCTATCACCTACGGATTATCAAGAATTTTCATGGCAATACATTAATCAAATTATCGAGGCCTTAAAAGATGATGCGCCAATGATTGCTTTTGGAAAAGGCTGTTGGTTTGCTCTAGGTGAAATGGCAAAATCTAATGCCTCAGCTTTAGGAATTGATTGGACCTGCTCACCACGTAACGCACGATATTTAACTGGCGGGAATATTACCTTACAAGGTAATTTTGACCCCTCGCGATTGTTCTCACCTCCTTCGGAAATTAAAAAAATGGTGCATGAGATGATTGATGCTTTTGGAAAAGATAAATACATCGTAAATTTAGGTCACGGTATTCTACCTAATATTCCATTAGATAATGCAAAAGCATTTATTGATGCTGTTAAGGAATATGAAGCTTAATTGTATAGAGCTTTTTTCGTAACAGTAAAGTGTTTAAAACGTCTTGTTTAAGAGTGAATGTCAATTAATCAAAAAATTGAATAATGATTCGTAATATATTTAGAGGACTTCAAATGTATTCAGGTGCTTATGGCTTAATTTCAAAACTGAAATTATGGAAGTACTTCGTTATCCCAATTATAATAAGCTTGGTTGTTTTTCTACTCATTTTTGTATCAGCTTATGGTTTATCTGATAATCTTGGCGAATGGATAGCCGGTATTTGGGTTTGGGAATTTGGCAAAGCCACCTTTACAGCGATTTCTACGTTTATTTCGGGCATTATCATTTTCGCCATTGGACTCATTATGTACAAGCATATCATCATGGCGTTATCATCACCTTTTATGAGTCCTGTTTCCGAAAAAATTGAAGCCTATTTTACGGGGAAACCTGCTAAAAATTACGTGAAAACTAATTTTTCCAAACAACTTATTCGTGGTATAAGAATAGGCTTAAGAAACTTGTTTAGAGAACTGCTTTACACTATTCCAATCCTATTGTTAAAATTTATACCTGTAGTCAATATTTTTTCTACGGCACTATTGTTTTTAGTACAAGCTTATTATGCCGGTTTTGCCAATATGGATTATACCTTAGAGCGGCATTTTAAATACAAAGAAAGTGTAGCCTTTATTCGACAGCATCGCGGTTTAGCTATAGGTAATGGAATTGGGTTTTTGCTGTTGTTGTTAATTCCTGTTGTTGGAGTAATCCTCGTATTACCATTGAGTGTTACCTCAGCTTCGGTCATAGCCGTTGATTTGTTATTTGACGATGATGAGGAAATCGGTTTTGAACCTTTTGATAAGATAGAACTCAACTAAATGATTGCTGCGTTTAACGGTTTTGAAATTAGCCCCATTCATGGAGGTGATGCGTGGAAGATTTGCAATCTCATGATTGCTAACGAAGATCGTTTTAAGTGCTATTTTCCTAAAACCTTAGAACAAAACTTAACTCCAACATTATCACAACTATTTGTTGAGAAGAAAGTAAAACAGTATGAAAAGAAAGAAGAGTTTCTATATACACTTAAGCATTCTGAAACCAGAGTACTTGCAGGGCTGATTTACATCAAGGAATTAGATTGGGACAAAAAACAAGGGGAATTTGCCTTTTGTATAGGTTATACATTTAAAGGCAAAGGACTCATCTCTGACGCCATCAAAGCTTTATCTGCCTATGCTTTTAACGATCTAGGTTTAGAAATCCTTCAGATTATAGTTAATAAAGACAATATCGGAAGCATAAAAGTGGCTACAAAAAATGGTTTTGTCTGGCAGAAAACATTAGACAAGGCCTATACACCACCAAGTGAACTTTCTTTGAATATGGAACTATATGAACTTTATAAATCTTAAATTTTGAAAGATAAATTTTTCAATTACATACATGAGCTTCAAGATACCATCACGTCTAAATTAGAGGCTATTGATGGTAAAGCAGCCTTTAAAGAAGACCTCTGGAAGCGACCAGAAGGTGGTGGAGGTAGAACTCAGGTTATTGAAAACGGTAATGTGTTTGAAAAGGGAGGAGTCAATATTTCTGGTGTTCATGGAGAACTCCCTGAAAGTATGCAAAATTACTTTGGAGTAAAAGATGCCGATTTCTTTGCCTGTGGACTAAGTCTAGTATTGCACCCTAAAAGCCCTATGGTACCAACTGTACATGCCAACTGGCGTTATTTTGAAATGTATGATAAAAATGGTAAAATTGTGGATCAATGGTTTGGTGGTGGACAAGATTTGACCCCTTATTATTTGTTCGAAGAAGATGCCCAGCATTTCCATACCGTTTGCAAAACAGCTTGTGATAAGCACAATCCTGAATTTTACCCAAAGTACAAAACCAGATGCGATGAGTACTTCTATAATTCTCACAGAAGTGAAGCACGAGGTATTGGAGGTTTATTCTTTGATTATTGCAAAAAAACCGAAGCTATGAGCATGCAAAACTGGTACGATTTTGTAACTGAAGTTGGTGATAGTTTTTTAGACGCTTATGTACCCATTGTTGAAAAACGAAAAGATTTGACTTACTCAAAGGAACAGCGCGACTGGCAAGAGATTCGTCGTGGACGCTATGTAGAGTTTAATTTAGTCCACGATAAAGGCACTTTATTTGGGTTAAAAACCAATGGTCGTATAGAGAGTATTTTAATGAGCTTGCCCCCACATGTGCAGTGGGTTTATGACCATAATCCCAAAAAAGGAAGTGAGGAAGAGCGCTTACTGAACGTATTAAAAAACCCTAAAGATTGGGTATTATAAATGTTGTAATGGAACACTACAAAAAACTAGAAAGAATGTATTTGAATGCAAATTTCAATCAAGAAATTTACCAATCAACTACAATTAAAATTGAAGAAGAAAAAGCAACAATACAGTTAATTGTAGAACCAAAGTACTTTCATGCTTTAGGCGCTATTCATGGCTCTGTTTATTTTAAACTTCTAGATGATGCTTCTTTTTTTGCGGTCAATTCCATAGTAGAAGACGTCTTCGTGTTAACGACAAATTTTAGCATCAATATTATTCGTCCTGTAAGCGAAGGATTAATCACAGCTGTTGGTAAACTGAAGTTCAAATCAAAAAACTTATTTATTGCTGAGAGTAGCTTATTGAATGAAGATGGAAAAGAAATTGCATTTGGTACTGGGCATTTTGCAAAAAGCAAAGTTCACTTATCTGATGAAATAGGTTACAGATAAGTTATACATTTTATAGTTCTATGGTTTTTTTGGATAAAACTATTTCCACACAGTAACATCATCGACATTACTTTTTAATTCATTCGTATGGTGAAATAATCTTGCCTTTAGCAAAATTCGTCTGCCCTCAGGTTGACGTGTAAATACTAATTTACTCATTCCCATAAATCGTAACCAATACTTATAAAACATCTGAGCGTCTTTTTTATTTTTTCCAAAAGCCTCAGGAACGGGGTAAAAATTCTCAATATTAAATCCTTTTTTTAAGAAATTGGTGCAAATAATGATATATCGTGGAGAGTCTATAGGCTCTAAAAGTTCGGTAAGTGTTTTTAGAAAGAAGCCCTCTTCATAATTACTTGCTCCTTTTAAATTACAGGTTACAACCCCATTATAGATTTCTTCCGAGTGCACAGTAATCAAACTTCTTCTTGTGTTTAATATCTGCATATCATTCATAGTCTCTAAAATCACTAAGCCCATTTGTTTGATTTTTTTATGTAAAAAACCATGTCGCAAATAGTAAACCGTTGTTTTATATAATCGATAACCAAAAATTGCAATCATAATTAGACCAATGAATCTTATAACAGAAAGTAAATCCTTGTTCAATGATATGCTTAAAGCTGCTGCAATGGTTCCGAAAAAAAAGGTAAAAAAGATGAGTCCAATTTCCATTAAAACTAATTTTGAAGCCTTGGCAAAATATATATTTCTTTGAGTTTTAAACTCTGGCACCTTATAATCTTCAAGTTTTAATTGTCGTGTTAATTTACTTCCGCTCCCAATGGAGTTTTTCCATTTTGTTGCGATTACAGCCCTTTTACTTGCACTTTCAATAGTCTGTGCATTTAAATACTCAACATCACTACTATTAATTTTCTGTGGAATTCCTAAGCGTTCATAACCATCTGTAATAAATGAAAGGCTGGTATTTGTTATCCCAACAAAAGCTTCGAATCTACGTTTTAACAATTCAATTTCTCTTCCTCCGTACTCATCTGTTGGGTCAATACATGCCAAATGCCAAATATTACTGGTCTTTTTAGGTTTATTGGCATCTGTTCTAATGGCACGTCCTCGCATTTGATTAGAGGACACAAAAGAGCCAACAAACGATGCTAAAATAAGGCTGTTTATAGAAGGAGCATCCCAACCTTCTCCCAATAAAGCCTTTGTGCCAATCAGCACTTTTATTATACCTTCTTCAAAAAGCCTAGTGATAATTCCTACAATCGCCTTATTAGATCGGTTAGAAGCATTAATCAACACAAAATCGTTATCGCTTTTCAGAGGTACAAATATGTAGGAGTCACCTTCACTATATGCATTAACTGCATGAATAATCGAATGATGAATAATTACGACAGTTCCAGTAAGAACTGCCAAATCTTTATTATTGGGAGTACTGGTTCTGATATAATGAAATATGGGCAATACTCCGATTTTATCTATAAACTCAGTGTCCTCATTGGGTATGTTTAAAAATTCTTTTCTCACATAGTCGGTTAAAACCACACAACTGAGATCTTCACTAAGCGCTAAACGTTCGGCATTTACAATATTTACGATACTCTCTAATTTACTCGGGCTAAATGCTAAAGACTTATAAAGTGTTTCGTTACCAGATAGATTGACCTTATTTTTTTCGAAAACATGAAGTTTCCTTAGGTCTTTTTCTATTTCTGAAAGGTAATCTTCATGCTGTTGCAAGTTTTCCCGATCGGTAACCAATAAGTTTTGCAATAGAATTTCTAACCATTCATTATTCAACTTAGGAAATTGAATATGATCAGATCTACGAATTCCTAAAAGCTCTAATCTAACACTATCGATTTTTACTCCAATAGCATTTAGTGTGATTAAAATCGATGAAAAGAAAGCTGTATTAGAATATAATATATCTGTATGTCCTAAAGGGTCTTTATATAATCGATGCTGCTCTAATAGTTGAATAAATTGTTCATTATCCAAAATCCGGGCCTTAAACTGCGCGATATTATCTCTATAGTTTGAAATAAAGTTGAGTTCAGAATCATAAGGTTTTGAGAAGTACACAAAATCTTGATGCGGACTTAAGTCCTTCTCCCTAATTAAATCCGGCACAGAAATTTCATCATCAACCTCACCGCAAAGTGTAAAGTACTTACTCACCTCCAATCTACTACTATCATAAGGGGGTGTAGCCGTAAGAGCTACTATAAAATAAGGATGGCTCTTTTTTAATGCTATTAAACAAGTCCACCAAGTATTTTTTAGATGATGCGCTTCGTCTAGAACAAGTGTCTCGATATTATGGTTCTTAAAAAAGTCTAGAAACTCATCTTCATTTTCAAAAGATTTATAAAATGAATGAAGGGACTGATACGTAGAAAATGTTACCGTACTAGGTTGTTTTATGTCTAAAGATATCCTTTCAAATGGTGTATCATCAGTAAAAAACGTTTGCAGCCTATCTTGCCATTGGTCTCTTATGGTAAGGGTTGGGGCTAACACCAAAGTTTTTTTGTCAATGCGTTTTAAAATTTCTATTCCTAAAATTGTTTTTCCTGAACCTGGTGGGGCGATAACATGAAAATGATTATCTGCAATATGCGTTTCAAAATTTTTTAAAAGTTTCTCTTGGTAATTACGCCAAGGAAATTGAAATTTTAAAGCATTAAAGAGATTTGACAATATCTAATGGTTATTAATGGTTAACTTTGTATTTGTTAAAAATAAGCATTATCAACATCATTTTAAGATTTAAAACATGTTCCCAATTAGAAGAAATAGAAGGCTTAGAACCAATGCAGCGATTAGAGGTCTGGTAAGAGAAACGATTATTACACCTAATGACTTTTTGGTCCCACTGTTTATAGTTGAAGGCAAAGGCATAAAAGAAGAAATTGCATCTATGCCCAACTATTATCGCTACAGTCTGGATTTACTTAGGGACGAAGTGAAAACACTTTGGAATCTTGGTTTAAAATCGGTGTTGCTTTTCGTAAAGGTTGATGATGCTTTAAAAGATAATAAAGGTAATGAAGCTTTAAACCCTAACGGTCTAATGCAACGTGCCATAAAAACCGTTAAAGACATTTGTCCGGACATGTTGGTGATGACTGATGTGGCTCTTGACCCTTTTTCGTCATATGGACACGATGGGATTATTGAGAACGGAAAAATCATCAATGATGCCACGGTAGAAGTGTTAGCAGAAATGAGTATTTCCCATGCCGAAGCTGGTGTCGATTTTGTTGCTCCTAGTGATATGATGGATGGGAGAATTCTTGGCATTAGAGAAGGCTTAGACCAATCTAATTTTTTGGATGTTGGGATTATGAGCTACTCCGCCAAATATGCATCTGCTTTTTATGGGCCATTTCGAGATGCGTTAGACTCTGCGCCTGTAGATATGATTAATGTGCCAAAAGACAAAAAAACCTATCAAATGGATTTTGCTAATAGGGATGAAGCCATACGGGAAACTGAAATGGATATCAATGAAGGCGCAGATATTGTTATGGTAAAACCAGGCTTGAGTTATTTGGATATTGTACGCGATATAAGAAACAGTTTTGAAATTCCAATTGCTGTCTATCAAGTCTCTGGTGAGTATGCCATGCTCAAGGCTGCCGCTGAAAAAGGTTGGTTAGATCACGACTCGGTGATGCTAGAACAAATTACCTCTATTAAACGTGCTGGTGCTGATATCATAGCGAGTTATTTTGCTAAGGATGTAGTTAAATTAATATCATAATAGAATTCATTACTCTCAATAATTAACCAAGACCTTACTATTACCTTCCACAAACATAAGCGAGTGAGGTTACTCATTGAGTCTTTTGATTAAGTGAGTTGATCATTTAATTCAGAAGGATTATCTTAAGTTAATACAATATCTCTCTAGGTTAATGCTAGGTTAACCTTACTCATTTTCTTTTTTGTGAAAAACCTTCACATTAGATTTGTACCATCATCAATCAAAAATTCATTTAATTATGAGAACTTTAAACAACAACCAAATCACAGAAAGAGATCAAAGAACTAAAGCGTATAACTGGAATACCAAAAGACGTTTTAGATAAAGATTTCAAAGTTAAAAACAGAGTTTACAGTATCATCAATCAAAGCAATCAATCAAAAAAACTGTAAACTCTGTTTTATTTATAATTTAGACTCTAAATGAAAAAAAAAATAAATCTCTTAATCGTTGGTTCTATTCTTGGCTTAATAGCATTATCTGTTATTCAGGCTTATCTCATCAATAATACTTATAAACTCGAAAAAGATGCTTTCGTTGAAGAAACCAAACGCGCTATTTTCCGTTTTGATGAAAATATTGCAGAAATAGATTCCATTTATGAAACCATCGGTGACCTGGTTATAAATCAAATCATCGATTATAAATTGGGAAGAATACAAAAAAATGAGTTTTTAAACGGAATTAACAACGTACAAGATTCTATTAATCCACGCTTTGTAGAATTATATCAAAATGCTTTTAAAGCACAAGGATTATCGCACCCTGTAAAATTTCAAAAACGTTTAAAATCTATCGTATTAATAGACTCTATCGCTAACGACACATTATTTTTCAAGTCTAAAAAAAATCAGACTTTATCTCTCTTAGGAGAAACTTTTGATATCGATAGTGCCTATAGCATTAATAATTCGCAAACGACTACAGATATAGAACGGGATTATATGGAAGATGGAGTACAGAAAAACATAACTTTTGAATTTCAGGTTGTTACCCAAGACTACTTTAACATTGATGGCTGGGAGCAAGAAGTTTTAAGGAGAATGTCTGGTGTATTAATCCTTTCAATATTCATTTTTACTTTGGTTCTGGCACTTCTTTACTATTCCATAAAAAGTCTAATCACACAAAAGAAAATTGCCGATATTAAAACCGACTTTGTCAATAATATGACGCACGAGCTTAAAACGCCTTTAGCTACATTGACCTTAGCCACCAAAATGCTAAAAAAAGAAGAAATACAACAACAGCCACAGCTGGTTGACAGTACTGTACAAACTATAGAGCGTCAAAACAAAAGGCTACAAAAATTGATAGACCAAGTATTGAACAATAGCTTAGGTTATCAGGAAATTCCGTTAAATAAAGAAACCGTAGCTATCGAAAAGTACATCAGTACTGTCTTAGATGATTTTATGTTGTCTGCTAAGTCCAAAAACATAGATCTAAACAAGACATTTTCAATAGCGCAAAAAACCATTGATCTCGATAAATTCTACATTACGACAGCACTTCTAAACATTTTAGAAAATGCTGTAAAATACTCTGAAGACAAGATTATCATAGACTGTAATATTGAGAGTCATTCAGAACTAAAAATTACTATAAAGGATAATGGTATCGGTATTTCGGATAAGGATAAAAAACAAGTCTTTGAAAAATTCTTCAGAGCAGGAAATAAGGAAATCCATGATGTGAAAGGTCTGGGGTTAGGCTTATACTATACCCATCAAATCATAAAAGCACATAACGGCACCATTGCTGTTGAAAGTACTGAAGGTAAAGGCACTACATTTATTCTAAGTATTCCATTTAATTAAAAATCACAGAAGATGAAATACATTTTACTAGCAGAGGATGATTTGGATTTTGGAAATATCCTAAAACAATATCTAGAAATGTCGGGCTTTATCATTAGTTGGGCTAAAGATGGAAAAGAAGCCTTAGAACTTTTTAAAAAAGGAAGTTTTAACATCTGCGTTTTTGATGTAATGATGCCAAAGATGGATGGCTTTACATTGGCAGAAAAAGTCATTGACATTGCGCCAGAAACTCCATTTATTTTTTTAACCGCCAGAAAAATGAAAGAGGATAAAATTAAGGGCTTAAAGCTTGGTGCGGACGATTACATAGTAAAACCTTTTGAAGCTGACGAGTTGGTACTTCGATTAAATAACATTTTAAGAAGGACAGAAAAAACATCTAGCAATAAAACTCAACTGGAAGAGACCATTACAATAGGATTATACACCTTCAATATGCTAAGATGCGAACTCGTTTGTGGAGACTACAAAAAACAATTGACTCAAAAAGAAGCAGAACTTATTCGTTTCTTATACCAACATAAAAATCAGTTGTTAAAACGGGAAGACATCCTAAACGCAGTTTGGGAAAGTGATGATTTTTTCTCTGGTCGAAGTATGGATGTATTTATAAGCAGACTCCGCAAATACTTTAAGCTAGACCCTTCTATTTCTATTGAAAGCATTAGAAATATTGGTTTAGAATTTAAGGTAAGTTAATAGAATTTTATTCCTTGGTTAATGCTAGGTTAACGCCTAGCATTTTCTTTTTTGCCCCAGATTTGTCAGCTACATTTGTCTTGTTCAATCATAAAAACACATATCATGAAATTTAAAAAATCAAAAAACGGACAAGACAGTATTAGAATCAATACCATAAAAAGAACATTCTGTTTAGTACTAATCATTGCTTTATGCTCTACTCTAAGTTTAAGTGCACAATCCACACCTGAAACACCCGAACCACCAGCAACGCCTAAAACTACCTCGAGTAAATCCTATTCAGTTACAGTTGAAAATGATAACAATGAAAAGCACAACATTTCAGTATCAATATCAGTTTCTGATGATAAGTATAAGTTCAGAGCGCGTTATCACCAGTCAAAATACGAAGGTGCAAAAGCCATTTTATTAGACCAATTAGGTAAAAGCAACCTTAAAATAAACGGCAATACATACTTATGGATTAATAAAGGTGATGATGATATTTTTGAGTGTAAACTAACAAAAAAGCACTTAAGAATATATTTAGATACAGAAGCTGTGTCACAAGCCTACATTGACAAAATTAAAGCCTTGGGTAATGAGTTAAAGGCCTACATTTCAAATCATAAGAGCAAGGATGAAAAGAAAGTAAAACGCTAAAAAAATATAGAGTCAGGTATAAAACAAGACTTGTTTTAATTTTCTATGCCCTTAACCTTAATTAGGTTAAGGGTTTTTTATAGAATTTAGAATCTATAGTTTGTAATTTCGTAACTTCGTATTTAACTATATTAGTTACAGCAATCTTTATTTAATATTTCAACATGAGATTTTTCAAAATTATCTGCCTTACGCTTTTAATCTTTTCGTGTTCATCAGATGACGGCCCTTCTATTGATTTGTCTTTGCTTTACGGTCAATGGTTTAGTACAAATACGTGCCCATCACAAAACAATATTACGTTCAATAATAATGGCAGCTATATAAGAATTGGATCTGGAAATTCCTGTGAAGAAAATTTAAATGATACCTATCAATATACTGGACAATTTAATGTTAGTGGAAATAACATAAGTTTCAATCAGCAAACAGAAACTTTAATAGAGGAAGGAGAAGGAAATCTATCTGTTGACACTTTTCCGGTTGAATTAATTAGCCAAAAAGTAACAATACTCACTGAATCGGAGCTAACGATAGAGCGCGTTTTTGATTATGGCGATGGCAATAGGGAAACTACAAATTCCAATTATACAAGATAGCTATGGGCTTACTCATTTTCTACGCTATAATTTCCATTTTCTTTTCATTTTTATGCTCTATTTTAGAGGCTGTTTTGTTGAGTATCACACCCACATTTATTAACGTTAAAAAGAAAGAGGGTAAAGCGTATGCCAATGATTTGGAAGACTTAAAAAAAGATGTTGACCGACCATTAATTGCCATTCTCACACTCAATACTATTGCACATACAGTCGGTGCCATATTGGTTGGTGTACAAGCCAAAGTGGCCTACGCGGAATCATACGGCTCGGAAACCATTAGTGTTTTTGGGATTAAATTTACTGAAGACCTTATGGTTGGTGTTGTGTCAACAGTAATGACGATATTGATTTTAGTAGCCTCTGAAATTATCCCGAAAACGATTGGTGCTACCTTCTGGAAACAATTGGCAAATTTTACGGCTAAAGCCCTAAATGTGCTTATTTTCCCATTAAAGTGGACCGGTATTTTATGGCTTCTCCAATTAACAACTAAATTAATCGGAGGAAAAGGCCATGGCAGTGTTTTAAGCAGAGAAGGTTTTGTAGCTATGGCAGATATTGCCCAAGAAGAAGGTGTTTTTGAAGAAAGTGAAAGTAAAGTGATTAAAAATTTACTAGGATTCAAGGAAGTACAAGCTAAAGATGTTATGACACCAAGAACAGTTATGAAAACTGAAAACGAAAGCATGACCATTAAGGATTTTTTTGATGCCAATCAGAATATAAGGTTTTCTCGCATTCCAATTTATACCGATGAAAACGATAATATTACAGGGTTGGTCTTAAAAGATGATGCTTTCAAGGAAATGGCATTGGGCAATGGTGAAAAAATACTCTCTGATATTAAACGAGATATTATCATTGTCAATAGAAGCCTGCCAATACCAACACTTTTTGAAAAATTAGTGGAAAGTAGAAACCATATGGCTTTAGTGGTAGATGAATATGGCTCTGTTAGTGGTCTAGTAACTATGGAAGATGTTATTGAAACACTACTCGGATTAGAAATTATGGACGAAAGTGATAATGTGTCCGATTTGCAGTTGCTAGCTAGAAAAAGTTGGGAAGCCAGGGCCAAACGCCTTGGGTTGATAGAAAATGATAATCCCGAAAATTAATGGAGACCTGCTATATCGAAACACCGCTTGGGCATGCTAAAATTGTTGGTGATGACAATGGCATTACATCCGTTTCAATATTAGACACTAAAGAAGAATTATCTGAGCTTATTCCTGAATCGCTTCTTGATTGTGCCACACAGCTTAAAGCTTACTTTAATAATCAACTTAAATCCTTTGACCTCAATTTAAATCCCGAAGGTACCACATTTCAAAAAAAAGTTTGGAACGCCTTGTTAGATATCCCTTTCGGGAAAACCACAACCTATCTGCAACTATCAAAACAATTGGGTGATGTTAAAGCCATTCGTGCTGTAGCAAATGCTAACGGCAAAAATCCGCTTTGGATTATTATACCATGCCATCGTGTTATTGGTTCTGATGGTAGTTTAACAGGATATGCAGGCGGGTTACACAGAAAACAATGGCTGCTTAATCACGAAGCAGAATATAAACAGCAAACTTTGTTTTAATGTACCAGACTGCCACAAAATTCCTTGCTCGTTTTTTTAAACCCGCTACCATTTATAGATACGGCTTTAACTGGTCTCCCATGTATAGCCGCACCACGGCAAAGCTCATCAAAGTGAGTGATGATTTACATTATGTAAAGATTCGCCTAAAACTCAGCTGGAAAAACCGCAACTATGTAGGTTCTATTTTTGGTGGAAGCATGCTAAGCGCCACCGACCCTATCTATATGGTTCAACTTATCCAAATCCTAGGAAATGACTATGTGGTTTGGGACAAGTCGGTTGATGCACGGTATCGAAAACCTGCCAAAACCACTATTTATGGTGAATTTAAATTCACAAAAGAAGAAATAGCTGCCATAAAACAAAAAGTAGCTGAACATCATGAAACAGAAATTGTAAAGACCATGAGCCTTGTAGATGATAAACAACAAATTATTGCTACTTTTAATAAGACACTTTATATCGCAGATAAGGGCTATTACAAAGAAAAGCTCAAGAAACGTAAGACATAATTAATTCTTCACTCAATGAAAATTATAAAAAAGTTACTCAAATGGATTATAGGAATTGTTGGTGTATTGATCATAGCCGCCTATATTTTTGACTATGATTATATTTTAAAGGGTGTTCGCGTGGTTTATTTTACGGGTCATGTTACTGCATTTATTGACGACTATCCATATTTTGAAAATGATACGATAAAAAAAGGAAACCATACCGATGTTTGGGCTAAGCATAAAAACTACAACACCATTAATCCTACTACTAGACTAACCGAAACCAATGATGAATTTGGTACTGTAGCCTATATGATTATTAAGAACGATAGTATTTTTTATGAATGGTATGCTGATGGCTATAGTGTAGACTCTAAAACCAACTCGTTCTCTATGGCTAAGAGTATTACGAGTTCTCTATTGGGTAAAGCGATTATGGATGGCTATATAAAAAGTCTAGACCAGCCAGTGGGTGATTTTTATCCCGAATTTAAAGACACTAAAACCACTGTTGGAGACCTATCCTCTATGTCATCTGGATTGGATTGGATGGAACATTATACAAGTCCCTTTTCCATTACAGCTAGGGCAAATTACGATGATGATCTAGCAGAAACAATTTTAAATCAAAAAGTCATTAAAACACCAGGCAAAGAGTTTGAATATTTAAGTGGAAGTACCCAATTATTGGGAATGGTCATTGAAAAAGCCGCCCAGACGAAACTATCAGATTACCTTTCGGAAAGTTTTTGGCAACCACTCGGTGCAAAAAGTGATGCCTTATGGCAATTAGATGATGATGAGAATCAACTGGCGAAAGCGTTCTGTTGTATTTCTAGTAATGCGAGAGATTTTGCAAGGTTTGGTAAGCTTTATAAAAATCATGGTAAATGGAATGGAAGGCAAATCCTTGATTCGAGTTTTGTAGCTAAGGCCACCACAAATAGATTTGAAGGTCAGCCCTACGGTTATGGCTTTTGGATTAGCGATTATATGGACAAGCATATTTTTTTAATGCGTGGTATTTTAGGACAGTATGTAATTACCATTCCAGAGGATGATGTTATCATTGTAAGATTGGGTCATCACCGTAGTGCAGAAATGATAGATTCGTTCCCTATAGATTATTACATTTATATTGATGAAGCATATGAAATGTTGGGCTTATGATTTCTAAATCTTAAGATTATGTTATTTAACAAATTTTAAATAACTTATAAGAATATTCTTAGTTTTTTAGGTTGAAATTAAACTATCAATTATGAAAAAAAATCAACTCTGCCTCCTTTTTGTTTTTGTTTCTTTTTTTATAACTGCACAAAGCAATCATAATTTCGATTTTGAAATATTAGATGGAGACAAATCTAAAGACTGGACTTTCTTTGGTGATGGTAATCATAAAATTGACTTTGATAAAATTATTGCCAAAAACGGATCAATCTCCGGCTCTATAAAGAGTACCAATAATGGTAATGGGTTTAAAGCCTTGTCGTATTCGATTCCTGCAGATTTTGGAGGTAAAAAAATTAAACTTTCTGGCTACTTAAAGGTTGAAAATGTAAATGGCTGGGCTGGTCTTTGGCTTAGAATAGACCCTAATGTTGGTTTTGATAATATGCAATCTAAAAAAATTGATGGCACCAATGATTGGAAAAAATACGAGATAGAACTTGATTATAACAATAAAGCAAAAACCATAGTTTTTGGTGGATTACTAGTAGGTTCTGGTAAAATTTGGGTTGATAATTTTACCATTACTGTAGATGGAAAACCACTTAGTGAAGCCCCAGAACGCGAACTTTCTAAAGCGCAAAAAGATAAAGAATTTGATGCAGGTTCAGATATTTCTATCACAGATTTAAATGACTCTAAGATCAAGGATCTAACACTATTAGGACAAATTTGGGGATTCTTGAAATATTATCATCCCGAAATTGGCAAAGGCAATTACAATTGGGATTATGAACTTTTTAGAATGCTTCCTGCATACCTCAACTCAAAATCAAACTCTGAGCGAAACTCAGTTTTACTAGCTTGGATTAACAAATATGGAGATATAAAGCCATGCAAATCTTGTAAAGATATAGCTGAAGACGCCTTTTTAAAACCCGATTTTTCTTGGATGGCTGACAAATCTATCTCTAGGGAATTACAAGAAAAATTACAATACATTCAAAAAAACAGACATCAAGGAACGCATTATTATATCGAAATGAGTCCTTATGTGGGCAATCCAGATTTTGTAAGCGAAGAACAGTATGCAGACATGCCATATCCAGATGATGGCTTTAGATTATTATCTGTGTATCGCTATTGGAACATGATTAATTATTTCTTTCCATACAAACACCTAATGGATAAAGATTGGAATTCTTGTTTAAGTGAATACATTCCTGAATTTTTAAACGCTAAAAACGAATTAGAATATGAGTTAGCTGCGCTTAAGATGATTGGAGATATTAAAGATACGCATGCAAATCTTTGGGGTGGAAATAATAAAATCCAAGAACAAAGAGGCGAATTTCGATCACCAGTACACGTAAAATTTGTTGAAGATCAATTAATTGTTGATGCTTTATTTGAAGATGAAAAAAGTAAAAATAGTGGCCTTAACGTTGGTGACATTATTACACATATTAATGACAAGTCCGTGGATGACATTGTAAAAGACATATACGATTTTTATCCAGCTTCAAATCAACCAACACGTCTTAGAGATATAAGTTTCGATATTTTAAGATCTACCCAAAACACATCTGATTTAAAAATTATAAGTAATGGTAAACCTAAACACATAACTTTAAATTTATACAATCCAAAAGATATTGAAGGTTATTACAGATGGTATAAAAGAGAAAGTGAGGGTAAAAGCTATAAAATGCTAGACAATAATATCGGTTACATTACACTAAAAAACATTAAGCAAGAGGATGTTGATGAAATAAGAAAAGTATTTAAGGATACCAAAGGCATTATTATAGATATTAGAAACTATCCTTCAGCTTTTATGCCGTTTAATTTGGGTACATTTCTAACCTCTAAGAGTTCTGAATTTGTAAAATTTACTAACGGAAGTGTGGACTATCCTGGCGAATTTACTTTTGGCAAAACCCTTTCTGTACCCTCTAAAGGAAAGACCTATAAAGGGAAAGTGATTGTTTTAGTCAATGAAATTTCACAAAGTCAGGCAGAATACACAACCATGGCCTTTAGGGCTGGAGATAATGTAACTGTGGTTGGAAGCACAACTGCTGGTGCAGATGGTAATGTCTCTACAATTTTTTTACCAGGAGGCTTACGTACCATGATTTCTGGTATAGGTGTATACTATCCAGATGGTACCGAAACCCAACGTGTTGGGATTGTCCCTGACATTGAAGTAAAACCAACCATAGAAGGTGTTAAAAATGGTCGCGATGAACTTATGGAAAAAGCCATTGATATCATTAATACAGACATACAGAAGACAAAAAATATCAAAGATTAATGATCTCTAAGCTAAACCTCGAAAACATATTATTCCTTGATATTGAAACCGTCCCAGAGACCAAAAAATTCTCTGATTTAGATGCAACTAAACAAGAGCTTTGGGAAGCCAAATCCAAGTATCAACGTAAAGAGGATTTTTCTGCCGAGGAATTCTATGATAGAGCTGGCATTTGGGCTGAGTTTGGTAAAATCATTTGTATTTCTGTTGGTTATTTTAATATCGAAGGAGACATAAGAACCTATAGAGTCACTTCGTTTCATGGTGATGAAATCAAGATTCTAAAAGACTTCAAAAATTTGGTGATATCTCATTTTAGCCAAAATAAACATCTGCTTTGTGCCCACAACGGAAAAGAATTCGATTTTCCTTACATAGCAAGACGAATGATTATTCATAACATTGCACTGCCTTATAAGCTAAATCTCTTTGGCAAAAAACCATGGGAAGTACCACACCTAGATACCCTAGAACTATGGAAGTTCGGTGATTACAAAACTTATACCTCTCTAAAACTGTTGACCAACGTTCTCGGTATCCCTTCCCCAAAAGATGATATCGATGGGAGTGAAGTCTATCGTGTATATTATGAAGACAATGACATGGATCGTATTATTAATTATTGTGAAAAAGATACTATTGCCGTGGCACAGGTATTGTTGCGTTTAAGGGGTGACAATCTACTTCATGATAGTGAAATTAAACATGTGTAGTAGCTACCAGGTGTGCCTTGTTTTTTTGTAACTTCACTTAACCTAGTAATTAATCGTATTAATGCAAAATAAAAAGCTACTTGCTGTAAATGATCTTTCCATTTCATTTTTTAGTGATAAGTCAGAGCGTCAAATTATTAAGCATATTTCATATGCGCTAAATAAAGATGAAATTGTAGCCATTGTAGGTGAATCGGGTTCTGGTAAATCTATTTCTTCTTTGGCTTTAATGGGTTTGTTACCAAAACGTATTTCTAAAATTACCTCCGGGTCTATTTTATTTAATGACAATGACTTGGTGTTATTTTCAAATAAAGATTTCAAAAATATTCGAGGAAATGAAATCGCTATGATTTTTCAAGAACCCATGAGTTCTTTAAATCCATCTATGCGATGTGGACAACAAGTTGAAGAAATCTTAAAGCAACATTCCCCATTATCAAAATCTGAAATTAAGATTGAAGTGCTTTCACTTTTTGAAAAAGTAAAGCTCCCTAATCCACAAAGAATATTTTCATCTTATCCCCATGAAATTTCTGGTGGACAAAAGCAACGTGTTATGATTGCTATGGCCATTGCATGCCAACCAAAACTTCTCATTGCCGACGAACCTACCACAGCATTAGATGTAACCGTACAAAAAGACATATTAGAGTTGCTTAAAGAGATTCAAAAGGCAACAAAAATGAGCATCCTATTTATTTCTCACGATTTATCTTTAGTCTCAGAATTCGCCGATAGGGTTTTGGTTATGTACAAAGGGAAAATTGTTGAGCAAGGCAAGACTTCTACAATTTTTAACAACCCTCAACACAATTACACAAAAGCATTAATCGGCGCAAGGCCTTCTACAGATATTAGACTAAAAAAGCTCCCTACCATAAAAGATTTTATGGAAGATACCGTTGATCGGTCAATTATCTCTAAGGAAGATCGTGCGAAATACCATAAAAAACTATATGCGCAAGAGCCTCTTCTTGAAGTTATTGATATAGAAAAAACATATCTGAAAAAAACAGGAATTTTCTCTAAAAGTATTCCTTTTAAAGTAGTAAATGGGGTGAGTTTTAAAATATTTCCTGGAGAAACTATCGGATTGGTTGGTGAATCTGGATGTGGAAAATCTACTTTAGGAAATGCCATACTACAATTAGACAAGGCAACTTCTGGAATTATAAAATTCAAAGGCAAAGATATTACCACTTTAAATAAAAATGAATTACGCCGGCTGCGTAAAGACACTCAAATTGTATTTCAAGATCCATTTGCATCGCTAAACCCTAGGTTAACTGTTGGTAATGCAATCCTAGAACCTATGAAAGTTCATAATATCGGAAATTCTAGCATGGAACGAAAAGAAAAAGTTTTAAACCTATTACAAAAAGTAGGTTTGGATAAGGACGCCTTTAATAAATATCCGCACGAATTTTCTGGTGGCCAACGCCAGCGCATAGGCATAGCCAGAACCATTGCACTCGAGCCTCAACTCATTGTTTGTGATGAGTCTGTCTCCGCTCTCGATATTTCGGTTCAGGCGCAAGTATTAAACTTGTTAAATGACTTAAAGTCCCAATTTGGATTTACATATATATTTATCTCTCACGACTTAGCTGTGGTAAAATATATGGCTGACCAATTGTTGGTAATGAATAAAGGAAAAATTGAAGAACAAGGAGATGCAGATGAAATTTATGAATCCCCAAAAAAAGCATACACTAAAAAACTAATCGACGCAATCCCTAAAGGCATCTAAATATGATATTTAGAATAAACAAAATAGTTTTAAGTTGCTTATGCTTAATACTTGTGACGAGTTTCAGCTGTACAACAAAAGACAACTCAAAATTGAATAAGAGTAATATATTAGACCATAAAGTCGACTCGCTTCTAGCGCTTATGACACTTGAAGAAAAAGTGGGACAAATGAATCTCTATAATGGTTTTTGGGAAGTTACAGGACCTATGCCACAAGAAGGAGATTCAAAAACCAAATATGACCATCTTAGAAAAGGATGGGTTGGAGGTATGCTTAATGTTAAAGGTGTTGACAATGTGAGGAAGATGCAACAAATAGCTGTAGAAGAAACAAGACTTGGTATACCTCTTATCATTGGCTATGATGTGATTCATGGTTATAAAACATTGAGTCCTATACCATTGGCAGAGTCTGCAAGCTGGGATTTAGAAGCCATAGAAAAATCCGCAAGAATCGCTGCGGTTGAGGCCTCAGCTGCGGGTATCAACTGGACTTTTGCGCCTATGGTCGATATATCGAGAGACCCACGTTGGGGGCGTGTTATGGAAGGAGCAGGAGAAGACCCTTATTTAGGAAGCAAAATTGCTGCGGCTAGAATTAAAGGCTTCCAAGGAGAAGATTTAAGTCGACCTAATACCATTGCAGCCACCGCCAAGCACTTTGCCGCTTATGGTTTTACAGAAGCCGGAAGAGAATATAATACGGTTGATATTAGTACTTCTAAACTGTATAATATGGTCTTACCGCCTTTTAAAACTGCTGCAGAAAATGATGTGAAAACATTTATGAATTCGTTTAATGATCTCAACGGAGAACCTGTAAGCGGAAGCAAATACTTGCAGCGAGATATTCTTAAAGGAGAGTGGAACTTTAAAGGCTTCGTCGTTTCGGATTGGGCCTCCATTAATGAAATTATTTATTGGGGACGTGCCAAAAACAAAAAAGAGGCGGCCGAAATTGCATCAAAAGCTGGTTCTGATATGGATATGGAAGGTTATGTCTATATAAAAGAACTCGTAAACTTAGTTAAAGAAGGTATTGTTGATGAGCGTATTATCAATGAAGCTGTTGGCAGAATTTTAAGAGTAAAATTTGAGCTAGGGCTTTTTGATGACCCCTATAAATACTGCAATAAGGAGAACGAAAGAAAATTAATAGGTCAGGCATCACATCATGAAGCGGCTTTGGACATGGCCAAAAAATCAGTAGTGCTACTGAAGAACGATAACAATCTGTTGCCTTTAAAAAAGGAAGGGCAAAACATTGCTCTTATTGGACATTTGGCAAACGATAAGAATAGTCCTTTGGGCAGCTGGCGCATTGCTTCAGATGATAATACCGCTATCTCAATTTTAGAAGGCATGAACGCCTACAAAGGAAATAAACTCACTTATAAGAAAGGAGTCAACTTATATGAAGGTATTACGGCATTCGCTCAAGAAGTAAAAATCAATACCACGGATAGAACAGGAATAACAGAAGCGATAAACACAGCCAAAGATGCTGATGTTGTAGTGATGGTTTTAGGTGAGCATGGATTTCAAAGTGGAGAAGCCAGAAGCAGAACCCAATTGGATTTGCCAGGACTTCAGCAAGAGCTTCTTGAAGCTGTTTATAAAGTAAACAAGAATATTGTTTTAGTTTTACAAAACGGAAGGCCATTGGCTTTAGAATGGGCCGCTGAGCATATCCCTGCTATTTTGGTGAGTTGGCAACTTGGTACCCAAACAGGTAATGCCATAGCACAAGTACTATATGGAGATTATAATCCTAGTGGAAAACTACCTATGACATTTCCGAGAAACGTAGGACAAATACCCATTTACTATAATTATAAAAATACCGGAAGAGCAACAAATAGAGAAGGTAATGTCTTTTGGTCGCATTACATAGATCAAGAGAATACACCATTATTCCCTTTTGGTCATGGTTTAAGTTATACAAATTTTGATTATTCAGACCTCACCATTGAAAGCCAAAGTTATTCTATAAACGGCACAATTAATATTTCCGTTAGCGTTTCTAATGTTGGTGATTATGATGGTAAAGAGGTGGTGCAACTTTATATTAGGGACCTCGTTGGAAGTATCGTTAGGCCAGTTAAAGAATTAAAAGGTTTTGAACTTGTTAGCCTTAAGAAAGGTGAAACTAAAAGAATAGATTTCAAACTAACCAAAGCAGAGCTTGGCTTTTATAATAATAATGGTGAATTTATAATAGAGTCAGGGGATTTTGAAATCTTTGTCGGAGGAAGTTCAGATACTAAACTAAAAGAAAATTTTACCTTGAAATAAATTAAAAAATATTCATGCTTACCGCAACAGGTTATAGCATGAATATTTTCTTAGTTAATTTTAGAACACCTGAAACTACACGTGCCATTTCCTTTAAGTTTGAAAGGAAAACACTTTCGTTTAAAGTTGGTTCTGGTAAATTTGATTTGGTTTTCATAAGTTAAGGTTTATGGTAGATTTGGGGCAAAAATTAATACATTAAGCTTATGGTAAATCTGGGTTAATTTAGTTTTTGATTTGGGATTGCTAATATGAGATAATATTTTAATTTACCTGTTATAATACATAAAAAATCGATAAAAAGCATTTATTTTTAACATTTGTAATCTTATTCGTCTATTTTTTCTTACAAAAAAGCCACATCTTAAATGTGGCCAAATCAATATAAAGAAAATATATTATTATAATTCCATCTCTGGTATATCCCCATCAACAATTAAATGGCCTTCCGTAGCACTTTTAATAGCTTCGACCGAAACACCTGGTGCTCGTTCTAATAATTTAAATCCTTCTCGAGTTATTTCAATAACAGCCATATTAGTGACTATCTTTTTTACACATCCAACGCCAGTTAAAGGCAAATAGCACCTCTTAAGAAGTTTGGACGCACCAGCACGATTCGTGTGCATCATAGCGACAATAATATTTTCTGCGCTGGCTACTAAATCCATTGCCCCTCCCATACCTTTAACCATCTTTCCTGGGATTTTCCAATTGGCAATATCTCCATTCTCAGCAACTTCCATGGCACCAAGTATGGTTAAATCGACATGTTGCCCTCTTATCATCGAAAAGCTCATTGCAGAATCAAAAAAAGAGGCACCAGGTAATGTTGTTATCGTCTGCTTACCTGCGTTAATAATATCTGCATCTTCTTCACCTTCAAAAGGAAATGGCCCCATTCCCAAAACTCCATTTTCGCTTTGAAATTCTACTTCAATATCTTCCCTTACAAAATTGGCAACCAATGTAGGTATACCAATTCCAAGATTTACATAATAACCATCTTTTACCTCTCTGGCTATTCGTTTTGCTATTCCGTTTTTATCTAACATACTTAAGCCTTTGGTCTAACTGTTCGCTGTTCTATGCGTTTTTCAAAATGTACTCCTTGGAAAATGCGTTGTACAAATATACCTGGAATATGAATCTGATTAGGGTTTAATTCACCTATTGGCACTAGTTCTTCAACCTCAGCAACAGTAATGGCAGCGGCACCGCACATGTTAGGATTAAAATTCCTTGCAGTTCCCCTAAAAATTAAATTACCAGCAGCATCTCCTTTCCAAGCCTTAATAAATCCAAAATCAGCTTTAAATGCCTGTTCCAGAACATACATTTTTCCGTTAAATTCTCTGGTTTCCTTGCCTTCTGCAACTTCAGTGCCATAACCCGCAGGGGTATAGAATGCCGGAAAGCCAGCTTGTGCCGCTCTGGCACGTTCAGCTAACGTACCTTGAGGAATCAATTCTACCTCCAACTCACCTGAAAGCATTTGACGCTCAAACTCATCGTTTTCGCCTACATAAGACGATATCATCTTTTTAATTTGTTTTTGTTGTAACAACAAACCCAAACCAAAATCATCAACACCTGCGTTGTTGGAGATACAGGTTAAGCCTTTTATATTAAGTTTTACCAATTCTGCAATGGCATTTTCAGGAATGCCAGACAAACCAAATCCGCCAAACATAAAGGTCATATTATCCTTTACACCCTGCAAAGCATCAGTAACACTTGCTACTTTTTTATTAATCATGAGGTAGAAAATTATCTTTTGAAAAATACAAAAGACTATGCAGATTTCATACTAAAATCAGCCAAAATATGTCGAACAAAATAAGGCATAAAATCAAAAGTCGACTTCAACTTCGTCATCATCGTTTTTACCTGAATCCGAACCAAGATCCCCTTCATCGACTGCAGTACAATCCACATTGATAGTAAGTTCTTCGGGTTCTTCGAATTCGCCTCTAGAAACATCTAAAGTTTCATCTTCGTAACAGGCCCTCATGTATAAGGCCCAAATCGGTAAAGCCATAGATGCCCCTTGCCCATAGGTTAAATTACCAAAATGAGCAGCTCTATCTTCTGCACCAACCCAAACGCCAGTTACCAGATTGGGCACCATTCCCATAAACCAACCGTCACTTTGGTTTTGTGTGGTACCTGTTTTTCCTGCTATAGGGTTATCAAATTCATATGGATAACCTGTGATAATTTCTTTATAAACAGGTACTTTACCTGCCCAACTATGTCGCAACCTTCTCCCTGAACCTGCATTAGTAACTCCCTCCATAAGATTTATTGCCACATAAGCCACCTCTTCACTTAACACATCTTTACTTTCTGGCGCTACTTGATAGAGAATAGTACCGTTTTTATCCTCTATTCTTGTGACCATTACAGGTTTATTATAAACCCCTTTATTGGCAAAAGTCGAATACGCTGCTACCATCTCATAAACACTTATATCTGCTGTGCCAAGTGCAATAGCTGGTACAGGTAAAATATCTTGCTCAACACCTAACTTTTTAGCCATTTCTACAACAGGTTGTGGCCCAATTTCATTCATTAAACGTGCCGTAACCGTATTCGTTGAACTTGCCAAAGCATCTTTTAGTGTCTGAATACCTGAATAGTTACCATCAGAATTTTTGGTGGTCCAAGGTTCTGGATTACCAAACTTGTTAGCCTCGATTGTTATAGGTGTTCTTGGAAAAGAATCACATGGTGACACTTGCAACTGGTCTATAGCTGTGGCATAAACAAATGGTTTAAATGTAGAACCTACCTGACGTTTTCCTTGCTTTACCATATCATACTGAAAATGCTTATAATTCATTCCGCCTACCCAAGCTTTAACATGGCCTGTTATGGGATCCATTGACATCATACTGGGATGCAAAAATGATTTGTAGTAACGCATAGAATCTATAGGTTTCATTACCGTATCTACTTCGCCTGCCTTGCCATCAATCCATTTAAAAACGGTCATCTCAACAGGTTTATAGAAAGAAGCTTCAATTTCTTTGTTAGATTTTCCCTGATTTTTTAAGATTCTCCAACGTTCCCCTCTTCGCATACCATCTTTCATAAGCTTATCGATTTCAGATTTATCGAGTTCTAAGAATGGTGCTGTAGGGTTTCGTTTTGGTGTATTTTGATGGTCGAATTCTGCTTGTAACCTAGGCATATGCAATGCTATGGCGTCTTCAGCATATTTTTGCATTCGCGAATCAATGGTAGTAAATACTTTTAAGCCATCGCTATATAAATCATATTTACTTCCATCTGGTTTTCTGTTCTTTTTGTCATTAGCCCATTCTTTCATAAACCCTCTAAGGTATTCTCTAAAATAGGTAGCAATGCCTTCACGATGGGACTCTGGAGTATAATTTAAATCCAGTTCAGTGGCTTGTAATGAATCTTTGATTTCTTCAGAGATATACTCATACTTGTGCATTTGAGCTAAGACCACATTTCGCCTGTTCTTTACACCAACTGGATTTCGTCTTGGATTATAAAGCGATGAATTTTTAAACATCCCAACCAACATCGCCGACTCCTTTAAATCCAAGTCTTTCGGTTCTTTTCCAAAATAAATTCTAGAAGCTGAACGAATGCCATCCCCATTGTTCCCAAAATCGTAGATGTTAAAATATTGGGCAATGATTTCTTCCTTAGTGTACTGGCGTTCTAACCTTATAGCAATGATCCACTCCCTTACTTTTTGAAGTCCTCTTTGTATTTTATTTCTAGAAACCTGATCAGTAAATAATTGCTTTGCTAATTGTTGTGATATGGTACTTGCACCACCTCCTCTACCTAGTTGTAAAAAGGCCCTTAAAGTTCCTCGGGCATCAATGCCAGAATGATCATAAAATCTGACATCTTCCGTAGCAATTAAGGCATCAATGAGATTTTGTGGTAAGTAATCATAACCCACAGGTGTTCTATTGTCATTAAAATAGAATTTACCTAGTGTTTTACCATCGGAGGAAATAATTTCAGTTGCTAAATTAGTTTCTGGATTTTCAAGCCTGGTATGATCTGGCATCTCACCTAAAAGTCCCCAGGATGCCAAGAGGAATAATAATACAATGGCAAGTATACCTCCTGTAAAAAGCATCCAAAACCATCTTATATATTTTGAAAAGTTTAAGGCTTCAGCTTTGGTTTGCTTTGTTTTCTTTTTAGCCATAATGCTTCTTATTGCGTGTGTTCTACTCTAAAACCAATATCCGTTACACCCTCTAAATTATCAACTCCGTTGACACTTCCATTTTTTCTCATGGCGTGCTGAATATTAATAACATAATCCCCTTGTTCGCTAAACCTAAAGGGCGATTTATAGCCTCTGTACCACAGTTTATTTTCTTTGATGTCTGAAAAACCTGACCCTAAAAGCTCACCATTGGGTGCTGCCATTTTATACTCTAATGTATCCTTAACCGCTTTTCCATTTGGGTAATTTAATTCTACAATAAGAAATAAATTACTAAATGGATAATCATTGGTGTTTCTGAGATTAACGTAAAGATTATAGTTGTTTAGAGTATCAGGTGCTTTAAAATTAAAACTTGCTATAGAGTCTTTGTGCCATTTATTGGAAACCGATTTATATTCATCATATACCGCCTTAGAATCACAACTTGTAACTAATAATAAACTAACAAGTAATAGTAAACAACTAGTTCTTTTTTGCATTTTGCTTCTGATTGCGATTTCTATTGCGGTTTTTGTTTCTGCTCCTATTATTTTTACGTTTCCTTTTTGATTTTGGATTATCGAAACGCGTTAAACTATCCTGACCTACAACGTTCTCAAATTCTGTTTTAGTGTCTAAAACATGTTCTGTAGCATACTCTTCTAGGCTTATGACTTTTTCTTTATTCTTATTTTTAGAGATGATTTCGTTGGCTTGTTCGGCAGTAATCACATGCCAGTTCATCCATTCACCTTCGTAAGCATACCACATCAGCCCTTTGAAAATATCTGTCTTTTGGCAAACGGCTACTCCTTTTTCTGTGTAGAGTTTAGTGTCATTTTTAGGAAAACCCTTAAGCGCATCTAAATAAGCATCTAATTCGTAATTTAAGCAGCATTTTAGTTTTCCACATTGACCTGCTAATTTTAATGGGTTTAATGATAATTGCTGATATCTCGCCGCAGATGTGCTTACGGATCTAAAATCGGTTAACCATGTAGAGCAACATAATTCCCGTCCACAAGAACCTATACCACCTAGCCTAGCTGCTTCTTGTCTAAAGCCTACTTGTCGCATTTCGATTCGCGTTCTGAACTCACGTGCAAAAACCTTAATGAGCTCTCTAAAGTCTACACGCTCTTCTGCCGTATAATAAAAAGTTGCTTTGCTACCGTCCCCCTGGTATTCTATATCAGAGATTTTCATTTTTAAATTTAGGTCAATCGCAAATTGGCGTGCCTTTACCTTCATTGGCTCTTCTTTATCTCGCGATTTTGACCAAATATCAATATCTTTTTGAGAAGCTTTTCGGTAGATTTTTAAAACATTTTCTGAATCTTCGATGTCAATTTTCTTACGTTTCATTTGCACGCGAACCAATTCACCTGTTAAAGTGACCATACCAACATCGTGCCCTGATTTTGCTTGTGTAGCAACAATATCTCCGATGCTTAATGTAAGACTTTCTGTATTTTTGTAGTATTGTTTTCTCCCGTTTTTATAACGAACCTCAACGCCTTTAAAAGGTTCTTGTCCATTTGGAAGCGACATATTGGCTAACCAGTCAAAAACAGTGAGTTTGTTACAGCTATCTGTTCCGCAAGTCCCATTATTTTTGCATCCTTTTGGTTGACCGTCTTTACCAGTTGTACAACTGTTACAAGCCATAAATCTTATATATGAACCGTAATTGTACTAATTACGTGTATAGTTAATATTGTTTAACGTGTAAATATAAGATTAATTGGAGTGACTTAAAAAGTCTTTGATTTAATTAAATTCTATTTCGTAATTAAGCCTTGTAGATATGGATTTTAGTTCAGCTTTTGATTTGAAAATATTTTTGAATAATATTTGGCTCCAACCTATGCTCTTACTAAAATCATTAAAGGATTGTTCACGCCAATTGAAACCTTTTTTCCAAAAGTCTTGTGGTGAAACATAGCAAAAGGTATAATCAAGCACAAAACTTGATACGTTTTCATTCGACAATTCAGAAATAGTATTGGGAGCTAATAATACAATTCTATTCTTTTTACAGGTTTCTCTAATCGTTTTTATTACATCTGGATAATCACTTTCTAAAGATGAAATATCAAAATCATTATATTCTGTATTGCCTATTTTCCGTATGGGCCGTATTTGAAAAATGTCAAAACTCTTAGGGCTAAAGTATTTAAAAATATCCTTGAGCTCGTAAAAGTTATCTTTATTGAATGTGTAGTTTATTCGAACTTTAAAATTGTACGTTTGCTTTAATTTTTCAAAAGCTTTAAAGGCATTTTGAAACTTTTCATAACTCCCTTTTTTCATAAAGTTTTCATAGGATTCCTTATGAACACCATGTAATGAAATTGTAAATTCATTAAGGCCCGCTTTTAGAAGCTCTTCAATCTTTTCTTCGGTTAACAAATTGGCATTTGTGGTAATTGAAATGTATGGTATATGGTATTGTTTACCAAGTTCTACTAATCGAGGTAAGTGTTTGTAAAGTGTTGGCTCTGTACCGCAACCCAATTGTAACTTTAAAGCTCTGCTAAAGACAGCTTTGGCTACTAATTCTAATTCACTTTCTTTAAACTGACCCTTAAGCTTTTTTACATAATCTTTATCTGTAAAATAGCACATTTTACAGCGTAAATTGCATGCCATTACAGGGTCTAAGTTTACCGCCAAATAACGTTTATTGAGTTTATGTAATATATACAAGCCTAGAAATTTAATTCTATGGCTTTTAATTTTTCTGTTTAATCTTAATAGCTTGTATATATTCATGAATAAATCTTAAACAATTAACTTAGTTTTACTGAAATTATTTTCACAGGACACACTTTTGCAGCTTGATTACTTTGCTCATAAATTAGATAATCCTTTGATTTTAAAGTATGAAAGCCTTTCTTTTCACTGGCGCGCAACAACACGGACTTCCCGTCTTTTTTTGACATCTGAAATTGCTCTGGCGCTATCTCCACACAGTAGTTACACCCAATACATTTATTGCGTTGTAAGGTAATTACAACCATTATGCTTCAACTTTATGTTCTACAATCTTATACAATTTATCTGAAGTACGAATTCTAAAATCCAGAGGTATAGTCACAGAATCTCCTTTTTTGGCCTTATCTAATTTTTGGTCATTAACCAACATCTCATTCAACATAAATTCTTTAGCACCAGTAGTTGAGCCCGTAATTAGTACAGCATCCCCAATTTCAAGATCATAAGCATCTATCTTAAACTCGCCTATTTTTGCTTTTGGGTAATAGTGCAAACCTTTACCAAGGTATACCTTTTTCTGAGTAGCATGGGAGCCCGAACCTTTACTCCACTCTCCTAATCTCTGACCTAGGTAATATCCATTCCAAAAGCCTCTGTTGTAGACTTTTTCGAGCTGTTGCATCCAAGAAATCACCTTTTCTTTATCATAAGTTCCATTAGCAATACTATCTATTGCTGCCCTGTAGCAACTAATTACTTTTGCCACATATTCTGGTGCTCGGCCACGGCCTTCAATTTTAAGCACTTTAATCCCAGCGTCTATAACTTCATCCAAAAAGTCTATAGTACATAAATCCTTGGGAGACATAATGTACTCGTTATCCAGTTCCATTTCAACGCCTGTATCTTGGTCGATAACGGTATACTTTTTTCTACAATTTTGCTTACAAGCACCACGGTTCGCCGAGGAGTTATAGGCATGTAAACTCATATAGCACTTACCCGAAACTGCCATACATAGTGCCCCATGACCAAATATTTCGACCTCTACTAAGCGCCCAGAGGGTCCCTTAATTTGTTCTTTTTTAATCTGCTCAGTAATTTTTTTAACCTGACGCAAACTCAGCTCTCTGCTCAAAACCATAGTATCTGCAAACATAGCATAGAACTTAACCGTTTCTATATTGGTGATATTAATTTGGGTAGAAATATGAACTTCCATATCAAATTCTCTAGCAATTGCAATAACTGCTTGATCCATTGCAATAACAGCTGTTATGTCAGCTTCTTTAGCACTCTTCACTAATGTCTTCACGATAGATAAATCGTGATCGTATATAATAGTATTTAAGGTAAGGTAGGTTCTTACATCTTTTTCTTTGCAACGCCTCGATATCTCTTCAAGGTCGTCCAAAGCAAAATTTATTGATGCCCTGGCTCTCATATTGAATTGCTCAACACCAAAATACACCGAATCAGTTCCATTATCTAATGCTGCTTGTAATGATTCAAAATTTCCGGCAGGAGCCATTAATTCAATTCGATTCATAACTATTTTAATATTTTGGTTGACGCAATATTAGGCATTGAAAAATTATCTGAAATATTTCTCAAATCCTTTTTAAACGATAAGTAATCTGCTCTTCCCTTCTTAAAAATATCATTACTGTTGCCTTGTCCTTTTCGCAACGCCTTTTGCTCTTCGTAAGGTAATTTTATAGTTTCTTGACATTTACTTGAGCAGCAATTATCCATTTTTTCCTTGCATTCATCACATTGAATAAACAGTAAATGGCAGGCTTCATTAGCACAGTTGGTGTGCGTGTCAGCGGGTTTACCACATTGATGACAATTGGCTATTACATCGTCACTTATACGTTCCGAACGTCTTTGGTCAAACACAAAATTCTTACCAATGAATTTATTTTCTAAACCTTCTGCCTCTACTTGCCTTGCATAATTAATAATTCCCCCTTCTAGCTGATAAACATTTTTAAATCCTTTATGCTTATAATATGCGCTTGCCTTTTCACATCGAATGCCTCCTGTGCAGTACATTACTAAGTTTTTATCCTCTTTATGTTCTTTTAAATCTTCTTCTATTAAATCTAAAGACTCTCTAAAAGTATCAACATCTGGCGTAATGGCATTTTTAAAATGTCCTATCTCACTCTCATAGTGATTACGCATATCCACCAAAACTGTATCTGGATCCTCAATCAGCTCATTAAATTGCTCAGCGCCTACATGAACTCCTTTGTTGGTAACGTCGAAAGTAGCATCATTTAAACCATCAGCTACGATTTTATGACGCACTTTAACTTTAAGCTTTAAAAACGCAAAATTATCATGCTCAATAGCAATGTTTAATCTTACATTTTCTAAGAATGATATTGTATCTAAATGATTTTTGAAGGCATTAAAATTTTCTGCTGGTATAGACAACTGAGCATTAATGCCTTCAGTTGCAATATATATTCTACCCAGAACGTCGAGTTGGTCCCAAGCTAAAAACATATGGTTTCTGAAAATTTCAGTATTGCCAATTTTGGCGTACTTGTAGAAAGAGATTGTTAAGCGGTCTTTGCCTGCTTTTCTTATAAGCTCTGCTCTTTCTTTAGCACTTAAGTTATTGTACAGTTGCATGCTATACTAATTTTAAGGTTAAAGATTGGGTGCAAAGGTATAATTTTTAGAAAACTACAATAAAAAAGCACCTTTAATTTAAAAAGGTGCTTTCCTAACTAACCACTAACTTAAAACTAGTTGAAAAGGTGATTAACTTTGATTTATCGGCTGTTGAAATGGACAACAGCCGAAGAACCATGTGCCTTGCTAATTGGTGTTTCTAAAAAGTAAAACTCTTTGGTAGTAGAGCATACTTTTAAAGATAATCATAGCAATTTTTTCCTTTTTCATATAATAGATGTAAAAAGTGTAAAATGGTTGCGTCATAAAATTGAAAAAAATAAAATAAGTGGTATTTTTGATATCAATTTAATTAAGAAAATAGTAGAGATGAGTAGTGAAAAAGATGCAAAATTAAAAGCCTTAAAATTAACCTTAGATAAGCTAGATAAAGCTTATGGCAAGGGAACCGTAATGAAAATGAGTGATCAAGCCATTGAGGATATTGATGCTATTTCATCTGGTTCTTTAGGCCTAGATATTGCTTTAGGAGTTGGAGGGTATCCAAGAGGACGAGTAATAGAGATTTATGGACCAGAATCCTCTGGTAAGACTACATTAACACTTCATGCCATTGCTGAAGCTCAGAAAGCTGGTGGTATTGCGGCCTTTATTGATGCAGAACATGCCTTTGACCGTTTTTATGCTGAAAAATTAGGTGTTGATTTAGAAAACCTTATCATTTCTCAACCTGATAATGGCGAGCAAGCTTTAGAAATTGCAGATAATTTGGTACGTTCTGGTGCGATTGATATTATTGTGGTCGATTCTGTTGCTGCTCTAACACCAAAAAGTGAAATTGAGGGAGAAATGGGTGATTCTAAAATGGGGCTTCATGCGCGTTTAATGTCTCAGGCTCTTAGAAAATTAACGGCCTCCATTAGCAAGACCAATTGTACTATGATTTTTATTAATCAATTACGTGAAAAAATTGGAGTGATGTTTGGTAATCCTGAAACAACAACTGGTGGTAATGCTTTAAAATTCTATGCTTCTGTGCGATTAGACATAAGACGTTCTACGCAAATTAAAGATAGCAACAGTAATGTAATGGGCAATAAAACAAGGGTTAAAGTTGTAAAGAATAAAGTAGCTCCTCCTTTTAGAACTGCAGAATTCGATATTATGTATGGAGAAGGTATTTCAAAAGTAGGGGAAGTCCTGGACTTGGCTGTTGAACATAATATTGTTAAAAAGAGTGGGTCGTGGTTTAGCTATGAAGACACAAAGTTAGGTCAAGGGCGTGATGCAGTAAAATCTTTAATTAAGGACAATCCCGATTTAATGGATGAACTAGAAGAAAAAGTCCGAGCCTTAATCAATGAAAATCAATAACTTATAAAAAATCCTAAATTTCGTTAGGATTTTTTTGCTTTTAGACGCAACCTTTTTTAAGTTTTTGTATCTACTTATATACATAATGTACAGTAACATGAAGAAATATGTCTATCAGTTTTTGATGTTCATGGTGATTTTCACTTCTTGTAATATTGAAAATGATAATACACTAAATTTTTATCTCGAAGTAGTGCCGATTGAGAGTGTTGATGTGCCCGAAGAGTTTATTCTTGGTCAAATACACGAAATATCCGTTACATATACTAGACCTAATTCATGCTATGAATTTAATGACTTTATTTACTCTGTGCAGAATAATGTACGTTCTGTTGCAGTTGCAAATACTGTTTACACTAACATTGAATGCATGTCATTGTCAGAAGATGTAACTGTAAGTTTTGATTTTGTAGTGTCGTCATTAGAAACCCATGTTTTTCAATTTTATCAAGGTACTAACGATGATGGCATTGATCAATATCACATAGTTGAAGTTCCGGTAGTGGAAGGTGATTGATTTTATATCGATACCCTTAGAAAGCTATTAATCATAAACAAATAAACGCATGTGAGTTTAGATAGACTCATAAAAAACTGTATAAAACAGGATGCTGAAGCCCAAAGTCAATTATACAAGCAATATGCAAGTAAACTATTTTCACTTTGTCTTAAGTATTCTAAAAACTATGTGGAGGCAGAAGATAATCTGCACGACACGTTCATTACTGTATTTAGTAAAATAGATCAGTATAAAAACAAAGGTTCTTTTGAAGGTTGGTTAAAACGAATAACAATTAATACCGCATTACAAAGATACAGGGAAGATGTCGGTGTTTATGATATTGTAAATGAAGATAACATTGAGGATGTATCGATAAATCTAGACGATAGTGATTTAAGTATTGATTTTTTATTGAAAATCATACAAGAATTACCTAATAGGTATAGATTGGTCTTTAACCTATATGTTTTAGATGGGTATTCGCATGTTGAAATAAGCGAGTTAATTAATATTTCTACTGGGACATCTAAATCTAATTTAGCAAGAGCTAGATTAATTTTAAAAGAAAAAATTGAGGCTTATAAAGCGAATTTGAATTCGCAATCATTATAATGATGAACGAAAAGAAAAATATTGATAGACTTTTTCAAGAAAAGTTTAAGGATTTTGAAGTGGCACCAAACGATGCCGTTTGGAATCGTATAAATGAAAGTCTTCCCAATAACAAGAAAAAGCGTAGGGTGGTTCCGATTTGGTGGCAAATTGGTGGTGTAGCCGCTGCAATTGCTTTACTCTTCACTATTGGAGTTTCAGTATTAGACTTCGGGAATACTGCAACTGAAAATCCAACTATTGTCGATACTGAACAAAACGACCCTGTAAACAAGAACACGGTCGAAGATTCATCTATTGATGAAAATAAAAGTCAAAAGGATTTAAATCAACATGATGATTTGCGAGATTTCGAAATAGTTGATTCTGATGATATGAAAGAATCAACTATAGACAAGTCTTCACAAAATCATCCCTTGAAAAAGGAAAATAGTCCTAAAGAATTAACGACACACAATCCGTCCAAAACAAACACTGTTGTTAATAATAATAAAGGAAAACCCGTATCTAAAAAATCCAAATCTTTGACAACAAAAACTTCTGATAAGCTTTTGACCATTGCTTCAACTGAAGATGACCAGAAATCTAAAGACAAATCTAAGCTAGACGATATTGAGAAGAAATCTACAATTAAAAAAGCGATTATAGATAACAAAACTGCTGTTGCAGAAAATTCGAGCCCAAAATCTTCAGATTCCGAGTCGGCTACCAATGATTTAGAAAAAGAAACCTTATTAAAGGAAGAGACTGATAAAGCATCTATTTTAGATGCCATAGCCAACAACACTAAAGACATTGATGAAAAAGAAGAAGATGAACAAAGCAGGTGGAGCATTACACCTAATGTTGCGCCTGTTTATTTTAGTTCTTTAGGTCAAGGGTCTACCATTCATAATCAATTCAACAATAACACTAAAAGTAGCGATATTAATATGAGTTATGGTATTACAGGAAGCTATGCCATCACAAAAAAATTAAGTGTTCGTGCCGGAGTCAACCGTGTTGATCTTAATTATGCCACTGCTGATGTTATTGCCTTTAATGGTGCAGATACAGCTTCGAGAAGTGCAGATGCTCAAGGAAATATCAGTTTTAAAAATAATCAGTTTGTATCGCTTGTTAGCTTAGATATATTAAACAGGTCTTCAACTCCTGAAGCACTTAATACAAAAGTTACAGGAGATATTGATCAGCGTTTCGGTTTCATAGAAGTGCCTTTAGAATTGGAATATCGCTTATTAGATAAAAAGTTTGGGGTCAATGTTATAGGTGGTTTTAGTACATTCTTCCTAAATCAAAATGAGATTTATGCAGATATTGATGGCTCATCCACTTTAATCGGTGAGGCCAATAACATTAATTCAACAAGTTTTAGTGCCAACTTTGGTTTAGGTTTGGATTATGACTTGTCTAAACGATGGAATATAAACCTTGAACCTCAGTTCAAGTACCAAATAAATACATTCAATAATACATTTGGCGATTTTAGACCATTCTTTATTGGAGTATATACAGGATTAAAATTTAAGTTTTAGGTTAATTTAAGTTAGGTTAAGTTATTGCGAACAGAAAGCAATGATGAATGCAATGATGATAAAAGCTACTCGTGGTTAGGGTAGCTTTTTTTAATTGATTACGGATTATTCATTCATTGTTAATTCTTCTAAAATCATAGCTCTAGCCTCTTCGTTTAGGGCTTTGGTGTCCTCAATCTTTAATCCGTTTGTTTGTAAAAATTTATGAATTTTAACCTTCATTCTTCCTGGACTACCGCTAAAGAAGGTATATGAAAATCGTTTTTTATTATCGTAAAACGTCATCGGTACAACAGGGATTTGATGATTTATGGCCAAACGAAACGCCCCGTCTTTAAAGTCATCCAATATAATATGTTCCTCTGGGACACCTCCTTCTGGAAAAATGCATATACTCAGACCTTGTTTCAATCTTCTTTGTGCTCTTAAAAAAACTGCTTGTCTACTCTTAGCACTGCTTCGGTCTACCAAAATACAAGTACGCTTATAAAAAAAGCCAAACAAAGGAATTCTAGCCAATTCTTTCTTACCGACAAAAACAAAAGGGTTTTTTACCGAAACCAGCATCAGCATAATATCGGTCATTGAGGTATGGTTTGCAATAAACATATAGCTTTTCTTAGGATCTGGTACTTCCTCTTTTATTACTTTATAATTAAAGCCCATACCCAACAAAATAAATTTTGCCCAAAAACGTGCTAGCTTAAAAAAATAAGGATACCATTTTTCCCTAGATATAGACAGTAATAAAATGGGGAGCAATACAATAATTGGTATGACTACCAAAACATAAAACCAAATACGATATAGAACCCAAAAAGGATATTTTAATATGGCCACGGCATCAAAACTAAGTAAATAGTTCTACTAAAAAAATTATCTTTGCTTTCCTATTAAGATTTAAGTTTAATTAAATAAGATATCTGCCTACGCAGGTAATATTATGGCAAGAATACTAACAGGCATACAAAGTACAGGCACGCCACATTTAGGCAATATTTTAGGCGCCATTTTACCTGCAATAGAAAAAGCAAAAGATGCGGCTAATGATTCGTATTTATTTATTGCAGACTTGCATTCTTTAACGCAGATTAAAGATGCCCAAATGCTTCGCAGCAACACTTATTCTACTGCTGCTACTTGGTTAGCCTTTGGTTTGGACATAGAGAATAGTGTATTCTACAGACAGAGTGATGTACCACAGGTTACCGAATTGGCATGGTATCTTAATTGTTTTTTTCCTTTTAAGCGGTTAGAACTTGCACATAGCTTTAAGGATAAAGCAGACCGATTAGACGATGTCAATGGAGGTTTGTTTACGTATCCTATGTTAATGGCAGCCGATATTTTGCTATATGATGCCGAAATTATCCCTGTGGGTAAAGATCAGGAACAGCATATAGAAATGACACGTGATGTGGCATCGCGATTTCATGCAAAAATGGGAGATGAAACCTTTGTCTTACCAAAAGCTGATATACAAAAAGAAACCATGCTCATTCCTGGTACTGATGGTGCAAAAATGAGCAAGAGTAAAGGGAATATTATCGATATCTTTTTACCTGAAAAACAACTGCGGAAGCAAATTATGTCTATCCAAACAGATAGCACACCTCTTGAAGACCCTAAAGACTGGGCAACCTGTAATTGCTTTGCTATTTATGAATTACTGGCTTCTAATCAGCAAATTGCTGAAATGAAAGTCAATTACGAAGGTGGTAATTACGGTTATGGCCATGCCAAGCAGGCCTTATATGAGCTCATTTTAGAACGTTTTGCTGAGTCTAGAGAACGTTATAATTACTACATGGCCAACCTCAATGAAGTTGATGCTGCCTTAGCTAAAGGAGCTGCCAAGGCTAAATTTGTGGCTGATGAAGTTTTAAAGCGTGTGAGAGCTAAGGTTGGGTATTAAACCAATTCAAACAACTTTCCTGGCAAGGGTCTAATGACGCCTTTAAGTTCCATATTGAGTAAGATACCTGCTAGTTTATAAGTTGGTATGTTACATTCTAAGGCAATAACATCAAGCAACTGTTTGTCATTTTCTTTCAAATAATTATAAATTACTTTTTCATCAGCTTCTAGTTCAACAAAGAGTTGCTTTTGTAAGGCTGGTTTAGTTGCTGAGCCCTGTCGAAGGGTCGAAGTATCGCCTTCTAGTCTCCAATTTAGTAAATAGGGCACATCCATAGGATGAGACAACAAATGTGCTTTCTGAAACTTAATCAAGTTATTACAGCCTACGCTCTGGCTATCGGTAGTTCGACCAGGAACGGCAAAAACCTCCCGATTATAAGAATTGGCAATATCAGCAGTCACTAAACTTCCACCTTTTTCAGCAGACTCAATAACAATTGTTGCTTCACTTAGACCTGCAATAATGCGATTTCGTTTTAGAAAATTATTTCTATCAAAAGCATCGGTACTCCAAAAATCTGTATAAAATCCACCATGTTTCTCAATATCAGCTACATACTTCTTATGGACTTTAGGATAAATCTGGTTTAAACCGTGCGCCAGACAGCCAATGGTTTGTAAATTATGGTTTAAAGCCGATTTTTGTGCCGTAATATCCGTGCCATAAGCAAACCCAGATACAATAACTGGGTTGTATGGAGATAAAGCTTCTACTAATTTTTCACAAAAGGCAATACCGTTTGTAGTTATTTTTCGAGTGCCAACAATACTGATTATTGGTTGTTGTTTTATGTTGATTTTACCTGATTGAAATAAAAGAATTGGGGCATCAATACAATGCTTCAGCTTTTCTGGATAGGTTTCATCCGTGAAATAGTGAACTACAATATTATTGTCCTTTATGAATTGTAATTCATTTTCGGCTTCTTCTAAGAGAATTTTATCAAAAAGGCCTTCAATAGTAATGGTGCCTACCCCATCTATTTTTAAGAGCTTAGATTTCTTCTCTTTTAAAACTGCTTCTGCAGAACCGCAATGGTTTATTAATTTCTTGGCTGTAGTTGCCCCAATTTTGGGTACGTGTTGCAAGGCTAGAGCATAAATTAATTGCTGGTCTGTCATTAGTATGAAACTGATTTTAAACCTACAAGAAACTAAATTTTTCTGATGTTAATAACTAAACACCCTTAAACTTCTTTCACTTTCAAAAATTTTTAACTTTGTCTTATTATGCAGTTAGAGACTTACATTGGCGACCTTTTATACCGTTACGATTGCGTCACTATACCGAGTTTTGGTGCTTTTTTAACCAATCGTGTTTCGGCTAAAGTTCATGAAACGACGCATACATTTTACCCGCCTAAAAAAGTGTTATCTTTTAATGAGCAGCTTCAAAACAATGATGGTTTATTAGCCAATTATATTGCCGAGATTGAAAAAATACCCTATACAGCTGCTAAAGATAGGATTTCAAAGCAGGTAAAAGCCATTAAGTCGTACCTTATTGAAGGTGAAACCATACAACTGGAAAATATTGGCGAACTTATACTCAACAACGAAGGTAAAATAGTATTTAACCCTTCTAACCATATCAATTATTTAACCGATGCTTTTGGGTTGTCGCACTTTACATCTTCAAATATTAAACGTGAAACCTATAAAAAAGACGTAGAAGCCATTGAAACAGGTACTCCTATTGCTTTTACTCCTGAAAGACGTTCTAATAACAATTGGTTAAAATATGCTGCTGCGGCTGTTATTGTATTGGGTTTAGGTTCTTATTTTGGCCTCAACTATTACAACAATACTATTGAAAACCACAATCAGTTAGCACAGGAAGAAGCTAACGCACAGCTTGATGCCAAAGTGCAAGAAGCTACTTTTATCATCAGTAATCCGCTACCACCTGCTACACTATCTCTAGAAAAGCAGACTGGAAATTATCATGTTGTTGCTGGAGCTTTTAGAATTGAAGCCAATTCTGATAAAAAAGTTAATCAACTCAGAGCATTAGGTTACAAAGCCAGAACAATTGGTAAAAACCGTTATGGTTTGCACGAAGTAGTGTACTCAAGTTTTGAAACAAGACTTGAAGCGTATCGCGCTCTTTACAAAATACGTCGTGAGCACAACCAAGATGCTTGGTTATTGATAAAGAAATTAGATTAACCTTTTCTTATCCATTTTTAATTTAAATCACTTTATCTTTGCACAAATTTTAAGAATTTATGCAGCCTAGAACCGCATTTCAATCTAAAACTGTTGTTACTGATTTGGTTTTACCTAGTGAGACTAATCCTATTAATAACCTCTTTGGTGGGGAGTTATTAGCACGAATGGATAGAGCCGCTAGTATTGCCGCTAGACGACATTCGCGCCGTATCGTGGTTACTGCTTCTGTGAATCATGTGGCGTTTAACAGATCTATTCCACTGGGCAGTGTTGTTACGGTTGAAGCTAAAGTGTCTAGAGCGTTTACCTCATCCATGGAAGTGTATCTCGATGTTTGGATTGAAGACCGAGAATCTGGTGAGTGCATTAAGGCTAATGAGGCTATTTATACCTTTGTCGCCGTTGATGAAACCGGAAGACCTGTTAAAGTTCCTGAACTTATACCAGAAACCGATTTGGAAAAAGAGCGTTATGAAGCCGCCTTGCGCCGTAAGCAGTTGAGTTTGGTTTTAGCAGGAAAGATGAAACCATCAGATGCCACAGAGCTAAAAGCTATTTTTGAGTAATTCTTTTGTCATTCCGCACTGTCCCACTGAGCGTAGTCGAAGTGTGATGCGGAATCTGTTCAATTCAAGCCAAATCTTTATAAGTAGATTCCTGCCTTTGCAGGAATGACAAATTAAACCTTTTTAAATTTCTTAAGTCTTATCATAAAACCAAATCTATTTATGATGAGAATTTTAATTTACACCTTAGTTTTTGTTTTTGCATTAAGCACTAGTTCTTGCGCAAGACGTGTTGTAGTAACTCAACCTGCTACTTCCGTGACCGTAGTCAAAAAACTACCTAGACAATATAAAATAGTAAGAGTTAATGGAAAGCGTTACTATTTCTTCAATGGACGGCATTATAGAAAGACCAGAAATGGATATGTGGTGGTGAGAGTTTAACTAGAACTTAATTACTTTTTCTTGATAAATTTTATCATCGGTCTTTAATTGAAAAAAGTATAGTCCATTCTCAAAATGACTTATATCGACCTCAGCAGGTAACGAACTATATTCCTTTACCAGTTTACCTAAGTTATCATATATAGTTAATTGTCCATCTTCAAACTCGAGCTCTATAAAAATAATTGAGTTAGAAGGGTTAGGATGTAGCTTTAAACGCTCTGCATTGGCATCATCAATATTTAAGGTAGCAAATAAGAACTCTTCGGTTAAAACCGAACTCCAATTATTATAAATATCCTTGAATTGAAAATGGATATAATTGGTTGTATTATTTGATAGACCAGAGATATTTATATCCTCTAAAAACATATAGGTCATATCTGGTCCAACTGTTTCTGAGACTCTATTTTCAAAATCATCATTAAACCAATATCTGTAAGCAGAAATCGCATTGCTTCCCAAACCTTCTGGTGTCGTGTTATATACAAACTCGGATACTATTGATGACCAAGCACCTCTTTCATCTTTAAATCTGATGTGAAATTGATGTAAGCCCTTATCTAAAGTGCCAACATCAATATTTAGGTTTAAGATTAGTGGATTTGTACCATCTCCATTTCCTGTTGTTCTACTAGCATAGTCATTGTCAAACCAATATTCGTAATCTGTAATGGTATTTGCTCCTGATATGGTCGCGTTTTGTACATAGACATATTCTGATAAAACAGAAGACCAAGAGCCATTTTCATCCTTAACCCTAAAATGAAATGTATTTAATCCGTTACTTATGTTAGAGGTTGAACTATCAAAATTTAAACTCTCAATGGAATTATTAGAACCTAAGCTAGTGGTCTGCCTACCAAAATAGTCATCATTAAACCAATACTCATAAGACGACAACTTTGGTGCATTGGGATTATTAATGGTGTTTACACCATTTCCTATTAAATCAGCGGTATCTAAAATGGTGTTGTCTTGAAAACTAGCTTCTATTGTCGCTGTTTTTTCTCCTATAGAATCAGGGTCAAAACTTATGATAACCGTTTCTGAATCTCCTGGATTAAACAATTTTGGCAGTTCGGGTTGTTGCACAATAGTAAACAAACTTGCGTCATTACCTGTAATATCTATATCTGCAACTGTATAAGGCGCGCTACTAGAATTTGAAACGGTTAGTGTTACCAATTCTGTTCCTCCATAAATATAGACATCACCAAAATCATAAATTGGGTCAGTATTGGTATCGTAATCTGTTTCTGCAGTTTCTACTGCCAAACCACTTAATTGAATATCTAATTGAGGATTATTGGCTGAGGAGTTATTGATTCTGAAAACAACTTCTTTTTCTCCTATTGAGGTTGGTGCAAAATCTACCTCAAAGGTTTGTGTTTGATTGGGTTGAATATCAAACGGAACTGTTGGAAAAGTAAAACTAAATTGACTATTATCTGAGCCAACTAATTGAATACTGGAAATATTTAATGGTACATCGCCAATACATTGAATAGTGATTGTTTGTTGTGAAGAATTTCCTAAAGCTGTTTGTGGGTATTGAACTTCATTAGATGAAACTAAAACTTGTGCATCTATGATTTCGTCTAATAAATCTTGTTTTAAAAAATCAAACAGAAAAGTATCCAATCCATTAGCATCCAACATATCGAACCTGCCTTTTGCTATCTCATCATGGTAATATCCTCTAAAAGGTCTAACCTCTTGTAATTGATGCCCTTGATATATCGCGCTTAGAAAAGGTACTACTCCATCATTAACATGCCCCAAGTTTTTAAATGCTTTTTCTATTTTAAAATATCCTTTACTAATTAAATCATCAGAAATATTAGTTTCCTCTCTTGTATCAAATAATCCTCCTGCATAAGCAATAATCTTATTGTCGAAAGTAGTATCTAAATTCATTTTCTCGCCATTTAGCCATGTGTTTTCCTCATTAGGATAAATATCGTAATCAAAGTAGTCATCGTAATTATCCCATCTTAAATCCCATCTATTAACTTTGGTTGATGTTGGAATTGAAAAAACACCATACATTGTATAATTTATCCCTAACCAAGCAACATTTAAATCAAATATTAATTCATTAAAAAGTGCATAATTATAGGATGATACATCTGTGACAATACTACCATTTGCTACAGGGCTTCCATGATGAGGTGTCCCTAACGTTATTAATTTATCTACTCTTTCACCACCTTTTTGATTCGGAAAAGGTCCAACTAATCTGTTTCTGTTCAAAAAAGACCTTGAAACCAAGCCTCCCATACTATGAGCAATGATTGTGATTTCTCTATCATGGAACTCAACATAGTTATCATCTAGCTCAATTCTTAGTTGATGCCCTAAATCATCAACAGTTACGATGTTAGAATTATACTTAACATAATATGGCTTATATTGACTTTTTAAATCTTCTTCACAAACGAAATATCTTAAAAAATTAGTCCAAATATTTATGTTGCCCTCTGCATCCTCGCCTTTTGGTTGCCACCCATGTATTAAAAGTAATGGTGTCCTATCATTTAATTCATAATTATCTGCGACACATTGAATATCATCTAATGCGTTAATATCCACAGGGAAAATATCTAGTTTATCCCTTAATCCGACAAAAACGGATTGTGTAACGACATTATTAGAAATATTGGTTTCGCCATTATCAATGTCTTGTTCAATCCAAAAAATAAAATAGTAGGTTTTGTTAGCTTCAATATCTAACGGAAGTCTTATATATCCTTCCCAAAATTCTTTTCTTTCTGCTATATCACCTACACCTAAACCGATTAAATTAGTAAATCTGTCTTGGGAAATTTCCCCATCTTTTAGTTCTATGTCGCCTGATAGGTCTAAATTTTCATCCTCAGATAAAAAAATCTTAAAATCCACTACAGATGCTGAACTTGTACCATTATTTATTACATTAATTTCCCAAACTAATTCCTCTCCTTTGTAATGGGTAGCTCCTGGCGCACCTACAAAATAAGACTGAAATCCTAAATCCGACTGCGTAAAACCAATCAATGAGCATAAGCCCAACACTAAAAACACTATCTTTTTCATAAGGCTAGTTTTGTTGTGCTTCAACTTCAATTTCTACTGGTAAATCCCCATTTTCATTGGTAGAACCAGATATGTTTTTAGAAACGATATGTGGATTAAATGGCACAGAACCATCTTTCCATGGGAAACGGCCTCCGTAGATGCCTATTTGACCTCCATCGTTTGCTGCGGTTAATAGTGGTGAATTGTCTACTAAATGTAAATCTGATTCATATATTAAAGAAATGTTATTTGAAATATAATTACTAAAAATATCATTAAATGTAAGATTCGATATCAGCAGATTATTACTCAAAAAATTTGAGTTGCTAGTTATTGTAGAACCCCCTAAACCAAAGTTATTTCTAAAAGAACTATTTGTTGAACTTGGAATAATTCTACCACTCATACCAACATTAAATATGTTATTTATCACGTTGCAGTTATTTGCATACATCAATCGAGTTGAGTTCAACCAATTTGAATCATTTGTAAGAAAAATATTATTCTCAATTGTAAGGTTAGTAAAATAGTGGCTTCTCCAATTGATTATATTATTAGAGATAGTTCCAGAGGGTAATATTCCATTGATTTCTCTTATATCGATTCTATCGGTTATCGATTTTGTCATAAATAAGTTTTTAACAACACCTGTAACACAATTAAATCCATTTGGTAAATTAACCCTATCGATAACTAAGCCATCAATGTCTGAATTGACAACTATATTACCTTGTGCATTAACATTCGTAAATGCTATCCCAGTAACAGAACCACCACCACCTGTAAAATATTGAAGTTGTGGTAAGTCAGGGTTTGAGGATGAAAATATTGTTGAACCAGTAGAACTTGTATTGTCTGGGTTGTGACCTACACCTATAATATGAAATTTCGTATATATACTACGGTTTACATTAAACGAGCCTCCAGGAAAATAAAGTGTATCTCCTTCGATGGCATTAGTAAAAGCTTCATCTACATCTTCATAGAAATCTGGTTCTCCACCATTCTGTACAGCTATAAGTTTTTGTGAAAAAGCGTAATTTAGACAAAAGGCAAAGACAAGAAAAAGTAATGTTCTTTTCATAGTTTTGAGAATAATGGATTAATAACTAATCACAATACTACTTAAAAACATTATTTAAATCAAGGCTTTAGTATCTTTATTTTCAGCATATTACAAGTTTTACCCTTAAGGGTAATTATTTTATACTGGCTTTATATAGGTTTTGTTCTTTATGGTATAGGTCTATGGCGTTTTTCTGTCTAAACTGTCCATTGCCTGATTTTAATTTGCCATAAAGGGATTTGCGCCAGTTTTTAATGGTGTCAATAGATTTATGGAAGTGCTCTGCTAGCTCTTTTTCGGATAAGCTGTCAACTATTTTTAACCAAAGTTGATATTCTCTTTCCTTAAGGTCGTATTTGTGGATTAAATAGTGTTGCAATCCTTCATTAAAAGCTAAAAATAACTTTTGCTTTTCCAATTTAGATTTCATTCTCCTATATAGAAACCATAATCCCAGACTTAAAACAGCTAGAAGAATAGTAGAAATTAACCAAATGGTTTGTTGTTTGCCTTTTAATTCTAACTCTTGTTCGAGAATTGTAATTTCATTTTGGGCCAATTCCTTTTCTTTTTTTTCGGTTTCATACTTGGTATTCGCATCAGCTAATTGGTTGGTAAAATTTTCGTTTAACAGTAAACTATCCCTAAGTTTGGTAAGTTTCTCGTGATAGATTAAGGCTTTTTTATAGTTGTTGTTAGCCTTATAGGTTTTGTAGGCTTGGAAATAAATATTTATGTTTTGTTCGTCTGATTGTGTGGAAGCAAATTCTAATGCTTTAGAAATATACTTGTCCGCTTTTAATCGATTGCCAACCAAAAAATATATTCTTCCTAGCTTTATATAAAATGAAGATAAATACTTATCTAATTCTTTTAATTTTAAATATTGGCTTACATAACTTTCTCCAATTTCTATAGCCTGTTCAAGATTATTCTGTCTTTCGTATATGGTAAAAAGCTTCTTTTTTATATTTAATAAACCTTTTTTGTATTCATATTTTTTGAATATGTCATATGCTTTATTATAATACTTTTCAGCTTTTGTCAAATCTTCCCTGTCTAAATATACATTTCCCAAATGAATGTAAGCAAACCCTTCCATATTTGGGTTCTTTTTCTTCTTGGAATATTCTAACTCAAGTAAATAATACTTCTCGGCCTCTTCATAATTTCCCAATTCAAGATTAATAAGACCTAGGTAGTAATAATTAAAGCCATTATATCTGTTGATGTCATACTTGATAGATGTTCCTAAGTTATCATATGTTAATTCTAATGCTTTAATGTAATCACTCTTACCGATTAGGCTCTTAATCATGGCCGTTCTAACCATTAATAAGTATTCTATCTTTTCAATAGAATCTTGTCTGTTTTCAGACATTAAATTTCTCTCAGAGATATTCTTAGCTTTTTCAAGATAGAAAAAGGCTGAATCCGTATTGGATTTTTCGGTGTAATAAGCGGCAAAATTTTGATACGTGGAAACCACTTTATTGGTGTCTAATTTAACAGCATTGGCTAGAGTTTTCTTGTTGTAGAAATCGACACTATCGAATTGCATTCGTTTTAAATAATAATAAGATAGTTTTCTATTAGCAAAATAGAGATATTCGTCGTCCTCTAGTTTCTTCCCTGTTTTTAACAATTTGTGGCTCCATACACCAATACTATCTGGACTTTTTCTTAAGTTCTTATTTATTTTCCTTGTTAGAGAATCTGCTATTTCTCTATACTCTTGAGTATAAATAGAATTTAAAAAGAATAAGGGTAAAAATAAAAGTGAAAGTAATCTTGATTGTTTTAATCTCATTACCATTCTGATTATGAGGCAAATATAATTATCTTTTGATTATCATAAATAGAAAACTACTCGTTTAATACTTTGCTAGCCAGGACTCAGGATTAAGAATTTGGTTGTTTTTATTAATTCTAAAAACTAAAAGAGTTTCTCCCCTAATTTTATTTGTAAAAACTTGACCAATGACTTGTCCTGTTTTTATTTTATCTCCTGATTTTACATAGACTTCCGAAAGGTTATAGTAGATAGTAAAATAATTCCCATGGCGAATTAAGATACCTGGATTAGCATTTTTAACTATCATTATTTTTGCTACTTCTCCATCAAAAACTGCTTTAACCTTGGCATTTGTCTCCGTTGCAATTTGGATGCTTTTATAGTTGTTTGTTACAGAAGCATCAGTTAACGAACGTCTTTTGCCAAACTTACCCTTTATAACACCACGAGATACAGGCCAACCCAGTTTACCCTTGTTAGCTTCAAAATTTGAAGCTAATTTCTTAGCTTCTGGTGTTAGAACAAATTTTCCTGTAGAGGTTTTCTTTCCTGCCTTTTTATTTGATGCAGCAATAGCCTCTCTAATTAAACGGTTAATTTCTCGGTCTAAGCGATCTGCTTCTTGCTTTTTCTTTTTGATCTGAGCTGCGAATTTGCTCATGTCAGCTTTTATTGAAACCATTAACACTTCTCTTTCTTTTCGCTCTTTTTCAAGTTCGCGTTTAGCAATTCTATTATCTTCAATAAGCTTTTGTTTATCTTTTTTCTGCTTCGCTAATTCAACATTCAAAGCTTCCAATTCTTTGGTTTTTGCTTTTATGGCCTCGCCTTGTTCCTTTTGGTAATTAGTATATTGTCTTATATACTGTAATCTTTTATAAGCTTGTTTAAAGTTGTTAGATGAGAGTAAAAACATAACCTTACTTTGTTCTGACTTACTCTTATAGGATTTAACCACCATAGCCGCATAATCCTCCTTAAGTTCCTGCAACTGAACTTTGAGACTAGCTATTTCATTTTCATTAGTATTGATTTCGCGGGTTAACAGATTAGCTTGTTGATTGGTGATTCTTATAAGGTTCTCCCTCCTGTTGATTCTGTAATTTAAATCTTCTATTAGCGTAATCTCGGACTTTTCTTCCTTTTCTTTGTCAAACAATAATGCCTTAAATTGTTTCATCTCCCTAATGATCTGCTGTCGCTGGGCTTCCAATTTTTTTTGTCTGTCACTTTGCGCAATTAATGCCGTTGAAAAGAGCAAGAACCCTAAAAGAAAGATTATATTTTGGTATTTTACATTCATTACCTTATCACTATTTCTTTATATCCTGAAGGAATCCTGAATGGAAAACGAACTTCCTCATTCAATGCTAACGATTTAAATTCCATTGTAATAGCAACCTCATCTGTATTTTCTACGGCAATGATTCTAATATTTTTAGGTAATACTTGTTTATCTACTTCTTGATACGATTTGTAGTCTACTTGAAGTATTCGCTTTTGTAATTGCTGGAATAGCTGTAAGCTATCCATCTTAAAATGTGATGGATTGATTAAATAAAATAACTCTAAAAGGGCATTCTGATCTTTGGGCTGCAACGCATAGGAATTTTCATTAACAGAAATACTATGCGGTTGATCCTTTAGGCTAAAAATCGCTTGACCAAGCAAGATATTCTGAACTTTTAAAAAGTCTAGTTCCACTCCAACAAAATCACTCAGCAACTTGTAATCGCCATCAAAATATTCATTATCTAATTTACTGTAAAAACGAACTTTTTCTGGCGTTATCATCATTCTGGCTAAACCTAGTTTTGCACTTAACCAAATCACTTTGTCCTTTTCAATTCTTAAATTAAACGTTGAGCCTTGTTCCTTTTGGTTCTGAGTAATATCAATTCTAACTTTACCTTGAAGCGTTTGAAAATCCGTATCACTCTTTTGATGCTGCTTAATAACCTGCTTTGCGGAAAGCTTATCACTGGCCTCTCCTGATGCAATAACACTTTTGGCCGATTTACAATTGACCAGTAACATCAATAGTGCAAACGTTAAGGCTATTTTATTGAATTTAATTATTCGGTTAAAAGTCATCTATTGTTGGGCTTTTATGGCTTGTGCCTTTTTAGCAAACGTTTCCGATTTGCTAATATTATTCATGGCTTTGTAGGCTAAGCTTAATTCTGAATAAAAATCAGCTTCCATTTTTGGGTTATCTATTAAAAAATCTAACCCAATTTCTAAACTCTCAATGGCTTTTTTATGAGCACCATTTTTGTTGTTAGCGACACCATTAACCAAATATAGAATAGGTTGAGCAGGATATAATTCTAATGCTTCTTCGCTACCAGCCACAACAGCTTTATAATCTTCAATATCTAGCTGCAATAATAGTACATTCTTAATTAGCTTAAAATCACTCGGGTCTTGTTTTAAAGCTTCTTTAAAATTGGCTAAAGCCTTTATCTTATCTCCGGCTTTTAGGTAGTATTGTCCCAAATCACTATGGGTTTGCGCATCCTTGCTCTCGTCAATCAAAGCAGTAATATCTACCAAGTCACTTTCATATTGAGGATGTTTAGATACAAAAGCCACAAAATCCTTTAAAACTTTAGCCTTGGCGTCTGCATTAATTTCTGGACTTGTTAATGCGATTTTTACAGAGTTAATAGCGTCTTCAACCCTGTCATCCTCTAAATAAAACTTATACAGTGCCAAATGTACAAACTTAGACTCTGGTTTTATCTTTAGAAGATTTTGAGCAGCTTTATACGCTTTCCTTTTATTTCCCGTTTGGCTATATCTATAGATGAGCTTTAAATGGTTCTCTTCATTATTAGGGTTATTGGCAATGCGTTGCTCTAAATTGTCTATACGGTCACCAGTATTGCCAGTGATACTGTAGATATCGTTTCGCATGGCATCTCTTGCCTCACTTACTCCCAATTCCTTATCTAGTTCGTCTAACAAGTCTAATGCTTGTTTATAACGTTTTTCCCTAACGTATAATGCTGCCAAATCCTCCTTATAATCTGGATGGTATTTTACCAATTGCTTAATGGTTTTAATGGCATTGTTTATATCATCTTGTTGGAAATACACATCATACAACTCATCTAAAAACCACTCATTGTCGGGTTGCATGTTAATGGCTTTTTTGAGGTAGTCCTCTGCAGCACCAAAATTTTTGAGCTTATTGTAGTTCTTGCCAAGTTCAAAATAAATAATAGGTTTTTTGCTATCAAGGTTTAAACATTTATGCAGTGCTTCAACAGCTCTCTCATAGTTCTCAATGCCTTTTTGTTTAAGAGCCTCAAAAAAGTGTTCTTGAAATTCGTCTTTTACATTTCCTAAATCATCATCTGGGCGTTTATTAAAATCGACTTGGGCAATGGTCGATTGGGGAATAAGTAATATTCCTAAAACAAAAAACAATATGTATATTGCTTTCTTCATGAGAATTTAACGCCTTTTAAGGAGTGACGAACAATTTTTATTCCAAAACCGAATAATCGCCTATGCTAATTTTTGTGAAACCGCCATCATACTTAACATGGCTACCTATCATTGCTTCCTCTAAATTAGCGTTTTTAATAGTAGTTTGGTTTTGAATTAAGCTATTTTTAACGCTTGAATCTTCTATAATACAATCCTCACCAATAGAAACGTAAGGACCGACCGACGTATTGCGCAAGATTGTTCTTGCACCAATAAAACAAGGTTCAATGATATTAGAATTCTCAATTATTACTGAGTTATCAATCAACTGCTCTTCATTATCCGATTGTAAAAACCCTAGCATTTTAGCGTTCGTTTCCAATGTTACATTTTTATTGCCACAATCCATCCACTCGTCGACAGTACCTGTTTTAAATACTTTTCCATCTGCCATCATACGCTTAATACCATCATTAATTTGGTATTCGCCGCCATTAGTTACATTTTCATCCAAAACTTCTTGAAGCTTTTCTTTTAAAACTGCCACATCCTTAAAGTAATAGATGCCTATTACCGCTTGGTCACTTACAAATTCTTTTGATTTTTCAACGAGCTCCACGATATTCTCATTATCATCTAGCTTTACGACTCCATAAGCTTCTGGATTATCGACACGCTTTGTCCATATAACGCTATCGGCTAAAGGATCTAATTCAAACTCCGCTCTAATCAATGTATCTGCATAAGCAATTACCGCAGGACCAGACAATGACGGCTTAGCGCTCATAATGGCGTGCCCTGTTCCCAGAGGTTGATCTTGTCTGTAGATAGAGGCCTTAGCATCCAATTC
>NZ_JANQOM010000031.1 GCF_028289625.1 Winogradskyella sp. | reverse complement strand
GGTAATCCCCCCATTTATACATGAAGTTAAAAGTAGAGGTTAATGAGCAAGTTGTGCTAACCGCTGTTTTGGTGTGATTCCACCAATCGCCATATTAGGCCGTTCATGATTGTAAATCCATAACCACTTGGTCGCATAATCCTGGACCTCAGTAATTGAGTTAAACGTATGCTGGCTTAGCCAGTCATAACGTACTGTACGATTATAACGCTCAATGTAGGCATTCTGTTGTGGTTTACCTGGTTGGATGAACTCCAATGTAATCTTGTTTCTCTCTGACCAAGTGGCTAAGGCGCCACTAATGTATTCAGGTCCATTGTCACAACGTATTCGCTTTGGTTTACCGCGCCACTCAATGAGTCGATTTAAAGTACGAATAACTCTTTGTGAGGGTAACGAGAAATCCACTTCAATAGCCAAGCCCTCACGGTTACAGTCATCAAGGATATTCAACAAACGATAGCCCCGTCCATCATCTAGCTGGTCATGCATAAAATCCATTGACCAGGTTTCGTTAATGGTTAAGGGGACCGCCAGTGCCTCAGGCGTATCACGCTGAAGCCGCTTCTTGGGTTTAATCCGTAAGTTCAACTCCAACTCCCGATAAATACGATAAACACGCTTATGGTTCCAGCCAAATCCTTTCACATTACGCAGATACAAAAAGCATAGCCCAAAACCCCAGTTGCGCTGGTTATGTGTTAATCTTAATAACCAATCAGCGATGACAATATTCTCCTCACTGAGCTTAGCCTGATAACGATAACAGGTCTCACTGATACCATACGCCTCACAGGCCAGGCGGATGCTGATACCTTGCTGTTCGACGGCTGTTTTAGCAAGCGTACGTCGCAGGCCGGGCCTCACCACTTTTTTTCCAGGGCCTCCTGACGCAATTCAGACTTTAGCCGTTCTTCGGCATACATCTTCTTCAAACGACGGTTTTCGTCCTCTAATTCTTTCAATCGTTTCATCATTGAGGTATCCATACCACCATATTTGCTACGCCATTTATAGAAAGTGGCGCTACTTATACTATGTTCGCGACATAGTTCGGGAACAGATAGGCCGGCTTCGGCTTGTTTAAGAATCGCCATGATTTGGCTGTCGCTGAATTTTGATCGTTTCATGTAGAATCTCCTATCATTAGATTACGAGAAAATTCTACTTTTGACCTCTGTTATTTTGTGGGGGGATTACCAAACCAGCATCCTCGGAGAAAAATCAATAATTCAAACTCTTGAAAGTGTAATCGACATTGCCGAATCATCCGTATATCCAGGTGAATGGCCCAACTTTAAGGGTACGATAAAAAACATTGTAGACTCATGGCCGGAGTATGTCATAGAGTCGGATCACGCATTAGCTATGCTGAGCAGAGACATGCCTTGCTCGCTCTTTGGCACCTAAGAATTAGTACGATAATAGATCAATTCAAGCAACTACAAAATGCTAACTAACACTTTTCCTGCCAGGTACCATAAATTCATGACCAGTAATTTCAGATGAAATTTCGTCTAAGAATTGACTTCTCGCAGTAACAATAAACTCAGAAAGTAACCAGTTATGCTGTGAATCAAGATGTTTGGCCAAAAGCATTGGATCGTAGCGAGCCAACTCACTGAGCCTATGCATTGCAGCATAAGTTAGCGTCATTGAACTTCGGTTAATAATACCCTCTGGCCCCTTTCCTCTCTTAATATACCAAAGCCTTGATGCTCCATTTATATAAAATAGATATTTTCTTACACGGCGATGGTAGTTAACTAAATTTTGGATACTTCTAGATTGATTAGGTTTTCCATGTCGCCAGCGAAATCGTCGTCGTCTAATTGTTAACTCATCATTATCCACATATTCTGGAGAAGTGTCTTGCTCATACCCAATTGGAAGTTTATTTATTGAATGTTGGTTAGAGTACCTCTCATCAGATATCTCTGCGGTAAACCATGCTTCAGTAGAACCTATTTTCTTTACGTATCTAGGGTTATTAATAGGGATGAATAGTTCAGGCCTAGAAGAAAATGTCAGGTTATATGCTCTATGTATAAATACGAGGTTATAAAAAATATCATTGAGTGTATATGTTTGTCCCGTAGCAACCTCACCTAAGTATTCACAAAGACCAGCAAGAACTCCTCCTTTATGAAATGTAACTTCTTCATTGGAAAGATGAGCACGTTGAGATGTAGATTTACCTGTAACACCATGGTTTTCTGTAATTGGACGGCCTCGAACAGATAACAAGGATTTTACTGCGTTTAAGAAACAATAATATGTTGTTAGTGGTGCTGAGGTATCAGGAAGCTCCAGCGTAGCAAGATAAAACTCTCGTGCCTGCTCCCAATAAAACAAAGCTTTATTCTTACGTTTGCGCTTAAGCCACATTTGCACGTAATCCCAAGTATCTTCTACCAACACAGATTTGCTACGAAAATCAGGATTTGCAATTGCTTTGTGTAAATAAAACCGCTTATTTCCTATGGTAATTTGATTTGTGGTCATACTACCTACCCCCAAGAAGCATCACTTAGCAGCGATATCATAATAATCCATACATTAAAACACTTATTGCATGCTAGCATGACTATCTCAATACGTAAATTTCGCGAATTATTTTTAGTTTACTTTTACAAACACTTCGGCGGCTTCTACATCATACTTATCACTATGTTCTATTTCATAGTAGGAGTTTCTTATCACATAAGGTCCTTCTGCTGTTCTTTTTTTAAGATCTACATTTTTATAGCAATAAATCCAATAATTAAAGCCAATTTCTTTTGCAACTTCTCTTTCGTTCTTTGACCAATATAGTTGATAGCAATCATGCATACTTCCTTTTACTTCTATCATCACTTCATTAACAACACCTTTATCAGTAATTGTATATGACTGTATATCATATCCCTTGGAGTCATCCACGCCACCATAATGGGTGATAAAGGGAATAAGTTCGGAATATCCTAAACTCCTTAATCTTTCTGCTTCATATTCTTTTGCCAACTGCTCCGCCAGTTTTCCGATCTCATTGCGAAATTGGCTGTCTGCGTGGTATCCCATCCTTTGTATTTGACGAAGGGCATGTAAATATTCATTTACATCATGTATATATTCTCGATTTACGAGAATTTTATTTTCCTTATGCTCTAATAGTCTCAGTTCAGATAACCTCATTAACATTATTGTTTCATCATTTTCTTCTTCCTCTTTTCTGTTATATACGAATGTAGAAAACCGATTATCTACATCCATCCTACTAAATATATCTCTTACTGTTTGAATGTTGTTTTCATGGTTAAGATAGACATCTTTAAGTAGTAACTTTGACGCCGTTTGCACAATCTCGTTTTGAATTTCTTTTTGACCATCCGCAATTAATAACCCGAGCTTACTAATAACATAAAAATCGCGATTTTGATCATGAGAAATTAATTTGACTAATTGTGCTTCACTAATCACATCTTTTGGAGAGGCCATTGCTGATAACCGCATATTATTTCTCAATATGCTTTCCAGCTTTCCCCCATTTAAATACCTTGACCCAATATTGCGATAAATTACACATAAGTTTGCTAAATCAACAGCACAGACTTTCATTTTTTATTGCAGTATTTCTTGCAGATGATCTTCAATAAACTGCAAATTATCACTCTCATCATCAAAACCCTCTTTGAGCCAGTAATCAGGCGTCGGTTTGACATTTTCTGAATCTAAAAGTGCATTCATTCTTGCTATTTTGTTTTCCAGATTGTCTGATATCTTTTCATCAATTGAACCAGTGGACATTAATAGATAGTAATTAACTTCTATACCCTCCTTTAGGCCTACTCTATGTATCCTGTCCAATGATTGGACATAATGAGCACAGTTATAGGACCTATCAGTGTAAATTGCATCACTACAGATATTATGAAGCGAAATAGACTCTGCGCATGCCGCTGGATTTGCTATAAGTACTTTGCAGTCCTTGTCATTTTTAAACCTCTCTATCAACTTCTCCCTTGTTATATCTTCCTTATCTTTACTGCTATATGGTACATCGCCATATATTGCTACTGAACCGTTCTCTTTAAACAAGTTTTCTAACATTAACAAATTATGAATAAATGTAGTCCAAATAATCACTTTTCGACCCTCTTCGATAATACTGTTTGTCAGATCAATACACTTTAGTATTTTACTTGGTGTTTCATATCTAGAATACTCTCTAATCACATCCCTTAATGGCAAATCATCAGCAGCCATTTTCCCAACACCAAACTCATAACAGTCTTTCATTAATAAAGATGGGTTTACAGCCACTTGTAACAATCTAATAGCACAACTACTCCTATAGTGCCTTAGAGTATCTTTGTCATCTTTAGCTAGCTTTAAGTCTGACAAATACTTAGTAGCAATACCTAGATATATCTTCTCCTGCAAAGTACCCATGTTGCTGCTAATAATATTAAACTCTGGTTTAGAAAGGTTTAGGTTTGCTTTAGTTACTCTAAAAAATAATCCACCTATTTTTCTTGAAACTTTATCCGACGTTGAATCTTGTGATTGACCCTTTATCATCTTTTGATAGGAAATAAGTTTTCCTAGTGGATAATTAGATGGCCAGAGAAAGGTAAATTGAGACCATAGATCTATAAAATTATTAGGCATAGGTGTTCCGGTCAATATCACCCGTCGTTTAGCATAGTTTGCTATTGCCAAAACTCCATCAACCAATTTTCCTCCACCTGGCTTTTTTATATAGTGAGATTCGTCGAGCACTAACAAATAGTCTCTGCTTGACATAATTACCGCAAGATCTTTGATATCGTTTGCCGCAGTATGATATGTAGTTAATAACAACTCATAATTAGGCGCTTCCAAATAGTTAGAACTTCTTTCTTTTTTAGTTATACCAGAGAGCCTCAATGCGTTTGGTTTTTTTCCAAAACATGAAAAATATTCTTCTTCCCACGGAGCAAAACAACTTGATGGGCCAATGACTAATATCTTATCAGCAATTCGGGCTGCTTTGAGTAGTCCAAAATAAGATAGTACTACAGTTGTCTTTCCGCTTCCTGGTACTGAAAACACTGCGCCGTTCTCTACGGTATCTAGGTGATAAATGGATTTTAATTGATGGGGCTTTGGATCTCGTACTAAGTATTTTCTTATTTTATTCTTTAAACTTCCTAAATCCATATTGTTTTGGTTACATTTAAATTCAAAACCTTTGTTGATAATATCCCTAAATCGGTCATCCAAATTCTCTTTTTCTTGTAGGTATTTTGATAATTTTGAATCTAGCAAATATTCAATTTTATATTTCTTAAGGTGATTAATTAGATTTTCAAATACATTACTTAGGTTCCCTTTAGGTTTTATAATCCATTTTTTTTCTTCTTCCTCGAATATGCCTTGTAGAGTTCCTTTAAAAAATAGCGTATGGATAGTATTGGAAAACACTCCTCCATTATTATTGTCATTTTCTACAATAATTATCGAGTTTTCCTCATAGCTTAGTTTGATCAAAGGCAGCTATCTCTTTTGAATTTCAATGATTTCGTACTTTCTTAGAAATTTTTCTGAGTTCATTAGTGCTCTTGATTATTTCTGAGAGCAAGTCATCCATTTCTACTTTGACTAATGCTTGTTCATCGTGGGGAATAGCATTTATATTTTTAAGTGCTCTTTTCGCTAGCAATTCAGGTTGCTCTGTATCTTTTTGTATTTGCTCTTGTTCTTTTGCATCTTGATACCTACTTTTCAATTCGTGTTTAACTAAATTAATCCAATTCTTTTCCTCCATTAAGTCTTTCTGTATTTGGGCATTAGTGAGCAGCTCGTTATCCTGAGCTAATTCTTCTTCGATGTCATCTAAATCATCTGCTATATCATCAACATCATCCTCTTTATCAATAGCTATTTCGTTGTCATCTACTTCTATATCTAAAGTCTTTTTTAGCTCTAGCCATGCATCTTCTCTTCCGAATAAATTCCGTATTTCCCTTATTCTAAGATGTGGAAATTTTAATCGTATATAGT
>NZ_JANQOM010000023.1 GCF_028289625.1 Winogradskyella sp. | reverse complement strand
AGACAGACTATGGCTGAAGATTTAGCGGATCGCTTACCAAATGCCTTGGTGATTTGTGGAGATGGCAGAAATGTTGAAATTTTGGAGGAGGAAAATATTGCTGATATGGATGCCTTTATATCTGTTACAGGTAATTCTGAAACCAATATTATGTCTTGTTTATTGGCAAAATCTAAAGGTGTTAGAAAAACCATTGCCTTAGTAGAGAATATGGATTACTACCAATTATCGCAATCCATAGGTATAGACACACTTATCAACAAGAAACTTTTAGCAGCGAATAATATCTTTAGATATATTAGAAAGGGAGAGGTTGTGGCTATGACCAAGCTTACTAATATGAACGCAGAGCTTTTAGAGTTTGTTGTAAAACCAGATTCAAAGATTACTAATAAGATTATAAGGGATTTAGATTTTCCTAGATCAGCGATTTTTGGTGGAGTTATAAGAAATGGAAAAGGTTTGATACCTTTAGGTAGTTTTAAAATTGAAGCAGGTGATCGTGTGGTAGTATGTTGTTTACCGCGTTCAATTTCTGAAGTAGAAGCCTTTTTCTCATAATCGGTATTATGTCCCGAATGCATCTCAATTATAAAATCATTTTCCATTTTTTTGGATTGTTATTGCTGTTTAATGGTGGTTTTATGCTACTTGCTACATTAATTAGCTTAATTTATAATGATGGCGTAACCTTTAACTTGTTTCTTGCAAGTTTGGCAACATTACTTATGGGTGTTGTAGCGATGTATGCAACTAAAAAGCATCGAAAAGAAATGAATAAGCGCGAAGGTTATATTGTTGTGACCTTCGGTTGGATTGTGATGTCCCTTACAGGGACACTTCCTTATTTAGCTACCGAAGCTATTCCGTCGTTTACCGAGGCCTTTTTTGAAACGATGTCGGGATACACTACGACTGGAGCAAGTATCTTGAATGATATAGAGATTCTTCCTAAAGGAGTACTCTTTTGGCGAAGTATGACGCATTGGATTGGTGGTATGGGCATTATTGTCTTGGCCATAGCAATTCTTCCATTACTTGGTGTAGGTGGTATGCAGCTCTTTGCGGCTGAAGCACCAGGTCCAGGTGGTGATAAATTACACCCTAGAATTACGGATACGGCTAAGCGTTTATGGCTGATTTATTTTGGTTATACTATAGCCGAAACGATTTTGCTTCAGATAGCTGGAATGTCTTTTTTTGATGCTATAAATCATGCGTTAAGCACTTTGTCAACAGGAGGTTTTTCAACCAAGAATGCCAGTATAGCACATTGGAATGATAATCCTGCAGTACAATACATCATTATGTTCTTTATGTTTTTGGCAGGAACCAACTTTGTGCTTAGTTATTATTTGTTTAAGGGTAATGTTACTAAAATTGTAAAGGACGACGAATTTAAACTCTATTTTAGGTTTATACTGGCTTTTACTATCGTTGCAGCGCTCTTAATATATTTTAGGGCCGATGTCTCACAATCTTCCGTTGCACATCCTATGGTTTTGGGTGAAGGGGAAAGTGCTGTTAGACATGGCTTGTTTCAAGTGTTGGCTATTGTGACCACTACAGGTTTTGTGACAGCAGACTATACCATGTGGACGCCATTTTTAACGGTATTCTTTTTTGGATTAATGTTTTTGGGTGGTTCTGCAGGTAGTACGTCTGGAGGTGTAAAAGTGGTTAGACATCTTATATTAATCAAAAATGGCTTTCTAGAATTCAAACGATCTTTGCATCCTAATGCCATTTTACCTGTACGATACAATACTAAATCGGTTTCAAAAGATATTGTATTTAACGTTTTAGGCTTTTTTATTCTATACATGCTATCTTTTATCATCGGTGCACTTGTATTTTCTATGTTTCAAATCGATTTTACTTCGGCCATAGGTCTCTCAGCCTCGAGTTTAGGTAATGTTGGACCAGCGCTTGGGGAATTCGGGCCTGTTAATAATTATGCAGCACTCCCAAGTTTAGGTAAATGGTGGGCATCATTTATGATGCTATTGGGTCGATTAGAACTCTTTACGATTTTAATATTATTGACGCCATTCTTCTGGAGAAATAGATGATAGTTTAATTTTTTTTAAAATTTTCTAAATTGAGCTAGCCTATATTTTTACTGATGTTTTTGAAGGTTAATGCCCTCAATCTCACGCTATGGTTGAAATACAGCCTGTAACATTTTTTAAATAGCTGCGTCATATTTGCGTAACCAATTAAAAAATATCAATTATGGAATTAGTATTAAACCAAGAATTAGAATCTGTATCAGAACCCATTGCGGTACCTCATTACACTACCAATGGTCTGTTGAATTCTAATTACAAAAAAATTGTGAAAGAAAATTATAGTACGTTGAACACAACATCTGTATTTGGAATTAGACAACGTATTAAATCTTCTCAATTCAATAGAATTAACCATACAGCTGCGATTTTGAAACTGACTGTATTTGCTATAGCCTTAATCGTCATATTCTAAAGCAATAGGCTAAATTTTCTGAACTTTTAACTGGTACTTTATAAGTGTCTTTTATACGATTCGCAATATAAAATTATGTTGCTTAGGATTTTATTATCAATTTTCACTTAAAATTTGAAGTTATGACAGCAAGTTCATTAGGTACGAGCGTAAGAAATAATTTAAAGCTATTGTCTTATCGTAAAAAAGCAAAAGATAGGCTAGGACTAAAAAATCGTCTTGGTACTAATAGCTCTGGAGCAAAAACGGAGTATAACCTTCCAAAACCAACAACTAAAGAACTTAATGCCATAGCTAAACGCTTAAAGAAAGAGCATAAAACACGAATGGGCAAAGTCATAGTAGTAACTATACTTTTATTTTTAGGTTTGGTATATGCCTTTGTTTACTCAAGTAACGGTATAATAGAATTATTAACCTATTAAATTGTGATATAGCATTTGGTTTGGATGCTTTTGGCATCATCATAGAAAGCTATGACGTTAATTG
>NZ_JANQOM010000039.1 GCF_028289625.1 Winogradskyella sp. | reverse complement strand
GAATCGCAAGCTTGTACATGTCTTTCAATTATCCTCGGAGTAATCTCTTTTAAAGTTTTTTCTTCATAAATAGGATGACTACCATGATATGTGAAAAATTCGACTTTGTTATTAAGTTTCAGATAGTGAGTAATACTTTTTCCTTTAGAAGTCAATATAGAATCTCTACAAATAGTTACCTTTTTTAGATTTTCTAGAGTTTCAACATCTAGTTGTTTTTCAGTTTCCAATCCTGAACATCTTATCTTTTCATAGTGATCTTCTACCCATATCATACAGTTCTTCTTGTAATATTTATGAATGAATAGAAAGGCAACAATTAATAATATCAAGCAACAGACAAAAGCAATTTTTTTTATTTTATCTAATTTCTTTTCTAGTTCATTATTCTTTTCAATAAGAGCAATCTTAACTTTTAAGTTTTCTATGTTTGAGCAATATCCTGCAAAATTATTAAAGCCTAGATATCTACTTAGCGTATCTAAATTATAGTCGTATGGTGTCCTTCTATCTGCTTCTCTATTTAATATATATCCATTATAATAACGAGTTAATGTCCGTTGATCTATATCAACAATTAGTTCGAGAAATTTGGATAATCCATAAGCCTTATTCTTTTTTGATTTCCTCTTAGCTTTATCAAAGACCAGCAGTATTAATCCTTTGATTTGTTCCTCTCTATTTATTTCCTCAGTTTCCATGTAGATCTAATTAAAGTCTTGAAAATTAATTGTTTAAAAATATAAAAATCAGATGTCAAAAAGATGTCAATAGTCTGTCAATAATAATTATTCAATTCTTCAATTAATTTGCTTCAGAATCAATTCTAGTTATGCCTTGCTAACATAACTAATGTACAAAATTGATTGTTACGGAATACCGTAATGCGATAGCGATATAGTCGGCTTGGGAAGCTTCTGTAGGCTATTGTAATACACTTTCCCACTTCCCAATTGAAACAAGTGTATAACCCAGAAAGGGTTGCACAAAACTTATCCGAAAAACTTCGGACAGCAACCCTTTTGAAAAATTTTAATCCAATGAAAAAAGTAATATATCTATTAGGAGTGTTTTTTATTGCCCTAAATTTTAGCTCATGCAATCCTGAGAGTTTAACGGAAGAAGTTGCACCGCAAGCCTGTTGTGGTGATGATATACCGCCACCACCGCCACCACCGCCACCACCGCCTGGAGATGACCCTATTGGTGGATAATGAGCGCATTAATATTTTAGTATTTTAGAGGAATGAAGTCAACAAGAAGATCATTCCTCTTTTTTTTATTAATAATTTTTGTGAGCGGTGTTCTCCCGTTAGGTTTAAACGGACAAGAAGAAAAAGACAAGCGCTATTTATATTATAATGCTATCTGGCACTCAAATGAGAACAATGTTGCTTTGGACTCAGCCATTCATTTTTTTGAGAAATTAAGCCACAAGTATTTAAAGGCCAAAGATACGGTCACAGCCGTTAATATCTTAAGAAATGTGACACAAGGGTATTTCAAAAAAGGAGCACTGTTTGAAAGCGAGTTGTCAGTTGTCCAAACATTAAAATTATTGGAAAATAGACACTTAGATTCTTTAGGTAAGGAAGCAAGAAAAGCATCATATAACTATTTGGGAATGATTTATCGAAAAGTGAATGATTATGAGAGTGCTATAAGGCAATATAATCATTTACTACAATTGTCTGAAACTTTGAATGATAGTATTACAGCCTTAAATAATCTAGCCAACATTTATTCTGACGTGCAAGAATATAAGCTAGCAGTCGATATCTTAAATGAAGCATATAAAAAAACCAACTCAATAAAAGAGTACAATTACCGATGGAGAATTTTAGACAATTTAGGCTATAATGAATCTAAGCTTGATATTCCGGGTGCTTTAGAAAGGATGAAAGAAGCCCTTAAAACTAGTCTAGAAATGAATGATAAAGAAAGTATCTTTTCGAGCTACACGCACTTGATGGATTATTATATGGACAAGAATAATGAAGATGAAGCTCTAATATATGCTTCAAAAGCGAATGAAATGGCTAGTTCTCTCAATCTACCTTTATTTAGATTGGAATCTTTGCGCCTTAATGCCTTATCGAATAGAGATTCAAATGTTAGGGAATTTGTTAGACTTTCGGACAGTATTATTATTGCCAATAACCTTAGTACTAATAAATACATTAGTAAAAAATATGACTATGAAAAGCAAGAAAAAATAGCAAACGAGGCAAAACTCAAATTAAAAGATAGCCAGCTCGAGAATGAACGTCAAAAAAATATAAATTTAATCTATCTATTCATTGGATTATCCATTCTACTTATTTCTGTTTTCACATACTTCTTTTTAAAATCCAAACACAAAAAAGAAAAACTACAACAAGTCTTTGATACAGAATCAAGTATATCAAAAAAAGTACATGATGATATTGCCAATGATGTATTTCAGGTTATGACGACATTACAAGCTGACAATAATTTAAACCAAAACATAAAGGGCGATATTGAACTCATTTATGATAAAGCCAGAGATATCTCTAAACAGCTTGGAGAAATAGATTTAGAAGGTGACTATAAAGAAATACTTAATGACCTTGCTTTAAGATATAATACAGAGTATACAAATATCATTATTAAAGATGTTTCTAAAATAGCTTGGGGTAAAATCTCAAGAGCTAAAAAAACTGCTCTATACAAAATCTTACAAGAGTTATTAATAAATATGAAAAAGTATAGTAAGGCATCCGTGGTAGTCATTGCTTTTAATAACAAACAAAAAAAGACAATTATCAATTACAGTGATGATGGTGTAGGTTGTGACTTAAAAAAGAGCAATGGACTACTTAATGTGGAAAACCGTATTAAAGCTATTGGAGGTACTATTACTTTTGAGTCTAGAATTAATAATGGCTTTAAAGCAAAAATACAGATGTGAGTATGTTCAAAAAAGTGCTTATTGTAGATGACCACGACGATATTAATAATGGGGTATTAGACATTTTAAAAACCCATGGAATTACTAATATTCATAATTCTCAATACTGTGATGAGGCCTACTTAAAGATTAAAAGAGCTGAATTAGACAAAGACCCTTTTGATTTATTAATAACTGATTTATCCTTTAAAGAGGATCATCGCGAATGCGACATCATTTCTGGTGAAGATTTAATCGCCAAATTGAGGGAGCAAAATAACAACTTACCTATCGTTGTTTATTCTATGAAAGACCAATTGCAAAAAGTACGCTTATTGGTCAATAAGTATAGTGTGAATGCTTACGTCTGTAAAGACCGTAAGGGTTCACAAGAATTGTCTGAAGCAATAAATTCGGTATACAACAAGAAGCTATTCTTATCACCTCAGGTTGCAAATGCTTTGAGTTCAAAAGTTGACCTAGAAATAACAGATTACGATATTGAACTTACCAAACAACTTTCCTTAGGCTTAGACCAAAAAGGCATAAGCCGTTACTTCATTGAAAATAATATCTCACCGGGTAGTGTTAGTTCTATAGAAAAGCGAATTAACAAACTACGCATTAAGTTTAAAGCTGATAATGCTACACACTTGGTAGCTAAAATGAAAGACTTAGGACTTATTTAAATCATAATACATTTTTTCTAACATAAGGTTTTCCGTAAGGAATACTTCTGCTATGGTTTTAGGTTTGGGTATTATTAATATCAAAAATCAAAAACTATGGGATTCCCAAAATTTATTATTAGAAAAAGTAGTAATAACCAGTTTTACTTCAATTTATATGCTGTAAACGGTGAAGTAATTTTGAATAGTGAAACCTACACTACTAAACAAAACTGTATTGGCGGTATTACCTCAGTAAAAGTTCATGCACCTTATGATAATAATTATGTAAGAAAAGTAGCTTCTAATGGGCAATATTATTTCAATTTGAAGGCTACCAATAGTGAAGTTATTGGTACAAGTGAAATGTATAATTCTGCACAAGCAAGAGATAATGGCATTAATGCAGTTAAAAGAGATGCTCCAATAGCTGACACCGAAGATAATTCTTAGAAAGTATGTAAAAGAACCAAAACCTTACGGAATACCGTAAGGTTTTGGTTTTTAATGGGTTTATGTTTGGCTTGGGAAAACATTAAAACCACAAACTTATGGCAAAGAAGACAGTACCTGTAAAGCCACATAGAAGGTCAAAACCTTCGTCAACCCCAAGACCAAATCCAAATAAACCCAAACCTGGCCCTAAGACAGTTCCAGTAAAACCACACAAAAGAAAACCACCTAAATAGAATAAAATGGGGTTCAGGTTTCAAAAAAGAATAAAACTTGGTAAAGGTTTAGGTATTAACATTAGTAAATCTAGTATTACACCAAGTTATAGAACAAAAAGAGGTTCATTAAGCTCAAAGGGGTATTCAATACGAACGGGCATTCCAGGTCTGTCGTATAGAAAAACCTTCTCTAAATCATCTAAAAGTGGTTGCGTGGTTTTGATTCTCATAGTCACGAGCATCCCAATAATACTATTATTAATCAAAATCTAATTATGGGCTATCGCAGAGGTTATTATAAAAAGGATGGTACTTATGTACAAGGACATTACGTAAATTCCAGAAATAAGAAATTTTACGATAAAAAAAGTAAAAGTGGGTGTCTAGGCACATTGTTGCTAATGGCACTATTGATTTTTATTTCTTGCTCTGATGATTCTAATTGTGAAAGTAAAACTTGTTCAGATTTCTCAACTCAATCTGAAGCTCAATCTGCTTACAATAACGACCCTAACTGTTTTGGAAATTTAGACGCTGATAATGATGGCATTGCATGTGAAAACCTACCAAACTAAATATTTATGATATCTATAGAATTAAAAAGTCACTTTCTTAGGCTTTATCAAATGGCTTTTGCTGATGACAATTTTGACGTTTTAGAAATGCAAATGCTGTACAAATTTGCTGAAGAACGTGGTGTTACTAGGGAACAGTTGGACGATATACTTCTTAATCCGTCTCATATCCCAGGTATACCGAAAACACTTGAAGAAAAAATTGAATACCTATACGATCTAGCATTAATGATTTGGGCAGATAATATAGTTACGGATGATGAAAAAAACACTCTCAAAAAATACTGCCTAAAATTTGGCTTCATCGAAGAAAATATAGAAGAATTATGTCAATTCCTTTTAGATAATGCAAAACAAAAGTTACCTAAGGAAAACTTAATCGAACTCTTAAAAGAATAATCATGAGTCAATTAAAAAAAATATTTAAACTTAAAAATAACGAACCTAAAAAGGCAGAGAAAGAATCTGAAGAAGATATCAACAAAATCAAGCTTACTTTCTTTGAAAGTGGCTACGGCTCTTCAAAACAGGCAGAGGGCAATCATAGAATCTTTAAAGCTTGCTTAGAAGATGTTTATATGGACTATAAAGGAAAATGTAGAGAGAATGAGAATCTTCAAAAAGAACTGAAAGCACCTTATGTTGACGAAAAAGGAAATCATGAGACTGAACTCAAGAAGAGAAAAACCGCACTAGCATTATTGAATGAATCCATTGCACAAATGGAGCAAAAGATAATTTCATATAAAAATGATATGGTAGAAGTCAAAAGAAGTCCAGAAAAGTATGGCCTCGACGTTGACAAAAAACCAAAAGCACAATTTTATTTGGGACTAATTGTGCTTATACCTATAACATTTTATCTTTTGGTTTTTTATATATCTGCCTCGTTTTCTGCATTTTTTAAAAGCTTTGATACTGATGAATTAACTGCAGCCATTTTCGATGGCCATGCATTATCCAAAGCAATAGAAGACGGATGGCTTGAAGGTATTTTTGTAACAACAATACCTTTTGCATTTATGGGGTTGGGATACTTAATTCACATGTTTCAAAAACATAAAAACTGGCTATCATATTCGAAAATAGCAACACTATTTCTGGTTACTTTTATATTTGATGCGATTCTTGCCTATCAAATAGAGAAAAAAATCTATGATATTCTAAAAACACCTGATTCACCTGATTTCAACTTGTCTATTGCCTTTTCTTCCGTAGAGTTTTGGGGAATTATTTTTGCAGGCTTTATAGTGTATATTATTTGGGGACTTGTATTTGACTTCATAATGAAAGAATATGACAATTTTGATAAAATAAAATCATTTATTAGAACCAAACGAGAGGATATCAAAAACTGCGAAATCAATCTAACTAAGTTATTACAGAAAGTAAATCCTATCAAAGAAGAAATTGCTAGCATTGAGGGTAAAATTAATGACCCACAGCGAACTATTGATGGATTCGTTTTCTCTAACAAACATTATTTAACCTATCATGCCGAATACGTAAAAGGATGGTTTTTAGCAATAGCCGATAATTTCGATTCTCTTAAACGTCGTGAAGAATTGCTTTCTAAATGTCAAGAAGAAGAACTCAAGCATTTACAAGAACACAATATTGATAATGAAGATTATGAAGGTAGGTTATATAAACTTATAAATTAAAAATGATGAAACATCTATGTCTATTATTTGTAATGATATATGCTCTAAATTCTTGTAAGAGTGATTCCTATGAAAAAATCAATAATACATCTACTTTAGAAGAGGAGGTCATAAAGCTCTCGCCCAATAGACCTAATCTTAATATTAGTATTCTTGTTGATTTATCAGATAGAATAAATCCTAATAAGTATCCCAACCCAGCAATGAATTATTTTGAAAGGGATTTAGGCTATATTCATTCTATTGTGCAAAGTTTTGAATGGCATGTAAGAAACAAGAGAAGTCTTAAAATTAATGATCATATACAGCTTTATATTGACCCTGAACCTGCCGATAATGAATTGAATGAAAAGATAAACTCTTTAAACATAACTTTCACGAAAGATAATGCCAAACGCGAATTAATAAAAAATACCTCTACCCTATATGATAGCATATCAAAGACCATCTATAAATCTGCTATTGATGATGACAATTACGTTGGATCTGATATTTGGGGTTTCTTTAAAACAAATGTCAAAGACTTCTGTGTTCAAAAAGACCATAGAAACATACTTGTTATTTTAACTGATGGCTATTTGTATCATAAAGACTCAAGACAAAAAGAAAAGAATCTCACCTCTTATTTAACACCACAAGACATAAGAAGATTCAAACTAAACAAATCCAATTGGAAAGATCGGATACAAAACCAAAATTTTGGATTTATTACTGGCAGGGATGATTTAGGTGAACTAGAAATTTTGGTTCTAGGTCTTAATCCCGACACGAAAAATCCTTATGAGCTAGATGTTATAAGTCAATACTGGTCGGATTGGTTCACAAAAATGAATGTAAAACAATTCGAACTAAAAACTGCCAATTTACCTGCGAATATGGATAAATTAATAAAAGAGTTTATCCTGCAAAAGTGATTATTTATAATAAATAATTCACAATTTGTAACTTTAATTATTAGTTCAAATAATCAAATAAATGTATAAATATTGGTTTGCCTTTTTACTTCTCATTATTATTTCGCTAAAAACAGATTCAAAATCAATAAAAAAGGAAACTATTGTTGGCAAAGTAGTCGCGATAACTGATGGTGATACTTTTAAGCTATTGACCAAGGATTCTACGTTGATAAAAGTGCGGTTGGCCGATATCGATTGTCCAGAACGCAAACAACCCTTTTCTAAAAGAGCCAAACAATTTGCATCTGATGCGGTTTTTAGTAAGACGGTCACATTAAATGTTTTAAAAAAAGACAGATACCGAAGGTACATTAGTCATGTTATTTATGACGATTCTCTAAGTCTAAGTCATGAATTGATTAAAAATGGTTTGGCATGGCACTATAGAAAATATTCTAATGATAGTCTGCTACAAGCTCTTGAAGACGAAGCCAGAACGAATAAAGTAGGCTTATGGCAAGATCAAAATGCGATTGCTCCTTGGGTTTGGAGAGATTTACAAAAGAAAAAGTCTAAAGAATGAAAGTGCTTAGAATTTTAGTTTTCTTTGTAGCATTTGCTATAAGTCATAATGTCGCTGCCCAAACTGTCTATGTCACTAAAACAGGCAAAAAATACCACAAGAGTGAATGTCGTTATCTGAAATACTCAAAAAAGGCTATTAAACTAGACAAAGCTAAAGCCTTAGGATATACAGCTTGTAAGATCTGCAAACCTACCGCTAAAAATACCAAGGAGAATGCCAACTCACTCGCATTAAAAAAGGAAACAAAGGACGAATCCACAACTACTAAAAAGGTAATAGCTACCCAATGCACGGGTAAAACTAAGTCTGGCAAACGCTGCAAACGAAAGACCAAAAATGCGAATGGCAGGTGTTACCAACATTGATTAAATGCTATTAAAGATTAAAAGCCCTCAGTTTTACAACGGCTTATTTTAGTTATTAATAGGTTTAACTCATTTAATTTTTTATGGGTGAATAACACAATGAATCTTTAATAAAATAGATACCTATAAAGATGAGGCCTATCCATTCTGCCCAAAGCAGAGTATACCAATTCTTATCCACTAAGATCCAATATTCTAGCACAAAATGAAAGACTAAGGCCAATAAGGTTAAAGTACCTAATACTTGTCCCCATTTTTTTATTTGTGGCCTAGGTTTAAAAATCATCATAATAATACAACCACCATAGAATATTAATGCCATGGCATAATGCATAATCACATAGGTTAAATGATCGAAATAAATGACACCAAAAAGTGCTATTCCAAATATGATGTTGTAACCTTTACCAAAGCGATCGGGATTATCAAAATCATCTTGCATGGATGCTATAGTCTGCAATGAAAAATTTTGCTCTTGCATTAATTTCATCTTAAAATCTCGTGATTTCATATGTTGGGCACCATTAAATATAAACAGGGCACCTGCTAGGGCAAGCAGACTTCCAAACCAGTAACTCTGATTCATGTAAGCATAATTGCTTATACTTGGTCTTAGATTCCATAATTGTCCATTATCTACTATAGATAATACCATAGGAATAAACATTAACACAATTGCAGTAATACGTTCAGTTTCAGGAAGACGATTTACAATTCTGAAAGTTTGATTAAACGTACTTTTTGTTTTATTTAAAATTGACTTAACATTCATAACGTTTTTGTATTAGAAAAAGAATTTATCCAAGCTCAATGTTATACCACCTTGTATGCTGTAAATAATATCGTCGTATCTAATGTTAAGATAATCCCTACCATAATAAGCCGACACAAAATAACCTACAGCTCTATGATTTTTCGGCGCAATTTCTAACAAAGCCCTGATATTAAATCGATATTTATTATCGTCATCCACCAAGTTGGCTTGAAAATTATCCAAGTTATCTAGAATATAGCCCAGTTCTGTTCTGAAGTGTAATTCAAGTTTTTCGCTAAACTTCTCAGTTCTATAATCATAACTACCCAATAAACGATGACGACCATATGATTCTTCTTGCTGCATTGAATAAGCCAGGGAACTTGTTTCATCACCAAAATCATAACGATAAGCCAAGCTCATTTGGTGCAATGAACTAATATTCTTATTGAAGGTGCCTTTAGTCAATTGAACCCATATATAATTCGTTGAAAAATCACCATCGAGATATGAGTTTCTAAAAACATCTGGCGTATCAGGATCTGGTACATAAAAAAATCCGGGACCTTGGCCATTACTGTAATGATGCACCCTAACCAATAAATTGTAAAATTTTAATTTTTCAGGTTTTGAATCTAGCATTTGGTTTTGTTCGGTCTGAAGTTTACCATATGCCCAACCAGTGTAATTATTATACAAATTAAAATACCAAGAGAACCCAACTTTATTACTCCCTGGTGTAAGTGGTTTGGACTCATCGAGAGTCATTCTAAACGTGCCATTATAGTCGAAAGTGATTCTGCTCCTTTTACTATTTTGACCGCCTGTTTTTTTACCAAAAAACAATGGAAAGCTTAGATTAATATTTGCCTCAAATAGGTAGAAATTACTACTGCGGTTTTCACCTTCACGCAATGGAATACGCCGACTTCCAACAGAATTAATATGTGCCACAGGTGCCAGATATGAAACAGGCTCATTAGCTACCCATGATTTTTGCAAAATATCATAAATAGTGTTTTCGTGTGCTACTTTTACTGAATTTTTGTTTTTAGTTTGTGCAATACATATGCTAAAATTAAATAACAGAACTAGAGTAATTAGATAATTCATAATAAATTAAGATTATTTATTGCCCATTTTTGGGCGTAGACACAGATACTGAAAAAACATCAAATCCAACGCCAAATCCTAGCCATAAATTTCCATTGCTCTTCCATTGATAATTACTTTGATTATTGATTTGATCTACTCCCAAATAAAGCCCAATTTGAACTTTCTTGTATTGTAACATAGGTCCAGTAAATAATGTTAATGTTGCTACATCCTGAGATTCACCACTCTCAATTCCAAGAGAGTTTTCTGAATTTAATCCAACACTACTAATTCCAGCTCCAAATTGCCAATTAAAAGTAGAGCCCTTAAAACTGCCTAGTTTAAAATTAACTGCAGTACTTAAGTTAAATTCTGTATGGAAAGAAAAATCATCTTGTGGTCTAGCTCTAAATGGTAATGTAAGTAGTCCTACACTAATTCTATCTGGGATTACATAAGATACAGCAAAAGCATTAAAATTCTTTAAACTTATTGAATACACTTTATCATTGTAATATTCACTTTTTATTTTTTCATCTGGTTTTTTTTCTTTGAAATTCTTCTTTTGTTTTCCAGTTTTAACCTCAAAGGGTAAAGCTATAACTTTTACCTCAGTATCTGAAATATCAACAACTCTGAATATAACACCTGATTCTAAAAAGTTTAGCACCTTTACATTATTAGCATCATCCGAATAAACATCAATAGAGCTATTAATTACTGGAACTGTATTAGAAAGCTTAACTAAATCTCCTACTTTGAAATTTTGTGCTTTCAGAATTGGATTTAAGAATAAAATTGTTAAGAGAATAACTATGGAATTCTTCATAATTCGTTTGGTTTTGATTAATAATTAAAATTAGTAGTGAATGCTATGGCAAACCATACCCAATACAGGGTATATTGCTTTAGTTGAAGGGACTTCTCGATACAAATTTTGCACTTTGACGTGCAAAATTCACTCGAAATGACAAACAGCGTCATGTCGAACCCTGTGTGAGACATCGCATCAGCTTTATTTAGAGAAAATACGATTATGTGATTTAGCTGCGCTGAACATGAATGTTTCTCGTCGCTGATTCTCAGCTCTGTCGAAATGACAAATATTGGCATTTGAGGATAACTATACCATTTTAGCAATAAACATGATACTTCTCATGTAATCGCCTTTATTTTTTGGCTAACTTGTTGCCATGAATACCATTGCCGCACGTATTTACGATTACCTCAAAGCCTTTCCTCCATTTAACGTGCTTAATCGCAAGCAGCTGATGGCCATATCTGAAGCCGTAGACGTCATCTACTTGGAGCATCAGCAATACCTTTTTGAAATTGGGCAACCTGTAGTTAATCATTTTTATGTGGTACGTGATGGTGCTATTGGTTTGTTTAGAGCCAACGACACTTTAGTGGATGAATGCGACGAAGGTGATATTTTTGGTTTGCGTGCACTACTCCGCAAAGGGGACTATAAACTCAACTCCAAAGCTATTGAAGAAAGTATTGTGTATAGTATTTCCTCAGAGCTTTTAGAAACCTATATCACCACCAATACAAAAGCCAGCCAGTTTCTTATGGCAAGCTTTGCCTCTAATACCAAAGCCAAAAATGCCGATGATGATGATTTTATGGAAGCGCTTAATCGCTCTTCGGAATATACCTATCTGCAAACGGCAGACTATTCCAAAAATCCCGTGACCTGTACCTTAGACACTACGGTTAAGGAGGCCGCTAACATCATGACCATAAAACATGTAGGCTCTATTGTGATTGTGAATGATGGAAAACCCATTGGTATCATTACAGACAAGGACTTACGCACCAAAATCGCTACAGGAACTAAAACTATTAGCGACAATGTATCATCCATAATGTCGTCACCAGTGATTACCTATCCTGAGACCATTACGGTTGCTGAAGCACAAATTGCGATGCTAAAACATCGCATTACACACTTGTGTATTACCAAAGATGGCACAAATCAGTCGGCATTGACAGGAATCCTATCTGAACACGATATTATTGTGTTGCGTGAAAACAATGCCTCGGCACTAATCAAGGAAATAAAGCGCAGTCATTCAGCAGAACAACTGAAAGGCATACGACAACGCACCGAACAATTACTCAAACGTTATTTGGGGCAGGACATTCCGATTGATTTTATGTCGCGTTTAATTTCTGCTATCAACGATGCCATTACCCAACGCATTATTGGGTTGGCCATAGCTAAAATGAAGAAAAAACCACCAGTAAAATTTGCCTGGTTGGCCATTGGTAGTCAAGGTCGGCAAGAGCAGTTACTCATGACTGACCAGGACAATGCCCTTGTTTTTGAGGATGTTCCGGAAACGGATTACGATTCCACAAAATCCTATTTTTTAGAACTGTCCAATTATATCAATAACGATTTAGAAACCGTTGGTTTTGAATTGTGTCCAGCGCAGATGATGAGCAATAATCCCAAATGGTGTAATTCCGTATCTGAATGGTCCCAACAATTCAAACGCTGGATTACAACTCCAGATCAAGACAACCTGATGCTCTGTACCATATTCTTTGACTATGAACATGTGTATGGAGATAAAGCTTTAGTGCATCAGCTTTCTGAACACATATTTGAGCATATTGAAGCCCATGACATTTTCCTGACCTATTTGGGCAGGAATGCTTTACAAAATCCACCTCCATTAAGCTTCTTCAGGCAGTTTCTTGTGGAAGCCGATGGCGAACACAAAGATCAGTTTGACATTAAGGCCAGAGCAATGATGCCCTTAGTGGATGCAGCGCGATTATTGATTTTATCGCACAACATTAAATCCGTTAATAACACCCTAGAGCGCTATGAGAAACTGATAGAGCTCGAGCCTCAGAACAAAGACACCTATAGTTTTTGTATGGAAGCCTATAAAAATCTATTGCGTTTTAGAACGAAACAAGGCTTGGCAAATAACGATTCGGGACGTTTTATCGATTTGGAATCCCTAAGCAAAGGGAATCGTTTACGTTTAAAACGTAGTTTTAAAGCAGTGAAGGCCGTTCAGGAGTTGATAAAAACACGTTTTAAACTCTCACAATTATTATAGTATGCATTGGTTGAAGCGTAAATCCTACCCTGAATTTTGGAACCAGTACTCGGCTTGCTTTTCACAACATCAAGAACAGCACCTTGAACAGATACGTTTTGTAGTGTTCGATACCGAAACTACGGGTTTGAATACAAAACAAGATCGTATTTTATCCATTGGCTGTGTGGCCATAAAAGACCTACAAATAAAAGTATCGGACCAGTTGGAATCTTACCTCATCCAACAGCAGTTTAATGCCGATACCGTGAAAATTCATGGGTTACTTAAAACAGGTAAGTTGACCAAAATTGAAGAATACGAAGCTGTGGTGCAGTTTTTGGACTATTTGCAAAATGCGGTTTTGGTGGCACATCACGCGGCTTTTGATGTGGCTATGATGAATGCGGTGTTGCAACGCCACAATCTGCCTAAATTAAAGAATAAAGTCTTGGATACCGGTCATCTATTTCAAAAGACTAAACTCGACACCAGTAAACTGCACTTTAGTTTGGATGAATTAGCGGAACGTTTCAAGATTCCAATGCACGATCGGCATACCGCTTCTGGTGATGCTTATATTACGGCATTGTTGTTTTTAAAGTTGGTCGCTAAATTAAAGATGAACAATCCAAAACTCAGTTTACGAGATTTGGAGAAGTCGCATAAGCGTATTGGATTGTTGTAAACCTCAGTCATATCGAACCTTGTGTGAGACATCTCATCTGCTTTATTTATTGAAACCATGATAATATGATTTGGTCACGCTGAAACTTAAGATTTCTCGCTATGCTCTTAATGATTATTTTCATAAAAAAACACACCCAAATTGGATGTGTTCTTCTCTAACTAAATTAATAAACAACAGATTATGTAGTAACCGTATGTTTAATCTTTATTAAGCAACAACGCTTAATCTTTTCTTTTTCGTTTGCGTTTTAGGCTTGGTGTCAAACTGGTTTGACGTATTCTTGGCACCACCTGCTTTTAAGGCATTGTCACCTGCAAAGAACGTTTTGTGATCATCTCCCAAATCAGAGCCTGCCATACGTTGATGTTTTACACAAGCAACATTTTTTCTTATTTCTTGACGCTGCACTTCTTTTACATAGGCCAACATACCATCTGCACCAAAATAACCTTTGGTTAAATCATTCATATGTAATGCTGTGGTGTGATAGGTCGGTAATGTAATTAAGTGGTGGAAAATACCTGCTTCACGCGCACCATCCAATTGGAAAGTTCTGATTTTCTCATCCGCTCTAAAACTCAATTCGGTATTGTCGTATTCCACAGCCATTAAGTTATTTTTATCATAAGCTGTTACATTCTCACCTTCCGCTACCATTTCCTCATAGACTTGATTACGGAAATTCAGGGTCCAATTGAATGATGGCGAATTATTATATACTAATTTCGCATTAGGCATAACAGCCTTTACGCGATTCATCATGTGTGCAATTTGCTTCACATTAGGTGTGGGAGTTTCTATCCAAAGTAAATCCGCTCCATTCTGAAGACTTGTGATACAGTCTAGTACAACACGATCAATATTTGATCCTTCCTTGAATTTATACAAGCCATTTGGTAAACGCTTTGGACGCATTAATTTACCTTCGCGCTTCAACAAGACATCGTCTTCTTTTGCCTCGCCAATAGTAATTTCTTCAGCATCGACAAAAGCCAAATACTGTGATGCTAAATCCCCTGGCTCCTTACTAACTGGTAATTTTTGGGTTAATCCTGCTCCTTCTGAATCCGTACGTGCAACGATGATACCATCATCCACACCCAATTCTAAAAAGGCATAGCGTACGGCATTGAGTTTCGCAATAAAATCTTCATGAGGAACGGTAACCTTACCATCCTGATGACCACATTGCTTGGCATCTGACACTTGATTTTCTATTTGAATAGCACAAGCTCCTGCTTGAATCATTTTTTTCGCTAAAAGGTAGGTCGCTTCTTCATTTCCGAATCCTGCATCGATATCAGCTACAATTGGTACCACATGCGTTTCAAAATTATCAATCTGTGCTTGCACGTCCTCACCATTTTCCAAGCGTCTAAATAAATCATTCAATTCAATAGCATCTGCCTGACGTAAAAAATCATAGATTTCAGCAATTAAAGCAGGTACCGCCGTTTTCTCGTGCATAAACTGGTCTGGTAAAGGACCAAATTCTGAACGCAATGCCGCTACCATCCAACCTGAGAGGTATAAGTAACGTTTACTGGTAGTTTTATGATGCTTTTTTACCGCTATCATCTTTTGCTGTGCTACAAAACCATGCCAGCATCCTAAAGATTGCGTATACTTAGATGCATCGGCATCATATTCAGCCATATCGTTTCTCATGATAGCTGCTGTATATTTTGCAATATCCAATCCTGTTTTAAAACGATTTTGTGTTGCCATTCTTGCCACATATTGTGGGTTGATGGCTGTCCAAGTATTGCCGAATTTAGTTTTGATATCCTTTACGGTCTGTAAAGCTGAGGCATAGTTGTTTTGAGGTAAATTTTTCATAATTTTGAAATGTATTAATGATTTAATCAGAGTTAATATGAATCCCGTGTAATGTTGCCGCATTAGCGGGATTTTTTGGTTTATTTAGTTACTTATTGTCAGTTCGAGTGGTCACGCTTAGCGTGAGTGTATCGAGAACTAACTATTAGCGTCTCGATACAATTTGCTTAACACAAATCACTCGAGGTGATGCATACTATAATTGTCTATAGGCTGAAATGGTTAGAAATTCTTCAAACTCGTTTTCAGTGACTAGTCTTTTGAACAATGTAATGGCATCACAGAACTTGGTATCCTTAATTTTAGCTTCACCGACTTCCCTAATGATTTTTTCAACTTCATCATCGAAAATAGTATCGAACAATTCTTGATTAAAAACACGTCCATCTTCTAAATAGGCCTCGTTCTTTAACCATTGCCATACTTGGGTTCTTGAGATTTCTGCTGTCGCTGCATCTTCCATAAGATTGTAAAGTGCTACGGCTCCATAGCCTCTTAACCAAGCTTCCATATATAAAATACCTACGTTGATATTTTTTCTGACGCCAGCTTCGGTAATGGTGCCTTTTGGCAATTCTACCAAGTCGGCCTCAGTTACCTTAATATCTTCTCGTTTTCTAAATATCTGATTTGGTGTTGGCATATATTTATCAAATTCTTTCATCGCCACTTCCACTAATGCTGGATGTGCAACCCAAGTGCCGTCGTGTCCGTTTTTAGCTTCACGCTCTTTATCCACACGTACTTTTTCTAAAGCTTCTGCATTGACATTCGCATTATTTTTAATTGGTATTTGAGCTGCCATACCTCCCATAGCATGGATACCTCGCTTGTGACATACTTGAATCACAAGATTAGAGTATGCTGCCATGAATGCTGTCGTCATGGTCACTTGATCTCTATTGGGAACAATGAACCCTTTATGGTTTCTAAATTTCTTAATATAAGAGAATATGTAATCCCAGCGACCACAATTTAGACCCACGATATGATCTTTTAATTCATATATAAATTCATTAAGCTGAAAACTTGCGGTAATGGTTTCAATTAACAATGTTGCCTTAAAAGTACCATGAGGCAAACCAAGATAGGCTTGCGCATATTCGAAGACAGCATTCCACCAGCGCGCTTCAAGATAGTGCTCTAACTTCGGTAAATAGAAATATGGCGCTGTACCGTTTTTCACCAATACCTTGGAATTATGAAATACGTACAATCCAAAATCAAAAAGGCTTCCAGAAACCTCTTCACCATCGACTAACACATGTCTTTCATTAAGGTGTAAACCTCTTGGCCTTACTAAAAGTATTGCTGTATCATCGTTTAATTTATAGTGTTTTCCACGAGCTTCATCGATGAGCTCAATGGTTTTATTGTTGGCGTCCAACAGATTTTGTTGACCTTCAACCGTATTGGCCCAACTTGGTGCATTACTATCTTCAAAATCAGCCATAAAGGTTTTAGCACCTGAGTTTAGGGCATTGATAACCATTTTACGATCTACAGGACCTGTAATTTCTACACGTCTGTCCATTAAGTCCTCTGGAATAGAACCTACAGACCACTCACCTTCCCTAATATGCTTTGTTTCTTTTGGAAACTCAGGATAATTACCCTTATCAAAATACGCTTGTTGCCCTTTACGCTTATCTAATAATTCTAATCGTTGCTTATTAAACTTTCTGTGTAGCTGTCTAATGAACAATAAAGCATCTTCAGTAAGAATATTTGGGTAGTACTGATTAACCTCTTTGGAGAAGGTCACTTGGTCTGGTGTAGCGATGATAAATTCCATATTGATTTGATTTTATGAGACAATGTTACAACAAGTTTTTGAAAAAAACAAGCGAACGTTCGCTAAATTTTACTTTTCGCTAAAAAATAATATTCGCAAATAGTTATATATTTGTAATTATGGAACAGGATTATATCAAACTCATATTTGGATTAAAGCTAAAGCAAATCCGCACAGAACGTGGGCTTTCCCTTTTCGGCCTCTCTAAACTTTCCGGGCTTTCCAAGTCTTATCTCAACGAAATTGAAAAAGGAAAAAAATATCCAAAACCAGATAAAATTGCAGCCTTATCCGAGCATTTAGAAGTGGGTTATGATGATTTGGTATCCCTAAAACTGGATAAAAACTTGGCTCCAATTGGCGAGATTCTACAGTCCAAGCTCTTAAAGGAAATTCCTTTAGAGCTATTCGGCATTCAGGAAAGTACGCTTATCGACATTATCTCCAATGCTCCTGTAAAAGTTACCGCCTTTATCAGTACGATTATTGAAATAGCAAGGAACTATAACTTTAGTCGAGAGAACTTTTTCTTAGCTTCTGTACGTTCGTTTCAAGAGGCCAATAGCAATTATTTTGAAGACCTTGAGTTAGAAGTGCTAAAATTTGCCAAGACCTACCAGGTGGACCTTTCAAAAAAAATCACCTCACAGGAATTAGAAGATATTCTAGTTGAAGAATATGGGTATAACATCAATAACGATGAATTGGAAGCACATAGCGAATTGGATAACCTCAGATCTATCTATGTCCCAAAAACCAAAACACTCTTGATTACCAAAAGTATAGATGATGCCCAGCGTTCGTTTATCTATGCTAAAGAATTGGCCTATAATTTTTTAGGTATTGACGAACGGCTTTACACATTTTCGTGGATTAAATTCGATAGTTTTGACGAAGTTCTAAACAATTTCTATGCATCTTACTTTGCAGGAGCATTGATTATCCCAAGGGAGAGCCTTGTTGAGCATCTAAATCATCTATTCTCTCAGAAACGATTCAACACCAAAGCATTTCAATCCTTACTCTCAAAATATAATGCCTCACCCGAAAGCGTTTATCAACGTTTGACCAATTTACTCCCGAAGGACTTTAAACTCAAAAATTTATTCTTTTTAAGGTTTTCGCATAAACAAGGCACAGATGATTTTTCACTCAATAAAGAACTCCATTTAGCCAAGTACCAATCGCCAAGAGCTAATGAAACCAACGAACATTACTGTAGAAGATGGGCTTCTATTAAGGCTTTAAAAGTCATTAGCGACAACCAGTCCGATCATGAGTTTGATATTCAAATCTCAAATTATGCCACCGAGGAAAAACAGTATTTAGTCTTGGCTTCGGCAACCAAAGATCCTTTTAGAAATAACCGTTATAGAAGTGTATCTATCGGTATTGAAATCAATACAGCGCTACAACGTAAGGCTAATTTCCTAAACCACAAGACACTGAAAACTGTTCATGTAGGCGTGACTTGCGAACGCTGTGCCATTGTTAATTGCGACGTCCGAAAAGCCGACCCTATTATTCTTGAAAAACGGAAAAAGGAAAGCGATACGGAAAAAGTAGTTAATGCCATTCAAAATAAATATAGCTGAAAGTCTATCTCAGTATTACAAAAAATATCCCAAATTCCAAGCACACAATTTATTTTGGAATTTGGGATTCATAGATTAGTATCTATATTTTTAAAGGACGTTATCCATAATCTCCTCAACCACTTCAGGGTTCAACAATGTACTGGTATCACCAAGATTACTGGTATCCTTTGAAGCTATCTTTCTTAAGATACGTCTCATAATCTTACCTGATCGTGTTTTAGGCAAACCGGTAGTAAATTGAATTTTATCCAGTTTTGCAATTGGACCGATACGATCGGTAATTAACTGGTTAATCTCCTTGCGTACATTATCGTGTTGTCTTGTTTCTCCCGTATCCTTTAAGGTGATATAACCATATAATGCATTGCCTTTAACATCATGTGGGAATCCAACGATGGCTGACTCTGCCACAGCATTATGTTCATTAATGGCATCCTCAATGGGAGCAGTTCCCAAATTATGGCCAGAGACAATGATAACATCGTCCACACGACCTGTAATCCTGTAATAGCCTACTTCATCCCTTAAGGCGCCATCACCTGTAAAGTATTTATTTTCGAAAGCTGAAAAATAAGTGTCCTTATAGCGTTGGTGATTGCCCCAAATGGTTCTTGCCATCGATGGCCATGGAAACTTTATACATAATCTACCGTCTACCTGATTACCTTTTATTTCTTTGGCATTTTCATCCATCAAAGCTGGTTGTATACCAATAAATGGCAAGGTGGCATAGGTCGGTTTTGTTGGTGTTGAAAATGGAATTGGTGTAATCATTATACCGCCAGTTTCAGTCTGCCACCAAGTATCCACGATAGGACTTTTCTTCTTACCAATATTATCATTGTACCAATGCCAAGCTTCCTCATTAATGGGTTCTCCAACAGAACCTAACACTTTCAGCGATGATAAATCGTGCTTTTCAACAAGCTCGGTACCATGCTTGGCCAAGGCCCTAATAGCTGTTGGTGCTGTGTAAAATTGATTGATCTTATGTTTTTCTACAATTTCCCAGAATCGTCCAAAATCTGGATAGCTTGGGACTCCCTCGAACATTACTGTAGTGGCTCCATTACACAATGGCCCATAAACGATATAGCTATGACCAGTAATCCAACCTATATCTGCCGTACACCAGTACACATCTTCTTCGCGATACTGAAACACATTTTTAAAGGTGTATGCTGTATATACCATATAACCACCAGTGGTATGTAGCATACCTTTTGGCATGCCCGTAGATCCAGAGGTATATAATATGAATAAGGGATCTTCGGCATCCATAACTTCTGCTGTATATTCGCGATAGGCTTCATCCAATAAAGGCTGTAACCACTCATCGCGCCCTTCTTTTATGGTAATATCGGAATTGATACGCTTAGCTACTAAAACAGATTCTACACCGGGACAATCCTCTAAGGCTTCATCAACAATACCTTTTAAATCAATAGTTTTTGCACCACGATACGACCCATCAGAACAAATCACCATTTTGGCATCGCAATCATTAATACGAGTCGATAATGCCGTGGCTGAGAATCCTGCAAAAACAACAGAATGAATCGCACCAATCCGTGCACATGCTAAAACAGCGACTGCTAATTCTGGTATCATCGGTAAATAAATACAAACACGATCTCCTTTTTTGATGCCTTTATCATGGAGTACATTAGCAAATTTACAAACGCGATCATATAACTGCTTGTAAGTGATATGTTCCGCAGGTTCATTTGGGTCATTTGGCTCGAATAAAATAGCTGTTTTATCACCTCTAGTATGCAAATGTCTATCAAGACAGTTTTCGGTGATATTCAATTTTGCCCCTTCGAACCACTTGATTTCTGGTTTTGAAAAATCCCAACTTAAGACATTGGTCCATTTTTTACGCCATTCAAAATGTTCTTCTGCGATTTCCTCCCAAAAAGATTCAGGGTTCGATGTTGATTTTCTATAAACCTGAAAGTATTCTTCAAAGTTTTTAATATGATAATTACTCATGGTTAATTATGTTTTTATGTATTCCTATTTGATTTTTCTTGTATACGGATTCAATTTCTGAAATTATAGCAACATCATCAATAGTTGATGGCACATTATATTCTAAGTCATCACAAATGTTTCTCAACAATTTACGAAGAATTTTTCCAGAGCGTGTTTTGGGCAAGCGCTTTACAGCAAAAACATCCTTAAATGAAGCCACCGCACCTATTTCGTGGCGTACCTCTTGAATGATTTCTTTGGAAATTTTACTTTCTTCTTGTGCTTCGCCGGATTTTAAGACCACTAAGCCCAATGGCTTCTGCCCTTTTAAATCGCAATGCACACCAAACACAGCGCATTCCGCGACGGCCTTATGCGATGCAACTATTTCTTCCATTTCGGCAGTGGATAAACGGTGCCCTGCAACGTTGATGATATCATCGACGCGGCCTGTTATAAACACGTAGCCATCTTCATCTTTATAACCACCATCACCAGAAAAGTAGTAACCAGGGAATTTTTTGAGATAACCTGATTTGAAACGCTCTGGATTGCCCCAAAGGTTTAACAACGTTCCTGGTGGTAATGGCAGTTTTACCGCTACATAGCCTTCTACACCTGAAGCAGTTTCTTTTCCTTCTTCATTTAAAACTTGTATATCATAACCACAGACCGGAAGCGATGCCGAACCGGGTTTCACCTCCATAAGCTCTACACCTACCATGTTTGCCAACATTGGCCAGCCGCTCTCTGTCTGCCACCAATGATCAATTACTGGAATACCAAGTTGCTGTTCAGTCCAACTTAAGGTGGCGACATCACAACGCTCACCAGCTAAAAACTGATACTTAAGGCCACTGAGATCATATTTTTTTATAAACTCCCCATTAGGATCTTCCTTTTTAATGGCGCGTATTGCCGTTGGTGCAGTGAACATTACCTTTACTTTATGCTCACTGATAACACGCCAAAACGTAGAAGCATCAGGTGTTTTAATAGGTTTACCTTCAAACAAAATGGTGGTATTTCTATTCAACAATGGTCCATAAACGATATAGCTATGACCGACCACCCAACCTACGTCGCTCGCTGCCCAATACACATCGCCTTCTTCTATACCATAAACATATTTCATAGAAAACTTAAGCGCTGTCGCATAACCTCCTGAATCTCTTATGATGCCTTTAGGTTTTCCTGTTGTTCCTGAAGTATACAAAATATACAGTGGATGGTTCGATGCTACAGCAACAGGTTCAATAGGCACGGACTTTGACACTAATTCGTCATAATCTATATCATAAGCTTTGTAGGGAATGTCTACACCCAATTTTCTATCAAAAACAATAACGTGTTCTGGTTTATGTGCAGCGAGTTCAATAGCCTCATCAACAAATGGCTTATAAGGAATAATACGCTGTATTTCTATGCCGTTTGAAGCTGTAATAATGGCTTTTGGTTTGCAATCATCTATTCTAATGGCTAACTCGTGAGGTGCGAATCCACCAAATACTACCGAATGGATAACACCTAATCTTGCACATGCCAGCATCGCATATAAAGCCTGTGGAATCATTGGCATGTATATGACGCAAGTATCGCCTTTCTGCAAACCAAGCGTTTCTATGCCACCCGCTAATTTGGCAACTTCATGATGCAACTGATTAAAAGTTATTGCAGTTTTGGTATTCGTTACTGGTGAATCGTAAATAATGGCATTTTGCTCACCGAAGCCATCTTCAATATGTTTATCGATACAGAGATAACTCACATTTAATTTTCCATCTTTAAACCATTGTGGATAATCGTGCTCGTCGGTTCCTAGAATTTCACTTGGTTTTTGATACCAAGCAATTTGCTCGGCCTGTTCTTTCCAAAATGAACTAGGGTTAGCTATACTCTTCCTGTAAATATCTTGATAGGTCATGATTTAGTCTTTTTAGAATTAAACAGTCCAAACCAATTTGGATTCAATACTTTGAGCTTTATTAAAGCCCAAAGTATAACAACAAAACAAATGCCCATAATCAGGGACTCAAGGGGACCCGTTGCTGTCTCACTTTCTAATTTAAAACGGAAATAAAGGGTTACTATAACGTACATACCAATGATGATATCAGACGCTAAAGCATTAATTCGAAGTCGTTTCATTTTATATTACTTTAATTAAACATGGTTTGTTTGCACACAAAACCAACATTTATTAAAGTTGAAACTAAGAAGCGATAAGTTCGTTAATTTCTGAAACTATTTTTTTTATTGAAAACGGCTTTGTTAAATATTTATCAGCTCCTAGTTTTAAGCCTTTTTCAATATCGGAAGCTTTATTTTTTGCTGTTAAGAATACGACTTTAGTATCCTTTAACTGATTATTGTCTTTAATCGCCTTAAGTGTTTGATAACCATCTACTTTAGGCATCATAATATCCAACATAATTACATCGGGAACTACACGTTCTAAAATTTCTAAGGCTTCACTCCCATCTCTTGCAATATACACTTCAAAATTATGTTTTTTGAACGTGTATTCTAATGTCATTACTATATTGGGTTCATCGTCAACGATGACTATTTTTTTCATTACTTTAATTATCTTACAATTTACTTAAAAGGTAGCTTAAAACCAAAGGTTACTCCACTTTTTTGACTATTTTTTGCCCAAATTTTTCCATTGTGGTTTTCAACGATCTGTTTACATATTGCCAGACCCAATCCACTACCCTCAGGTTTTTGAATATTCTGGTTTTTTGACTGATAGAATTTATCAAAAATATAGGGCATATCTTGGTTGGGTATACCTTTTCCATTGTCTTTTACCGTAACTTCCAAAAAGCCCTTATCATATTTATAATCGACTACAATTTTACCTTTTTTAGCATTACAAAACTTAATGGCGTTCGACATAAGATTGGTTAAAACCTGTACGATACGATCCTCGTCATACTCGGCATAAACATCACTCAAATTAGAGTGAATGAGCTTGACTTGCTTTTTATCGGCTATGTGATACAGACTGTCAACAGTTTTTTGAATGGTATGTCTAATATTATGTCTCTGAATATTGAGTTGTGTTCTGCCTTTAGAGAGTTTTTCGAAATCTAAAATATTATGAATCAACCTTGAAAGCCTATCGCTGTCTTGCAGCATATTCTTTAAAAATTGACCTTTAATCTCGGGCGGCATATCGTCGTCGTCGTCCATAAGCAATTCGGTCGTTGCTCTTATACCAGTTATAGGTGTTTTTAGTTCATGTGCTACAGTATCCAAGAATTCGTCTTTTTGTTTATCCTTTTTAAGCAATTCTTCGTTGGCTTCTTTTAATTGATTGGTAAGCTTTGTTAACTCATTAGACTTGTCCCTAAGTAGTTTATTTCTTGCTATAGTTTCTTTAGATTCTTCGAGAATCTTTAGGACTTCAACTAAACTCACTTCGTCTTCTTTTACCACACTCGAAATCAATATTTTTGCTGAGGCGCTGCCAATACTTCCTGTTAACAATTTTTCAGAAAAATTAATCAATCTGGCGTCGGCCATCTGAGTATCTAAGGGTAAATCATATTTTCTAAAAAATAGATTTAAAGCACGCTCTGTTCTAGCCTCCCCTAAAAACTTAATCAGCACTTTTTTTATTTCAGCAACATAAGCTTCTCCTTTCCAAACCAAAGCTCCATCTTGTAAATCGGAATAGTTTCTGCTATCTACGTACATTTCAGCATAGTTACGCTCTCGGTAATTTCCTTTAATCAAGACAGAAAATGTAACATAACAAAATACATTCACCAATAGACTCCAGAAAAATGCATGTGCTGGTGGACTTAAGAAATCTATTCCGAATAAGGCATGTGGTCTTAAGACCTTAACATGATTCAAACCATTTTGAACAAGTTCTTCAGAACCCGTTAATGCTTGAATGGAAAATGGCAAAATTAAAGTATAAAAAACAACTACTAAACCAGCAATAATACCAATTATGGTGGCTTTAGATGAACCTCTATTCCAAAACAGTCCTATAAAAAATGAAGGGGCTAATTGCGCTATGATTACAAAAGCCATGAGACCTATAGAATACAGGGATAGCTCAAAAGAGAAATTGACATAAAATGCATAAGCAATTATAATGATCGAAAAAATCGAAATACGTCTTATGTTCTTTATGTATTTGGCATTTCGCTCTGGATGGCTCTTTACAAAATAATCCAAAAATCCGTAGGGAATAACCAAGTTGTTACTCACCATAGTCGATAAGGCCAACGTCGCCACAACAACCATTGAGATGACCGCAGAAAATCCACCCAAAAAGACCAAAACCGATAAAAAGGTGTTTCCATTTTGAAGTGGCAATAACAAAGCGTAATATTCTGCTTGATCTGCATTGCCAATAGTTAAATTTCCTGCCCAAGCAATAAAGATTACAAAAACATTAAAGAGCAAGAGGTATAATGGAAACATCCAAATGGCTCCCTTTAAGTGTTTTTCCCGAACATTCTCCACAACTGAAACTTGGAATTGGCGCGGCAATAAAAAAATGGCCATAAAGGATAGCATAATTGTATAAAGCCAATTAAACCCTCCCTCAAAGCCATCTATTGTTATGAGAGATTTAAAATTCTCCGATTGGGACATTTTAGAATAGATATCTTCTGTACCATCAAATAAAATATAGGTTACATAAATGCCAACAAACAAAAAGAATGTAAGCTTTATAATGGATTCAAAAGCTACTGACATTACAATCCCTTTATGCTTTTCGGAAGCATCCGTAGTCTGGGTACCAAAAAATGTTGCAAACACTGCTAATAATAAAGCAATATAAAATGTTGAATCGTCATAAACCGACGTTGACACATAACTCGTGTCATCCGATAAAATCTGAAAAGTTTCAGAAACTGCCTTGAGCTGAAGAGAAATATAGGGTACAATAGCCATAAGGCAGACAATAGTAACAAGTGCCCCTAAAAACCGATGGTTGCCGTAACGTAATGAAATAAAATCCGCTATTGAACTGATCTTATGCTGTTTTGAAATTCTTATGATTTTTCTGAGTACTACTATCCAAAGTGGAGCTGCAATTACAGGCCCAAGATAAATAGGCAAAAAATTAATACCGGAATTGGCCGCAATACCTATACTGCCATAATAGGTCCAAGCCGTACAATACACCGCTAAAGAGAGAGTGTAGACTATCGTATTATTTACCCATTTACTTTTTGAGTTCTTTTCGGCAATAAAGGCAATGAAAAATAATGCCGCCAGATAAATAATTATGATAATAAATAAAACGTAATTACTCATAATGACGTTTTAGAATAAGATAAGAGACCACTATAATGACTAACCAAATGCTAAAAATTGAGAGATAAAAGGTGGGGATACCAAATACTTGACCTTCATGATTAAAAACTAAAAGAAAAGGAACGTTTAAAATAACGAAAGCTGTAATTGATAGTATGATTAATTTTTGCTCGTGTCTTTTTTTCATTGGTAACTAAAATACAAAAAACAGTGTTGCCACAAACAACACTGTTTTTACTAACTAATAAAACTTGTCAACTAGTGACTATGTGCTTCGCCAGCACCAGATGGTATTCTTATATTTTCAACAATTTCCTGAACATGTTGTGGTGGTGCAGGTGTCATACGCGACACTACTACCGACACAACAACATTTACAAGCATTGCGATAGTTCCGAAACCTTCAGGCGAGGTGCCAAACCACCATTCGCTTGCCGGTCTAGGGTCGAAACCACCTATGAGGCCTGTTTTATATCTAATCATATAGAATAACATCAATGTGATTCCCACAATCATACCTGCAATCGCACCTTGCTTATTCATACGTTTATCAAAAATCCCAAGAATAATGGCCGGGAAGAATGAAGCGGCCGCTAGCCCAAAGGCTAATGCCACAACCGCAGCCACAAACCCAGGTGGATTCATACCAAAGTATCCTGCTACGATGATAGCACCAAGAATAGCGATACGTGCTGCCCAAAGCTCGCCTTTCTCGGAGAGGTCTGGCTTAATCTGTTTCTTAATTAAATCATGTGAAATAGAGGTTGAAATCACCAACAACAATCCTGCGGCCGTTGATAGTGCTGCAGCCAATCCACCAGCGGCTACCAATGCTATAACCCAATTTGGCAGTTTAGCAATTTCAGGATTAGCTAATACCATAATATCACGATCTACATAAAGTTCATTTGCCGAATCGGTCGCATTGGAAATGGTACGCTCGCCATAAGTTCCTCTGGCTTCATTGAATATAGGTTTTTTCCCCTCAATAGCACCACCAGCTACATATTGAATCTTACCATCTCCATTCTTATCTGTCCAAGCTATAAGGCCACTATCTTCCCAGTTTTTAAACCAGGCTGGCACTTCTGTATATTCTGTATCTCTGACAGTCTCGATTAAATTGGTTCTAGCAAATACGGCAATGGCAGGAGCCGTCGTATAAAGTATAGCAATAAACAATAAGGCTAAACCAGCCGACTTACGTGCATCCTTTACCTTAGGTACGGTAAAGAAACGTACGATAACGTGTGGTAACCCTGCTGTACCAACCATTAAGGCTAAAGTGATAGCAAAGACATCCCAAGGGGATTTACTACCGTCTGTATATTCCTTAAACCCAAGTTCTGTATGCAGTCGGTCCAATTTGTCCAGAAGCAGTTCACCTCCTTCAACACTTCCTCCCATTCCCAATTGTGGTATGATATTTCCTGTCATTTGCATTGAAATAAAGAATGCAGGCACCATAAATGCGAAAATTAAAACACAATATTGTGCTACCTGTGTGTATGTAATGCCTTTCATTCCTCCTAGGAAAGCAAAGACTAGTACAATAGCCATACCGATAGCTACACCCAAGTTAATATCGACTTCCAAGAATCTAGAAAACACCACTCCTACACCACGCATTTGTCCGGCAACATATGTGAATGACACTAGAAGTGCACAGATTACAGCTACTGTTCTCGCTGTGTTTGAATAATAGCGATCTCCTATAAAATCAGGAACGGTAAACTTTCCAAATTTCCTAAGATAGGGTGCCAATAATAACGCTAATAATACATAGCCACCTGTCCAGCCCATAAGATAAACTGAGCCATCATAACCGGTAAAGGAAATGATTCCTGCCATCGAAATAAACGATGCTGCACTCATCCAGTCTGCCGCTGTAGCCATACCATTTGCCAAAGGAGAAACACCTCCACCAGCAACATAAAAGTCTTTTGTTGAGCCTGCTCTAGCCCAAATTGCAATTCCGAAATATAGTGCGAATGTGATCCCAACTAATATCCATGTCCAAGTTTGTACACTCATAATATTTTATTTTTTTGGTTATTAGTTAAGACTATTCGTCAAAACCGTATTTTTTATCTAGTTTATTCATAATGCGAACGTAGACGAAGATTAAGATGACGAATACGTATATGGATCCTTGCTGAGCAAACCAGAAGCCTAGTTTAAATCCACCAAGTCTAATTTCATTTAAAGCATCTTTAAAGAGGATGCCACAGCCATAGGACACTACGAACCAAATGACTAAGAGTATGGAGAGGTATTTTACATTCTCCTTCCAATATGCTGTTGCATTTTTTTGTTTATCTGACATAATAATGTTAGTTTATAAGAATATATGTGTTTGAATTGTAAAGACATTTCTGTTTTCAGCTCCCATGGCTCCACTTTTACCAGTCAAAAATTCGGCCGTGATCTTGGCGAAATGACCGTTGATGAAATAGTTTAAACCTACACCAAATTCGTTGGCGTCATTGGGTGTGAAATCAAGAGACTGTGAATTGTATTTCAAGTAAGGCATTAGCTTGACATTTCGAAACAGAAGCCCCACTTGACCATGAATGATAGAACCTGAGGAAGGCACCAAGCCGCCACCAGGAGCACCTGCAGTATCACCATAATTATAATTGTAATAAGCACCTAAAGCACTTATAGCGAACTTATCGTTTAATGGCGCGTCATAAAAAACATCAAAAGCAGCATGGAAAACGTCTTCTCTATTATTAAGATCGTTTACTGCTAAGGCATCTGGATGGTAGTGGAAACCTGCTCCTATACTCAGTACTTTCTTTTTCCCTAAGTATGTACCCACTAAATAGGGCAACTTATCGGATTCCTTGTCAAATATGTCATATTTAAAATAACCTGCATAGTTCCATGTTCCCGTCCCTATACTATTATCGACTTGAAAAGTTGGTGTAGGACCTAAGTTATCTGGAATGCCATCGTCATTATCATCAGCGCCAAAATTATTTCTGGCATTATTTACAGAAACTCGATATCCAAACTTCCCTAGTGAACCTTTAGCGTATATACCTAAATGACGCGCAAATTGGTCGCTAGTCGTAATATTGGACCAAGGAAATAACCTAGCGTCAGATACGGAAGCACCTCCTTGACCACCTGGATTATCCAAGGTCATCATATTTAACGTACTTTGGTTAGTAAGTCGAGAAATTCCATTCCAATAATGCAAACCCGACCCGACATGCAGTTTTTCTGGTACCACTGCAAATTCCGCCCAGGCATCGTGTAAAAACAACAAACTACGTTGATTATCTGATTGAGAGTTTGGATTAGCAGTAAGCTGATTAGCTCCTAAGCTATTCAAACCAAAATGAGTTAAAATCAAAAAACGTGGTGATATTTGTGCATAAGCCAACACTCTTGACCTTCTAATAGAGAATTTCGGCCCCTTTTGTTCTGATCCACCTTGAAGCCACATTTGATGCCACAGAATAAATCGGATGTATTTACTACCATCATCATTCAATTTTACTTGTAATGGCTTGTAAGTATGATCCGGTTCGGAATCTTCTTGTTGTCCCCAACCCGCAAATGGTATAAAAAATAGTGCAAGTAGAAACAAAGCTAAACTTGTTTTTTTCATAAATTTTAGTGATTTAGTTAGTTACAATTGGTTTTGTGTGCACCACTAAGCTCCTAAAAACAAGTTCTAAAAAAAAAGTTAATATAGTTTTTTGTTAATTAAGTATATATTTTAACTCAAAAATCGATTCTTAAAGAAGACGTTTGAGCTTAGACAAAATGAAGTACTCCCATTTAAAATCAAAACTAATCCCTAAAACGCTCCCATTTTATGAGCATAAACTTATCCCCAAGCTCTGTGACAAGAGCTCCTGCGCCAGAAAGGTTTTCAGAATTCGAAAAAAACCTAGAGAGTTCCTCAGCATTTAATATTTTGTATGTTGGGTGGTATTTGGAGTTATAAGGTCGCTTAATGTTAAACTTCTTCACCCAGTTCATTACACTGACATGGGAAATTCCCAAGATGCGCTCAATTTCACGATATGTGAGTCCTTCCAAGTAAAGCTGCAAAGCCTTATTAACGTAATAATCATCAATCTTTTTACCTAGCTTATTCACTGTAAAATAGTAATTACAAGACTTACATTTATAACGTTGTCTATTACCGACTATCCCACTTTTCACATTATTATCAGAACCGCAGTTTGGACAAAGATTGATTTTCATTATTATATATATTAATTTAGCATAAATATACTAATTTAGCAAAATATATACAAACAAAACGAATCTGTTATAGCCTAAAGTAAAAGTGATCAAACAAAATATGGCCTAATCTTGTTTTTTTAGTTTTCTAAAATATGTTTTTGCCTCTTGTACAACCTTTGGTGCCAACACTATAGTAGCGACCATTGTTGGGATGGCCATAAAAGCAAATACACCATCAATAAAGTTAATCATGGCCTCAAAAGGAGTCGTTGCTGCCAAAACGATACTTATAATGTACAAGTAGTTGTAATAATGCTTTCTGTCTGCACCAATTAAAAAAGACATGCATTTCTTACCATAGTAGGCATAGCTAAATAATGACGATATACTAAAAAAGAATACACAAACCATCAGAAGGTATTGGCCATAAGGAAGTGCGTCCTTAAAAGCTGATGCTGTAAGACTGACTCCATTATCTGATGTGGTTTGCCAAACACCAGTAACCAATATTGCTAAAGCTGTTAATGTACAAACAATCAAAGTATCGATTACAGGACCCAACATTGCGACTAAACCTTCTCTTACTGGCTCATCGGTTTTAGCCGCACCATGAGCCATTGGTGCAGTTCCTAAACCGGCTTCATTAGAAAATGCACCACGCTTGATACCATGTAAAATTAATGCCCCTAAAACACCTCCTAAAAAAGGTTGATCTGCTGGAAAGTAATTGGCCGCAAAGGCATCAGTAACAATCAATTTTAAATATTTTGGGACTTCAGCATAATGAATCCCTAGGATAATAAGTACTAACACAAAATAGAGTATAACCATCGAGGGTACCATTTTAGATGCCCAATTACTAATACGATGAATCCCACCAAGAATAACAATACTTGTCACAATCACCAAAACAATAGCAATACTGAGATTGGTGTTGAAGGTCACTTCTACTCCATTTGGAATTAAGATGATATCATTAATGGCCTGTTTAAGTTGATTGACATTAACCACAGGAAGGGCCCCCAACATTCCAAAAACACTGAATAGTATGGCTAAAATCTTCCAATTCTGACCCAAGCCTTCCCTAATAAAATACATCGGACCTCCTTGCAACTCTCCCTTGCTGTCTTTGCCTCTATATAATACCGCTAAAGTTGATGTGAAAAACTTGGTACTCATACCAACAATGGCGCTCACCCACATCCAAAACATAGCGCCTGGTCCACCCACCGAAATGGCCAAGGCAACACCAGCAATATTTCCCATGCCAATGGTAGACGATAAAGCCGTACTCAAAGCCTTAAAATGTGAAATCTGTCCTGGATCATTGGGATCATCATACTTCCCTCTAAGGACATTAATGGCATGGCCTATATATCGAAACGGTAAAAACTGAGAACGAATGATGAGATATAAGCCACCACCTATTAACAAAATCAATAAGGGTAAGCCCCAAGCTAAAGATGAAAAGGCTGCTGTAAAATCCTCTAATGTTTTCATGAGGTTAAAAATAGCAAATCCTTTATAGTGTTAATAATATTTGGAAAGCAACCTCTGTAAGGTATTAATTTTTATAAATTAAATACTAACTTCGTTTCTGTGTGCTGAACTGGTTTCAATATTGTCTGATATAAGCTATTTAAACATCTCAAATCGTTAAAGATAAATACAATCCAAAAAAATCACTATCTTTCATAAAAGCTAAATCAACATGAGTACATCCGATACTAGCCATCATGACGATCGCATTGCAAAAATGAGCTTTGCATCCGTATATCCACATTACGTCACTAAAGTGGAAAAGAAAAATAGAACTAAAGCAGAATTACACCAGGTCATCGAATGGTTAACAGGCTATGATGAAAAGAAACTCAATGCTATCATCGAAGCAAAAACTAATTTTGAAACCTTTTTTAAAGAAGCCATGCTAAATCCTAATGCACACCTCATAAAAGGCGTCATTTGTGGCTATCGCGTTGAGGATATCACCAACCCGACAACACAACAAACAAGATATTTGGATAAATTGGTTGATGAATTGGCTAAGGGCAGAAAAATGGAAAAAATACTTAGGTCATAAGCATTTGCCAATTATCATAACTACAAATGCCCAAAACCTTATATCGCATTTATGTCATAGAGTTATCCAAAAGGGTTTATACTGAAAGCACAAAGTTTAGAACAGCTAATCCACAGTTTAATGGTGTGCTGGAGTGCCTTTATGTAGGCATGACCAGTAAAACACCCAAAGAGCGTTTTCAACAGCACAAAACAGGCTATAGGAATAAAAAAGGCCATAAAATTTCTTCGAATATTGTAGAAAACTATGGTCTTTATTTAAGACCAAGCCTGTATATACATATAGATCCCTTTTTGTCTCGAGAAGAAGCACTAATAGCCGAAAAAGAAATCACTCTAGAGCTACGACGCTCTGGCTATGCCGTTTGGTCTAATTAGCCACCAAAAACCTTTTTAGTGTTTCTTCATAAATAGCTTCATACTTTGGAACTATTTTATGAATATCAAAATTTTTGGATTGGACCTTAGCATTAGCTTTAAACTTGTTTAAGGTTTCCGCATACTTCAAAATCTTTATGGCATTTGATGACATATCCTTAACCGCATTGACATCACTTAAGTAACCCGTATAACCATCCACATTAACTTCAGGTAATCCGCCTGTATTTGTTGATATAACCGGAACTCCACTGGCCATGGCTTCTAAGGCTGCTAGTCCAAAACTTTCAGTTCGTGAGGGTAGTAAGAACAAATCACTGAAGCAAAGAATTCTATCTATCTCATAACTGTTTCCTAAGAAAACGACCTTATCTGTAATTCCTAATTCTTCGGTCAATAATTCTGCTCCCTCTTTTTCTGGCCCTTCACCAATAAGCATAAGTCTTGCAGGTAATTCCTTTTGAATATTATAAAAGATTTTAATCACATCAGGAATTTGTTTTACCTCCCTCATATTACTAATATGTGTAATAATACGTTCGTTATCCTCTGCCATCATGCCACGTTGGCAATCCGTAAAATTGTGTTCGTGCTTATCTAGATCGATAAAATTTGGTACGACATGAATATCTTTCTTAATGTCGAAAAGACGTAAGGTGTCTTTTTTTAAGCTTTCAGACACTGAAGTTACCGCGTCAGATTTGTTAATGCTGAATGTTACTGCAGGTTTATAAAATGGATGGCTTCCAACCAAAGTAATATCTGTTCCATGCAAAGTCGTCACAATTGGTACGAGAATGCCCTCATCTAAAAGCATTTGTTGTGCCATATAAGCTGCATAAGCATGAGGAATTGCGTAATGGACATGCAATAATTGAATACCATACAATTTTACCATATCGACCAACTTGCTTGAGAGTGCCAATTCATAAGGTTGGTAGTGAAATAATGGGTATTCAGGTACATGTACTTCGTGAAAATGTACATTATTGCTTAAGAGCTCTAACCTTACGGGTTGGCTATAGGTTATAAAATGAATTTCATGACCTCGTTTAGATAGTTCTAATCCTAATTCCGTGGCTACTACTCCACTTCCACCGAAGGTTGGATAGCAAACAATTCCTATTTTCATTTAAGTATGGTTGTTACTAATTTGAGAGGTTAAAGTTAGACGTTTTATGTCTTCAATACTGAACTTTAAGATTTTTTAACTTACAGTCTAGTCTTAAATTATTCAATAATGGCTTCATAAATTAGGCGTTGGATTTCGGTTCTAATGTTTTCCCTGAGCAGCAAGTTTTTACCGGCTTCAGGATAGGTTCTATTCGCTAAAAACACATAGACTATCTCTTCTTCAGGGTCTGCCCAAGCATAGGTACCTGTAAATCCTGAGTGTCCAAAACTAGTCATCGATATACAGCCGCATGTTGGCCCTTCTTCTCCTAATTGCGGTTTATCAAAGCCAACTCCTCTACGGTTATCTTTTTCACAATAATAACAGGTATTGAACTTATCTAAGGTTTCGGCTTTTATATAGCGTTTACCACCATAAAACCCTTTTTGCAAATACATCTGCATAATTTTAGCAACATCATTAGCATTACTAAAAATACCTGCATGCCCACCTATTCCACCTTGCATGGCAGCTCCCATATCGTGTACATAACCATGTACTTCTTTATAGCGATAATACGCATCTATCTCGGATGGAACAATATCCTTTAAACTAAAACTCTTTCGTGGATTGTAAGTGGTATAATTAGCCCCAAGAGACTTATAATAGCGATCTTGGGTGATGTCGTGCAACGATTTATCATAAAACCCTTCTAAATAGTCTTTAAGAATATAGTACGGCAAATCACTATAACGATAACGCAATCTAGATAATAATTCACTTTCTTTAATAATCTCTCGAATAGAATCCTTGTAATCATTACGCATAAAAAGAGTGTTAGTCACCTCTACATTAAACTCCTTTGAGCGCTTAGATCTGTAATACTCTCGGTCTGGTTTTTTGGTAACCGAATCTAATGTTGCATAATAAAATGGAATCCAAGGCTTTAATTGCGCATAGTGGGACAACATCTTTCTTAGGGTAATGTTCTTTTTATTTGATTTTTTATACCCTTCCATTAAGTCGCCCAATTTGGCGTCTAATGATACCGAACCTTGCCCTTCCAATTCCATTAAAATCGGTAAAGTCGCTAAAATCTTAGTTAACGAAGCCACATCATAGACATCGTCAAAATCTACCCTGTTCTTTTTTGCATAAGTGTGATAGCCAAAGTTTTTATTATAAACTACTTTACCTTTTCTGGCTACCAAAAGTTGGATGCCTGGTGTCATCCTATTGTTTACCGCGTAGTTTGCGACTGAATCGATTCGACTCAATAATTCAGAATCCATTCCTACACGTTCAGGAAGACCATAGCCCAAATTAGATATTGAATTATAGGTTTCGCCCGAACCGACTGGGAAAAATTCGCCAGCACTTACGGGCAATTGACCCAAAGCATTAATAGCCCCAAAAATAAGCTGTGCGGATTTCTCTTGCGCTATTTTACTGTTTTGGTAGCTCATTACTATGCCTTCAATATTCTCTATAGACCGTAGCTCATTTAAAGCGTAGGGTCTTGCAAAGACATCTAAAATTACAATATTGGTCCTCGCAATTTCATACAGCCATGCTAATTCCTTTTGCGTAAATCTGTACCCTTTCCAAGGATTGTCATTAGATTTATGAAAACCAACAACCACGGTATTGTAATTCTGTAATTTTGCAATTAGGCCGTCTAACTTATCAGCCTTTATGTGATGAACTTTGGTGTATTTCTTTAATTCATCATAAAAAACTGAACCTGGAGCATCACCGAGCTCTATATAAGCTATGTTTTTGGTTTCTAAATCGCGTAATGGTAACAATGAATTTTTGTTTTTCAGAACAGTTATAGCGTTCTCCATCAGCTCTTCATATAGTATGTCATCCTTGATTCTATTGAGATCATTGTCAAGATTATAAAGACCCGTAGGAGAATATTTATGCAAACCTACTTTATATTTTGCCATTAAAACCTTTTTTACAGAATGTGACAAGCGTTCCTCCGTAATAATGCCTTCGTCATAAGCTTCAATAAACTTAGCAATACCCAATTTTGGGTTTTCTGACATTAGCATCACATCATTACCAGCCAAGAATGCCATCAAGTCTATTTCACCACCTTTGGTCAAAGTCTTGGGGGTAATACCATCAACGCCTTTCTCAACATAATCTGCTGCACCTTTCATTGTTAATGCATCTGTAAAGATAAGTCCCTTAAATCCGAGTGAATCTTTCAAAATATCCGTAACAATATGCTTGGATAATGAGGACGGAAACCCACGTCGCTTTTCTAAACTTGGTACATTGAGATGCGCCACCATAACGCTCGAAAGCCCATCTTTGATTAACTTTCTATAAGGATATAATTCAACGGAATCAATTCGTTTTTCGCTAAATGATACCGTTGGGAGTGTTTCATGCGAATCATCTTCTGTATCACCATGTCCAGGAAAATGTTTGGCATTTGCCAAAACCCCTGCACTTTGCATGCCCTTCATAAAAGCCAAACCTTTCGCCGTAACATTATCCCTGTCTTCACCAAAAGAGCGATTACCGATTATCGGATTTTTAGGGTTGGTATTAATATCTACTACGGGAGAAAAATTAAAGTGAACACCCAATCGCTTACAATGCTCACCTATCTGACGCCCTGTTTGTTCAATGAGTTTATTATCCGATATTGCTCCAAGAGTCATGTTCCAAGGGAATGCATAGGTAGAATCCAACCGCATACTTAGGCCCCATTCGGCATCCATACCAATCAACAATGGTAGTTTTGAAGCTACTTGCAATTGATTGTTGAGTCTGGCTTGTCGATACGGTCCACCTTTAGAATAAATAATACCACCAATACCTTCTTCCTTTATGAGACCTACGATTTCATTATTGACCTTATCGCTATTCTCAGACATCACCTGAACCATGAATAACTGACCGATGCGCTCTTTAACAGACATTGCGTTGTAAATGCTATCCACCCATTTTTGCTGTTCTATAACATCTTTAGTGTGCAATGGATGATTACCTTCCTCTTGGGCGAAAACAATCTGAGTAATAAAATACAATAGAATAAGGGACAAATAACGCATGAACAATCTTTTTTCGTAATAGATTAATTAACGAATATCATGCCAAAATAGCATAATTAATAAGAAGTAAAAAGACTTTAGGATACTTTTATAAACTGCGTAATTAACAGTTTTAACTACTTCATCAAATCAATATGGCGATCGTGGTAACCTAATAGATATAGAACGCCATCTAATCCAATGCTCGAGATAGAATTTTGCGCATTATCCTTAACTTTTGGCTTTGCATGAAAAGCAATTCCCAATCCAGCTAAATTAAGCATTTGCAGGTCATTGGCACCATCACCAACCGCAATGGTCTGACCAATGTCTATACCCATGTTTTTGGCTAAAAGCTTTAGATAATCGGCTTTTTTGTTGCCATCTACGATATCTCCAATATAACCTCCAGTTAATTTACCATCCTCAATTTCTAACTGATTGGCATAAACAAAATCGATATCTAATTTTTCCTGTAGATAATGTCCAAAATACGTAAAACCACCAGATAAGATTGCGGTTTTGTAACCATAATAATGTAGGGTATCTATTAAACGCTTGGCGCCTTTAGTAATGGGAAGATTCTCGGCAACATCCTTTAAAACATTTTCACTCAAGCCCTTTAAAAGTTTCATACGTTTTCTAAAGCTTTCTTTGAAGTCGATCTCACCTTGCATAGCTGACTCTGTAATCGCTTTGACTTCTTCTCCAACTCCTGCACGTTCTGCAAGTTCATCAATGACTTCGGTCTGAATCAACGTCGAATCCATATCAAAGCACACCAACCTACGGTTTCGTCTAAACATGGTGTCTTCTTGAAACGCAATATCTACATCCAATTCCTTAGAAATATCCACAAACCGTTTTGTAAATTCAGATTTATCGGTCAGTTTTCCTCGTATGGATAATTGGATTGAAGCTCTTGGGTATTCTTCTTCCCTCACTAATGAGGTTCTCCCTGTTAATCGCTTTATAGAATCGATATTCAAACCTTTTTCCGAAATTACCTTTGTAACTTCAGAAATCTGCTCAGCGGCAAGTTTTTCACCTAGAATTGTAATAATATACCTGTCTTTACCTTGGAGACTTACCCAATGTTCGTAATCCTCTAAGGAAATTGGTGTGAATTTTGCCGTAATGCCCAGTTCATAAGCCTTGAACAATAAATCCTTTAATACAGCAGCAGACTTTTTACCCGATTTAATTTCAAACATCATCCCTAGGGATAAGGTATCGTGAATGTTAGCCTGACCGATATCTAAAATCTTAGCATCGTATTCGGCTAGCACACTGGTAAGACCAGAAGTCAATCCTGGTTTGTCTTGTCCCGAAATGTTTAACAAAAATATATCCGTAGCCATCTTAATGGAAGTTGTCTTTATTAATTCTTGATATTCAGGCGGTAAAAATGACTATTCTATTTGAAAAATAAAAATTATTTGGCATGCGAATACTGCAATAATTCACTAAAATTCATACCAATTCTTCAATAACTAATAGCTATTTAATGAAGCGACTGTGCCAACTCTCACTTGCAGGTACTTCCCAATTCTCTTTAAATTCCGCAATATTACTAACCAAATTATTAAAGACTATGGTGTTTTTTGAAACCGAATTGTTTTTCGCCATTTTTTTGAAATCCACCAACGGTTTGTAAGCAATAAATTCTCCTTGTTTAAATGACACATTCATTTTATCCATAAGATCTACATTATAGGCTTTCTCTAAATCTTGAATAAAATGTACAGAGGCATCAATTGAACAACCAGTTGCCATATTCAAGTTTTGATTTAATGCTATAACTATAAACCGTTTATATACAATTTTATAGCCTGCCTGTAAGTCTTTCCCATGGGCTGTCCAAGCTTTAATAAATGCTTCAATTTTAGTATTTATTTTCAGGATTTCTTCGTCAGTAAATGAACGATTGGCTTGGTATATCCAAACTCGTGATTCTTCAGGTAGGTCGTTAAAATCTACTAGCATAATGATTTTAAAAAATTAGAGTTCAAATTTAATGAATTACATCCAATTCTTATTTTCATATTCAACCTTATACAGCAAATAATTTTTAATTTTTAGTGCACGATTTAATTCTATATGCTTTATCTTCAAAGGTCTAGATGCGGAACAAATTTCTAAAGTCGCAACACCATGATTTTTTTGAAAAATAGTTTGTTGTAATATCACAGCCTGCACCTTTTTAACTTCCAAAAAGCTTGTATGCGTCTCAATTAGCATTCCACTTCCAACAACAATATAATCCTCATCTATATGGTAGTATGCTTTTTTATAGGTGTAAACTATATTATATATCATATATATTAGCAATGGCACATTCATTAAAAAAGCCCATTGAGGTAAAACCAAAAAGCAACAATTAAATACAATAAAAATGATGGCATGAACTGCGATAAGACGTTTTAAAAAATACTTATGCGGTTTATGCTTTACAAGATTATCAAACACCCTTGGGTAAAATTGTAAAATAAGTTCATTTAACTGCAATTGACTTAATGCAACAATATTAAACTTTAACTGTTGTCGTTTGTTAGCCATGGCTTGTGTAAATGCTAATTTATATAAGCCGAGTGAGCGCTTTAACTTATTCGTTGAGGCCATTGTATTTTGAATGCGAGAGGCATTTAGATTCAAACTAATCTTATTTAGCAAACCTTTTGATATTTCTAGTCCTTCCTTTTTACGCTTGACGGTTAGATTAAAATTTTGAACAAACATCCTAATCATCGATAGCAGCAATGAAAATACGAGCAGTATAATTAGTATGGATAGATTAAACAACAACATAGCCATTAAGGATTCATTATCTAGTGCAAACCAAGATTTTACACCTGTGGTTACCTCAAGTTCACTCACAAATTCCTTAGCATCGTTATAAATTCCGATAATGAATGCAAATATCAATACGAAGCTCTTAAAATGATTTTCGGAAATACCTTCTAAAAATAATCGCTTTACAGAAGCCTTAAAATAAATAGCAGTCTCAGTTTTTTCATCAAGTTGATTGTTGACATTTTTTGGTTTAACGCCAGCTAATAAAAGCGTTTTTAGGGCTTCTGCCTTTGGCTTAACTAATGCAACTATTTCAATCTCCGTTTTATCATCACCTGCGGTTTCTATGGACAAGGACACTACATTTATAAGCTGTTGCAATACATTTTGCTTTATATAAACATTCTGGATTTTATCTTTGGAAACTGATATTTCCTCTTTATTTAGAATTCCTTTCCTAAGAAAAAAGTAGTCGCCCTTAACATAAAATTTAAAATTAAGATAACGCAATACAGCAATTACAATAAAGACTAAAGGGATACTAAAAATGATTAGCAATACAATGGGATGACCTATATTTAAAGGCTTGTCACTGCTTAAAATTTTAAGAACAAATGCTGCAATAAAGACTATGGTTGCCTTAACGACTTTATAAACACTGATGCCAAAAATTACTATGATACCCTTAGCAGACTGACGCGATGGAATTTCGAAATTAAACGCGCTCATTAATCATTTTTGTCAAAAAACCATATTGTTTATCGGCAATATCCTTAGGTAACCCACTAACGGTCATATCACCACCAGATTCGCCTGCTGTATAAATCTTTAGTGTGGCAAGTCCGAGTTTACGTGCTAAAAATGTCCGTTTAATTTCTATATGCTGGATACGATTGTAGGGTAAGGTTAAAGTTTTGTTGACTAAAAACCCTTTACTAAAGGTAATATCGTAATCTCGCATAGCATATTTACGCTTTTTAAACCCCAAATAATTAATTATTAACGTAAAAATGCACAGTGTAATTAAAACCGCAAGGATATACCAAAATGTATTGCTAAAGCTTTTATCCTCAGCTATTACATTTATAAAAACAATAGCAAGACACAAAATCCCATAAGTAAATAGAATATTGGCAACGATGATGTAAATGTATTTTGGTGAGATTGGAGTTAACTCTAAGTCCTCTACTTTTGGCAAGGTGTTAATATCGATTTCCTTATTAGTAAACAACTCCATCTAGGTTTCATTATTAGGAATTTGCGATAAGCTCAGCAATATCGAGCACTTTAATACGATCTTCTTTTTCATTGAATTTAATGCCATCGCTCATCATAGTGTTACAATAAGGACAGCCAGTAGCGATGATATCTGGTTTGGTCTCTAGGGCATCTTGAGTTCTCAAAATATTAATATCCATATCACCTTTTTCTGGCTCTTTAAACATTTGTGCTCCACCTGCGCCACAACACAATGCTGTACTTTTATGACGTTTCATCTCTACTAGACTGGCATTCGTCTTTTTTAATACATCTCTTGGTGCATCGTATTCACTATTGGCGCGACCTAAATAACATGGATCATGAAAGGTAATGCGCTTGCCTTTATAGGTTTTACCCTCTAGGGTTAAACGTCCTGAACTAATCAACTCTTTGATGTACTGCGTGTGATGCACAACATCATAATTACCTCCAAGACTTGGGTACTCATTTTTAATACAATTATAAGAATGCGGATCACAGGTTACGATACGCTTTACTTCATAAGCATTGAGCACTTCAATATTCATCATGGCTTGCATTTGGAACAAAAACTCATTTCCGGCACGCTTTGCCAAATCGCCCGTATTACTCTCTTCAGTGCCCAAAACAGCAAAATCTACATTAGCTTTGTTCAATATCTTAACAAAGGCTTTGGTGATTTTTTTTGCCCTATCATCGTAACTTCCTGCAGAACCTACCCAAAATAAAATCTCGGGTTGTTTGCCTTCTGCCATATACTCTGCCATAGTTGGCACTTTCAACTGCTCACTCATGTTAACTAAGTTGTTTATTTTTAATTATGAATTATAATAATACTTGTATTTATTACGATTATAATGCTCTATTCTGAACAAATAATAACCCACAGCTAAAACTATAATTATAATTGAGACCAAGATGCTATGTTGTTGTATAAAACCGTTTATTGGTGATACAATGAGCAAATTCATGATATAAGCATAAATCATGGCTACTAAAAACAATACAACTTTAAAAAATAGCAATGCTTTCATAATATGTTATTCATCTTTCCAGTTTAAGCGATCCATTTGGTTGTAAGGCCAAGGTGCTCCATTGTTTTCGATATTGGTCATCATATTATTGAGTTCCATTGGCGCAGCACTCTGCTCCATCACCAAATAACGACGCATATCTACAATAATAGATAACGGATTGATACTTACAGGACATTCCTCGACGCAGGCGTTACATGTGGTACAGGCCCACAACTCTTCATGAGTTATGTAATCGCCTAAAAGTTGCTTACCGTCATCTTTAAACTCTCCATTATTGGCATCTATATTCTTCCCAACTTCCTCTAAACGATCACGCGTGTCCATCATAATTTTACGTGGAGACAATTTTTTTCCTGTTAGATTAGCTGGACAAGCCGATGTACAACGACCGCACTCTGTACAGGTGTAGGCATTGAGCAATTGAATTTGATTTAAATCCATCACATCACTAGCTCCAAACTTTTCTGGTACCTCATCTTCAGCACCTTCTGGCGCAGCAGCAAACGGATCAGCATTAGGATCCATCATCAACTTTACCTCATTGGTAACGGCTTCAAGATTATCGAACTTTCCTTTGGGCTCAACACTACCATAATACGTATTTGGAAATGCCAAAAGGATGTGTAAATGCTTTGAGAAATACAAGTAATTTAAGAAGACTAATATTCCAATGATGTGCAACCACCAAGCTGTACGCTCTATGGTATAAAGTGTGCCTTCTGACATTCCCTGAAACCAAGGTGCTATAAATTGTGAAATAATATTACCGTGTCCCATGTCTTGGAATGGTGTGTCGGTTGCATTCATAATCAAAAACAAGCACATTAAAACAACTTCGAAGTATAGGATAATGTTTCCATCATTTTTCGGCCAGCCTTTCATTTCAGAGCTCAAAAAACGCTTCAGCTTAATGACATTTCTTCGTAACCAAAAAGCGACTACAGAAACTAATACAAGTACAGCCAATATTTCAAAAGACCCAATTAAAAAACCATAAATTGACTCTGAAAGTACTTTTAAGCCTATACGATGCGTACCAAAAAGACCATCGATTATAATCTCCAATACTTCAATATTGATGATGATGAAACCTACATAAACTACTACATGAAGAAGACCAGCAATAGGTCGTTTTACCATTTTGCTTTGACCGAGCGCAATTCGAGCCATATTCATCCAACGCTCTTTCTTATTGTCACTAGCGTCTACTGCTTTACCAAGTTTAATATTACGAATGAGTTTTCTAACATTTCGTGTAAAGTAGCCGATGCCTAAAACAAGGGCAATAGCAAAAAGTATATTTGGTATATATTCCATGAAATAAATCTAGTTCTTCTGGTCTTCAGTTGGGGGTTGATAAGGGATTTCTTTTTTAGATAAAATACGTCGGTATCTCGCAGGATGTAGTTTGATATCTAAGAGTAACTCTTCCATTTCCTTTGAAGCTGCTTCAAGATTATTGTATAAACTATCATCATTTAAAAGTTTCCCAATCGTACCTTCATTATTGTCAATGCTAGCCATTATACCTTGAATACCAGTAAGAGTCTTATTTAAATTATCAACTGTATCTGAAATATTAACTTCTTTTAGGTTGGATGATAATTCACTTAAGTCTTTACTAGTCTTTTCGAAATTAGCCAGAACCGATGCCACCTTGTCGTCATTCTCTTTAATGACGGATTGAATGGAATACGATAAATTCTTGAATGACTTTAGTGTTGCATTTAATTCGGCAATGGTACTTTTTAACCCTTGATCCGATTCATCAATAACCATTTCATTTATACTTGTCATTAAGGTATCGGCTGAGCGAATTGCACTATCTAAATCCGTACTTATTCCTGAAAAATTATTCTTTAGCGTAGTGATAAGCCCAGGTTGTACCTCGGATTTTATAAAATCACCAGGTTTAGCGAGTTCCCCATCTTTGTTGATGTTTACAATAGCAAGCGCATTGCCACCCATCAAACCCGTTTCGTAAAGACGAATAGTACTATTCTTAGAAAACTTAAGTTTAGGACTAACAGAAAAGAACACACGTGTTTTTCCTGTTTCAAAATCGTATTTGATATCTTCTATTTTACCGACTTTATTTCCTCTTACTGTCACGGAAGATGATGTGCTTAGAGCGTTGTAATCAAATTCTGTGTAATAGGTATTAGTGTCGGTAAATAAGTCTTCTCCTTTTAGATAGGAAAATAAATATATAAAAAGGGCAATACCAGATAGTACTAATATTGCTGTTTTAACTTCTCTTGAGATTTTCAATGGGCTAAGCTTTGATTAAAAACAAAATTAGGAATAAATATATTAATAATGTTTCTAATTAGTGGTAGTTTTCAGAGCTCTGATATATCGATTCGCTTTCCGTCTTTATACGCAACTACAAAACTAGTGGCATACCCTTTTTGCTTGGCTTCTGCTTGGAGTTGCCTTGCTTCATTTAGATCTGAAGTGTTTCCATAATAGTATTTGTAAAGCTGACCTACCTTTTCTTTGCTCAACTCGGATAAGCCCTTAAAGTTATATGATTTGGGCTCTAAATTCCTGGAGCTAGCAGCAATTTGTACTTTAAACGTAATATTCTCATAAACCAAAGGTATTGCTTCTGGTGTTTCTTCATCCTCTCCTTCTGAAACTAAAATATTACTTCCGACATTCTGGTCGATTTCCTTTTTATATGAAAGAATGGCTTCCTTGAGTGCAGTAGCCATTTTGTTTTGCCCTGCTTTAGAGTTTAAAAATGCACCTTCTCTTTTATTGCTTATAAAGCCAAGTTCTACAAGTACACTAGGCATATAGGTGTTTCTAATAACTAAAAGACTGTGTTGTTTTAAGCCTCTACTTTTTCGTTTGGCCTTACTGATAAAATTATCTTCAATTTTTCGAGCAAGTCCGACGCTTTGTTCTACATATACTTCCTGTTCAATAGTTAAGGCAATTTCCGATTCGGGTGAAGTAGGATCAAAACCTGCATAATTTTCTTCATAATTATCCTCTAGGAAAATAACTTCATTTTCGCGCTTGGCAAATTCAAAATTCCTACCTGCATTATTCTCTCCGAGCACCCAAGTTTCAGTGCCATAAGGTTTAGAATTAACAACAGAGTTGCAGTGAATAGATATAAATAAATCCGCATCGGCTTTATTCGCTATATCAGCCCTTTTCCAAAGTTCAATAAATTTATCTCTTTTACGCGTATAAATGACTTTTACACCATCTACTGCCTCTAGACTTTTACCTAATTCTAATACCACATCTAAGGCAATTTCTTTTTCCTTATAGCCATTGCTAATGGCACCTGGATCTTTACCACCATGTCCTGCGTCTAAAACCACAATAAATTTATCGTCTTGTGCATGTAAGTTTGCACCACATGTTAAAGAAGTGATAAAAGTAAGAACTATCGATACTATTATATATTTACGCTTCGTTTGCATATTTAATCTAACGGTTTATGAACTCGTATTATTACATGCCATTGGTAGCGGTAGAGTATTTTTTAACTTTAGAACTTTAATGTGATAATCACAAAAAAATATCTGTACTTTTGGCGTTTCAAAAACCGAGCCATACTTTTACAAAAATACATCTAAAAGGATTGCGTACAAATAGCCTGCACATACTTTTTGCTTTGAGTTTTACAGTGTTTATTAACACTTTTAGCTTCGCCCAAGAATTACCAAAAAACAATCCAAGTATCCCGGCAAATCAAAAAGTCGACACTACAGCTATTGCAAAAGACACCACAAAAGTGGTTATTGACACACTACAAAACAAGCCTATAAATACCAAGCAAATTGACTCTACAGAACAAGATTCCGTAAAGGAAGAAGGTTTTTTAAAAGACATCGTTACTTATAAGGCCAAGGATTATGTGGCTATTAATCAAAAAAAGCAACAGATACGACTATATAATGAAGCTCAAGTATTGTATGAAGATATGGAGATTACCTCTGGGGTTATTGTTATCGATTATAGTAAAAATTTGGTGTATGCCGGACGTATCAAAGATTCAACAGGCTATTCGCAAAAACCTGTTTTTAAGCAAGGCACCAATGTTATAGAACCTGACTCTATCATTTTTAATACCGATTCGCGGAAAGCTTTAATCTTTAATTCCGTAACTGAACAAAGTGGTGGAACCGTCTTGGCAGAACGCACAAAACGTGAAAATGATTCGGTCTATTTTATATCGAGAGGAAAGTTTACCACGTCTGAAAATCTCGATGACCCAGAATACTATATCTTAATGAACAGGGCAAAAATAGTTCCTAACAAGAAAATCGTTACTGGTATGAGTCAGATGTACATTTACGATGTCCCTACTCCTATAGCGATACCGTTTGCGTATTTCCCAATGACCAGAAAGCAGACCTCTGGTATTATTTTTCCTTCTTTTGGAGAGGATACAGGTAACGATAGAGGGTACTTTTTGCAAAATGGAGGCTATTACTTTGCGATTAGTGACCATGTTGATTTAGCGGTACTTGGAGATTATTATACTAACGGAAGTTATGGTTTACGTCTAGAGAGCAGATATGCTACACGTTATAAGTATAGTGGGAATGTGAGTTTTAGATACGAAAACCTTTTGAATAGTGAACGCGGTTTTCCAGATTTTAGACAGCAAACGATTTACAACATTTTGTGGTCGCATAGCCAAGACGCCAAGGCCAATCCAAACTCGAGGTTTACTGCATCAGTGAATCTTGGAAGTAGTCAGTTTTTTCAACAGTCTATTAACCAAATCAATCAAGCGAATGTACTTACCAATACGTTGGCATCTTCCGTATCATGGTCTAAAACGTTTCAAGGGGAACCACAAGTTAATTTGAATGTTTCGGCAACTCATAATCAAAACACAAATACTGAGGCGATTAATCTTACCTTACCGACGGTACAAGCGTCTATGACAAGGGTGTTTCCGTTTCAACCAAAGTCTGGTGTTAAAAAAGGGGCTATACAAAACATTAACTTTCAAGTGAACACCAGAGGTGAGTATAGAATCAATACAACGGATTCCTTGTTCGGGAAAAGTGAAATGTTCGACGATGCCATTGCTGGTATGCGTCATTCTATTCCTGTGACCACAAACTTTAAACTCTTCAATCACTTTAGTGTGAGTACTAATGCCAACTTTGAAGAAACTTGGACTTTAAAAACAGTAAGACGGGATGATATTTTTGAAGGTGAAACCTCTGTAGCAAGGGATATTAATGGTTTTGACCGCTTCCTTACCTATAATTTTGGTGCAAGCATTGGTACTACTATTTATGGTATGTACGACTTTCAAAAGAAAGGTAAAGACCCAAAAATACAAGCCATAAGGCATGTGATGCGGCCAACCATAAGTTATTCAATAACTCCTGCTTTTGATCAGTTTTATGAAACTTATGATATTATAGACGCTGATGGTACCACAATAGATCAGGTAGAATATACACGATTTGAGAATTCACTATTTGGACGACCAGGAAATCGTTTCTCTAGCAATATAGGTATAGGGTTAGGTAACAATTTTGAGGCCAAGGTACGCTCTAAAGACTCAACTGAGACTGAACCAAAAAAAATATTCTTACTCAACAACCTCAACTTATCTACCGCCTATGATCTTGCTGCAGATTCCCTTAATTGGAGTGATCTTAGAGTTACAGGTAATACACAGATTTTGAATAAAAAGATGAACATCAACTTTGGGTTGAGCTTAAATCCTTATGCCTTAGATAGTAATAATAACCTTATTAATACATTTAATATAGACAATGGTGGAAGTTTATTCCGTCTTACCTCTGCCAATCTAAACATAAGCTACACACTAAGTAATGATAGTTTTTCAGGGAGAGAAACTGAAGAAGAAAGGGACGAGGACGCTGAAAGACGCGCAGCTACTTCTAATGCAAGAACCGACGACTTGTTTGGTGTCTCCCAAGATTTTGCCGACCAACGATTAACGGATCGCGACCGCGAAAAAACCAAAGAAGACGATAACGAATATTATAATTATAAGATTCCCTGGAACTTGCGACTGGCTTATGCGACTAACTACAGTAATACCAGACGGCAAAATGAAATAACGTCTAACTCTTTGATGTTTTCTGGTGATGTGGAACTCTCGCCTCGTTGGAGTGTTGGGGTATCCTCGGGTTATGATTTCCTAAACCAAGGATTTACCTTTACACAATTACGTTTTGAACGCGATTTGTTAAGCTGGCGTATGAACTTCACTTGGATTCCGTTTGGCAATCAGCAATCCTGGAATTTCTTTATTGGTATTAAGTCTAGCTTGTTGAAAGATCTTAAATACGATCAGCGTCGTCAACCGGACCGTCAATTAGGCAACTAAAATAAAATAACCGTCAGTTCGAGTTAAATTCTTTAAGAATTTAGTATCGAGAACTAGGTTTGATTATTAAATTCTATTGTCGCCCCTATAATTACTTGTCCGCCGTACAAAACTTTGGAAGGCGCGGCGCTCAATACAGATTAAAAATTTTGCCTTTACATTCTGAAAAATCATTCGAATTGACGACTTTTGATTTAACGTTGTAAAATACAAACCAACTCATAATAATGAAACAAATCATCAACACACCAAACGCTCCTGCCCCTATCGGTCCATATAACCAAGCCGTTTTAATCGGAAATACCTTATATACCTCAGGGCAAATTGCCCTGCATCCTGAAACCATGGAGCTGGTTATGGATTCTATTGAGGCTGAAACCAAACAAGTGATGGAAAACCTAAAAGCTGTCTTAGCTGCTACGGATATGACTTTTGAGCATGTTGTTAAAACCTCCATCTTTATTAGTGATATGCACAACTTCGCTAAGATTAATGCGGTTTATGGCGAGTATTTTGATGAAGCAACGGCGCCCGCCCGAGAAACGGTTGAAGTGGCTAATTTGCCCAAGTTTGTGAATGTGGAGATTAGTATGATTGCGGTGAAATAATTAGCTCTAATGCTAATTATTCAACAAGGACTCTTTGTAATTGAACAGCTCCTTTTTATACTTAAAGTAGCCGAAATTCAATAACAGATACGAGATAACGAAAAGAATAATAGCATTAACTGCTTTTTTACTCTTAGACTTAAATTCTTCAGTAACTGTGGCAGAAATGGTTGACATCGATGGTTAGCTTTACAAACTTCTAAGTTAAGATTTTATCAGAAATAGTATTATCTAATTACCGATAGATTTTAACTAGTTCTGTCCTACAGATAGTGTTTTTGTTTTCTGGGTGAATTTGGCTTATATCAAACAATTATTATGACCATACTAAGATGGCCGAGTTAATCAACTTGTATGAAATTAGTAGCACAAACTGCTATTATAAGGCATATGTTCTTTGCATGGCCCATTGATCTTCATAACCCAATTTCCATTTTAGGGTCGCTAACTCTTCATCAGTTGAAAGGCAAGCATTAAGGTCAGACAAAATTTGTTCTTTATCCATGTTCTGACCAATAAATACAATTTCATTTTTCCTGTCCCCAAAGGTTTTATCCCATCGTTCTTCAATAATATCTTGGTTATCAAGATACATGGGATATTGTATTCGCTTTTTGGCAGGCATACTACTCCACCAAACACCTGCACTATTGGCCTTAAGAGAACCTCCTGCTTGACCCCAAATTAAGGCTTGATCTGGTCTAGAAGCCAACCAAAATAAACCTTTACTTCTGATAATAGTATCTGGGAATTCTTCCACAAAATTCAAAAAACGATCTGAGTCAAAAGGCTTTCTCGACTTAAAAACAAAAGAAGATATACCGTATTCCTCAGTTTCTGGAGTATGCTCATCTTTTTGAAGTTCCTCAATCCAACCAGCGCTTTGTTGTGCTTCATCAAAATCGAAAAGTCCCGTATTAAGAATAGCTTCAGGGGCTACTTTACTGTAGGTGGATTCAATGATACGAGCAGATGGATTTAATGTACTTATAGCACCTTTTAAAGTCTTGAGGCGCTCCGCATTGACCAAGTCCGTTTTGTTTAAAATAATCACATTAGCAAACTCAACCTGATCGGTTAGCAAATCGGCAATAGTCCGATAGTCTCCCTCCATATCCGTAAGTTCTCTATCCATTAATCGTTCCGGGCTACCAAAATCCTTAAAGAAATTAAAGGCATCTACTACAGTGACCATTGTATCGATATAACTAAAGCGCGAGAGGTCGATGCCATTGTCTTCATCCACAAAGGTAAAGGTCTGCGCAACAGGTACAGGCTCGCTTATACCCGTACTTTCGATCAATAGATAATCAAAGCGGTCTTCTTTTGCCAAACGCTCTACTTCTACCATAAGGTCTTCTCGTAAGGTACAGCAAATGCAACCATTACTCATTTCCACTAACTTTTCTTCTGTACGCGATAAGGTGTTTTCGTTTTTTACCAATTCGGCATCAACATTTACTTCACTCATGTCGTTGACAATAACGGCCACTTTTAAGCCTTCTTTATTATGTAATACATGATTAAGTAAGGTTGTTTTCCCTGCTCCCAGAAAACCACTTAGTACAGTTACGGGAAGTTTCTTTTCTTTTATCATAGCTATTAATCAGCGAATTTTAATTTTAGTTGTTTTAAGTTTTCTTGAAATGTCTAAAGAGACCGTTTTAAGCATTTAGGGATTGATGGATATCAATACGAAGGAGTAAACGCTTTTGACCACTTTCTTCTATAGTGGGACTGCGATGCACAACTCCCTTTGTGAACCTTTTTGAATATTTAGCGCCTTTTAAAATCAACACAGCTCCTGTTTTGGCTTGTTTAATCTTGTTCTCATCAATGACGATACATTCATTACTGCCATAAGCATCCAATGCATTTCGGTTAACATTGTCCTCGGTGAGCCATAAGGTTCCTGGCCCACTGTAGGTGCAAAGAATGCGCAAACTATTGTAATCCATATGGAACTTTCTGCACATATTGGTGTTTATGGTAGCCAAATACAGTCGAAAATGATTGGCCTTGGTTATCTTTTTAAAGTGCAGCAAAAGGCTTTGGATGTCTTGTAAAATCAAAGATTGTTCCTCTAATTTGATTTGTTGTTTTAATTTGTTTAAAACTGTATCCTCATCACCTCTGGAGTCAAAAGTCATATCGTGTTTTAGAAGATTGATGATTTCCTCGTCCAAGCTACTTATGTCCCTATTGTAGACTGTGATATTCAAATGCTTTTGGTGAATATCTTCTAAGATGTTGGGCGTAGTGCCCACTACACCATTTTCAGCTTTGGTGCTAGAAGCAACTGTTCGTTTTTTTGTTTTGACGAGACCCTGTAGTGAAAGCATTGCAATTTGATTTAGCGTAGTTTAAATGAACTCGCTTTTGCAAAAATAAGTATTTATTTATTAATGCAACTGAGTTGCATTAATAAATTGTATAATGTAAGGAGTTATTTTCTTCTTCCATCAAAAACCATATCATTATCCAAAAAGTATGATATTGTATTTCTGACTATACCAGGTCTAAGACCTAATTCTTTTGCTATACTTTGATGTAAACCAATAGGCCATGTTTCCTGAGGAATTAAGTTTAATATTTTTTTCAAATCTTCTTTCTCTGCTATAACTGTTCCATCATCTTGAAGTAATTTACTACTTCTTAAAAAGTTAAGTGTGGACTCTTCCAGTGAATCAATAATTCCTGTTTCTTCAAGTGCCTTCACTATCGCCTCTCTGACTCTGTTTTTAACGACAGTCACTCCTTTTCCTATTATTCTATCTCTGGCAACATCGTATCTAACTTCTTCATCTCCTATTACATTAATATCATAAGCAAACCTTAATCTTTTACCGAAAATTTTAGAAGTCCTTCTTAAACCTATTTTGAATCCATTTACTGTTACTCTATTGCCTTGGTATTCTTCAAAAACATCATGAGGGTTTATAGATTTTTCCTCATTAAACTGAATTCTTCTGTTTTCCCTTGTAAAGATTAACATATCACCCTCTATATATAAAGGCAAAATTGCACATCCTTCAATTGAATCGCTGAATCTATCTAAATCAAGTACTACATATTTAATTCCTAGATCTTCGGCATTTTTGATAGCATTTTTTTTAAACGAAATATATTTTTTCTTAAGGACAAAATGATTTATTATAGAAACATGAATAGGAACTGTTGGTCTAATTATAACAGAACGTAAATAATTTTCAAAATAGCTCAAATACGATTTATTAGAATACTCTTCTTTTAACCTAAGTTCCATTGTTGTCCCTTGTGATCCTTTTTCTGATTCAGTGATAAAGGCCAAACTTCCTTTATTACTTATGGTAATATTTCTATTTTTATAATCTCCTCGAATAGAATCATTATTCTTCGTTGTTATTTTTAAAAAATCTGAAATCATAAAAACAGAAATCACACCAATGCCGAATCTGCTTATTGGATTGTATTTTGAGTCAATAATTTTAGTAAATTCATTAGATCGATAGTAACTACTTCCTACTTGAAACAAATATTTTGAAATAACATATTCGTCCATACCAATTCCGTTATCTTCTATTATCAGCCATTTACTTTCATCTTCGCTTACTTTAAGTTTAACGGAGATATTAGGGATATAATCTTCCTTTGAAAGCTTTTTTCTAACATTACAAGCATCAATTGAATTTTGAAGTAATTCTCTTAAAGCTGCACCAGGATTATTGTAGAGCTGTTCACCCATTAACATGGTCATTATTGACTCTTGATTTAAATAAAGCTTTAAATCATGATAGACGTATTCAATTGAATTTATCTTAGTTCTGACATTTGTGGGAAGCTTGAAATTATATTTCTCTTTAATTTCTTGATCATTATAATTTATACTTGCTAAGGTGTCTTTTATTTCATCTTCAATTATTTGGGCAAACTCATTTATTGCCTTTTCAATTGATGGGTGTTTTGATTCTGCATTAATAATTATCTCATTTTGAGATAATTCAATTGAATGTACCGAAAGATGCTTGTTCCATTCTTCCAAGGAAATTTTCGAACCAGGTAAATCATTTTCTTCAATTCCAAGACTCTCAAATAGTATTATTGGGGTTCTTTCTCTATCGAAGTCAAGAATATCTGTAATTCTTAGCATGGCAGAGACAAACTGTACGTTAAGATATAATCCACCTATTGGAAGTTTTCTTTCAAATCTAGGGTCTCTCGCAGATATTAATTCTCCAAGAACTATGGAATTCAGATTGTGGCTTTCACAAATTTGTATGAGTATCTCTTCAAAAGACACTCCATTGTATGCAAATAAATCCTTTCTGCCCGTTTTAGTCTTTAGGTAGTTTATAAGCTTTGAATAAGTCTCAGGTTTAGCATGATTTCGTCTTAATATTTCAGAAAGGGCAAATTCTTGAAGTTGGAATAAAGTAACTTCTAATGATGATTTGAATTCATCCTTTGCTTTTGAGTGAAGATGTCTCAATTTATCCACTCTATTTTTGAAGCTCTCATTTTCGTTTTGAAAATCTGAATATTCTTGACTTTGAATTAAACTATTTCTTTCCTTAGTAGTTATCGACATACCCAGGTCATGAAAATAGCATGAGTAAATAAACAGCATTATATCTAGGTCAGTAAGTTTTGATAATGTTGATTCAGATACTATTTGACCTCCTAAATGTACTAGTTTTTTGCTATGACCTGGATTGTGCAATGTGTAATTTCTAAATGGTCCAGCAACTACCAAATTTAATAATGGAGAAACATATTCTATAAAATACTCGATTTTCTCAATTATTTCATGATTAGGCTTCTCTCTATCAATCAAAACTCTATATAATAAACAATCTTTATAACTTTCAGGTGGTTTATTTATTATACTCATTCATTTTCTTTTTAATGACCGAAATATCTGGATAAATCCAACTTCAATTGAATTATCGATTGCTACGCCAAGTTAACTCTTCCTCTTCAACAAATCAATACGTAGAACTACGTAATTTTCAAGCAAAAAAAATCCCAAGCCATATTGCTCGGGATTATTATATATTACTAATTAAATTATTAGTCATTTAATCTTCTGGATGCATAAAGCGTTGTTTCCCTAACAACTCTTCTTCGGTTTCTACAATATCCTTATCTGGGACACAACAGTCTACAGGGCATACGGCTGCACATTGTGGTTCTTCATGGAAGCCCATACATTCCGTACACTTATCTGGTGCAATGTAATACACCTCATCGCTTATTGGTTCTTGTGTTTCGTCTGCATTCACTGCCTTACCACTTGGTAAAATAACATTACCCGTTAGGCTTGTGCCATCTGAATAACGCCAATCGTCAGCACCCTCATAAATAGCAGTATTTGGACACTCTGGTTCACAAGCACCACAATTAATACATTCGTCTGTAATTATGATAGCCATCGTAATTTTTCTTTTTTATTGCGTAATTTTGCACTTGCAAAAATAAAGCCTGGAGCGCTTTTTACCAAATACATGATGGATTTACAACAAAGAATTAACGCATTCGTAAAATTAGGCGCTTTTTTAAGTCAATTTTCTAATCATGGTATTCAAAAAAAAGACCTCATCGAAGCCAACGACCTATTCTTTGAAGGTTTTAGGCATCAAATAAAACTGGCCAAAACACATAATGGTTGGTTTACAGAAGCCAATGTGTTGTTTAGTTTAGAATCTTGGGCGAATATATTAACTGAAGATAATTTACAACGATGGCTTAAAAATTATCAACTCAATCATACCAAGCCAAAAACGGTCGGGATTATCATGGCCGGTAATATTCCGTTGGTGGGATTTCACGATTTTCTATCGGTGCTCATGTCTGGACATCATGTTTTGGTAAAGCAGTCCTCTAACGACAAGCACCTTCTGCCATTTTTAGCCAAGTATTTGGAAGTTATAGAACCAGAGTTCAAAGGGAACATCAATTTTACCGAAGAGAAGCTAGAGCATTTCGATGCGGTGATTGCTACAGGAAGCAATAACACGGCGCGCTATTTTGAATACTACTTTAAGAATAGACCTTCAATTATAAGAAAGAACAGAAATTCGGTTGCCGTTCTCACTGGTAATGAAACAAAAGCCCAACTTGAAGCTTTAGCAGACGATATTTTCAGGTACTATGGATTGGGCTGTAGAAACGTCTCTAAGCTCTTTGTGCCTAAGGATTACAATTTTGATGGTTTTTTTAATGCGGTCTACAAATGGCATCCTGTGATTCACGACACCAAATACGCCAACAACTACGACTATAACAAAGCGGTGTACTTAATGAGTGAGTTCGATATACTGGAAAATGGATTTTTAATGCTTAAGGAAGATCAAAGTTATGCCTCACCGATTGCTACTGTGTTTTATGAGCATTACGACGCCAAAACAGATCTAGAAAAAAAATTAATTGAAGACAAAGACAACATACAATGTGTTGTTGCTGAAGGTTTTTCAGACAATGAAGTGGCTTTTGGTGAAACCCAAAAACCACAGCTTTGGGATTATGCAGATAATGTCGATACTGTTGAATTCCTGTTAAAAATTTGATTCAAAAAATATCAATTTATTAATGTTTTATACCCAATTAATTAGCACCTTTGTAGCTGTTTAAAAAATGACTTTTAGGGTCTTAGCATTGACCCTAAAATAAATTCAGAATAAAATGAAAAAACATAATTTTAGTGCAGGTCCATGTGTATTACCAAAATCGGTAATGGAAAAGGCTGCTGAGGCCGTAATTAACTTTGATGATGGTCTATCACTTATCGAGATTTCGCACCGTAGCAAACCTTTTGTTGACGTCATGGAAAATGCAAGGTCTTTGGCCTTAGAACTTTTAGGATTAGAAGGTAAAGGTTATAAAGCCTTATTCTTGCAAGGTGGTGCAAGTACCCAGTTTTTAATGGTGGCCTTAAACCTATTGGAAAAAAGAGCGGGTTATTTAAATACAGGTACTTGGAGTGACAAAGCCATAAAAGAAGCTAGAATTTACGATGATATTTACGAAGTGGCATCTTCTAAAAGCGCCAACTTCAATTACATCCCAAAGGGTTATGACATTCCTGAGGATTATGATTATTTCCACTGCACGTCTAACAATACCATTTTTGGAACACAAATGAAGCGCTTTCCAAACTCACCAATTCCGATGGTATGCGACATGAGTAGTGATATCTTTTCGCGTCAATTAGACTTTTCACAATTTGATTTGATCTACGCAGGAGCCCAAAAGAATATGGGACCAGCAGGTACCACGCTTGTAGTTGTAAAAGAGGATATTTTAGGAAAAGTATCGCGAAAGATTCCTTCGATGATGGATTACAAAGTGCATATTAGTAAAGGTAGTATGTTTAATACTCCACCAGTGTTTGCAGTTTACGTGTCTATGCTCACCATGCAATGGTTAAAAGATAAAGGCGGTATTAAAGCCATAGAAGAAGAAAACGACAAGAAAGCTCGTTTAATCTATTCCGAGATTGACTTAAACCCATTGTTTAAAGGGTATGCCGTAAAAGAAGATCGTTCGCATATGAATGCAACGTTCACCTTGGAAAATGAAAACTTAAAGGAAACTTTTGATGCCATGTGGAAAGAGGCAGGAATTAATGGCTTAAATGGCCACAGAAGTGTTGGTGGTTATAGAGCATCTATGTACAATGCCTTATCATTAGATAGCGTTAAGGTCCTTGTGGAAGTCATGAGTGAATTAGAAAGTAAAGCTTAAACTGTCATTCCTGCTTTCGCAGGAATCTAAAAATATTATTAGTAAGTAACAAAATAAAAAGATTCCCGCTGTTGCGGGAATGACGAAACAAAAAATGAAAGTATTAGCAAACGACGGAATTTCTCAAAGTGGTATTAACGCTTTAGAAGCTGCAGGATATGAAGTGATTACCACCACTGTGGCACAAGAACAACTTCAAAATTATATTAACGATAATGAGATTTCGGTACTTCTTGTGAGAAGTGCGACCAAAGTGCGACAAGATCTTATAGATAATTGCCCTAGCCTAAAAGTCATTGGTCGTGGTGGTGTTGGTATGGACAATATCGATGTAGAATACGCGAGGGAAAAAGGATTACACGTGATTAATACACCAGCTGCATCCTCGCATTCTGTAGCGGAACTGGTCTTTGGCCATTTTTATGGTCTAGCGCGCTTTTTACATAAATCTAATCGAGACATGCCATTAGAAGGTGATGCCAATTTTAAGGGTTTAAAGAAAGCCTACGCAAAAGGAACCGAATTAAAAGGAAAAACCCTTGGTGTAATTGGCTTTGGCCGTATCGGACAAGCTACTGCAAAAATAGGAATCGGTGCAGGAATGAACGTTGTTGCCTTTGATCCATTTATAGAGAAGGCTAATCTTGAATTAGAGTTCTTTGATGGTCAGAAAGTGAATTTTGAGATAGAAACCATTTCTAAAGAAGCGGTTTTGAAACAAGCGGACTTTTTAACCTTACATGTACCAGCCCAAAAAGATTATGTTATAGATGAGGCTGACTTCAACATTATGAAAGATGGCGTGATTATAGCTAATGCTGCGCGTGGTGGCGTTGTCAATGAAGTCGCATTGGTAAAAGCTATTGAAAGTGGTAAGGTTGCCAGGGCAGCTCTTGATGTGTTTGAAAAAGAGCCTCAGCCAGAAATACAATTGCTAATGAATTCAGCACTATCACTAACACCGCATACTGGTGCCGCTACTAATGAAGCACAGGATAGAATTGGTGTTGAATTAGCAGATCAAATCATTAGTATTTTAGGATAAATTAGTACTAAAATGTGACTAAATTAAAATAAATGAGTCCTACAGATGCTAGGACTTTTTTTGTACCTTTTAAAAACTAAAAATTAATCTTAATACAATAAAAACCATGGAAGGAATCTTAGATTTATTAAATAGTGACTTAGGAAAAACAATTGTCAGTGGAGTTTCGGGATCTACAGGAACAGACCAAAATAAAACAGGCAGTGTATTAACTATGGCTTTACCTGTGCTTATGAAAGCTATGGAACGAAATGCCTCTACTCCTGAGGGTGCTCAAGGGCTAATGGGAGCATTAAATAGCAAACACGATGGAAGCATTTTAGACAACCTTAGCGGTCTATTTGGCGGTGGTGTTGATGAAGCAGTAACAACTGATGGAGATAAGATTCTTGGTCATGTTTTAGGTAACAGTCGCCAAGGGGTTGAACAAGTTATTGGTCAAAAATCTGGTTTAGACAGCGGATCGGTGGCTAATATTCTAAAAATTGCAGCACCCATACTTATGGGAATGTTGGGTAAACAATCGCGCCAAAACAATGTGAGTTCGCAAGGTGACTTAACGGGCCTATTAGGTGGCTTATTAGGTGGTGCAAGCCAGCGTGGCCCAGTAACTAAAGAACAAACGTTTTTAGAGCAAGTTTTAGACTCAGATGGTGATGGTAGTGTTATTGATGATGTTGCTGGTATGGTGTTAGGAGGCAGCAAGAAAAAAGGTGGCCTTGGTGGTCTTATTGGTGGGTTATTTGGAAAATAGATTCCGTTTTATAGAATTGCAAAAGCAGCTCTAACGAGCTGCTTTTTTATTCATTTAACTTTACAAAATGAAGTGTTCACTCATCTATCTGTAATCATTACATATTCATACTAACATCGTATCATTTTTTATACTTGTTTTGTAGTGTCATTAAATAAAATTACGATAACAAAAAATTTAATACCTTTAGTAATTATGAATAAAATTGTTCCCATAATCTTAGTCCTCAGTCTTTTAATCGCAAGTTGTAAATCCTATACTCCGGAACAAACCATTAATCACGGAAACGAGAATGCCTTGGTTGAGAACGATACTGTATCCATAAGTAGTGACGAAACCGATTATGAAATCGTTATTATTGAACCCGGATTTAATGTCTGGTTAATAAGCACTGCTAGACCTAGAGGTTATTATACACAAAATTGGCTCGAAGAAAGAAATAGACTTTATGTCCAAGCTTGGAATCAAAGAAATATGCAACCAGGTGTTTTTGACCAAAACCTTTATATGCTTCGCATAGACTACGACGCGCGTACAGACTATGGCTATGAAGTCAACTATTTATTATATAATTATTTTGTCTACTTTCAGCTAAAATATAATCAACAGTTAACATCGCTTATTCCTAGAATTTGACGTAAATTTGCTGCACTTAAAAAGTGCCATGAACAAGTTTAAGAAAGATTGGGAAATACAACATAATTGGCAACTGCTATTTCCGCTTTTAGGCCTTTTAGGCTTAGGGTATTCAGCATACAAACTGTCTAATGCAGTATTCCAAAAATTCGGTACGCCAATAGTCATCATATTAACTATTGTTCTTTTTTTTGCTTTATTAGCCATTACCTTAAAGCTGTTTAAGTGGCTAGAAAAACGCTGGGTACTTGATTACAGATGGGAAATGATTCGGGTATTTATCGTATTTGCGATAACGGGTTCTTCATCTATGTATGTCAGTAGACCTATCATGAATTTTATTGGAATTACTAAAGACAATCTTGGGCCTTTACTCTATTGGGTATTATTCATTATCATCGGTCTTATATTTTACCAAATACTTTTAGTTACATTTGGATGGCTATTTGGTCAGTATAAGTTCTTTTGGGAATTTGAAAAGAAAATTTTAAGAAGATTTAGTCTAATTAAGGATAAAAATTAAGATTTTTTTAACATTCTTAGTGTAGGATAATATCTAGGTTTGCCCAAGATTGCATGAACAAGGATTATTCAAAAATTATTGCCCTATTTTTTTTAACAATATTACTCACTAGTAGTGTTCTAAATCTTCATATTTTTTTTCATGACCATGACCACGATCATTATTTTGGAAATCTTGGTGACCATCATAAAGAGCAAAAAGACACACCTTGTGAGCTATGCCTATTAGTTCTAAATTTTAGCGATCTAGATTATAATAACAGCCTAGAATTTTCTTATGAAAGCGATATTCAAATTATAAATAATTTCAGAAAAGACCTTTTAATCCATAAAAAATTATACTACAACCAACTCTTTTCTGAACACAACAAAAACAAAGCGCCACCTCACCTTAGCTAATAAGTCAAACAATTAGTAAATAGATCAGTAATCAAGATATTATAAATAAGTAAATGAAGAATATCTTTCTCATCTTATTTATACTAATAACTAGTTTTGGCTCTTCCCAAGAATGTAATAACGTCTTAAGCGGAAAAATTTCCGATTTCCATGATAATAGTACATTAGAAAATGCCACAATTAAACTTATTGGTACAAATAAGTTCACAATTTCAGACAAACAAGGAAATTTTAAATTCGAAAAATTATGCGATAAGACATATAAAATAGAAGTGTCTCATATCGCGTGTGAAACGAAAATAGTATCTATAGACGTCCAAGGAGATACTTATGACGTAGTTATTAAACTTGAACATCATTTAGAGCAACTAAGCGAAGTAACTGTTAATACTACGGTTACCAGAAAAGAAACCAAAACAGCGCAAGAAGCAGTGATTAAAGCAAGTGAAATTGAGGAATTTAGTAGTGGAAGTCTAGCAGATATTACTGAAACTATTGCTGGAGTATCTTCTTTAAATACAGGCAATAACATTGTAAAACCAATTATCCATGGTTTACATAGTAGTAGAGTAATAACGATGCAGAATGGCGTCCGTATGCAAGATCAAGAATGGGGTATGGAACATGCGCCTACGGTTGATGTTAATGCATTACAAGAAATAACTTTGGTAAAAGGTGCATCTGCACTTGCCTATTCTGGGGACGCCATTGGAGGTGCCATTGTATTAAAACCTTCTAGAATCTATAAAAGAGATAGCCTATTTGGTAAAACAATAGCTTCGTACAACTCAAATAATAGAGGTTACACCTTCAGTTCGTCTTTAACTAAGACCTTCGAAAAAGGATGGTATGTTGGTGGGCAAGGAAGTTATCGTCGATTTGGAGATTCACAAGCACCTGATTATGTTTTATCAAATACAGGTTTGGACTTTAAAGCCTTTTCGGTACAAGCCGGTTATAGAAGTTTTGAACAATCGTTTAATGTCTATTATAGCTATGTAGACAATGAGATTGGGATACTTTCTTCGGCGCATATTGGGGGAATCGATCAATTTATTCAATCCATAGAAAGTCAACAGCCGGCAACCATTCGAGATTTTACCTACGATATTAGGGATCCAAGACAAAGAATTAAGCATCATTTGGCAAAAGTTGAATATCAAAAACGATTTTCTAATTTGGGTAAATTTACTTTACAATACGACTATCAAAGTAATCAAAGACAAGAATTTGATAGAAGGCGTGGTGAGTTCCGCGGTGTTCCATCCATTGATTTGTTATTACAAACACACGGTTTACAGTCCAAATTTTTATTTGATAGTAATTCAAACAGAAAGTATAATGTTGGCATACAATTACAATATCAAGATAATTTTGCTGATCCCGCTACTGGGGTTTTTCGTTTAATACCAGATTTTGAGCGATACGATATGGGTGCTTTTGTAACCTCAGAGTGGGAACTCAATAATGATTACCTTGTTGAAGGTGCTATTCGTTACGACTTCAACCATATAGACGCACAAAAGATTTATCGTGATTTTCGATGGGAGGAACGTGGCTACCAAGAAGATTTTGCAGATATCATCGTAGATGAAGATATTGCCCCAGGACAACTATTAACAAATCCTCTATACGATTTTCATAATATATCTGTTGCTCTCGGTGCCAAAAAAAGTTTTGGTAACCATGAAATCGCATTAAACTATTCCTTAAGTAACCGCGCACCAAATCCTTCTGAATTATTCTCAGATGGTTTACACCAGTCTGTAGCACGTATAGAAGTTGGGAATTTGCGCTTAGGAAAGGAAACAGCGAACCAATTATCAGCAACCTATACATACCAAAACTCTAAATTAAATCTTTTGATAGAACCCTATGTTAACAGAATAGATAACTACATTTTTATCGCACCTACAGCTTTAGGAATTAGAGCCCAAGGTCAAGCAGGCTTTTTTTTCGAGTATGAATTTTTATCAACTGATGCCCTTATTTATGGTGTTGATTTAAATGCAGACTATTCGATAACTGAAAATATTTCATTTCAAAACTCAACGGCATTTATTATTGGAGACGATTTAGATAATGATGAACCTTTGATTGATATGCCACCTTTCAATACCAGAAATACTGTTCAATATCAAAATAAAAATTGGAGTAATCTTTCTTTAGGGCTGACATCAGAGTTGTTTGCAATGCAAAATAATTTCCCTGACTATAATTTCTTATATACTGTACCCTCTACCGGAGAAGAAGTTCTGGTAGATGTAAGTACGCCACCCAGTGGATATCACTTGCTTCATTTTAATAGTTCAATAGAAACTAAATTATTTAAGAAGAACACTTTAGAAATTGGGTTTAATATTCAAAATATTTTTAACACCAACTATAGAAATTATTTAAACCGTTTACGTTTCTTTGCCGATGAAGTCGGAAGAAACTTTCAAATACAATTAAAGTTCAATTATTAACAACTATTCAATAAAAATTAAATTATGAAATCTAATCTTTTAAATTTTACAAAAATGAAAACAATTAAATTATTTATTTTGCCTATGCTAGCTTTAGCATTATTTGCATCTTGTTCTGATGATGATGATTCTCCTGCACCAGTAAATCCACCAGAATTGATTACTGATGTTGCAATTATTTTTACTAATGCAGCTGATGATACCGATGTTGTTACTTTGACTGCTGTCAGTGCTGATGGTATTGTAGAACCAACATTAAATGACGAACCACCACTTGTATTTACGGCAAATGCAACTTACAACGTTACCGTTACAATATTTGATAATGTTAATGATGAGAATATTCTTGAAGAAATTGTTGACGAAGTAGATGAACATTTCTTTGTTTATGCAACTACTGCAGGTTTTACAATGGTGAGAGATGCTGATGACCCTGTTGGAACTCTTGAAGGATCCAGTACACCTCACAAATTAGGATTAGAAACAACTTGGACTGCAGGTGCGGCGACAACCGGTACAATAACTGTTCAACTAATTCATGAACCAACCTCTATCGCTAGCGATGTAGGATTTGGTGCCGCTTCAGGAGGTGAATTTGATATTAATCAAACCTGGGATGTAGTATTACAGTAACAGTGAAATTCAGGATTGTAAAAAAGCACTCAAAGTTGAGTGCTTTTTTTATGCTTTAGTAACTGACTTTTCGGGATTTAAAACATAGGTATATAACCACATTAAGGAGAAAGTCGGTATGACGTCCATAAATGGCAAGGCCTCTTCAACAAAGGCAATCACAGCTGCTATTTTCCCTTCCCTTCCTTTATATAATTTTGTCATAAAATAAGCAGACAATGGTGCCCAGATAAAATCAAAGGGCGGAAATATTAAAGAGACATATCCTAGACCATCTAAAAATAATCCAAATACCAATTTATTGTATTTATTCATTTAGTTTTCAAGTATTTATTTAATCTAAGAATAGCAATAAGTATTCCAAATTTATAAAGGCGTCAATTCTTCAAAAATTCCCTTAACATAACTTAAACCTTTTTAACGTTTAATTAAGAGCTGTGCTTCATGTGAGAATGTAGATTTGCACTTTAAAAGTGCAATAATCATTTTGTCAATCCATTCTAACAAAAGTTTAAGTCATCATCAACCAACCTCTATGAACTTACGTTCTTTATTAACTTTACTTTGCTTTTGTTATGCCTTTATTTGTTTAGCCCAAAATGATTCCATACCAATTCCGGATAAAAAAATTCTCAATATTGAGCGTACTGATCAAAAACCAAAAATAGACGGTATTCTCGATGAGGATATATGGCAAAACGCTGATATTGCGACTGATTTCATCCAATTTAGACCTGAAATAGGGAATACACTGCCTAAGGAAAAGCGGACCGAGGTAAAAATGACTTACGACGATAAAGCCATTTATGTTGCTGCTTATCTTTACGATGACCCTGAATTGATTATGAAGCAATTGGTGAATCGTGATAACTTTGGTCAGACCGATTTTTTTTCCGTGATATTTAATCCCAATAATGATGCCCAAAACGATACTAATTTTTTTGTGTTTAGTTCTGGTCAACAAGCAGACGCCATAGCTAATCCAAGTATAGGTGAAGATTTTAGTTGGAATGCTGTTTGGCAAAGTGCCGTAAAAATAAATGATGATGGTTGGAGTCTAGAAATAGAAATACCATATCGTACATTACGTTTTGCGGAAGAAAAAAACCCAATTTGGGGGATTCAATTTAGTCGTCAATTTAGGCGTGATAGAGCGCAATATACTTGGAATCCTGTTGATCCTACAAAAGGGAATTTTGGGCTATATCACGGCGAGCTTCATGGACTCAGTGGACTAAAGCCACCTACCCGATTAATCTTTTACCCTTTCACAACTGGGATTCTCGATAGCTTTGATGGTGAAACAGAAACCACCTTAAGATTAGGTATGGATGTTAAATACGGGATTACGGATAATTTCACACTAGATGCCACTTTGATACCCGATTTTAGCCAAGCGGGTTTTGATAACCTAGTACTCAACCTTGGCCCATTTGAACAAACCTTTGCTGAACAGCGACAGTTTTTTACAGAAGGTGTGGATTTGTTTTCAAAAGGTGGTCTTTTCTTTTCAAGACGAGTAGGAAGTGCACCTACTGGTGAGTTGGATTTGGCAGATAACGAAGAATCTGACGTCCCCAGCGAGGTTAAAGTTTTAAATGCTGTAAAAGTGTCTGGTAGGACAAAAGATGGTTGGGGACTTGGTCTCTTTAATGCCATTACAGAAAAAACCTTTGCTACTATAACCAATACAGATACTGGCGAATCCCGTCAAGAAGTGGTTGAGCCCTTTGCCAACTATAATATCTTAGTCGTTGATAAACAATTTGGTGGTAATTCTGCCATAAGCCTTATCAACACCAATGTAATACGCGAAGGTGAATTTAGGGATGGCAATGCAACGGCTCTAGTAGCAAACTTGGTGAATAAAAAGAATACCTATAGATTCGATACTGAATTAAGAATGAGCAATGTTAACTATCAAAATGAACCTAGCGAAACTGGTTTCAGCAGTTTTATGTTTGTAGGTAAAGTTGCAGGGAATTTCAGATATAGCTTTGATCACCGCTTTGCCGATACCAAATACGAAATCAATGATTTAGGGTTAAACTTCAGAAACAATAGGAATGATTTTGGTATCGATTTTTCGTACCAAACCTTTGAGCCGTCAGGAAAGTTAAACAACTATCGCTTTAACTTTTTTACCAATTACAGACGACTAGTTAGACCAGATACTTTCTCTCGCTTTAACTTTGGTGGAGGTTATCGTGCCTTCACCAAAAAACTCGATGCCTATGGTTTCCGTCTCAATATTGAGCCCGGTAAACAATACGATTTTTTCGAATCCCGTGATGGGCGACCCTTTATTTTTGAAAACTTTGTGAGTACAGGTGGTTGGATCTCTACCAACTACAATCGGGTCTTCGCTATTGATTCGAGAGCTAACATCGGAACCTTGTTTGAAGATGGACGCGATTTGTTTACCTACGATTTTAATATACAACCTAGGGTAAGGGTATCTGATAAATTGTTATTGGCATATGGCTTCTTCTTTAATTATAGAAATGGTGATCGTGGCTATGCTACTGAGGTAGATGACCAACCTATTTTGGGCGAACGTAATCGACAAATCATCACAAACACACTTTCTGGAAACTATACGTTTAATCCTTTTCACTCTTTGGGATTAACCTTTAGACATTATTGGGACACGGTGAATTACGACTATGAATTGTTTACCTTATTGGATAATGGACGATTGACTACGGACTCTGGGTTTAATCTTGATAATCTTGGTGAGGATCCAAATATTAACTTTAGTACCTGGAATGTAGATTTAAGCTATTCTTGGCAATTTGCACAAGGTAGTTTTTTAACAGCCCTTTACAGAAACCAGATTTTTAGTTTTGATGAAAATTCCGAAGACGGCTTTTCCGAGAGCTTGGATTTATTGTTCCGCGAACCCATGCAAAATATTTTCTCCTTGCGTCTTCAGTTCTTCATTGATTACAATAATGTAAAGTCCTTGTTTAAAAAGAAACATAAAGGACAAGGCGAACAGTCCGACATGATGGGTAATACTTCAAGATTATTTAATGCCTTTCCATAGACGCTCTACTTCTCGAAACAAAATGTTGTTCTTCTAAATACTCAGAACAGAATTTCACTCAAAGTAACGCTTTATGATATAAATTAAAATAGTATTTTCGCTCTTATATGATTAAAGCTACCAACATTCATAAATCGTTTAAGGATTTACACGTTTTAAAAGGCGTAGACATTACTATCGCCGAAAGCGAAATCATCTCCATCGTTGGCGCTTCCGGTGCTGGAAAAACCACCTTATTACAAATCTTGGGCACGTTGGATAAACCCGATTACAAATCGGATACCGAGCTGATGATTAATGGGCAATCCATTACAGCACTTAGCAATAAAGCCCTAGCCAAATTTAGAAACCAACATATTGGATTTATCTTTCAGTTTCATCAGTTATTGCCAGAATTTACGGCTTTAGAAAATGTGTGTATTCCAGCCTTCATCAATAACACTCCAAAAGTGGAAGCAGAAAAGAGAGCCATGGAATTGTTGGATTATTTAGGACTCAAAGACCGTATGCATCATAAACCCAATAGTATGTCTGGTGGTGAACAGCAGCGTGTAGCCGTAGCCAGAGCCTTAATCAACCAACCAAAAATCATTTTTGCAGATGAACCTTCGGGCAACTTGGATAGTGAATCTGCGGAGCAGTTGCACCATCTCTTCTTTAAACTTAGGGACGAATTTAAACAGACCTTTGTCATTGTGACCCATAACCAAGAATTGGCCAATATGGCGGACCGTAAATTGACTATGGTTGATGGGAAAATTGTGGTATAATCTTAATAGTTTGCAACTTTTTAGACCACATGATTCGTATTAAAAAAACTTTGTGGCATTAATGATGCCCATTATAGTAGCCGTATAACTGATATATAAATAAGCCTACACCAGCTAGAACCAAATACCAATTCACTGCCTTATAAAACGCTGGAAACTGTTTGTGCTTTCGCGAAAGTGTAATGATGAAAACAATGGGGATTAACGCGAGTACCTGCCCTACTTCCACTCCTAAATTAAAACAGAGAATTTTAGCCAAAAATTGTTCTTGCCCCATATCAAAAGACTGCAATCGGGTTGAAAGACCAAAACCGTGGATCAATCCAAAAAGGCCCACCATGAGTAATAAATTGAGCGATTTTACCTTTAATTTTTCAAAACCACCTAAATTCTCAAACCCCTTATACAAAACACTTAAGGCGATAACCGCATCCACTAGGTGTTCGTTTGCTGTGATTCCTCCATAGGTAGCACCAATTAAAGTGATACAATGTCCTATCGTAAAAACAGTGATGAACTTTAAGATGTCTATAAAGCTGTTTAGGTAGAATATAACACCTGTTAGAAAAAGCAAGTGGTCATAACCAGTTAGCATATGCGTTGCACCTACCCGAATATACGCCCATAAACCTCCATTGCGCAAGAGCTCCTGATCAGCACTAGTCACATCATGTGCAAACCCTAAAAGCGGAACGCATACGAATAATAGTACTAGTGCTTGCTTTAAATTTGAAGATCGCATTAACTTTTCTTTCTAAATACCAAGAATAACACCCCTACTATTAGCACACTTCCCACTATAAAAATCCATGTCGGAATTCCATCCTCATGATCATGTGAATGGGTGCTGTCATCATGTTTATGAGTTACCTCAAAGGTCAATGTGGCCCATTTAGAGCGATGGGTTAATTCATCGTTATCGGTAACGCTAACCATGTGAATAGTCCGTATGTAGTAGATACCATCTTCTGGAAGGTCTACCTCAACAATGCCCTGATCATTGGTTAGTAATTGTTGTGCATTAGAATGATTGTGCGTGTGTTCTTTTTCATCATGGCTATGGTTGACATGATTATGTTCATGGTCTTGAGTGTGAGCGTCATCGTTGCCATGTTTATGGGAATGTGCTTTGCCATCATGGTCATGGCTGTGTTCTCCATCATCATGTTTATGGTCGTGACTACGATTATCATGATTGTGAGCGTCATCGTGCTCATGCGAGTGTTCCTTTTTGTCATGATCATGGTTATGCTCATAATCAGTAGCATCATGCTTATGGGAGTGCGCTTTGTCATCATGGTCATGACTATGTTTACCGTCGTCATGCTCATGGTCGTGGGAATACTTTTTTTCCCCATCATGGTCATGCTCATTTCCGTGATGATCGTGATCATGATTATGTTCAACAGGAATATAGTCTGCATATACCAATTGTTGAGCGAGTGGTTTCCCATCTAGCAATAGCTGTACTTTGAGCCTATCACCTGTATACTTATCATATGGATTTTCTTGAGGCACAAACTCTATGGGATAGCCCAATACGGTGTTCCAATCACTAGTCTTAACTTCGCCTACTTGGTAAATGGCCTTTACATGCTTTTGATAACTTTCTATGGCATCTTTGTCTAATAAGTTATTTTCAACACGTCTGGCTAGCATATCTAAAACCCCATCGTGTTCTAGGTAGCTATTAAATTTTTCAGCAGATAGTTCTATGGTTCTCGCTTTTGTAGAAACACCTGCTACATACGTTCCTGCTTCACCTGTATTGAAGAGTAATTGTGTAATGGTACTGTCTTGGTCTTTCCACTGCTCTGCATTAATGGCCACTCTTTTTCCCTGTGCTATTATAGACGCATCTAAAATACGATCGCGAGAGATAATATTTTCACTATTTTCAAAAGTGCCATTATAGAGGCTTAAGATTGCGTCTTGATTGGGCTCCAAGAAATAGCTTTCCAATTTTATATACAGATTGTGGCTACATAATAGGACTAATACAAGTAGCAAATAAAAGGGCTTAAAAACCCTGTGATTTAATCTTTTTGCAATGGTTGTTCGATTGAAATTCATGTGTTTTCTGTTGATTATTCTCTGGATAAGCGTAGTTAAGATTGGCTTTATCGGTCTAAACACAAAATTAATCCTTTTGCCTTAAGAAATCAATATATGACACCCCAGAATTTACAATAATTTATTTCGATTTGAGTATTTTGGTTGTGATAGATTTAATTTTCAAAAATGTATTCGTCAAATGATGTAAATCCCGTAAAAAGCGAAAAATAGGGACTAGTTCCTAATACGATTTTTGAGCTTATCAGTAAATTCCTGTCTATTGTTTACCTCTAACTTCGCATAAAGATTGCGGATGTGAGTTTTTACAGTACTTAATGAAATAAAGAGTTCGTTTGCGATTTCCTTATTGGTTTTTTCCTGAATAATCAACTCAGCCACACGCTCTTCTTGATTGGTCAAATTAACATTTTCCTGTTGTACCTCACCATTTTTTGATTGCCTAAGTTTTATAAACAATAAGGTTATACCTATCAATAATATAAGACAAATAGTACCCAAGATATAAGCCAATCGTCTATAAAACTCCAAATTTGACTGTGTTTCAACTTTTGACAAATCGGTAATAAGGTCTTCAAATTGTAGCGCATAGCCAGTATTGTCGTAATACACATTAAGGCTATCCTGAAGTTTTTCATAAAACGGATAGTCGTTTTTAAAATCTTCCTTAATGATATCTTCTCTAACTCCAGAGAGTAAAACCAAAGTGACTAAGGGATGGACTGTCTTTGTGTTGGCATATGATTTCAATTCCAAAAGCATCTGGGAGGACGGTTGATTTTTTGATGTAAAGTCCTTTAAAGCATAGAGCTCTGTATGTAGTTGAGTTACATAGTTGCTGAACTCTTGCCATTCTTTATCAATAGGATTTGTATTGGTATTACTAGAAAACCAAAATTTGCTGTTCTTTTGAAAAACGATGGTATCCTGATTAGAAAAAACAAAATTGTGCAAATTCTTTATATCCTTATTATCCGCCATTTGCAAAACACCCTCTTCCTCAACTACTCTAGCATGAATGCGATATAAGGCATGTTTATCTGAAAGTAGTTTACCCGTGAAAGAAAAATATCCTAAGCTGTCTGTTAAAGTAGAAGTTAAAATTTGGTCAGTAGCAATAGTATTTTCCTCGTTATATTTCAGCAAGCTTAGGTATACCTTTTTATTTTTTTCTGGAGTATCTAAATAACCCGAAATGGAATATTGTGCATAACAGAATTGACTTAATACCACAAAAAAGAAAAACCCAAGAAAAAAGACTATTCGTTTCATATTAGGGTTTCAAAATTAAAGAATTTCAATGATTGATAAAATCAAAAAAACTTTAATACCCTAAACAAATAAACTTTTCACGTTTTGAATTATGGATTATTACGAACTGTTAAAATCTGACAACTAGATTTGCCTTATATCATTTTCAAATCGATTGAATGAAAAAGTGTGACTAACCATTGTTTTTGTCAGCCACACTTTTTGTTTTGGAATTATAGAATACTTATTTAAAACATTAGGAAGTATTAATTAGAAAACTATATCAACTCCTCAAGTTCTTCTAAAGTAAAGTAACTGTTTTTAACAAAGTTTTCTTTACAATAGTTCAAGGCTTTTTTACCTGCTTTCCTATTGATGTTTTGCTCATTAAATAGTTTAGCTATTTCAAAATTCAGTGCTAAAAGTATCACTTTTTGACTCTTACTTAAAAATTCTGGGTTGTTGTAAAGCAAGTCCTTACTTTTAATTAAGAGTTCCATTAATGCGTTGTACTGACCTATTTGCTTAAAACTCTCTACAATTTTATCATAGTTGTAATAATACACTGCCGGTTCTACAGTAATTTCAAGTTGTTCCAAAGCCATTGCATATTGTTCTGCACTCTTTTTGTAGGATTCTATCACGAAGTACTGATTTCCTTTGTTCATAGCATCAAGTCCACCTGGTTCTTTCATGTAATAGTTTTGCCATAGTTTATGCTCCTCAACAAAATCAAAGTAATCTGTCAATTCACTTTCTTTTTTGTTATCAAAAATAGCATTTAGAAGATTGCCCATGTCGCTAAGGTTATAGTTGACCTCTAACCCATAAATGGCTTTCATATCTTTTAAATAGTTGTTTTTGTACGCATAAAATGTCGGATAGTTCTTTTGATTTTTAAAATCCTTAAATATGAACCGTAATCCTTCAAAAAGTGATGCTGGCACCATAGAATTATGGCCGCCTTCAAATAGCTTTTTCTGAAAAGAAATTCTATCATTTTTATTGGCCTTGTAGATCTTTTCATAATCATCCCCAGCTTCTATTCTATCAGGTGAATCAAACTCACTATTGGCTACAAAATAGTACATGGGCTTACCACCATAGTTTCTCATAAATTCAGCCATTTCCCTGCGAACATCCCTACTATAGAAGTTAGTGGATATGGAAATAAATCCTCTGAACGGATTATCTTGTTCTAGTAACAAATGATGGCTATACTCAGCACCATTGGAATGACCAATCATAACATTAAAGCCAGAAGTACTATAAGTATCATTAATATGAGGGATTAATTCTTTGAATAAAAAGTTCTTGAATTTTTTACCCGACACATTGTAATACACATCAAGATCTTTGTTTCTGTTACTAACATTGCCAGTCATACCATGAACGATTCCTACAAGTATCGTTTCAGGCACAATGTCATAAGGTTCGCCTGCAAGACTTTCCAAATAGTTCTTAGCTACTTCAAAGTTTCTCCATTCGGCGTCAGTAATGTAGCAAACAGGATATTTTTTCTGAGCATCATAGTTTTTGGGAAGTACAACTTTTATTTGTCTCCCTTCATTCACATATTTTGATGGAAAAAACGCTACGCTGTAATCTAATCCGAAGTCTCCAGCTTTATCATTAGACCAGCCTTTAACCATAAAGATGTTTTTAGAGTCGCGATTCTCTAATCTCAAGTTAGGATTATCGTGGAGTTTTTTAATGATAGCTTCAGAATTCCAGTCGCCCTTTGTGAATTTGAATTCAGCTGGATAGTTGAGATCAACCGTTAAGCTTCTTTCATAGTCCGATACCTTTTCCATTTTAACACGATTTGGATTCCAGTTTCCTAAGGATTCCTGGTTGCCCGTAATAAACACCTCATCGGTCTTATTGGGTACAATGACCTTAATGGTTCTTTTTTCCTGCCCGAATACGTTGGCTACGAAAAGGATTGCCAATCCTAATACAATAATTTTTTGATTCATGATTTTTGATTTTTTCTTTAGGCAAATGTATCTTAAGAATACCGTGATTTTTTTATGACTATGGGCTGAAATTGGGACTAGTCCCTAGGATGATTTTTAGTATACGACTCATTTAAAGACGATTATTCTATTTACTGATAGTTCCTTAAATAAACTTGATGGAAATTGCTGATAAATAAATAATTGAAGTTTCAGCAAACCAAGTTTATCAAATCTTTAAGCCTTTGTTAATATCTGTATTTTATTTTGTGGTTTTTAAAACCATAAATCTGTATTTTCGCTTTCCCTTAAAGAATAAATAAATGACAGTGACGGAGTTTGAACCTATTATTGAAGTTCTAGAAGAAGCCTACGAAATTCCACATCTTAATGCTACAAGAAAGATCTCGGCATTATTACCACATAACTATTATGAAACAGAAAAGCGCTATCCTGTTCTGTATTTGCAAGATGGTCAAAACCTATTTAACCCCTTAGCACCATATGGAGATTGGGCAATAGATAAATCGATGAAAAAGTTAGCTGAGGAAGGCTTCGGAGATTTAATAATCATTGCCGTGGATCATGGTGAAAAGGAACGCATAAGTGAGTACTTGCCTTACTACCACCCTCGTTTTGGTGAAGGCAAAGGCAACTTTTACATTCAGTTTATGATTGAAAAACTGATTCCATACGTCAATAGTCATTATAGAACTTTGACCGACTTTGAAAATACAGGAATTGGTGGTAGTTCCATGGGAGGATTAATTAGTCTACATGCAGGTCTTCAAAATCCTGGTGTATTCGGGAAAATGATGATTTTCTCACCTAGTCTTTGGATTTCCAACATGATTTTCAAAAATACCAAATCCTTTAAGCCATTAGAGGAATCAAAGATTTATCTTTATGCAGGTGGAAAAGAAAGTATTGAACATTTACCAAATGCAAAAAAATTGGGAAGCATTATCAAGGAAAAGATGATAAAAGGCTATCATATTGATTTTTATTTTTCAATAAATGAAGAAGGTAGCCATGCGGAAATCCATTGGCGCGAAGAGTTTCCAAAAGCCGTAAAATGGCTCTTTTTTAATCCATACGATAAACATGACTTATAAGCATTCAAAAAAAATAGATACCACAAAAGATGTTATTCTACCCTGTAGAAAGAATAATCTCGATGCTGTAAAAGATTTACTACCTGTATCACAACCCGATTTTGATGGTAGTTTTGGGACATACCAACTACTTTATGGAACTCATGGTAATAGAATCTACCTATTAGGCTTGGGTGAAGATAAACATGCATCGCAAATTGAAGATACGTTTAGAAAGCTATGTTACGACACCAAACAGTATTGGGGAAAATCCATTCAAGTTTATGCTGAACATCTAAATGATGATGACATCAGAAAAGCAGTGATTGGCTTAGAAATGGCACAATATGTAATCGGTGAATTCAAGTCTAAAAAAGAAAAAACCAATAACGTCACAGTAACATTCCATGCTTCAAAATCTATAAGAAAGATTTTAGATGAAGGAAAGTATACTGGAGAAACCATTAACCGAATAAAAGCTTTAGTTGATGCACCACCTAATGTAAAAACACCTGAATTCTTAGGTGAATGGGCTAATAAATCTTCTGTTATTGCAGATTATAAATGTACAATACTTAAAGAAAAGGAACTTAAGAAACAAGGTTTTGATGCTGTACTATCTGTGGGAAAAGGAAGTGTCAACAAACCCGTTGTCATTATCAATGAATATAAAGGAAAAGCTGCTAAAAAGACGGATATTGTGCTTGTCGGAAAAGGAATCACTTTTGATTCTGGTGGACTTTCCATAAAGCCATCGACCAACTTACATTACATGAAAAGTGATATGGGAGGTGCTGCAGTAGTTTTAGGTGTTGTAGAATTGATTGCTAAATTAAAACTAAAAATCAATGTTACCGGAATTGTTTGTTCAGCAGAGAATGCAGTAGATGCTGAAAGTTACAGGCCAGGTGACGTCATTAACTCCTACTCTGGAAAAACCATTGAAATTATTGATACTGATGCTGAAGGTCGCCTATGCCTAGCTGATGGGATTAGTTATGCGGTTAGAAACATAAAACCTGATTACCTTATTGATTTAGCAACCTTAACAGGGAGTGTTGTGAGAACCTTTGGCTATTCTGCGGCTGGTATGTTTACTAACAATGACGAGATGGCAAAAACCATGTCGGATATAGGCTATAAAGTCCACGAACGTGTTTGGCGCTTACCTATGTTTGAAGATTACGAAAGTGATTTACATAGCGATATTGCCGATGTTCGTAATTTTAGTGGCAAGCCCATTGCTGGTGCTATTAATGCAGCAAAATTTTTGGAAGTATTTACCGAAGCACATCAAAATTGGCTACATCTCGATATTGCAGGAGTTGCTTTTGGGGCTTCGCCCTATGCCAAAATGAAAAGTGCTTCAGGATATGGTATTCAGTTGATTACTGAATTTATTAAAGAAAAGGCTTCTAAATAACTCGTAGTTTTTGTAAATTGAGATTGCAATTTGTCTGTATAAGCACAATCGAAAATCTTAAGTTCTGATACTCAAAAACATTTCGACTGCGCTCAATGTGACATTTCAATACAATTCAAACTACCGACCATGTCTAATCAACCGCTAAACTTTCTCTGTATCTCTACATATTTTAAAGGAGAGGATTTTCTAAAGAGCTGTAAAGCCGAAGGTAACAATGTCTTTTTACTCACAAAGAAAAAACATGAATACGAAGCTTGGCCTTGGGAGGTTATTGATGATGTTTATTATATAGAGGAATGGAATCAGGAAAATGTAACCAAAGGTATTGCTTATAAATTTAGGTCAATAAAGTTCGATCGCTTTGTAGCTCTTGATGATTTTGATGTTGAAAAAGTAGCTTTACTTCGCGAACATTTCAGAATGCCCGGAATGGGTCGTACCACGGCCCATTACTTTAGAGACAAGTTAGCCATGCGTGTTAAAGCAAAGGAAGAAGGTGTTAACGTTCCTGAGTTTACCGATTTGTTTTATGATGAGCATATTAACACCTATGCCAATCGTGTAAATCCACCTTGGTTAATTAAACCTCGAATGGAAGCCTCGGCCACAGGCATTAAAAAAATTCACAGTAAGGATGAATTATGGCAAGTTGTTCATGAGTTGGGAGACGAGCGTGATAACTACTTAGTAGAAAAGTTTGCGCCTGGAGATGTTTATCACGTGGATGGCCTAAATGTTAATGGTAAAGTCGCCTTTTCGAGGGTAAGTAAATATCTGGACACCCCTTTTGAAGTAGCCCATGGTGGTGGTATTTTTAGATCGGCAACTTGCGAAATAGGTTCAAAAATAGAAAAGGAGTTGCAAAAAATGAATGCAGAGGTGATGAAAGCTTTTGGAATGCAATTCGGAGCCTCACATACGGAATTTATACAATCTAAAGCCACAGGTGAATTGTTTTTTTTAGAAACATCTTCTCGTGTTGGTGGTGCCAATTTAGCCGAAATGGTACATTACGCTTCTGGAGTTAATCTGTGGGAGGAATGGGCAAGAATTGAAACAGCGAATCTTAAAAACAAAGCTTACAAGCTCCCAAAAATCAATAATCGATATGCTGGTATTGTTGTATCGTTGAGCCGTTATGAATATCCTGACACCTCAAGTTTTACAGATGAAGAAATTGTTTGGCGAATGAACAAAGCTTGGCATATTGGACTCATCGTAGTTTCAGATTCTAGCGAACGTATTATGGAATTATTGGATGGTTATGCGCAACGTATTGCAACGGATTTTCATGCAAGTTTACCTGCGCCAGATAAGTCCGAGTAATCAAAATGTAATGTATAGCTATTGGTTGACATTCAAATCCTGGAAAAGACTTACCTATTAATTCTCAAAAAAACCAGTACTACCACCAACCCAAGTTTTGTCCTTATTATATTTAACTCCTACCATTTCCCCTTTACTTAAGCGCACCAAATTGCTAACAATTTCTATGCTGTCTGTTTTACTATTATGAACCATCATCATACGGATTTCACATTTTGCAGGCACATCCATGGTTTCTATAATTGGCGTATAAGCAACCTTTTCCTGTAGTAAATAATTGGATTTATTAGCAATACTTTCAATGGTATTTCGGGTTACATTAATATGCACACCTGAGCCCGCAAAAGAAAATAATGGCTTTAACACATAATTTTCAAGATCTTCGGGTATATCCTCTAACTTGTCTAAGTGATACGATTTTGGTATGTATTTACCGTTCAATAAAGGCATGGTGTACTTACTAATCCTAAAAAACCAATTAGGATGCCCAATCCATTCCACATCAACTTCATCCTGAAACTTAAATTCTCCTTTGATGTCCTTTCGATGGTGTAGTTCATCAAAAATAATACGATTATATATCTTTAAGATGCGTACCACTTCACCATTTTCATCTTTATAGAACAGTTGCTTACCCTTTTTAATTAAATCCGTAAAATCAATTGTCTTAATGCCCAGTATGGCTTCAGTAGCATAAAAATCAATAGCTGTGGGTTGTTCATGTGGCTCCACTTCCAATAAAACAACTTGTTTCGGATCGGTGTCACCGACGATTTCAGTTCGCAAAAGCGCAATATATTCTTCCGTCGTCATTCCATTGGGATGTTGTGAATAAGCCTTTGGAATGTTATCGCCAAAGTGCTTTTTATGCATTCTACCTAAAAGTTCTTGAAAAAAATATAGTGATGGGAATCCTTGCAATTCAATTAACTTAGGCACTAGTTCGTCGTGCTCATCCTTACAGATTCCAAAATCCAATTGTATAAACTTTGGCCGTTCATCTTCATTAGGAACAATAGAATTTTCATCAAAAAAAGCGCCTCGCGTTAAATCCTTAAAGTTGGGCTGATTAATAACCTTCATAATATCTTCACAGGCTTCAATCAGCTTTTCCTTTAGGGTTTTGGGAATAAAAATCGGAGTTTCGGCAATCTTAAACCTTACATCATAACTAAATGCGTCATTGATATCCTTTAATAAGGCTTGGTACTTATCCTCAGAAAAGTTCTGGTTATATGCAGCTCTTACATTCTTTATCATTGTTAGTCTGACATTAAAGGTTGCTTTATTTGAGTAATTGCATTTTGAATAAACCTCGGAATAATGGTATTGTAAGTCATAAATAACTTGTCAGGGTCATCTACCCTATCCATCATTTGGTCATACTTTTCCTCTCCAAAGCTTTCTACAACTATTTTTTTATTCTCCTCTAGCTTAAAAAATGCCTCCATACTAACAGGTTCAGCTTCTGGATGAAACTGAGTCCCCACAAATTCATCCGAAAAACGTACGGCCATAATGGCACGCTCCAGTTCAACATGAGTTCTGATTTTTTCTAAACTCAAAATTTCGGCTCCATGCTTCTTAAAAACCGTAAGCTTGGGCTGTACCAATTGCCAATCCCTCGAATCAACGGCATAAAATGGGTCATTAAGTTCTTTTAAGATTAGATCGTTGTGTCCTTTTTTGGTTTTATGTACGCGTAAGATGCCAAACGAAGTACTACGTCGAGGCTTTACGTCTCCCAGTTGGAAATAATCGCAAATCACCTGAAATGAATAACAGATAAAGAACACATACTTTTTTTGATGGGTTGATGATTTATTAAAATCCCAAAGCTCTTGCATCAAATTTAGATAAGGTTGTCGCCATGCCTCATCCTCTAAGGGACTTCCTGGACCACCGCTGGATATATAAATATCATAGGAACTATTCGGAATTTCATTTTTTGCCCTAACATCATATATCTTGTATTCTATCTCGCTTTGAAATTTTTGGACAATTTCCTCAATGCAGCGCAACCCTTGATTGGGTTCTGCATCGTTCATATCCAAGATAGCCAGTTTTATTTTTTCTGTCATTTTTATTGTAGGTAATTATAGGCCTAAAATTGTTTGTTCTTTAATATAGTCAACAACTTTAGTGAGGTCTTTTGTTTCTTCATAAACTTCTAGCTGACGATCAGCTCCAGTGCCTTTTTTAAGCATTTGGCGAACGTTTTCTACTTCATTTCTCGAGCCCAATTCATCAACTACATCATCAATAAAGTCCAAAAGTTCTTCCATTAAAACAGTAGTAGCAACTTCGGTCTGTTTTCCGAAATCTATCATTTTACCTCCCAAACCATAACGACTGGCTCTCCATTTATTTTCATTGATAAGCGCTCGGTGGTAAATGATAAAGTTTAAATTTTGACACTTCAACTTGTACAACTTTACAACCAAAGCCTGAATCAAAGCTGCTATACTTAGGGTTTCTTCATAGGTCATTGGCACATCACAAATACGTACTTCAATCGTTGGGTACGTTGGGTGTATTCGAATATCCCACCATATTTTTTTCGGATTGTCTATGCATCTCGTTTTTACAAGCGTATCCACATAATTTTGGTACTGTGCATAGTTGTCAAAAATCCCAGGAATTCCTGTTCTCGGAAATTTGTCAAATACTTTAGACCTAAATGATTTAAAGCCTGTATTTCTACCTTCCCAAAATGGTGAGTTGGATGATAGTGCGTAAATATGCGGTAAAAAATAACGCATGGCATTGGAAATATGAAGTGCTAAATCCCTATCCGCAATACCTACATGCACATGCAGGCCAAAAATTAAATTAGAACGAGCGGTGTCTTGTAGTTCATTAATGATTTCATCATATCTAGGATTCGGCGTCAATAGTTGTGTTTCCCATTTTGAAAATGGATGTGTCCCTGCTGCTGCAATATTGAACCCTAAATCATTAGCAATATTGGATATGGATTGACGAAGATGTTTAATCTGTTGACGCGCATCGGTAATATCCTGACATATATTGGTACCTACTTCAACAACAGCTTGGTGCATTTCTGCTTTAACCTGTTCGCCCAAAACCTTCTCAGCTTCAACAACAATTTTCTGGTCATGGGAAACCAACTCTCTTGTTTCAGGATCAATGACCTGGTATTCTTCTTCGATACCTAATGTAAACTTCATATGTTTAGTTGATTAATTAAGGTGCTTTTTGAAAAGCTCATATTGATGTCATTTCGAGCCTCTTCGAGAAATCTTTAGCACGCACTTTTAATGCATTTCGAATGCGCTCAATGTGACAGATTTAAGTAATTTTTGACTTTCCAAACATGATCTTTTAAATACATGACTACAGTTCTCTTATTTTTTCTTGGCAGATGCCCGCTTAGTTGTCTTCGTCGTTTGCTTCTTAGCAGGAGTCTTTTTGGCTGCTGTTTTTGGAGCTGATATTTGATTCGTTACAAATGTTCCCCAAGTGAGATTCATTTTTCCCTTTTTGTATTGTTTCGCCTTTTCAATAGCCATATTCGCAGCATTTTCAACAATCCAATCAAAGTTGTCCTGACCTACGGAATGTATATCTGCATCTGGCGCTGGGTTACAAAAATCAATGGCATAAGGCACTCCGTCCCTTACAGCAAACTCTACGGTATTAAAATCATAACCCAAGGCTTTATTGAGCTTTATACAGTACTTTTCCACTAAATTCAATAGCTTTTTATCCACAGGAGGACCATCGATGACATATCGCAAATGATGTGGATTCCTAGGTTCGTATTGCATAATATGGACATTATCTGTTCCTAGAACATAACATCTAAAGTATTCGGTAAATTGAATTTCTTCCTGTAGCATCATTACCAAATGCTCGGTTTCGCCATGTTTAGCCCATAAATCTTCAGGATTTTCAACCTTATAAACACTTTTCCAGCCTCCACCATCATGAGGCTTCATATATGCAGGGAAACCGATAGTATCAAACATTTTTTCCCAGTCGAAAGGAAACTTCATGTTTCTGAATGAATTTTCATCTGTATTTTGTGGTCGGTGCGAGGTTGGAAGAATAAATGTTTTTGGTACAGGAACACCTATTTTTTCAGCTAATGCATTGTTAAAGAACTTCTCATCCGCACTCCACCAAAAAGGATTGTTAATCACAGCAGTTCCCGTGATTGCTGCATTCTTTAAATACGCTCTGTAAAACGGTACGTCTTGAGAAATTCTATCTATAATTACTGCGTATTCGTCTGACTTTGCCTGCTCTACGGTGTCAATCAATACAGCTTCGGCCATCATGTTTTTGATGCCTTGCTCCTTTATCTTTTCATTAACCCTATCAATAAATGCCCATGGAAAGGTATCTTCTTGACCAAATAGTATTCCTATTTTTTTCATAGTTCTATGATTAGTTTTTAAAATTGATTACTAAATTTTTGATAAATAATGTGGAAACATTTGGCACCATATCGGCCAATCGTGTTCTGCCCATTTACGCTCATCATGCCAAAATGGTATATTTTTATCTGAGAGTATCTTAGCCATATGCTTATTGGCATCTAAACAAATATCCCACTCACCGACTCCAAGAACAATTTTCATGTGCCATAAATCTGGATGGTTAGCATTTGGCAAATAGTCCACTGGATTGTTAAAATACACATTATCATCGTAATAGCCATCCAAAAACGACTTTATGTCAAATGCACCACTCATACTAAACATATGGCTCACGCGATCTGGATGTCTAAACGCAAAATTTGCGGCTTGATAGCCACCAAAACTTGGGCCTGCAACAGCAACTTTGTGCATCTGCTTCTCTTGGCAAATTTTATTGACCAGTTCATTTAAGATGAACGTATCATACCATATATGATTTTTTACTTTGTCAGCAGGGTGCAGACCTCTATTGTACCAGCTCATATCGTTTATACTATCCGGACAATAAATCTGAACCAAACCTTGCTCCAAAAACCACCTTGCAGATTCTATTAAACCTCTATCTTTACACTCGTAATACTGACCCCCAGTTGTAGGAAACAAGATTACAGGATACCCTTGATGACCAAAAACAAGCATTTCTATATCCTTACTGAGTGTTGGCGAATACCACTTAAAATATTCTTCTTTCAATTGATACGTTTTATAGTTGTTTTATACTATTTTTTTGAGGGTGCAAAATTATGGTATTTCCTTCAATATCAAGAGAAAACCAACGTTAATTAAACGTCAATAATAAAAAAATTATTAACTATATCGTTTTCGGAATACAGATGGTCTTGTTTTTCAACTAAAAAATTGAAAATCAGCGCGAAGCGACGATGTTAAAATATAGCGAGTTGTAAGCTGACGATTTGGATGGGAAGACTGTAGATTAAGTAAAAGTTAGACTAATAAAAGTAGTTACTTATAGCCATTCTTGTACTACGTTATTTATTTTTTATTTTGCTCAATTTTTTACCAATTAAATTTCTCCAAAAGAAAATAGATAACAACGAAAATAAATTTAGTGGAATATAGATTAATAATGACCACCTCACCCACTCATACTTCCAAAATATAATATATAGAATAACAGCAATTATTGTTCTAATTAACCAAAGAATTAATTTCTTTTTTTTGAATTCTTCGGTTAAAATTTCATTATTTTCAATCTCTTTAATGAGATTATTTTTCCAATCTTCTTTTGTAGATTCAATTATTTTTAAACTCCCTTTTTCTATTTCAATAATTTTTGTTGGCTCGTCTATTTCATCACTTTCATAAATACTGGCATTATCAATATTTTGATTTTTGAAAGTATCGCTTGAGAATGTTTTTAAGGCATTTAGTATTTTTTCATAAAAGCCATCTATGTCTTCTAGTTCCAAATCTTGTAGTTCGTCAAATTCAACTACAGAATAATTATCAGAATCATCGGTAATTCCTTTTTCCGAATCATACCAATGACAGGAAACATAAGAGTTGGTTTCATTGATCCATAGAAGTAATTCGTTTTGATTCCTAGTTTGGCTTAACTGATTAGATATTAATTGAATTAACTCAATTCTAATTTCGTCTAATGAAATGGCTTTTGAATTTTTACTGTAGAATAGCATTTTTTATAAAGTATTACAACGGTTTTGTGTATGGCTTCGTTGCCTGATGACACGAAGTGATATTCCACCGTGGATTAAAGATAGCAAATTGCAAGGAATTCAGAGTTGGAATTTAAGCCGCTATGAACTATAGCCGTTATTGTGGTTAGTTTTTATAATTTAAGTATTGATTCTATTTTTTTAATTCCAGCATTACTCAAACTTCCAAATTTCATATTCAGTGAAAAAGGATTTGAGAATGTCATTCCGCAATTATTTAAACAAAGCCATACCTTTCCAATTTCAACTTGTTCTTGGTTAAAAAAGCGCAAAATATAGTCAGATTCTCTTAAAGTCCAAGTAGTTTCAGCCCAATCAAAATTTTCTGGTGAATTAAAGAACTTTTGTACTTCGAGTCTTTGATTTTCTGACAAACTTTTACCAGTTAGTCTACTAACAAAAGGTACATTCCTATATATTTTGATATCATCCACTTTAATTCTTGGAAATTTATAGTCCTCATTTAGAAAATTCCGTTTGTAAAGTTCTTTAGGATAATCTTTGTCTTTTTTCTCATCTCCAAGACGATATTCGTTATCTATAAAAGTCATATAAGAAAATCCATCTCCATTATTATAAAGTCGGTCGTTCAATTCAAGAAAATAGACTGCTATAATTCCAATTAGTAAAATTGTAATTATCAAAAGATTCTTTTTCATAATTGAATTTCCAAATTGCACCTAACGGTTTTGGCTAAACTACGTTTTAATGCAGTTTAGGTTTTGTTGTGCTGAGTTTTACTCTGGAATATCTACAATTCTAATCCACATACCAGCCTGTGGACTTCCAATCCATGAGCCTTCTTGAACATCTCTGACTAACCATTTCGAATTTGTTGGAACTTTAAAATCGGTATAATCTGCTGGATTCAGATGTTCATCTTGAACTGGTGAAACAAAAGCTTGACTCATTCCACTATTTTTGTAATTATTCACAATTAAATCACTTGAAACCTTCATTTGAACTATGTCTCCCTTTTCAACGTAGTTACGCTGTCCCCTTGAATTAGTCTCTATTATCGATATATAGGGACCCTCAGTCCAAAATTCTTTGTCAATATCAAAATATCCGACAAACACCCATCCCGTATTTATTGGTAGTTTAAATGAATCTAATGATACTTCAGAGGTAGTTTCAATAGGTTTTTTGCCATTGATTTCAACATAGGCCCAAGCTCCAATTCCTGCAAGAGCAATTGTCCATACAGCTATCGTTATAGTTAAAATTATTCTATACGAGTGCTTTTTCGTAAGACTTGAGAAGAATTGTTTTTGAATTATCTGTCTAAAGAGTATTAAAGCTATTCCAGACACAATTCCTGCTAATCCAGCAATTTGACCAAGTGATTTAAGTAATTCTTGTTCCATATTTATGATTCTAATTCAGCACAACGGTCTCGGCTATGATTTCGTTGTGGTAAGAAAATCGATAGATTTTCAACCGTAGAAATCAGCCGAAATAAATTTAGTTATTTTGTTTTTAGTTTATTCATAGCAATGAATTATAGCCATTGTTAGCAACTGGCTTTTATTTATTCAAAAAGTGATTGTAAAGTATATTTGTAACCAAGCCTATTATTATACTAATAACTAAAGTCCCAATATATTTAAACACCTCTTTTCTATAACTCGATAGTCTTTTAGTTTTATACTTTTCACTTTCGGGTGTTAACAGAACGAAACTTGGTGCGCCATAATACTGAAATTCTTCGAGTAGAATCATAGTTATCCTATACAAAAAGTATATTCCAAAAAATAAAAAAATATAACTCCCATAATGATGAATCCAAAATAGAGAATCTTCATTATTGGCATTAATAAGTCTCAATCTTTCAGTTCTAAAAATGGCAAAGAACAAAGTGATTCCAACTAATATTGCAGATAAAACGTGATTTGCACTATCGCTATTATATTTAAAAAAGCGTACGAATTTTGATTCTTTTTGAACTAAAGTCTCAAGGTGTTTAGTCAAAATGGCTTCTATATCAGCACCCCAAGTTCTGCCAGTATGAGAAATTCTAAAACTCACTCCACTGTCATAATATGGTCGAGCAAATGTTTCATCCACAAAAGGAACAGATCCGTCTGTTTCAGTAATAAATGAAAGAGCAATCTCTTGTTTTTCAAAAGAGCCCTTATCTTTAAATTTCACCAAATATTGCCAAGTTAAATGAACTGCTTGAGAAATTAAAGGTAGTTTCTCATTATAATTTACCAAATGGTCATAACCATTTAAAGTTACAGTTGTATTGTCATTATAATAAATTGATGCTCTAAATTGTATGAGTTTAGCATCATTCTGTTGGTAAATCCGTTGGTTAATTATTTCAAAGATACTTGTAAGATTATTTTTGTCTATTTCAAACTTACCTCTTAAATGTTTTGTAATAGTTTGAGGTTTACCTAATAAACTTACAATGAAATCCTTAAACTGGTTTTCATTGAAAGGTAATGATACCTGTCCGCTATGCTCTGGATTATTTGGTAAGATGTTGTTTTCTTCCATAGTTTTCTTTTGCTTGTTGCTAACTAGTAAACATATCTGTATTTAAGTCCCTTTTTTTTAAATCTCATAAGTATACAGCGCTATAACTTATTTCCGTTAAAATTAATTAGTTAAAACACAAAAGTCAATACGTAGAACTACGTATTTTTCATATTTATAAGCACTTAAAATATATGACATTCTTCAGCTTTTAAACAGTCTAAATCTGTAATTTTGTAATTCCTAAAAAACTTACACATCATGTCATACAGAATAGAAAAAGATACCATGGGCGAGGTTAAGGTACCTGCCGATAAATTGTGGGGAGCACAAACCGAGCGTTCGCGTAATAATTTTAAAATTGGAACACCAGCCTCAATGCCATTAGAAGTGGTGTATGGTTTTGCCTATCTTAAAAAAGCAGCAGCCTATGCCAACTGCGAATTAGGCGTTTTAGATAAAGACAAACGCAATCTCATTGCCCAAGTCTGTGATGAGATTTTGGATGGTCAGCATGATGATCAGTTTCCTTTAGTGATTTGGCAAACGGGTTCCGGGACACAAAGCAATATGAACGTGAATGAAGTCATTGCCAATAGAGCCCATCAAATTGCAGGTAAAGTGATAGGTGAAGGGGATAAAACCATTCAGCCAAACGATGACGTTAATAAATCGCAATCGTCTAACGATACCTTCCCTACTGGGATGCATATTGCCGCCTATAAAAAAGTGGTAGAAACCACCATTCCAGGCGTAATCCAATTACGAAACACGCTTCATAAGAAAGCTTTGGAATTCAAGGATTGCGTAAAAATCGGGCGTACACATCTTATGGATGCCACACCATTGACTTTAGGCCAAGAATTTTCAGGTTATGTTTCGCAATTGGATCATGGTCTAAAAGCCTTGGAAAATACCTTAGCGCATTTAAGTGAACTCGCTTTAGGTGGTACCGCTGTAGGCACCGGACTCAACACACCTGCAGGTTATGATGTATTAGTTGCCAAATACATCGCTGAATTTACAGGCTTACCATTTGTCACTGCAGAAAACAAATTTGAAGCCTTGGCTGCGCATGATGCAATTGTAGAAACGCATGGAGCTTTAAAGCAATTGGCCGTTTCCTTAAATAAAATAGCCAATGATATTAGAATGATGGCCTCTGGTCCACGTTCTGGTATTGGTGAGATTATTATTCCTGCCAACGAACCTGGTAGTTCCATAATGCCAGGAAAAGTGAATCCTACACAATGCGAGGCCTTAACCATGGTTTGTGCCCAAGTGATGGGTAACGATGTTGCGATTAGTGTTGGTGGTACGCAAGGCCATTATGAGCTTAATGTCTTTAAACCAGTAATGGCTGCCAATATTCTGCAATCGGCACAACTGCTTGGTGATGCTTGTGTCAGCTTTGAGGAAAACTGTGCTATTGGTATTGAGCCTAACCATTCCGTCATAAAACAATTGCTCAATAACTCATTAATGTTAGTCACCGCTTTAAACACAAAAATCGGTTATTATAAAGCGGCTGAGATTGCAAACACCGCCCATAAAAATGGTACGACCTTAAAAGAGGAAGCCATTAATTTAGGCTATGTTACCGCTGAGGAATATGACGAATGGGTTAAACCCGAGGATATGGTAGGGAGTTTAAAATAATGTTAATTACATTATAGAAGTTTCAAAATCCGCACTGAATATATGCTTACATTGGTGTAAAAATTAATGCAATGCTCATGAAACATTCTTTACTAGCCCTCTTATTAACACTATCCGTATTAATGACAACCCAAGCACAAACGGTTTGGGCTGCCAAGTCAACTATAAATAGTAATACAGGTGATGCGCCATACGCGATAGCTAGTGGCCTAGTTGATGCTGATGCGCTTCCAGATATCGTAATCGGGACTTATATCGGGAATACCATTGAATGGTATAAAAATAATGGTGATGGTACATTTACTATACAACCCTTGGTATCTAATGTTCTGGATGGCATAGGAGCATTAAAGCTCGTTGACCTTAATGGCGATACCTTCTTGGATATTTTGGCTACGGGTTATAATAATAACCGTATGGTATGGATCGCAAATGACGGTAACGGCAACTTTGTAAACCAAAATGTGATTTCAAATGGTATAAGCGGTGCCTCAGGTATAGCACTTGGCAATATTAACAACGATGCCCATTTGGATATTGCAGTTACAGCCTACGATAATGACGAAGTGATGTGGTTTTCTGGTAATGGTGCAGGTAATTTTACCCTCGAAACCACCAGAATTGATAATACCTTAAATGCACCAAGTGTCATTAATTTGAGCGACATTGATGGAGATGGCGATTTAGACGCCTTGATTGCAACAACTGCCTATGACGGTAATGATGTCATCGAAATCTTTAGAAACAATTTAATTCCTAGCGGAACGGTTTCCTTTACTAAGGATACTAACTCAGTGGCAACAGGAAAAACTGGTATTTTTAGTGCTTCTTTTGAAGATTTAGACGGAGATACTAACCTCGATATTTTAGCTACTGAGGTTTCTGTTGGCGGTGGGCCTACAGGAAGTCTTTACTGGTATGAGGATAATGGTTCAGGTTTTACGGAAACGGCATTTACAACCGCAATTGTTAATCCATCCGTTGCTCAGTTTAAAGATTTGGATGCGGATGGTCTTAACGATATCGTTTTAAGTAGCGGGTCCTCTGGTGCTGGTGATGACTTAGTATGGTTTAAGAATAATGGATCGGGAAGTTTTGGTAGTGAAACTGTTATTGACAATACACAAAGTCAAGCATTTGTTTATACCATCAATGATTTTGATAACGATGGTGATAATGATATTGTGAGTTGTGCTTATAACCAAAATGATTTAAATTATTTTGAAAACTTACTGGAGTCCTTGGATATCGATGATTTTTCGCAGCAAACCATATCCGTCTTCCCTAACCCAACATCGGATATTTTAAATTTTGAAGTGTTCGATGCTACTGTTATCAATATAGCCATTTTTGATATCCTAGGTAAAGTTGTCATGGTGAAATCTCACGATGTCAATCAACCACTTGATGTCTCAACGCTAGCAAATGGCATATACTCCTTAAACATTAATGGTGAATTTATGTCTAAGTTTATCAAAGACTAATATGTAATTTATAGTTCCATAAATTAACGCTAGCACTAACTACTAGCGTTTTTTTTATTCAAAAAAAATCGACAACTTTACAGAAAGCCATCTCTATGTCTATACTTATTACAAATATTAAGCAACTTTTACAAGTACATGATCATAATGTATTGATTCTTAAAGGTGAAGCCATGAAAACCCTCTCTGTACTTGAAAATGCTTATTTGTATATAGAACACGATACCATCATAGAATATGGTGATATGAAATACTGTGAAGGTATAGAAGCGGAAACCATTGTTGATGCCACTGGCAAGATTGTTTTGCCTTCTTGGTGCGATTCCCATACGCATTTGGTGTATGCTGGTAATAGAACCACAGAGTTCGTAGATCGTATCAATGGCTTAAGCTATGCAGAAATTGCCAATCGTGGAGGAGGCATTTTGAATTCTGCTAAACTATTGCAAGATACTTCTGAAGAGGATTTATACGAACAGTCTATAAATCGACTGGAAGAACTCATTAAAATAGGTACAGGCGCTTTTGAGATCAAAACGGGTTACGGACTTACGGTAGAAGCCGAACTAAAAATGCTTCGTGTTATCAAACGTATTAAACTAGAAAGTTTAGCAAAAATAACACCCACCCTTTTGGCAGCACATGCCATTCCAGAAGACTATCGCGAGAAAAAACCGGACTACATCAAACTCATTACTGAAGAGCTTATTCCAAAAGCGGCCAAACTAAACATCGCTCGTTATATTGATGTGTTCTGTGAAGATGGCTATTTTGACATCAACGATACGGAAGCCATTCTTAAAGCTGGCCAAAAGTATAAATTCAGACCTAAAATTCATGTCAACCAATTTAATATTCTTGGTGGCGTAGCTTTAGGTGCAAAGTATAACGCACTGTCCGTAGACCATTTGGAAGAATTGAATGCTGAAGATATCAAAGCCTTAAAAAATAAGGATACCATACCTGTCGCCTTACCAGGTTGCTCTTTCTTTTTGGGCATTCCTTACACACCAGCAAGGCAACTTATCGATGCAGGTTTACCATTGGCTATAGCCTCGGATTATAATCCTGGTTCTGCACCTAGTGGCAACATGAATTTTGTTGTTAGCACTGCTTGCATAAAATTAAAAATGACACCAGAAGAAGCCATAAATGCGGCAACAATTAATGGTGCTTATGCTATGGGAATCAGTAATATGTACGGTAGTATCACACGCGGAAAGAAAGCTAATGTAATCATTACAAAACCCTTGAACCATTATAGCGAAATCCCTTATGCGTTCGCTCATAATCCTATAGAGCAAATCGTGATTAATGGCCAACTTAAGGATATAAAAAATCCGGAAGAAAACTTCCGGATTTAATAGCTATTAATCAAATAGAAATTTCTTATTTCAGAACAAACTCTGATGAAGAAATCATCTCTTTATCGTTAAATACACTTACTTGATAGCGTCCTTTTTCAAATTTAGAATCACTTGGCTTTGAAACATACTCGCAGATATTCAAGTTTCTATTCTCATAGTTAAATCGGCTTATCAAACTGTAGTTCAACACCTGATCTTCAAACTGAACTTGATTATTAGACCCTAAAACATTGTTCTTAGGATCAATTACTTGAATATATAACTCTTTATCACCAGCCTCTGTTAAGGTATTTTTAGCTACGGTGAAGCAGACCTTAATCTTATCAGTTCTACGCGCACGTTCCATAGGCACTTGTTTTCCACTACTTCTTTCAAGTACACCCATACCAATTAACCCAACAGTTTGTAATGCTGCTGCATCCTCAACAACATTTGCCAATTCGGTATTTTGCACCAATAAGGAATCTGTAAAAACCGTACGTTCGGCCAACTGCACTTGAGTACTATCCAACGACGTCGCCAAATATTCGTTTTCTACCTTTAAACGGTCATTTTCCGCAAGCAACTCATCCATTTCTTCCTGTAAGGCCAAGAATTTTTTCTTATATCTAAATAAGCTATTGACACTGTTTTGGGAAACCTTTAAAGAATCCATTAGACCCTGAATGCGTTCTCTGGCAGCGACTAAATCCTGATCTTTAATTTCACTTTCGGCAATAGCTTGATCATATTGCTTTGCCATGTTATTGAGATCATTCATCACTAATTGCTTCTCTGAAATCAACTCTTTTTCTTGCTCTTTACTGTCAGAATACAGTTTTGATGCATAAAATGCAGTTGCTAAAAAAAGGACCAAAAGCATCCCTAATCCTATTTTAAGACCTGTATTTGATTTTTGTGAACCTTCCATAATTTTTAGTATTTAAGTTATTGTCAATTCTTGTTTTTAAATTAAATTAAAACATTATTATTGTTTAAATAAAGCTATATTTTTATTTTAATCTTTTAATTAAAATCCAAATGAAGAATCTCGTATTATTCACTTCAAAAGATCGCGATACACTTTTAAAGCGTCGTAAAGGAGAATCAAAATTTGGAGAACATGTTCGGTTAATACCTAAACTCACTAACATATACGATGACATTGTCAATTTAGATGTTGAGTACGTAATTTTTGGTATCTGTGAAGATATTGGAGTCTACGCAAACCACGGAAAAACAGGAACTTACAAAGCTTGGTCTGTTGTAAAAAAATTTTTGTTAAATATCCAGAGTAATCCTTTTTCAAAGGCTAAACGCGTTTTAATTCTCGGATATTTAGATTACACTAGTGATTGGGATAAGCTGAGCCAAGAACCCAATAAAAAATCAATATCAAAAGCACGACAACTGGTAGAAGCTATAGATAAGGATGTGACTTACCTTGTATCGTCAATTATTAAGGCAGGTAAAACCCCTATCATTATTGGTGGAGGTCACAATAATGCCTATGGAAATATTAAAGGCTTAGCTCTTGCTAAAAATGACAAGGTGAATGTTGTCAATTTTGATGCCCACACTGACTTTAGACCTGAGGAAGGCAGACATAGTGGCAATGGTTTTAGTTACGCTTATGCGGAAGGCTTCTTGAAGAATTATTTCATTTTTGGATTGCACGAAAACTATACATCAGAAAAATTATTTAAAACCCTAAAGAAGATTAAGAACATTAAATACAACACTTACGAGGCTCTTGAGATTAGTAAAGAACTTGATTTTAATTCTGAAATGGAAAGGGCTACTGATCATATTTCGGGAAAGTTTTTTGGGATAGAAATCGATTGTGATGCCATAGAAAATATTCCAAGTAGTGCTGAAACACCGAGTGGTTTCAATACAAAGCAAGCTAGACAATTTGTACATTATTTTGGGAAACATAAAAAATCGGCTTATTTGCATATTTGTGAAGCAGCACCAAGAAAAAAATCACAGTATAAAGTAGGTAAACTCATCACCTATTTAATCACTGATTTTATCAGAGCAAATGGCAATTAAAATTATTGATTATAGCAACGCACATGCCAAGTACTTTTACGATTTAAATATAGAATGGCTCAAAACCTTTTTTTATGTTGAGCCATTTGATGAAGAAGTACTGAGTAAACCCGATATCTACATTATCAATAAAGGAGGCTTTATTTTCTTTGCGCTAAAAAATGAAAAAGTCGTAGGTACCGTAGCACTGATGCCAACTAAACAAGAAGCTATCTTAGAACTCACCAAAATGGCAGTATCCCCTAAAGAGCGTGGGCAAAAGATTGGTCAGCAATTATTACGACATTGTATAGATTTTGCCAAAACCAAAAAGTTAAAAGCCCTTATGCTCTACTCTAATACGAAACTAGAAAACGCCATTTACTTATACAGAAAATATGGCTTTAAAGAACTAGAACTCGAAAAGGATAGTCCCTACAAACGTTCTGATATAAAAATGTTGTTGCAGTTTAGAGTTTGAATTCAGCTTTTAAGTAATCAAACGCATCATTAATATTTTCAAAAATATGTTCTTCGGAAATTAAATCGGGAACTATATCTATAGACACCAACTTATCCTTAGGCTGTTCTTGTAAAGCAGTGAGTAAAACACATATTCCGCTTTGCTCTAAATCCAATACGGCATTCTCCAAGGCATATAATCCGGATTGATCAACATAAGGTACACGGTCCATACGGATTATCAATGCTTTTACACCTTCAGGTATATTCTTTATTTCCTCTTGAAAATGAGACGTAAAACCAAAAAACAAAGGACCATACAGATGCTTTATATATACTTTGTCCTTGTATTTGTTATAAAATTCAACTTCATCTTGCCAAGGTTTCTCACCATCAAAACCAGCTAAGGTCCCCACTTCCATACCTTTTTCGCCAATGTCGCCTACTTGTTTCATAAACAATAAACAAGCCAATAATAAGCCCATGCCAACTGCTTGTATTAAACTGCCAAATGTGGTCACTAGTAGTACTAAAATAAGAACGATAGCATCAGCTCTAGGAACTATCAATAAATGTTTTAGGCCTTTGGTATCAATTATTTTAAAACCGATGGGAATTAACAAGCCTGCTAGTACGGATAAAGGAATATAACCTGCAAGTTTACCTAAGCCCAACAGAACTGCCAACAGAAATAAGCCATGAATAGTTCCTGAAAGACGTGTACGACCTCCAGCATTAATATTAACAACAGTACCTTTTGTGGCACCTGCACCTGGAATACCACCAAAAATTGCAGCAATGGAGTTTCCTATTCCCTGACCGATCAACTCCTTATTACTATTATGTTTAGTTTTGGTCATATTATCAGCAATGACAGAAGTTAACAAAGAATCAATGGAGCCTAAAATCGCTAATACCGTTGCATATTCACCTATAAGCATATAGGCACTTGCGTCTATTGAAAAAATTCCATCCAATTGTAAAGAAGGTAGTCCTGATGGAATATCACCAATAATCGGCACATCCCATTTAAGAAAATAGCCAACAATTGAAGCGACGATTAAGGCCACTAATGCACTAGGAATCACTTTAGTTATATATGGAAACACATAATATATCAGAACGGTTAAAGCTCCCAAGGCAAGTGCTTGCCAATTGAAATCCGAAAATAAACGTGGTAAATCCTGAATAACCAACCAAGTTGATTTTGCGGAATCTAGACCAACGAACGGAAATATTTGTAAAATAACAATAATCAAACCTACACCACTCATAAAACCAGAAACCACAGGATACGGAAAGTATTTAACGTAGCCTGCAATATTAATTAGACCAAAAACAATCTGAAAAATTCCACCAAGTAAAAACGTTAGAATAATAATAGGCAAGGCTGCTTCCAAACTTCCTGTAAGTTCAATGGCTGCAGCAACTAGTGCGGCAGAAACCACAGTCATCGGACCTGTAGGACCACTGGCTTGAGTTGCCGTACCACCAAAAATAGCCGCAAATATCCCAACAGCTATAGCTCCGTATAAACCTGCAATAGCACCAAGACCTGATTGTACACCAAAAGCCAAAGCCAATGGTAAGGCTACAACACCAGCAACCAAACCACCTGTTAAGTCACCCTTCAAATATTTAAAATCGTAGAATTTTGAAAACATAAATATGAATTAGTTAGTGAAATAAAAAACAAAACCTCTCAGGTAAAATAGAACTTTTAATACACTTAGCAGATTGTATAATGTTCTAACCTGAAAGGTTTATTATCTTAAGAAAAAATGAGTGACATTTTAATTATTGGGATTATATGGTAAAGATGACTTGTGAACAACAATTCGCAATTTGCCTTCTCGATCTTTTACATATCCCAATGTGTATTCTACTTTAACTTCATCACCATCAGTAGTTGTAAAGAAATAGTTACCCATAGCCACAGCCATATTAGTCCCGCCATTAATGATGCCTATATTTTTCCAACGTACATTCGTCCAAGGCTTTATGGCGAATCCACCATCCTCAGGGTACGTTTCATTTCCTCCAATAAAATAAGACAAAGCCGCATCGAAGGTACCTCTAAACTGATCTTCAGATGCTAGGGTTGGTTTAAAAAGCACCATACCCAAATCATAAGCATAATGATTTTGAATATGGTCGGATGCCGCTTTTTCGTAGTCACCGCCATCAGTGAACACTTTTCCGATATGAACTATACCTTCACCCCAAGCTTTCTGTGCCGCTACAACTTCAGCTTCAGTAATAGGATCTGTAGAATAAACTGTTAATGTGTTTTCGTCTTGTTTCATTTTAGTTTTTACGTTAAATTTTTAGTGTGTATTATTTTTTTTGTTTAATGATTTATGTTAAAATATTAGACAATAAAAATAAACGTTAAACAAATTTTACAAAAACTGTGCTAGGAAATATTAACGTAAATTTATGATTTTGAATACTTAAACGCTTTAATACCCTGAAAGTAATTATAAGTTAAAAGAACTAGTTATGATTAATTCTTTCTTTTTCGTCTTTCGAGATCTCTAGATATTGCAGATTCTAAACTATGATAGAAATCCGAATAATCTCGATGATTATGATAAAGCCTACTATCTAAAGCAGTTAAAGATTTATGCTGCATATTAATTCTAGGAATATAAATCTCTTCTACCTTGACCTCATAGTCATCTAATAGCTTAAAAAATTTCTTCTTTTTGATTAATTCTATCCATTCGAATAGATTGGAATACTTCCTTAATATTTGGATTATAAAAGCTCTCGAAGGATCTCTATAGTCACTATGTGAAAAAATGATCTCATCGAAAATTAATTTAATGTATTTATAAAGATTTGGATTTTTTGATCGATTAACTTCGTTAATGGCATCATGTACCAATACAGAAAACCAATCCTTATCCAAGTGAAGATCTACAACTTTAAAATAATAATCTGTAGCTTCCTTTTCAATTAAACCGAAAATGTATCTATGGACTTTCTGAACTTGATAAATCTCAACAATGTTTCTATTAATGAGATTTAAAATGGTAAGTCTTATGGTCGCAATGGTGTGAAACTTCCAATTGAAGTTTTCAGAATTAGAAAAATCACCATACTTGAATCTTGGGTATTTACCAATTACATAAAGTCCAATATCATCACAATGAAAAAGTTCAAAGTCAAGTTTAATTTTCTGTTCAGAAATTTTTATGATTTCGTATAAAGACAACTTAAAACAAAACTAATTATGATAGTTTCTATCCTTTACTTCTATATGCTCTGGCACCAGATGATCTAAAATAGTACGTTCGGTATTGCCGAACTGCTTATGCTTAAAACTAATTATTAAAAGTGTATCCGAAAGTGCCTTAATCTTAAAGAACTTATAATCATTCTCTTGATTTAATAATGTCTTTACCTTTTCGCCTTTCCACTTAATATAAGCACCTTTATCATTGGTATAGAAGGACCAATTAGCTTCCATAGATTCACCACAATCTCTATTTTTAGAGTTATTATCTGTAGTCATTCCATTAGAATTATAGGTTACTCTATAAGAAAGAAAACAGTCACCCATATTCATACGATAATTATCATTATACCGTTTGGCCAATTTCCAAGTCTTTGATGAATTACTTGTTAGTAATTCCATGGCATTTTGAGGTAGATCGAATTTTTCTGAAGAACAAGACATTATTACAAACAAAATTGCAAAAAAATAGCTGTAGCCCTTTTTCATGGATTAATTCTTAATGGCCTTTAAAGAATCGATCTGACGCTGTAGTGCCTCGATTTGTTTGGTATTATCATCTACTTTAGGAATTGTTTTTAAGGAGTCTATGGCTTGCTCAATCATATCCTCGTCTTTTGGTGTTTCATTATAGTAATAACCAATGCCTTCTTCTGATCTCCAAGCTTCGTTTAACTGACTATAAACGTTCTCGTCCCAAGTGCTAGGATGCTTCACATCTATCCAAACCACATCTCGATACTCACTATCTATCAAGACCAAATCTGGCGTAGCAGCACCATCAAACTGTTGTGCGTTCTGGGCGCTTATAGAAGAAATAGTGCCTAGAAAAAACATACGTTTTCTACCTGCTATATCTTTAATGTAAGGCCTAAATTCTACTGGTGTGCTGGCATTCCAATCGTATTCTTTTCTAGATTCCTTAACCTTTAATGGCATGGCAGAAACGCCAGCATAGCCTTGTTTCTTCGTAGCATGGTCATAATAATATAACCTGTCCGTACCATCAGCGGGTACGAAAACACTATAACTTAGACTTGTTCGCTCATCACCAACAGGTTCTAAACCAAACCAATGATATAATCCGCTGTAGGCATCCGAATTACTTCCGGCAAAATCAAAATCCGTTACATAAGGTTGTTGGTTTTGGTCCTTAGGCATCAAAGGTATTTTAACCGCAGTTTCCATATTCCAAGGTAAAGGATCACTAAAACCTCCTAAAAATTTTAAAGACTCTGCCTGTAGTTGAGATACTTTTTCAGATAATGTATTTTGCTTGGTTAAAAATTTATAGTTTTTTACTTCATCAGGATTTATAAACGTTCCCTTTCCAATGGTTATACGTTCTAAATAGTCATTAAAATTATGATCACCATTATCAATAATCATCACACCACCAAACGTTGGATATGGAAAGAAAAAGCCTTTCCACTTTATTAAACTCACCACTTGCACCCATACGCCTTCATCATTTTTCATGTAAAAGGTATCGCTTGGTTCATAATTAAATAACATCCAAGGATTAAAACGCTGTACCACTGCATTGTAGGTGTTTCTGCTAAACATGAGTGATTCGCCTATTGAAAACGTAATATCGACACGGTTTTCATTTGAAAACCTTGGAAATGGCGTAGTGCTACTTACAGAAAATACCTCCTCTGTATTATCACTGATACGCTGCATAATATATTTTTCACTAGGCTGAATGGCCATCGTCCATTTATTTTCTGTACCAATGCGTACTAAATGTGGCAAAGACACGTCTTTAGTTTCCCCAACACTTTCATTAGCCATTGAAAATATGTTTCGCAATGGTTGTATACGCTCATTTTGTGTTAAAGGGAGTTCATCTATTTCTACCCTATTGAGATTATTGAACACATTATAGGTTTTCATATAATCGTAGAGCCCTTGGTTCCAACCTAAAAAATACAATAGCCCAAAAAATACGATTAAAAGACCTAGAATACCTAAACGTCCGCCAGTACTGGCTGTCCTTCTGAATTTTCTGAGTCCCAAAATTAAAATCAATAGGCTCACAAGAATTATGAATATATATTTTCTTAGAAAAAGTAAGACAGGTTGATAATCGTCCCTAAAAAAGAAGAGCGCAAGTACGAGCAAAATTCCAACGATAACAGCGATTCGTTTTTGTTTTGCTCCTTTATTCCAATAGTTTTTAATCATGGTAATTAGTTGTCATTGCGAATCCCAAAATTTTGGGATGTGGCAATCTTTTAGTTTATAGTTAGATTTTCAATTTAAAAAGATTACGTCGTCATTTCATTCCTCGTAATGACATTTTCACATCAGACCCTTATCCTTTAATCGGTCTCGTGCACTTTTCTTTTCAGCTTCAGGCTCGGGTTCTGTTTGTATGTCTTCTTTGGTTTCTTTAATTTCCTTGGTTGTGTCTGGCTTTAAGTCTTCAATCAAATCCTTGCCCTTTTCAACAGCATCACCTAACAAATCACCAATAGAATCACTTTTTTCTTCAATGACTTTGGATGATTTGATTACAAAATTTGCCAGATAAGTTCCGATTATGGTTCCTGTAGCAAAGGTGGCCAAACCAGATAAGCCATAGAAATTTGAAAAAACCTTAATTGGTGTTAAGAATTGAAGAATTAATCCAACGACCAAAAGAGAAATTACCACAAACAGTAATCTAGGTATGAAGGGTTGCTTATAGATAAACCCCTTTGGGTTATCAGCACTCATCTGGAGTTCTTTACTATTCATTATTTTATTAATAAATCGGTAAGCGCCGTTTCCATTAGATTCTCGCCAGTATATAAAAATCCCTACGAGGATAGCTGAAACAAAAATTATGATGTCGATTCCTAATCCCATTTTATTGAATTTAAGGTTCTTTATAAAATTAGTCTAAAATTCCTAAATATTGTTACGAATTGTTTCAATCACCCAATCTCTAAATGAATCATCCCAAGTCTCATAACTTTTATAAAACTGCTCTTTATCATACCAATACAAAAACAAAACATCCTTAGGTGAAATATTAATCAATAACTTATGTATGAGGTCACGATGCTTAGTAGATAGCGAAGAATGCGGTTGGTGCAATGCAAAATACATGGACTGATCGACCATATCTTCAATTTTGAAAGCATTACTGCGTTCGAGTCTTTCGAGATATAGCTCAGCACCCATGATCTGTTTTCTGGATTTTATATCAATTTTGTTAAGATAACTCCTAAATAAGGACTTGCTATCCAAGATTTCTTTTATAGGATGTTCTGCATCTTTAAGCAATTGATACAGCTCAAATTTTTTGATGCGATCATAGTTTGGTGTTTTTACCATATACTCCAAATCGCATTCAATAATGATGTGACTCTTTAGCTTGTCAACCAATTCTGGCTGGTCAATATGATAAATCAGTACATCGTGAATGGTATCCTTAATGGCTTCTTTATATGCGTCTTCACTTTCAAAAACCAAAATAGGCTTGATGAAGTCTCTTAATAGGTAAACACCGTCAAAAGCTCTTGTATAAAAGGAGTCCGTAGAAAAATTTAGCGGATGAAGGTTTAAATCCCTATTGCGTAAATCGCCATAAGTCTTTGCGGAATCCAATAATTCTTTGTGGATGCGTTCGTCTATAAAATTATTTCCCGTTCTAAATTTATCGACAAGTTGAAGCTGTTCTTTTTGTTTTTCTACGAGATTATCTATTAACCTAAAGGTGATACTAACATCTTCGTATTTAAGAACATCCAAAGGTTCATAAAAAACATCTATGTCTTGGTCGAAATCAATACAAATCGCAGAATCTCTCGTGATATCATTAATTTTACTACCATGTGTTTTAAAAATATGCCGCATCATTTCCCTATCGAAGGAATGAAACGGTAAATAAACAGGTTTTCCTTTCTGTAAAGGTGAAATTATAATACCATGTGGATTGGCATCACCATGGTTTAAATAGTGGACATCCTTCTTTTCTTCTGCCACTTCTGGACTCCATCCCACTCCGTCAATAGAGAAGGATTTGAGCTTTGTTGTTTTGAATCCTAAGGTTTTTAAGCATTTATTATAACGTTCGACCAGTTTTCCACTTACCGGAATCAGTTCACTTCTATATAGATTGGCTTCCTTTAATTTTTGCATTACAACAACTTATGGATTTGAGCATACTGCAATAGCATAATTGTTTTGGCATCAATAATCTCTTCGTCTTCCATCATCCTAATTGCTTTTTTAAATGGTATTTCTATGAGCTCTATTTCTTCGTGCTCACTTTCTAAGCCACCACCATCGTTTATTTTCATACTGTCATCATATTCCGTAACAAATAAGTACATTTTTTCTGTTAATGCACCTGGTGATGTATATGCTGTTAGCACTTGCTTAGCATTCTCAATCTTGTAGCCCACTTCTTCTTCGGTTTCTCTTATAATAGTTTCCAAAGGTGAATCGTTGCCATCAATGGCGCCAGCACAAACCTCTATTGACATACTATCCTTAGTATCGTTCTCATAAATCGGCATTCGGAATTGCCTAGTTAATATAACTGTGCCTTTGTCTTTATTGTACAACAATATAGCGGCACCATTACCACGATTATAAGTTTCGCGAGATAAGCGTTTCCATTGGCCATTCTTAAATTGAAAGTCATAATCTATCCTGTGCAATGTTGCCCAATCATTAGAGAGGTTGATGTGTTCTATGTTTTTTAGACTTTTCATTCGTTATGGGATTCCTCGTCGTTAGTTTCTCACTCTACCGGAATGATAAATCCACAGTATTTATTTCTAATTTTCTCTTTCAAACCGCTCCCTTGCTTCAGTTTCAATATTCAGCTGATTAATTCTGGCATCCACTTTACGCTTAAAGTCAGTATCCGCAATGGTAGCCACATTATCTAAATAACGTACTACCTCTTGGCGTCTAATATCGCTAAAATCTAGTCCTTTCATATTGGCACGCATCAGCTCTTGCAACATGCCGAATTTGGTATCGTAATCTTTTTTGAAATAGATTTCAGGATTATCGAACCAATCGGGTTCTAAATCAAAATCCGTTAAACGCAGTGAAACTGCTTTTTGAATATTCCTCACATCGCGCGATGAAAAGAATGGAAATATCTTCTGCATCTCGGTATATAAATGTGCATAGAACATATGATCATCATCGTCATACTTCTTAGCGACTTCTTCAAAAGTCTCAAGCACACGCTCTTCAGTTGGCTTATCAATTTTTTCTAATATCTCACCAAGGTTCTTTGCCACCTTTTGCGCATCGAGAAACTTGTAATCTTCAGGATTATCCATATTAATGAAATCTGGCATGGTATCCTCTAATTTTCGCCACCATAAATAATCCTGATCTACAAAATCTTTTTCATTACGTGCTCCATCAATCTTAAAACGGCCTTGAACACGCGAAATCACCGCTTTATCTAACATTTCTGGTAAGTTGGTAAATAAGCCGATAGAACTGTTGCCATAGTTAACCGCGTAAGCACCTTCTGTATACCTTAAAAATACACCTATCACCTCTTTTACTCCTGCAGAAACCCCTTGCGCTGTTCGTTCTTGTAGGTTGTTTTCTGCATCATCAATTGGTGCAAAAATCAATCGAGTCGGGTCTTGTAAGGGTTTCATCCACTCTACCATCTTTTCTGCTGAGCCTCCTTGAAACGTACTTACAATTGTATCTGGCATAGGATGAAACAAAAATGGAATTTCCAGATGCTCACTATGTTCCTTCAATCGCGTTGCTATGGCAGCAATGAGCATACTTTTTCCTGTACCGGGAATTCCATAACCCATGAACACTGGCATAAAACCTCCCAATTCTTGAAATGGATTCTTCTTGGCTTCAAAGTCATAGCTCAGGAGCCTTTCCGTTAAACGTCTGGCGAAGTGCTTAGCATCTTTATTACCAACAATTTGCTCAAACTGTACTTTGTTGAATTCCACACTAACCGCTGTACCTTGAAAGACGTTGTTCCAGCCATCAACAGCAAAATCGGAATTCTCTAATTTATAGGCCCTATCGACAATGGTTTCAGTATATTCTAAACTACTTTTTCGCAATTGAATTTCATCAATCAACGCTTCAAAGTAAACCACCGTAAAGTCAATGACATCTCTATCGGTTTTAATAATGTCTGGATGCCCTAAATACTTGTCATAATAAAATAACTGACAGGAAATTCCCTTCAATGGAGATAACAAAGATACTTCTGGAATACCTGCAAATTTTTGTTTCATTACTGATAAATCGTCTGAAGCATGCGGTTTTAAATCATGAAGTATTTTATAAGCCGTTGCAAACAACATAAATGCCGTTGCCGTTTGCATTTTGCTTTCATATTCCCGCTTTCCTGCCCTATCTAACGCAGACCTGTTTTCGTGTAAGGTGGATAATCCTGAAGCATCATAATAACTGTCCTTAATCCATAAACCTAGTGTGATGCCTTCTTGTACACCAAACAAAGAGTGATTTAAATCAATAGGAATTGCCACAGATTCTGGCAACAAGCGTTTCTTTAAAGCTAAAATCGTTTTAGAAACCGATGTTACGGCAACGCTACTGCCATTATTGGCTCTTGACAGATACAAAAGAATCGACCCGTCCTTACCATCGTTATCTCTATTCTTAACACGCTGACTCTGCTCCCATTGAATGGATTTTAGATAAGACGTCGCTTCATCTCGAAGCATATCGAGTTCATTTTGTTTTATAGGGAAGGTTGAGTTGTGTTCCATTTAGATTTATGTAATTATATTGAAAGAATAGACTTATTCCCAAGATTCGAAAAACTCGGTTATATCCGTTCCATTGTTGTCTATGTAAATATTATCCCAATATAAGCTTTGGTTAGTTTTAATGAAAACCCGATAGTAGCCTGTACTAAAACCATCTAGATTTAAAGTAATATTGGTATTTGACAGGCCATTAAAAGCTTGCACAGAAGCTTGGGAAATTTCGTTTACTGTATAAGTGTTCTCATTTAGGATTTCATCAAAATCGGTATCCTGATAAATTTGCTGAGCATTTGCACTAACTAACCAAACATCAGTCATAACTTCATTGGTCTGTGAAATCTCTATAGTTAGAGCACTAATTACGGGATTAGGGTAGGCTATTATAGCTACTGAAGATATGCCGATTGGCATTCTTACGTTTGGATTGCCCAACCTAAAAATATTATTTACATCTGATTTTGCATTCACACCAGTTACAAGATTAATGGCCGTGATGTCATTTGACGAACCATTATCATCATCATTTGAACAACCAAAAACAATGAGTGTGCAGAGGAAAAGTGCGTAAAACTTTAGTTTGTTTTTCATAATAAATTTTAATCCTTAATTTTTAAATCAGAAACCTGAACTGGTGGAATAGCCAACTTGTTCATTATTTCTGGTGTTTTATTGTATAATAATTGTATAATTCTATGTGGTGCAAATACATAACGCTGTCTAAATGTGTTTCCCCATTTTTGAAAGATTTGCTTGTTGAAAAAGCCCCCTTCCTTAAATTCACTTTTAGAACCAAGTTCGTCTACTTTAAAAGACACTGCATAAGACTCTAACGGTATGGTCTTTTTTGATATCCCATCTAAAATTGCATGCGTTACGTCGTTTTCGTCTTTAGCAAATACATTATGAATTGGCCCTAGATCGATACGTCTGATTAATTTAGGCAATACCTTTGGCAGTCGTTTATCTATAGCATAAGCCATCGTATCTAAAGCCATTTCACGGTCAGAAGTGTTTTTGAGAACACTGTAAATTTCGTCTTTATAACCTTGAACATCCCTTCCGTCATAGTTAAAATACATATAGCAAATAAAGGGTCTGTTGTGCGTAACGTCGTAAAAACTCCAACTGACCAAATGCTCTGCTTGCGAACCTTTTGGAGCACCAATAATCTTTCCTTGTACAAAACGATTGAAAATATATTCCTTTCTAGCAGACGTATAATACACTATCGATGAAGCCTGAAACAGCTTTCGCTTAGAAATAGGCTGCTTTTTTCGCATTAAGGTATCCAAAAATTCATCTTTTAGGACATCCACATCTGTAAGTCTGCCGAGAAATTCTTCCCTGAGCTCTAAATCATTGAACAAGTAACGGAACTCCAAATAATTTGGGAAGCTGGAATCTGTTAAGTCTACCTTCATATTCTCATCGTCATTGTACATATATTTCACGCGCATAGCCTCAATGGAATACAACAGTAAGTCTGTATATTGCTTAAATAGCAAAACTTCTTGTTGATTCAATATTTGTTTGGCTTGAACTGCTGTTATAAGTTCTTTGAGCGTAAAATCTATCATTTTATGATAGAATATATATTGCTCTTTAGAATCTAGAGTTGCTGAATCTAAGGGAGTAACTATCATTCTTCAAGTATCCAATTTACAAAGGCCGTGAATAGTGTTTAAATCGGCAACTGATTACCATCTATCCAAGTAAATCATCTGCTTCTGGTTTTGGTTCACCTTCGGGCTCACCTCCACCATCGCTTGGTGCATTAGAATCGGCATTATAGTATTCGTTAAAAATCTCTTTCATATCGATGCCATAACGATCGGCAAAGTTTTTCTGAATTTCGGCATCTTTAGATCGTATATCTTTTAAAGCTTCAGCATAGCTGCCATAAATCCCTTGCATCACTTTCTCGTGTACTGGAATGTTATCCATCATTTCTTGACGCGCCTTAGCACTTGCTGTATGCATAGCAGCTAGGGTTTCACCAATATGCTCATCGGTTTTTACACCTAAATGTTCTAAAATTGCTGCAAACTCTTGATCTGTACGTGCTTTTAAGGCCACAACATAACCATCATAATATTTTAAACGCTCATCTGTATCCGATTTAAGCTTAGCACGATGGGTTTGCAAATTACTTCTTAGAGAGGTCAATACCTTAATGGTTAAGTTATGTTTATGTACAAAACTATCTTTAGAAGCGGCTAATGTGGTATAAGCATTCTTAAGACCTTCCAGTTCTTCTACTTTTTGTTCGAGTTGTGTTACTCTCTCTAAAGCCTCGGAATATTCAGGAGATTGCTTATCGGCAACTTCTTCTAAAGCCTGTCTTGCCTGCTTTAACAAAGCATACTGTTCTTCGAGTCTTGCTTCAACTTCTTCCTTCTTTTGAAGTGCTTTAGTGTGGTTGTTACTAGCTTCAACAATGGCTACTTTTAAGCTCTCCTCAACTTCCTTGATTTCGAGTTCTCTATCTTTTAAACGTTTAATGGCAGCTTGACTCTTAAACGATAATTCATTGAGTAGGGTTTGCACATCAGCAGTTTCGATACGCTCTTGGAACATCGCCTTGGCTCTATTATCGGCACCATCACGTTGTTTTTGGGCAGCGGTTAATTCGTCTTCGGCCTTTTTAATTTTACTTTTGCGTCCCCAAAGATTATTCCACCATGTGTCTGGTTTAGCTTTTGCATCTTCTAGTTCAACTTTGGCACGCTCTAAACGTTTAACGGCATCATCGATGATTTTTTGTTCAGCGGCATTAAGCGCGGAGAACCCTTCAAACATAATCCCTACCTCATCTTGATAATCTGTTAAATCCTTAATAGCATCCAAAAGTGTTGTTCTGTCCTTCTCTGCCATATCCACAACATTGTCTAATGTGGCATTTAAGATCTTCTGACGACTTTCGGGATCATCTTCTTGAGCCAATTTAGACTTCATTTGGTCTATGGCTTTTCCCCAGTTGACTTCTACTTTTTCAGTTTTTTCTTGTGAGTTGGTCTCTAATAAATCAAAATCATCAGACATATTATATCAAGTTATTTTAGTTGAACAAATTTTAGGATAAGCAATTTCGGCAATTTTTTAAGACTATAAAAACTTTACCTTCAAATTATAGGTAGCATTAATAATAAAATTGTTACACTATTTTAAATGTTACCAATTATTGAATCTCAGCATATAATAAAGACCTCTACCTGGTATTTGAAAAGACTATTTTTTGTTGCAAAATGATAAAATATTGTCTCTTTTAGTTTTATCTGTAAGATTTTACAACTAAAGTACAGTTGATAATTCTATCAAAAAGGTTTTTTGAATTACTATTGAGTGATTTTAGAAATGTTAAATTTTTGAGTTGTTAACAACTTAGCAAAACCTGTCTTTTAACCGAAAACACTGCGTTTTATCGAATATTTTATTCGTTTTAACGATAAAATTGTTTATAAGAAAACTGTAATTTCTTTAAAATTAAGTAATTGGCTTAGGTTTTTTTTCTATATTAGCACCATAGAACCCAAATCTAACCGTTTTAACCATGCTTAATAAACTGCTTTCCAAGGCTTTAATAGTGACAACCACACAATTAACTATGATTCTGATAGCCGTAGCATCTATATTCCTTGTATTTATTATTATTGCCATTATAAAAATGTACAAGCTAAAAGCTGAAAACAAAAAGCTTATGGAAACCAACGCTTTTAAAGATTACGAAGCAACAGATAAAGAATTTACGGGTCATTTATACGGTGACAACTAGAATAATAACAAATAATCAAATAAAAAGGCCTGCAATTTAGCAGGCCTTTTTATTTGATTATTTAATGTGTGTTATTATCTAACTAACTTTTTATATTTAATACGTTTGGGCATTAGATCTGCTCCGAGTCGTTTCTTTTTATTCTCCTCATAATCACTAAAACCACCTTCGAAGAAATAGACTTGTGAATTGCCTTCAAAGGCAAGTATATGGGTACAAATTCTATCTAAAAACCATCTATCATGGCTAATGACAACAGCACAACCCGCAAAATTCTCCAATCCTTCTTCCAAAGCTCTTAATGTATTGACATCTAAATCATTGGTGGGCTCATCCAAAAGTAATACATTACCTTCTTCTTTTAATGTCATTGCTAAGTGCAATCGGTTTCTTTCACCTCCGGACAATAGCTTCACCTTTTTATTCTGCTCACTTCCGGAAAAATTAAAACGACTCAAATACGCTCTAGAATTTACTTGACGATTACCCATCATTATCAACTCTTGTTCATCACTAAAGTTTTGCCAAATCGTTTTTTCTGGATCTATGTTAGCATGTTTTTGGTCCACGTAAGCAATCTTGGCAGTCTCACCAACCTCAAATTCACCTTTATCTGGAGTTTCTTCTCCCATTATCATTCGAAAAATAGTGGTCTTACCTGCTCCATTAGGCCCAATAACTCCTACAATACCTGCTTGTGGCAACTTAAAATTTAGATCGTCATAAAGTAATTTGTCATCATAACCTTTAGCAACTCCTATAGCTTCAATAACATTAGTCCCTAAACGTGGACCATTGGGAATATAGATTTCCAATTTTTCATCGAGCTGCTTTTGGTCTTGGTTCATCAGTTTGTCATAATTTTTCAAACGTGCTTTTTGCTTTGTTTGACGACCTTTAGCGCCTTGTCTTACCCATTCTAACTCTCGCTCTAATGTTTTTTGACGCTTTGATGCTGATTTACTTTCTTGAGCCAAGCGCTTAGACTTTTGGTCTAGCCAGGATGAATAGTTGCCTTTCCAAGGAATCCCTTCTCCTCTATCGAGCTCTAAAATCCAACCGGCTACATTATCTAAAAAGTATCTATCGTGAGTTACAGCAATCACAGTTCCCTTATACTGTGCCAAATGGTGCTCTAACCAATGTACCGATTCTGCGTCTAAATGGTTGGTTGGCTCATCCAAAAGTAACACATCAGGTTCTTGAAGCAATAAACGACATAAAGCTACTCTACGTCGCTCACCACCAGAAAGCACACTAATCTTTTTATCACTGTCTGGAGTCCTTAAAGCATCCATAGCAATTTCGAGTTTTGTATCCAACTCCCAGGCATTAGAAGCGTCGATTTGATCTTGAAGCTCTGCTTGGCGATTCATCAGCTTTTCCATCTTATCTGGATCGCTATAAACTTCTTCTAGACCAAACTGCTCATTGATGCTATTGTACTCGTCAAGAATAGCCACAGTTTCTGCAGCGCCTTCCTTTACTACATCCATTACGGTTTTTTCATCATCCAATTGTGGCTCTTGCTCCAAATAGCCTACTGAATAATCTTGGGAAAACACAACATCTCCTTGATAGTTTTTATCAACTCCAGCAATTATTTTTAGTAACGTTGATTTACCCGACCCATTAAGACCCAGGATACCTATTTTAGCACCATAGAAAAAACTGAGATATATATTTTTGAGTACTGGAGTATTAGCTGATTGAAATGTCTTGGTAACACCAGACATTGAAAAAATGACTTTTTTATCGTCGCTCATAATTATACACGTCCTTTTAAAGCATTAAACACCCATGCTATTGCAAAAAAACCAATGCCTACGGTTGCAAATCCCCAACCTGCAACATCATCGTATCGGTAAGCACCCATCAGAATTAATAAAATACCCATTATTATCATGAGTACCGTAGCCCATGCGAGTACGGTATTTTTATTCATCGCCATAATCTTAAAAATTTTATTAGATAGTTAGTTGAAACACAAATATCGTGAAATAAACCAAAAAAGCATTCTTTAATAAGAATGCTTTTAAATTTATGACTATCGATTTTTATTGAAACTAAGGCATCCGTTCTGCCATAATAACTGAATCTGAGTTTTTGTTAGCAGTTGGGAAGTAATGACACAGCTAAACTAACTTACTGGAAGAAATCCCATCTTTCCTATCTGGTAATCGCGCATAGCTTCGAGCAATTCTGTTTGTGTGTTCATAACATAAGGCCCATAAGTGGCCACTTCCTCATTAAAGGGTTCACCAGATAGAAACAATAGTAAACTATTATTTTCTGCTTCGATCTTAAAACCATCTCCATCTTGGTTAAAATAAACCAACTGGTTTTTATTCAATTCCAAAGTGGTTTCATTATTTACCCTTACTTTTCCTTTTAGCAGATACAACATACCTTGGTGTGAGCTAGTAAAATGAACCGTTTCCGTTCCGCCTTGTTTAGCTTCAATCATAAATGCATTGACCGACGTTTGCGTTACAATTTTGCCTTGTTTTTCATTTAATGAACCTGCTACAATTTTCGTTTTTACCTTATTATCAGGCGAACTAACCACTTCAAATTCTTCACTTTTAGCGTGCTGGTAATTGGGCTGAATCATTTTCTTTTCTTCAGGTAAATTCAACCATAGTTGAATACCTTCTATAGTTCCTCCTTTGCTTACAAACTCCTTGGTTGGACCTTCAGCATGGATAATACCTCTGCCAGCAGTAGTCCACTGTACGTCACCAGCTTTGACCACACTTTCATGACCGAGTGAATCGCGATGCAATTGTTCCCCTTGTACCAAAAAGGTGACTGGCTCAAATCCTCTGTGAGGATGTGGTCCTAAATCAAAAGGATTGCTTTCAGGACTTATGGTATATGGTCCGTAGTGGTGTAACAATATAAATGGGTCTATCATTTCTATTTGTTGTGTTGGTAGTGGTTGACGTAGTCGTATAGGACCCATATTTACAAAGTCACTACGCCCTACTCGTTTTATTGTATTTGTTTTCATTTTAATTTCTATTATATTATTTTCCATGGAAAATATTTGGTTAAAAAAATGTATTATCGCATTTTGTCTAAGAGGTTGCTCAATTGTTCTGCTTCTTTTTCGCTTAAATTCTTAAGCAACTCTTTGTTTATTTTATTAGGTATAGATTTTAATAAGTCTTTGCCTTCTTCTGTTATTGCAATTTTTACAACGCGCCTATCATGTTCTGACGGCAAGCGCTCAATATAGTTTTTGGAACAAAGTTTATCCATTAATCGGGTGGCATTTGGTGAGCGTTCTAACATTCTATCTTTTATCACCTGAACTTTTAGTGGCTCACCAGCACCTCTCAATATTCTTAGAATATTGTATTGCTGTGGCGAAATACCATAATCCTTAAAAAATTCATTTTGGCAACTGTTAATCCAATTGGCTGTATAAATAATATTAAGTAAAGCTTTTACTCTATTATTTTCGAATTTTGAATTGATATCCTTTGCTAAATCTCCCATATTAAAATCTAACATCGTTATATTCACTGCGCTTTCTAAAAACAGCATTGGCAAAAGGGCAAAGCGGCATAATCTTTAAGTTATTCTCTCTCGCAAAGTTGACTGCAGCTTCAACCAAGCTGTAACCAATACCTTGACCTTTTTGAGACTCATCGACTTCAGTATGGTCAATAATAATCTTGTCTGGACCTGCATAGCTATAGGTCATTAAGCCTAATTTTTGACCATCTACTTCATAATAGAACTCGCCTTTCTTTTCATTTTCTGACTGTTGGATATTCATAATTATAAACTGTCTTCAAATTGTTTCACTTCTTCTAATAATTCATTGTTTAGTTCTTCATTGGTAATTTTTCCATCTGAAAAATTGTTATGAAATGCTGGTAAAGAAAATTTCCCAACAATATTGGCATCATGTCTCGGAAAACGATCAGAAGCCATTCCCATTACAGAAAGCCCTCCACGTTGTCCTGGTGATGTCGCCATTAGTAACATGGGTTTTCCTAAAAAGGTTTTTTGCTCTACTCGTGTTGCCCAATCAAATACATTTTTAAATGCACCCGAATAAGCTCCATTATATTCGGCTAAAGACACAACAATACCGTCTGCACGTCTTATTTCGTCAACAAAAGCTACTGCCTCTTTTGGGTGACCAGATTCCTTTTCCCTATCCGAGCTGTAGATTGGCATTTCGTAATCATTAAGGTCCAGAACCTTAACTTCAACATTATTTACCAAGCTTGATGCATAAGTAGCTAGTTGCTTGTTTATAGATGTACTGCTATTGCTTCCAGCTAACACTATTATTTTTCTCATTTCTGTTTTCCTTTTTTGTTTATACAAATTTAGAAAAATAAAATTTGTTTTCCAAGGAATATATTTCCATGTAATAAATATTTAACGTTTCATTTAGAAAACAGCTTTAACAATTAATGGTATAGTTTCGTAAATTCGTAGCAAATAAAAATGTATTGATGGATATTAAATTCAATAAAAACGAAGATCATAATAAACTTTTACTCTCAGATTTAAAAAAACGATTAGCCAAGGTTAAGCTTGGTGGTGGTGAAAAAAGTATAGAAAAACACCACAGCAAAGGAAAAATGACAGCGAGAGAACGTATTGATTATCTACTCGACTCTAAGTCAAAGTCCATAGAAATTGGTGCTTTTGCTGGAGAGGATATGTATAAAGATTATGGTGGTTGTCCATCAGGTGGTGTAGTCGTAAAAATAGGTTACATAAAAGGAAAACAATGCATGGTCGTTGCTAACGACGCTACAGTTAAAGCTGGAGCTTGGTTTCCAATTACAGGGAAAAAGAATTTAAGAGCTCAAGAAATAGCCATCGAAAATCGCTTACCTATTATTTACCTTGTTGATAGTGCAGGTGTATTTTTACCTATGCAAGATGAAATCTTTCCAGATAAGGAACATTTTGGTCGCATATTTAGAAATAATGCCATTATGAGCAGTATGGGAATTACACAAATCGCAGCAGTAATGGGTAGTTGCGTTGCTGGTGGTGCTTACTTACCTATTATGAGTGACGAAGCTCTTATCGTTGACAAAACTGGTAGTATCTTTTTAGCAGGAAGCTATTTGGTTAAGGCGGCCATTGGAGAAACTATAGATAACGAAACGCTTGGAGGGGCGACAACGCACTGTGAAATTTCAGGAGTTACGGATTATAAAGCTAAAGATGACAAAGATGCTTTGGATACCATTAAGAACATCGTTGATAAAATCGGTGATTTTGATAAAGCAGGTTATAACCGAATAAAAGCCGCCAAACCTGAAGAAAATCCGGAAGATATCTATGGTATCTTACCCAATAGTCGAGCTGATCAGTATGATATGAACGAGATCATAAAGCGATTAGTAGACAATTCGGAATTTGAAGAATACAAGGCTGGTTACGGACAAACCATAATTACTGGATATGCACGAATCGATGGTTGGGCCGTTGGTATTGTAGCCAATCAACGGCAAATTGTTAAAACCAAAGGCGCGAAGACGAAACCTAGTGAAATGCAGTTTGGAGGTGTGATTTATAACGATTCGGCAGATAAAGCCACGCGTTTTATAGCCAATTGCAACCAGAAGAAAATCCCACTCGTCTTCCTACAGGACGTTACTGGATTTATGGTGGGCAGTAAATCCGAACATGGTGGTATAATAAAAGATGGTGCTAAAATGGTTAACGCTGTTAGTAATTCAGTAGTACCTAAATTCACTATTGTCATAGGCAACAGTTATGGTGCCGGTAATTACGCCATGTGTGGCAAAGCATATGACCCAAGATTGATTGTAGCTTGGCCAAGTGCGGAGCTAGCTGTTATGAGTGGTAAATCTGCTGCCAAAGTGTTATTGCAAATTGAGACCGCTTCCTTAAAAAAGAAAGGCGAAACCATTACCAAAGAAAAAGAAGAGGCGTTGTTTAATAAAATAAAGTCGAGATATGATAACCAAGTATCTCCATACTATGCTGCTGCGCGACTTTGGACAGACGCCATTATTGATCCTTTAGACACCAGAACTTGGATAAGTATGGGCATTGAGGCTGCCAACCATGCACCTATTGAGAAACCTTTTAATTTAGGTGTTTTACAGGTGTAATGCAGCATAAAGAAAATAAAAAACAGCCTTTATATATCATACTATTATTGATATTGGCGGCAGAGACTATTTTTATTTTACCCTTTGTTTTGCAACGCATTTTTAGAACGACCTTCTTAGAATCGTTTTCAATTTCACAAACAGAATTAGGAAGTTGTTTTTCGGCCTATGGTATTGTAGCCTTGGTTTCCTATTTATTTGGTGGACCATTGGCGGACCGATTTAAGTCTAATGTTTTAATGTCTTCGGCACTAATTTTAACAGCGTTGGGTGGATTTTACCTATCGATTTATCCCACTCTTGTTAATCTGCATCTGCTCTACGGTTTTTGGGGATTTACAACTATTTTTTTGTTTTGGGCGGCTATGATAAAAGCAACTAGAATTTGGGGCGGATCTGATAAACAAGGGATTGCTTTTGGTTTTTTAGATGGCGGACGTGGTTTGGTCGCCGCGCTTTTTGGTTCGGGAGGTGTCATTATATTCTCGTTATTCATTACAAAAGATATTGAATTAACAACTGTTGAAGAACGTCGATTAGCATTTAAAGAAGTCATAAGATACACATCCTTGGCTGTTCTAATTATTGGAATTATTGTGTATGTTTTTTTAAGGTTTAAGGAATCGACAACGGATTCTTCTGAAAAGCCTGTAAAATTATTGACTATTAACAATTTTAAAAATGTTGCTAAATATCGTTCGGTTTGGCTACTGATGATTATCATTCTTTGTGCCTATTATGGTTATAAAATGACCGACCTTTTTAGCCAATATGCAGAGCAAGTTATGCTATACAATAAAATTGAAGCCGCCAAAATCGGGACTTATCTGTTGTACTTAAGACCTGTAATTGGAGTCATTATCGGTTTGTTGGCTGATAGAACAAGAGCTTCCTTATGGATTGTCATAGGATTTTTGTTAATGACTATTACCAGCCTCATTTTTTACTTAGGAATAATTGATGACTCAAAAACACTTTTCTTTGTGCTATCGATTGGAACCATGGCACTTGGCGTATATTCTGCCAGAGTCTTATATTTTGCTACGCTTGAAGAAGCCAAAATACCAGTAGCTATAACAGGAACCGTTGTTGGTTTTATTTCAGTAGTCGGTTATACACCAGATATTTTTGCTGGCTTATTGATGGGGTATTTTTTAGATGCTAATGAAGGTGCTTTAGGTTTGCAACACGCCTTTGGAGTTATGGGCTTGTTTACATTTGTTGGTTTAGCAGCTTCTTATTTCTTCTACAAACATCAAAAACGCATTACCTAATTTCCTTGATGCGATTTTACCCTTGGAATTGTTAGTAGTTTCGTCTGTCGACCATTGACATATCTAAATCCATCTTCGCCCCAAAATCCGGCTTCCTCGAGCATAATACGTATATCGCGCTTCCATTCTGGGATGGTCACTGTGGTGTTTAATTCTATCGCATACACCGTATTTTCACGCAAAGGATAATCGCCATTAACTGGTACACCGTTTTGTGCGTCCCACATACCGAAAGTCGTTCCGGAGGAATGCCCATAAGTTCCAAGGGGATGTGTGTATATAGCCGGTCGAAAACCTTCAGACTTACCTTGTGCTAGTGACGCTTTCAAAATGGCATTTCCGGTTTTACCAGTCTCAAAATTTGAGGTGAATATATCTTGAACTCTATTACCATCCTTTAACGCTTTTTGCAAAAATTCTGGTGGTTCTGTTTCATTTGGTTTTAGAACATAAGCCAATTCCTGACAATCGGTATTCAACCTAAGATATGTAATCCCAACATCACAATGTACTAAGTCACCCGGAAGAATGACCATATCTTCTGGTCGATTGGAAAATGCATACAAGTGATTACCTAATTCTTCCGCAGTACGCTGCACATCTACAGTAGGATGAAACCAAGTTTTCAACCCTAAAGCAATGATTTTATCTCTCATCCACCACTCCACATCAGTTGTAGTTGTTATTCCAGTTGTTATGACTTTTTCTGAAAAAGCTTCAGCGATAATATCATGGGTAATATCTACTAATTGATTGTAGATAATCATTTCTGTTTCGGTACGGGTTTCTATCCATCCAATGGCGAGCTGTTCGGCAGATTTTACTTTGGATTGATAATCTTCTGGTAGGTTATCCATAAAAGCTTCATAATCCGTTTTTACAATGCCATCACAAATATTGAAATGTTCGGAATAATTCAATCCGATTGATTTTGGCTGTCGTTCTTCAATAATTTGTATTAATCGTTTCCACTGATTGGGTTCTTTTTCCTTTTCCCAAGCAGACTTAATATTTTCGCCAAAGTTATAACGTGCCACAGCTAATTTTTCTATGGTATTGGCTTCCTTATCCCTATAAAATACGAGGATAGTTCTTCGTCTGGCATTGAGCCAAGTCGCAGGCAACATCGTCTTTAACACAGGATCTTCGTTATATTCTCGTGAAATTAAAATCCACATATCAAAACCTGTATTATCCATAAGTTTCGGCAATAACTTATCAAACCTTTCCTTTAGTATTTTATCAATCACTTCGGCCCGTTCCCGCTCAGGAAGTATCTGTTGGGCTTTAAGGTTAAGACTAATCAACACTATCAATATTAAAAAACGTTTCATTGCACAGGAAATTAAGACCACTAAAATACCTAAATTATGGCATAAAAAAAGAGTGCAAATTGCACTCTTTCTTGTCATATACTTTTGAACTAGCGATTAAGCTTCTCGCTTAGCTCGTTTCTCTTCTTTTATTTCTTTGAAACGCTCAATTGCGGCACCGAACACCCAGTAAGGGATAACAAAAGTCAAAAGGAAAATCATTAGCCAGAAACCAATTGTTAAAATGGTTAAAAACGCTAAAAATCCCAGATATTGATCAAATTCAAACATAATTAGGTTTCATTTTTGTTGTATGGCAAAGATATGACCAAATAATAAACTTTACAATAGCAAAAGTGAGATTTATTAACAGCCTATTCAACACTATAAATACTAAACAGCCCTAATCAACAATTCTGCAGTTGCAGCATTAGTAGCTAATGGCACATTATGAACGTCGCACAAGCGCATTAACATTAGAATATCCGGCTCGTGAGGATGCTTATCCAAAGGGTCTCTGAAGAATAAAACCATATGGCACTTCCCTTCAGCAACCCTCGCTGCAATCTGTGCATCACCACCCAGTGGACCAGATAATAAGGCATCGACCTTAAATCCGGCCTTCATTACTTTTTCTCCTGTAGTTCCCGTTGATATAAGTGTAATATTTTTTTTGTTCAAAATATCACTATGTTCATTTAAAAACTGAACCATGTCAGCTTTTTTACCGTCATGAGCTATAATGGCTATTTCCATTCATAAATTTTTTACATGGTAATCGACTAAACCATCGATTGGTCTTCTTATAAAATTTCCAACCTTAAAGCTGTATTCCGTTGCAATTTCTAGGATTTCATCTTTTGAAAAATAGGCAATAGATCCTGCAAAATGTACAGGTACACCTGTATTTAGTTCTTCCCGAAACTGTAAAATCATATTCTCGGTGAATACCCTTATCCCAGATTTTATGAGCTCCTTAATATAATTTGAATCTTTATTCAAGAACATAAATTCCGCAAAATTTGCTAAATAAGCATTAGGGTTTGCCTGTTTGTATAAATTGAATTTTATATAATCTGGATCTAAATTGTACTTGTGTTCAAAAGCCAACTCAATGGTTTCTGGCATTTTCTTAAAATAGTAATCACGTATTAGTTGTTTACCAAAATAATTACCACTGGCATCGTCCATTAAAGTATAACCTAAGCTCTTTACGCGTTGATGTAAATTGTTACCGTCAAAATAACTACAATTAGAACCAGTACCCATAATACAGACTACAGCAGCTTCGGTATTGTGATTAAGAGATGCTCTTACGGCTGCCATTGTATCTTCCTGTACTTCAACATTTGCTAATGGGAACAAGAACTGAAGCACATGCGTAAGCATAGTTCTTGGTTTTTCTGTACCACACCCAGCTCCATAGAAAAATATGTGCGAAACATCAGACTTAAACTGCATTAATTCGTCACTTCCACTAATGATTTGCTTTATTTCAGTTTCTGTTAAAATTGCTGGATTAAGACCTTTTGTTCTTATTTTTTGTGCCAGTCTTTCACCTGAATTATCTATAGCTATCCAGTCGCATTTAGTGGAACCGCCATCGGTGATTAAAATCATAATTTATATTTAAAAAAAATCCGCAATGCTTAAAATATAATAGCACTGCGGAATTTCATAATTAATATCTAAGATTATTACGCACTAAAGGGTGTTGATTTTTTGGGCTAAATCCACCAACTTAGTAGAATATGCAAACTCATTGTCGTACCAAGATATCACTTTAAAGAATTTTGAATTTAACTCAATACCTGCACTTGCATCAAAAATACTTGTGCGTGTATCGCTTACAAAATCTTGAGATACTACTGGCTCTTCAGTATATCCCAAAACACCATTCATAGCTCCTTCTGATGCTGCCTTAAATGCTTTTTTTATGTCCTCATAAGAGGTTTCTTTTTGAAGTCTTACCGTTAAATCTACCACAGAAACATCAGCAGTTGGTACTCTAAATGCCATTCCTGTAAGTTTTCCATTTAATTTAGGAATAACTTTACCTACAGCTTTAGCTGCACCTGTTGTTGAAGGAATGATATTGGTCAATGCTGAACGGCCTAATCTATAATTTTTACGGGATGGGCCATCAACAGTAAGCTGGGTGGCTGTAGAAGCATGAATCGTAGTCATAAGAGCTTCTTCTATTCCAAAATTATCATCTAAGACTTTTGCTACAGGTGCTAAACAGTTTGTGGTACATGACGCATTGGAAACAATCTTATGATCTGCAGTAAGTTCATCATCATTAACACCCATTACAAACATAGGAGCATCTTTACTTGGTGCAGATATTGCAACTTTTTTTGCACCTGCATCAATATGATATTGTGCCGTTTCGAGGGTTGTAAAAATCCCTGTACATTCTGCTACCACATCAGTCCCGACTTCGTCCCACTTTAAATTTTTCGGGTCTCTTTCCGCTGTAACACGAATGGTCTTTCCGTCTACTACTAAGTGACCATCCTTAACCTCAACGGTTCCATCAAAACGACCATGTACTGAATCGTACTTTAACAAATATGCGAGATGTTCTACATCCAATAAATCATTGATTGCAACAACATCTACATCTGGACGTTTTACCGTTGCTCTAAATACTATTCTTCCTATTCTACCGAATCCGTTGATTCCTAATTTTAAATTTGACATTGTTCTCTTTTTTTAGTCTTTATATTGTCATTATGTCTGAAACCCTAAGTAGTTCCATGTTAATTTTTGATTTCCCTTTTACGGCTTGGTCAAATGGAGTCAGATCCATAATATCGTTCTTGAGACCTACCATAAAATTACTTTTACCAGTAATAAGTGACTCTACAGCCTTAACTCCCATACGACTCGCTAAAACACGATCAAAACATGAAGGATTTCCTCCTCTTTGCATGTGTCCTAAAACTGAAACACGAACTTCATATTCGGTCATATTTTCTTCAACATAATCTGCTAACTCAAATACGTTTTTACCTATTTTATCTCCTTCTGCTACAACAACAACACTAGAAGATTTACCTGAGGCTTTACTTCGCCTCAAAGAATCTAGCAACCTATCTAGACCTAAATCTTCTTCAGGTATTAAAATTTCTTCAGCACCAGCACCAACTCCTACATTAAGTGCAATATGACCAACATCACGTCCCATGACCTCAATGAAAAACAAGCGATTATGCGAACTGGCAGTATCTCTAATTTTGTCAATAGCATCTACAGCAGTGTTCAATGCCGTATCATAGCCAAGTGTGTGGGTTGTCCCAAAAATATCATTATCTATAGTCCCTGGAATTCCCATGACAGGAAAACCAAACTCCTGATTAAAAATCATGGCGCCTGTAAAACTACCGTCTCCTCCAATAACCACAAAGGCATCGATTTCAGCTTTCCTTAATGCATTGTAAGCTTTTTGGCGTCCTTCCTTAGTCCTAAAGTCTTGTGATCTTGCAGATTTGAGCATGGTACCACCTTTATTGATGATACCTTTTACACTACGGGCATCCATTTTTTCAAAATCACCTTCAATCATACCTTGGTATCCTCTGTAGCAACCATAACATTCTATATCGTGAAAGGCACAGGCTCTAACTACAGAACGAATAGCAGCATTCATACCTGGAGAGTCTCCTCCAGAAGTTAAGACCGCAACTTTTTTTATTGTGTGAAGCATTTTCCTTTTTATTTTTAGTAAAATTACTAAACAAAACACACAATATTATGACTTAAATCATAAAAAAAATAGGCCTAAATAAATTCAAACGTTTTCGTTAATAAATTTTTAAATAATAATGAAAAAATGCGTGATTTAAGACTTGGATTTTGTTTTCTTTTTCTTCATGGTAATGTATTCTGGCATAAAATCATCGTCTTCACCTTCTTGATTTTCATTGGCGTTTTCATTTTTCTTATCCTTTCTATTCTTTCCTGAAAAAATGATATCTATAAGTTCCTTAAATGTGTCAAATTCTACACTATAGGATAAACCTACACCTTGAGTGTAGCCTATTTCCTCTCCAAAGTTTCTGATGATATTTTCCCTGTTAAACACTTTAGCCCGTAATGTACCGTCTTCATTTAGTAACCAGTCGATCTGCACATCTCCTGTAATCGTGGTCTGCTGTGCTGTACCAAATGGTACACCTACGGTTCCATTCACTAAAACCCTATCGGAAATCTTAGTCTGTAGTGTTAATCCAACTCGACTATTGGTTTGTAGCTCTGGTGTATCCTGACCAAGCTCAAAATCTAGCCCTACCTGTAAATCACCATTGTTACCACCGAGAAGGTTATTTACGATACCGCTAAGTCGCTCTGCAATGGTTCCAGAAAAATCGAGACCACTAACTCCATTCGCAAAACTACCTGTGGCCAAAAATATTAAGGCTTGATTATCGCGTTCGTCCTTAGATGACAACCTATAATCTAGCTCTGATTTAACCGTAGAATTAACCGTTGGGAATCTGAAATCGAACTCTGGATCTGGCTGTTCTAACTGACCTGTTAAATGAATGATTACCTCAACAGGAATGGATTGGCTTATCGGATTATCTAATAATACTGATGGGTTGGCAGTAGCTTGGTAAACTGCTCTAATATCTATCTGGGCTTTTAAAGGGTCACCTTCCCAAACAATACTCCCTCCCTGCTCTACATCGAATCTTTTCTCTACAAGTCCGCGATATCTAAAATTATATAAGCCTTCAAAGACAGAGAAATCTCCCCACATATTAAACTTACCATTGGTATTTATTAAAAATACAAGGTTTCCTTCCCCTCTACCTTTTATAGTACTGCCTGAATCTTTATCAATAACAATTTCAATGGTTGCGTTTTGGTTAACATCCAAATCAAAATTAAGCTCTAATCCCTTCACTTCTATAGCTTCAACTATTTCCCCACTTACTCTAGCTTTTTTCTCTTCAGGACTTAAGAAGTGTATAAAAGAGTTGTCACCGAAGCTCTCAGAATCGTTCAACGGTATATTAAACTCTGTTCCTTGTGCCGTACTCCCTTCTACATCAATAATTAATTGGTCCGTTGGGCCTTTTATGGTAGCATCACCAGAAATAAATGCTGTACCATAATATAATTCATCTTCAGATTCTTCAGTATTTAAAACCAATAACCGATCTGTGGTGAGGTCTAAACCTAATTTCCAATCCGAAAAATTATCATGCTCAATGTAGCCGTTTAGATAGCCTTGTGAAAAATACTCAGAATCTGTCATAGCCACATTATTGAAAATAAATTGCTGCTTCCGCAATGAGACCTTAGAATCAAAATCAAAGCCGTAATCTACATTGAGATAAGGGATGGAAAGGCCAGCTCTATCGAGAAGTAACTCACCATCGATACTGGGCTTTTTTAGACTTCCCGTAACCTTGGCGTTTCCAGACACTTGACCTCTTATATTGCTAATAACACCTTCTCCTAAAGGGTTTAGTGGGTCGAGTAAAAACTCGTCGAAGATTACATCCAAATCTATGGTCGGTCTAGTTTTGGCAACATCTATGGCACCCTTTGCCGAAAACGACGTTAAATTATCATTCACCAAGGATACATCAACGCTATAGTCTGTGAGTGAATTGTTCCCTTCAACTTTTGTTGTTAGGTTTCCGAGATCATAATCGTTGACAAAAAGATTGTTGACCTCTATATTGGATTTTGGCAAATACACACCATTGCTTTGATTGAGATCAAACTTTCCGTTGACTATTCCATCAAGTGCCAAACTATCTATACGAGGTGTAATTTTAACCAATTCTACGTCCTTAAAATCAACCCTTATATTTTTGTTAATGCTATCGCTAATAATACCCGAAAGTTCAATTTCCTCATTCCCTTGGTTTATGGTAATCGGAAAAATATCAAACGACTTTAGTTCCTTATCAAAGCGTACCTTATTGAAATTATTTTTTTCTGAATTTACAAACCATTCATAGCCCTTGAATAATACATCTGACTTTCTAAAACCAATAATGGATTTGTTAGCTTCGTCAATGGTATAAAAAAGGTTAAGATTAAACTCATCTTTATTGTTTTTTCCACCTTTGAATTCAGTCTTAATCAGTAGAGTATCTCTTTTGGTGACATTAACCAATGTAAAATCCGATGCGTCATAAATACCAGCACTCAAACTATCAATTTCAATAAATGTATTGTATAATGGATTGTTATTGTTGACTTCGATATTGATATTATTTGCAAAATAATCCTGAAATTTAATCTCTGGTGAATTAAAGGTGAGTTCAAATCCTTTTTCGTCGGTCTCCACTCTTCCTTCGATAAAGGTATTTTTGCCTAAATACAAATCTTTGAAAAATACAGATGCAATCTTTGAATATACATTGAACCTAAAATCCATATACTGCCCTTCTTCAACCTCATACGGCACGTAATTGGCATATATGCTTCCCAGTGAATTTTCTGTCAGTTTTTGAATATCCCTAATTCTAAACTTTCCCTTTATTTTTCCTGTTATTATATCGGGTGAATTAATTGTCACGGTTCGTTCTTCTCCTTCAAATGATGACACGATATCAAAATCCTCGAATCTATATCTGCTATCTTGATTTTTATAGGTGGTATTTTTTATGTTTACGGCACCTCTTGCATTATCATATGTACTGCCCACTGCTGTTATATTCACAAGTCCTCTAAACTCTGAGATACTATCACGATCAACGAAGTTGAGTACTCTTAGGTTGGCATAACCGACGTTAGCCTTAAAATCGAATTGTTTTTGCTCTTCAGAAAAATCCACTAAGCCATTAAAATCCAATTGCAGGTTGGGATCGTCTGCTTTCAACCTTCCGTTAAAGATTTTATTCCCTAAATCACCAGAAATGGCAACTCCTTCGTATGTATAACTGTTGTAATCTAAACTAAAGACATCACCTTTAATATCTGTTCGCAGATTGTCGAGTGTAAACCCCTTACCATCAACATCGACATTAGCGGATACATATTTAGCCATGGGGTCATCTACTAGCTGTCCGATATCAAATTCATCAAAAACAACATTCCCAATATAACTTGCTTCATCAATATCGTCTATTTCGGTGAGTTCTAAATTAGATTTGATGAAACCTAAATCTGTATCAATAGCTATATCAGCATTTATCTGCTTGGTTGTAATTTGGGAGGTTCCGTTAACTCTGAAATTACCTACCTTAGATAGAACCGTCGGAATGGCATTGCCTAAAATTCTTGGCAATAGTGCCGTTAAGTCATTATAGTTAGATGCCAGATTTTTGAACTTGCCATCCAATGCAAAACTATCATCATCCTTACTAAAAAGATTCTTAAACTTAATATCACCTACGATTCTTGTATTTCTGGTTGTACTGACCTTGAGATTGTTGGCTGCCAAATCGTTTAGTGTACCTGATAAATCAACATTGAGACTGGCGCGTTGATTCTTTCCGAATTCATCAAAAAAAACATTAAGCTCAGTGAGCGATATTTGAGAATCCTTGAAACTAGCTGTTACATTTACTTTATCTGTAAAATCCTTTAAGTCCTCACGTTTATAGTCAAATCTTAGGTTACCTTTGAGCTCAGAATTTTGGGTTTTAATATCTAAATTCCCAAAACTCATATGGTTAAGCGTGTATTCGAAATTTGCCATTAAATTATCAACGACAATTCCTCTACTGTCCTTAAAACTAAATTTATTGATCCGACTGCTGACATCTGGCCCACTAATCAAAAAATTAGTCGTATTAATATTTAATTCCGTGAAATTAAATACTTCAGGAGTTTCAAGATTTTCGTCTACCAATCTAAAAATTCCGTTTTCTACCGATACGTCACTAGATGAGAATAAAAACTCACTTGGGCCTTCACGTGGATTATCATCTTCAAACTTATCTACAAAAACATCGAGGTTGGTGTCCTCTTCATCTTTGTATGTCTTAAGGTTAAATACGAGATTTTGAATATCGATATCTCCAAAATTCAGTTTACCGTTATATAGATTTTTAAAACTAACGATTGAGCTATTCAATTCTCCAATACTAATAAGCGTATCTTCCTGATGGTCTTTAATCAGAATTTCCTTGAGTTCAATATCGCCATTCAGCTGAAGCCCGACTTTTGCAATATTAATATTGGTTTTAAATTCTTCATTGACTTTCTTGGTGGCATATTTACCAAGTTTGGTTTGTACGGCAGGAATACCCAAAATCAAAAACACAATAAAAAACAGGAGCAGAATGATACCTGCTATTTTTCCTATTATTTTGAGTATTCTTTTGATACGGTTTGTAATTATGAATTGATGAAATCTTCACTAACTTTCTTCTGTAAGAACTAAAATTTTTTTGAAAAAATCTGCAAAATTTAGTTTTACATCAGGAACCACTTCGTTAGTACATTAATTGTTTTCGTTTGATTTATCAAATTTTCAAACTAAAAAATTCATGTACTTTTGCAACTACAGTACGTTGTAATATGCTACCTTAGACTATATCTGGTAAAATTAACAATTATTGTGCCTAATATCGCCTATGAAAAAAGAAAATATATACATCCTAGGTATTGAATCTTCTTGTGATGACACTTCGGCTGCTATATTATGTAACGACAAAATTTTGAGCAATGTTGTTGCCGACCAAAAAATCCATGCCGAATATGGTGGCGTTGTCCCAGAATTGGCCTCCAGAGCGCATCAACAGAACATTGTTCCAGTGGTACATCAAGCACTGGAAAAAGCCGGAATCACTAAAGACCAATTGAGTGCTATCGCCTTTACTCGTGGCCCAGGTCTTATGGGTTCTTTGCTTGTAGGCACGTCATTTGCAAAGTCTTTAGCTTATGGATTGAGCATCCCTTTAATCGATGTGAACCATATGCAAGCACATATACTGGCACACTTTATAGATGAAGAACATCACAACAAACCACCTTTTCCTTTTTTGGCGATGACCATTTCTGGCGGACACACCCAAATTGTGAAAGTGACCAATTATTTTGAAATGGAAGTTTTAGGAGAAACCATAGATGATGCTGTCGGTGAAGCTTATGATAAGAGTGGAAAGGTTTTAGGTTTGGGGTATCCTGCTGGTCCAGAAATTGATAAACGTGCTCAACTTGGTAACCCAAAGGCTTACCCATTTACCAAACCAAAAGTTGATGGCCTTAATTTTAGCTTCTCTGGTTTAAAAACAGGTATCTTGTATTTTGTGCAACGCGAAACCAAAGCCAATCCTGATTTTATTGCCGAGAACTTAAATGATATTTGTGCTTCTATTCAGTACACCATTATCGGTATTTTGATGGATAAACTAAAACTAGCTGTGAAGCAGACAGGTATAAAATATGTTGCTATTGGTGGCGGTGTGTCTGCGAATTCTGGTATTCGGAAAGCTTTAAAGGAAGCCGAAAAAAGACATGGTTGGACCACTTATATTCCAAAATTTGAATATACCACAGATAATGCGGCCATGATTGCCATTGTAGGCTATTTGAAATATTTAGAGCAGGATTTTTCGGATTTTGATGTAATGGCTACCGCGAGGTTGAAGATTTGATATGAAATCATTTTTTAAGAAACCATATACAATTCTCTGGATCTGCATTATTTCATTTGCTGTTTATCGGGAATTTAGATTATCAAAAAATGATATAGTTTATAATTATTACGACACCTATTTTGTAATTGCTCAAAGACACTACACAATACTTTTAGCAATAGTGTTGTTTGTAATTAGTTTAGTTTATTTATTTTCAGAAAAACTACACATAAAACTTTACCCTAGGCTCAATATTATTCATCTCACTTTGACCATTATACCAACATTAGCATCTCCACTTATAAAATTATACTATGAAAAGAAGTGTGGAGAATTCCCATTATTTGATTATTGTGATAATCTTGATTTTTACACCGAGATTTTAGTAGTTTCATTTTTGATAGCCCAACTCATACTTATAGTTAATTTATCAGTATCGATAATTAAAGTAATTCAAAGAAAAATCAAATGATTCTAAAACTAGTTTATATAGCCAATGTTATAGTTGCAGGTTGGATTGGCATTATGTCACTGTTTTATCCAAAGACTGCAGTAAGTATCATTTTTGAAAATGCTTATTCAAATTCAGAGTATATTCGATTAGTTGGTGCACTCTGGTTAAGCATTGCAATTCTATCTGTATTTGGACTTTTTAGACCACAAGCCTTTTCACCAGTATTAGTCTTACAATTAATTTACAAAAGCACTTGGCTTATGGTCGTCGCTATTCCTGCAATTATAAACCAAAACCCCTATCCGAAAGGAATGGCTATTTTCTTTTTAGTTTGGGTTGTCATACTCCCCTTTGTAATTCCTTGGAACTATTTATTCTCTAGCTAATTGTTAAAACATCTGTTGATAAGCAAATACCAATTACCTTAATTCCATTTTAAAATTTAGTTGATTTGTGTAACCCAAATCCTATTAAAATTTTATACGATGAAGCAATTATTAGTTTTACTACTCTTTATGCCACTTTTAAGTCTCTCTCAAGAATCCTTGGAGGAAGAACTCGATTCCGTAAGCTCAATTGAAGAAGCAAAATTCTTTGCTAAAACTTATAAGAAGGCTAACAAGAGTAAAGTCTTAACTTTTAATAAGGCAAAGCACAAAACACGATTGGCAGATGACCTTTTCAAGTTATCAAAGGGTGGTAAAAAAGTTGTGAAGAAAGATTATAAAAAAACCTACTATAAGATTATAGATAAAGAAAGAACACTCCATTACAGAGTGAGTTACATTTATTTTGATGGTCATAAAATGGCACTTGATGATATAAATTCTAAACGCTCTAAAATCATTTCGCAATACAAACAGGGTTATAAATTTGAAGCTTTAGCAAAAATACATTCTATGGGCCAAAACTCTAAAAGAGGTGGTGATTTGGGCTGGTTTCCCGAAGGGCAACTACATCCAGAATTTGAAGAAGCCATTAGATCCCATAATATCGAAGATATTTTCACTCTGGATATTAAGGAGGAGAATTGGTATTACGTCATTCTAAAAACTCACGATGCAAAGCCTATTGAAGAAATCACGGTTTTAAAATATACTGAAGTTACTGAATAATGCAATTGTTTTATAATCCTAATATTTCTGAGCATAGTGAGGAATTCGACTTCGATAAAGACGAAAGTCGACATATTGTAAAAGTGCTGCGTAAAAAAGTTGGAGATAACATTCATATTACCAATGGCCAGGGCTGGTTATTTGAAGCTCAGTTGACCTTAGCAGATATAAAACACTGCACCGTTGCCATTGTTTCTAAAACTTTGCAGCCAAAACGAAACTACAACTTGCATCTTGCGGTTGCACCTACCAAAATGAACGATCGCTACGAGTGGTTTTTAGAGAAAGCCACCGAAATAGGCATTGATGAAATTACACCGATTATTTGCGATAATAGCGAACGTAAAGTGGTAAAGTTAGAGCGTTTTGAAAAGATTATTCAATCGGCTATGAAACAATCCCTACAATGTTATTTGCCCAAACTTCATCAGCCTATAACATTTAAAGATTTTATAAATCAAGATATCGCAAGTCAGAAGTTTATAGCACATTGTGAGGATACAGGTCGAAAATCTCTCAAATCTGAACTAGTTTCAACTAAAAATATCACCATTTTAATTGGTCCGGAAGGCGATTTTAGCAGAAACGAAATCTCACTAGCACTTAAGGACAATTTTATTCCAGTGACCTTGGGTGATACCCGACTAAGAACAGAAACTGCCGCAATAGTATCATGTAGCTTAATTAATTATTTAAACAAGTAGTTTTTTAATATGTATTTTATCAATAGCCTTGTTAACAAAAAACTTAACTTATTAACAACTAGATTGTTAAAGATCTGTTGAGATTGTAGTTCCAAAATTCTAGGTTGATTAACTTTTTTTACAAACCTTTGTAATTGAGAAAGACCTAAAACCACTTATCTCTTTTTGTGTTAGAGCCAAGATAGCAATAGGTCTGTTTAAAGTTAAAGCCTCTCCTGTTGTATTGAAGAGGTTTTTTCTTATATACAAATTTAAAAATCTTGTATTTAAAAACAATTAAGTATTTATACTAGTTTTACACATCTACCTTTATTAACAAACCAACTCATGAGATAATATATTTAAAATTAAATTTCTTCCATATTTGCGCCGGTAATATCTAGATTACTATTCTCAATGACAACTATTAAGGATAAATCGTCCGAAGACGCAACGATTTCTGGCACTATGATAGACCCTTTGCCAGAATTAGATTCTAGCTTAAAACGCTGCTCATTAACAACAATATTAGTATTGGTGAGTTCGCGATTTCTATTTTCACCACGTTTCACAGAGGTTTTACGTTCATTAATAACCAAAATTGTTCGTATATAAGTATCGTCAAGATTCCCTACTACTTTGTAATTGAAATTTACAATAGCTTCAGATTTAGAAACTTCAGTCAAGGAAACACTATTCAAATTATCAGTTTTAGAATACTTTCCAATCTTTTGATTTAACAAGCGTCTGTCAGAACCTACAATATGTTCCTGCCCATTAATTACCAATTGAGGTGTGTAGATGGTACTACTATTAAACTTAATACCATAATCACGCTGTCTTTCAGTATATACAGATTTACTAAAAGGGTCTTTCCAACCTATATAATTCCAATAATCCACATGATAAGATAAAGCAATGATATTATCGCTCTTTACTTCGTTCAAAAGTCGGTCTGCTGGCGGACAACTCGAACAGCCTTGTGAGGTAAATAATTCAAGCACTATTATATTACTGGAAGTAGTAGGTTTATCCTTAAACAATGAAAAAATAAATACAGGAATTATAAATAATGTTAAGAGAATAGACTTCATAGGATTTCTTTTTTACATTTGAAATATGAACCTTCAGTCGAAAAAAACAAGACCACTTACATTGCTCATAGGAATTATGATGAGTTTAACAAGTGCTCAGCTTATAGCTCAAGATGTTGCTGTATTAAAGTATAAAGGTGGTGGAGATTGGTACAGTAATCCTACAGCCTTACCAAATTTGGTTAAATATTGTAATGATAATATTGATACTAATATCAATGAGAATATCCAAACGGTTGAAGTGGGCAGTATTGATATTTTTCAATTCCCATTGTTGCATATGACAGGTCATGGCAATGTGTTTTTTAGCGATGATGATGCCGAAAACTTAAGAAAGTACTTGATTTCTGGTGGATTTCTTCACATCGATGACAATTACGGTATGGAGCCTTATATTACCAAAGAACTAAAAAAAGTGTTTCCAAATAATGAATTAAGAGAAATACCCAAAAATCACGAAATCTTTAATTCGGCATATAATTTCCCGAATGGTTTACCAAAAATCCATGAGCACGATGGTAAAGCACCTCAAGCCCTAGGTATTTTTCATGAAAATCGATTGGTACTCTTATTCACATTTGAAAGTGATTTGGGAGATGGTTGGGAAGACCAAGAAGTACACAATGATCCTGAAGATGTACGCGAGAAAGCCCTAAAAATGGGCGCCAATATTGTAAAATATGCCTTCTCTAATTGACGATTGTAGATTTACAATTTTAGAACCCATAAATCGTAAATCATAATTCATAAATCTGGAATCAGTTTGCAACTCAGCCACTACAACTCAAACTTCAAAAAACAAAAGCATCCCATTACCTTGATTTGTGATAACATTAGTAATGCACCAAATATTGGCTCTCTATTTCGTATTGCAGACGCTTTTAATATTGAAGAGATTGTATTCTACGGTGATACTATTCCTATTGGAAAGCGCATGTCCAAGACATCGCGCTCTACGGAGAAGTATGTCAATTATAGAATTGATAATGATATTAATAGTGTCATCAACAAACTCAAAACTAAACACTTTATAATCGCTTTAGAGATTACTGAAAACAGTATAGAATTAACTAAGTTCAAGTTAAATACGAATCAACCAATTGTGCTTGTCATTGGTGATGAAAACTTTGGGATTTCAGAATCTGTTTTAGAGCAGTGTGATGCCATAGTGCATATCAATATGTATGGGACTAATAGTAGTATGAATGTCGTACAAGCTACCAGTATAGGGTTATACGAAATTACCAAACAGCTTAATTCATGAAATTTATCTCGCTGTTCCGATAGTTATCGGAATTTTTTCAGCATCTTTGAGTTATGAACTCAAAAATCATCGCTAATGGTATTCTAAGAGCTTTAGGCATTCTGGTTGCCATAACCTTGGTTTTGTTTTTTCTCTACAAAATCCAATCGGTCATCGTTTACATCGCCGTAGCAGCTGTGATTTCGTTGATAGGGCGACCCATCATCTTGTTTTTAAGACGCAAGCTGAAATTCAATAATACCTTAGCCGTAATAGTTACAATGATTTTATTTGTTGGTATATTACTAAGCTTAATAAGTATGTTTATTCCACTTATTGCTGACCAAGGAAAAAATCTGGCCTTATTGGATTTTCAACAATTAGAACGAAATGTCGACGACCTCTACCAACAGATTATCACTTATTTTGAGTTTAACAATATCGATGTTGAGCAATCCATAAAAGATTCTAACCTACTATCGAAATTGGATTTTTCTCTAATCCCCAACTTTTTTAATGGTATAGTTAGTGGTTTAGGCAGTTTTAGTATAGGACTGTTCTCTGTTCTATTCATTTCATTTTTCTTTTTAAAGGACAGTCAACTCTTCGAAAATGGTATCATGATATTTGTTCCCGATGGTAAAGAAATGCGCTCAAGACATTCATGGAATAAAATAAAAGATCTTTTATCGCGCTATTTTGTTGGGCTTATATTCCAAATCTTAATTCTTTTTGTAATCTACACCATCGTATTATTGGTTTTTAGAATCGATAATGCCTTAGTTATTGCCTTTTTATGTGCATTGCTCAACTTAGTTCCTTATGTTGGGCCTTTGGTTAGTGGTTTCTTAATGCTCTTACTAAGTATGTCCAGTAATTTGGGCGAAAGTTTTAGTGACGTGATTTTGCCAAAAACGACCTATGTCATGATAGGATTTATCATAGCACAATTAGTTGATAATTTCTTTAGTCAACCTTTTATTTTTTCAAAGAGTGTCAAATCTCATCCTTTAGAAATATTCCTTGTTATTATCATTGCAGGAATTCTATTCGGCATTGTGGGAATGATTGTTGCTGTTCCTGCTTATACTGCCATAAAAGTGATATTAAAAGAGTTCTTATCGGAATACAAAATCGTGAATAAACTTACAAAAGGATTATAAGTAATAGCAATTAAAAATATGAAGAGAGTCGGTTTAGTTATATTTTTTGCTCTAGTCATTTTAGGCTGTAAAGAAGACAGCAAAAAAAATAAAATTACCATTACACCTGAACCAATCGGAGTCAACAATATGGCTTATAAATGGGGAAGAATGGCACTCACAGCAACTGCGAATGACACTGAACGTTTTCAACCCAGACCAACAGTGACATCACGTTACTTAGGATTAATATTTGTAGCTGTTTTTGATGCATGGTCACGATATGACGAAAAAGCGATTCCTGTTTATTTAAAAAATGTAGAAAGAAGACCAGAAAATGAATGTACACTAAAAAATAAAGAAATCGCAATCAGTTATGCGGCATTTAGAGCAATGAATGAATACTACTATTCTGATAAAGCTTTATTTGCAGATTTCATGACAGAATTAGGCTTAGATCCCAATAACAATAGTCTTGATCCTAATTCACCAGAAGGTATTGGTAACCTAGCAGCAAAAGCAGTCATAGAAGCGCGTAAAGGAGATGGTGCAAATCAGTATGGAGAAGAAGCTGGATCTAATGGAGAAGCTTATTTTAATTATGTTGGATATGAACCTGTTAATTCTGCAGATAATAATGTTGATGCCAACCGTTGGCAACCAAAATACTTTTCTGATGGTAAAGGTGGGAAGTTTGCACCTGGATGCCTAACCCCTTATTGGGACAAGGTTAAACCTATTGCATTAAAATCTGGAGATCAATTTAGACCTGGCCCACCGCCAATGATTGGTTCAGAACAATTGGAAATTGAAGTAAAAGAGGTCATTCAAATGCAAGCAAATCTTACGGATTATCAAAAAGCTTTAGTAGAGTTTATGCGTGATGGCCCACAATCAGTACAACAAGCAGGACATTGGCTAAAATTTGCTCAAGATGTATCAAGAAGAGATACTCATACGCTTGACCAAGATGTCAAAATGTATTTTTATAATCAAGTGGTCGCAATGGATGCATTTATTGCATCTTGGGATTCGAAAATGTATTATGACTATGCCAGACCGTATGCATTAGTTCATGAATATTATGATAATCAAAAGATAAAAGCTTGGGGTGGTGAAGGTAAAGGTATGATTGAAATTGATGGAGAGCAATGGCGGCCTTATTCTCCAGAAACGTTTTTGTGTCCGCCTTTCCCGAGTTATGTTTCAGGACATAGCACAATAAGTGGAGGTTGTGGTGAAGCATTGAAAATCTGGACAGGAAGTGATGAATTTGGCTCGAGTGCACAGTTGGTTGCAGGCGCAATGACTGAACCCAATAATCTAGGAGATACTATAACATTAGAGTTTCCAACTTTTACAGAAACTGCCGAAATGGCCGGAATTTCAAGAGTTTTAGGTGGATATCATATCCAAGCTGATAATGTAGCTGGATTAGAATTAGGAAGGCAAGTCGCCAAGGAAGTTTGGAAATTCTATAAAAAACATATTGGAGCGCAATAACTTAAAGTAATCTTGAATTTAAATCTTCTAAATATTGAAATTCAAAACTTTATAAACTCAAATTTAGATTCAGACATTTCTAGTTTATTATTGAGAGGCATCTATTTTGAAGGTACATCTTCACAAGAAATCGTTGAACAAATTGAAGCCAAAAAGCGGAGCAAAAAGAAGTTGCCTACTTGGTTCAATGCCCAAAATATTTACTACCCTAACAAACTTAACATAGAGCAAACCTCATCTGAAGTCACCGCCAAGTATAAAGCTGATTTAGTTACAGGAAATACCTTAATCGACCTTACTGGTGGCTTTGGTGTGGATGCTTATTGTTTTTCAAGAAAAATTGAATCAGTTACCCATTGCGAAATTAATGTAGAGCTCTCTAAAATCGTTTCGCACAACTACCAACAGCTTCATGCCAATAATATTATTTGCCTTAAAGAAAGTGGCATAGACGCCCTAAAGCGAATTGATAAAGCGTTTGATTGGATATATATTGACCCTTCGCGAAGAGACGGTTCAAAACAAAAAGTATTTTTACTGTCTGATTGTACTCCAAATGTAAAGCTGTTTCAAGGTTTGTTTTTGAAGTATGCTAAAAACGTATTGATTAAAACCTCACCATTGCTCGATATTAAAGCAACTACGAACGATTTAAAATTTATTAAGGAACTGCATATTGTGGCCGTAGATAACGAAGTCAAGGAATTATTATGGGTTTTAGAACGGAATAGCGAAACTGAATTCATTATCAAGACTATAAATATTTCAAAATCAATACATCAAGCTTTTGAATTTAAGTATAATGAAGAAGCCACTACTTTAGTTGAATATTCAAAACCACTCGCCTACTTGTATGAGCCAAATTCGGCAATTTTAAAAGCTGGTGCTTTTAATTCTGTCAGTAGTGCATTTAAGGTTAGTAAGCTTCATAAACATTCACATTTATATACTTCCGAAAAGCTAATAGATTTTCCTGGTAGACGATTTAAGATAGAAAAAATAATCCCTTTCAACAAAAAGGCATTTGCAAAAGAGAAGATTGATAAAGCCAATGTTACCACAAGAAATTTTCCACTTTCCGTAGGTGATATTCGAAAAAAACTAAGAATAAAAGATGGTGGGCAGTGTTATCTTTTTTTTACAACTGACAAGAGTAACTCAAAAATTATTATTATTTGCTCTAAAGCCTTGTAGGTGTATTAGAAACTATTTGATTATTAATGTCAATTTCTATATCATATACCATACAAGTGCCCATTTTCAATACTACTGCTATATCATCTGTCGTAGAAACATTGCTGTTAAGAGAGAATGTGATATCACCCTCTGGAAAACTTGCCCAAGATGTTGTAGTATTAGCTTGAATGCTTAACATTTCTACCAAAACCGTACCTTCTGTATCCAGTACAAGCAAATCAAAGGCTTCAGTACTATTATTGATAACTCTTGCAGCGGGATCTTGATTTACGCAAGGTTCACTTAATTGTGAATGGGTAACTTCTTGTAAACTATCATTGAAGTCCAAGTCAGATGCACAGGCAGTTAGCATCAAAGTAAGACACAAAATTTGTGTCAATTTAAGTAGGTTTTTCATTTGGTTAATATTTTTATTGTCACAGAATTAGCTATGACAATCAATTTGGGACTTCAAACATATAAAACTATATTGAATTGTCGATAAAAAGTCTTAAATATTCGATGAAATACAATTCATTTAAACTTAAATATTGTCGAATCAGTAAAAGCATAACAAACGGACTCATCAGGATTTGCTCTGGTATTTAAACCTGTAAACAGGCTAAAAGCTGGAAGTATCAATTGCTTCGACGTTATTTGATAGCATGGTAGTTTCAACTTCTGTTTACCTTTTCCTTTTATCAAAATACCTGGATGTGTATGACCTGAAATCATAAACGATTCATAATTTCGTTCTAAATTATCATGAACAAATGTAAATGGGCTAACAACCAACTCCTTTACTACTTTAATGTTCAAATCATCCATTAAACGTTTACGTTTAGATAACCTATCATGATTACCTTTTACTAAAACAAGCTTTAAACCTTGAAACTGCGCTAACCATGACTTAAATGTCACCATATCACTATTGGTCTCTGCATGAAATAAATCACCTACTATCAGTAATTTTTTGACTCTAAAATGAAGTATCAACTGTTCTAATCGCTTTAAATCTTTTTGTAAGATACCATCTGGCATTGGAATACCATGCTTTCTGAAATGTGCTGTTTTACCTATATGAATGTCCGAGAGAATTAAAGTGTTCTGACTTTCCCAAAAGATGGCACGTTGATTGGTTAACGTTAAAACCTCATCTAGTATGGTGATATTTTCGGTTACTATTTTCAAATCAAAAGTGAAATTCGTCAATTCGAGTGGTTTTTTGAAATTAAAAATGAGGAAAATAATATCGAGGATAGAATTTCATGTTATTCTCGATACATTTTCATTTCACAAGGTGAAATGAAAATACTCGAACTGACCTTCTAATCAATTTTAAAAGCTTGTTCTTTAATACGTTGTATCCGTTTATCTAAATTCTCATTACTCATAGTGCCCCTAAGACTATCTACTTTAAGTGGAAAACTCAATGGTGTAAAAGACTTTGCATGCTTTACAATGATTTTACTTTTTGAAATACGTTTAAAAGCTTGTTGTAATCTTGCTTCTTCCAGTTGCTGATTAAATACCTCCGTATAAGCTTGTCGCAATAATAAATTATCCTGCTCATAATCTTCTAATACTCTAAAAATAAGTCCTGAAGATGATTGTAAACTCTTATTGTTTTTTCGAGTTCCAGGTTGTGATTGCACTACCAACCCTGCAATCACAGCAATATCCCTGAACTTACGTGATGCCATTTCTGAGGCATTAATACTGGCAATAACATCATCCATTAAATTATCCTTGTTCAACAATGCTTCAACATTATTCTCATCCACAGGAATCGGTTGGTCACTTAGTAACTCAAACCCATAATCGTTCATAGCTATAGTAAAAGTAATCTGCTTTAGTTTACTAATACGATACGCAACCAACGCTGAGAATACTTCATGTACTAAACGACCTTCAAAAGGATACATGAACAAATGATAACCGTCTTTAGTTTCAATCAATTCTACCAAAAACTCATCAGATTTCGGAATATGTGAATGCTGGTGTTGCCGACTCACCAAAGGGTTTAAAAATCGCAATTCCTT
>NZ_JANQOM010000084.1 GCF_028289625.1 Winogradskyella sp. | reverse complement strand
TATCTGCCATTACGAAAATCGATAAGAATAAAAAGAACTGGTGGAATTGGGGCAAAAAGATGAATCTGAAAATGGAAATTGACTATGTCATTAAAATGCCAATGACCAACAATGTAGATCTTAGAAATAAGTTTGGTGCTATTAACTTAGACAAGCTAAAAGGATCCTCTAAAATTCGTTGTGACCACGGAAAGATTACTACCAAAGAATTGTTATCTAGCAATAACGATATCAATTTTAATCATACACGTGATAACTATTTCGATTACATAAATTCAGCCGAAATCCATGCAACTCATAGCGGACTTACTATCGCAAAAGTTGAAAACCTCAAATTAAGAGCAGGTCATACTAAATCAGTGGTTGAAGTTGCCGAAAACATCGATTATAGATGTTCACATGGTTCTCTAAAAGTAGATAATGTAAATACTATTGAAGGCAATAGTGAACATTTAACTACAAGAATTGGTAATCTATTTCAAAAAGCAAGATTAGATACAAGTCATGGTTCCTTAAAAATATCAAAAGTAGCATCTAAAGCTAATAATATTGCTATCAAATCTGAATTTACAGGTGTTTCCATTGGTTATGATGCAGCCTTTAATTTTAATTTCGATCTTGATTTCGAATTTGGCTCACTAAGAGATGCTGAAGGATTTAATTTTATCAATAAAGAAATAAATCGCCATGACAAACGCTATAAAGGCTATTATGGAACTAAAGATTCTGGCAATAACGTAAAAATAAGTTCAGAGCACGGAAGCGTAAGCTTTAAACGACAATAAAAATCACAATCACAAAACGAACATAAATAAACCAAACAATTAAAACGATGAAATTTTTAAAATCAATTACTGTACTAGCGTTCTTATTGTGCGTATCTACATCCTATGCGCAATGGAAGAAAAAGAAAGGTGATGGCAACATTACAACAATAACCAGAACTACAGGAGATTACGATGGGCTTAAAGCTGGTGGGCCAATGGACTTTAAGCTTGTAGAAGGTAAAGAAGGTAACATAACCATTAAGGGAGATGCCAATCTTATGGAGTATATTATTACTGAGGTTAAAGATGGTAAACTTGTGGTTAAGGCAAAAAAAGGGGTTAATTTAAAACCTAGTAAAACTATTGTAGTTACCGTACCTTATGAGTCTATTAACTACATAGCACTTGCCGGTTCGGGAGATATTGACAACTCAGGTACTATAAAAGCCGATGACCTTGAAGTAGCACTCGCAGGTTCGGGAGATATTAACCTAAGGGTGGATTCTAATTCTGTAGAAAGTAAAATTGCAGGTTCTGGAGATATCGAATTAAGCGGCTCTACAGAAAACCTAATGACTAGTATTGCTGGTTCTGGTGATTTTGAAGGTAAAAGCCTCAATAGTGTAAATGTAACAGTAAAAATCTCTGGCTCTGGAGAAGCCGATGTGGTTTGTAATGGAAATTTAAAAGTAAGAATATCTGGCTCTGGCGATGTGAATTATTCTGGAAATCCGACAAATAAGGATACAAAAGTTTCTGGTTCTGGAAGCGTAAGTAACTAGACCACAAAGCCAATCAAAAAAATGAAAGGACAAGCAGTTTAGCTTGTCCTTTTTTATTCTTTCATTAATGCCCTATTAACAAAATTCTAAATAGGAAACTCTTCAAATATTTCGTTAATCATTCTGGTCATTAAGGTTTGGTCAGAAATATGGGCTTTGAAATCCTCGGCTATACCAACCCAAACCAGTTCCTTAGTAGCTTTACTAAACACTTGTACAATTAAAGTTCCTTTTTTATAAGGTTTATTATAAAGCGCATCTTCACTATTACTAAAATAGCGCTTATAATCCGAAGAACTTACGGAAGCATAATTTGGGCTATTCCCTGCAGAACTACCGCCTTGCGTTGGTGTTTCGTAATTATTTTTCTGGTTTTGCAAATTACTTTTTATCTCGTTAGATGTGCTCAACAAGACCAATAAATCTGGATTATTAGTATCTACCGAAAGTCCTTTCCCCACCATTTTATCATTCATTGTGGCAATGAGAGACTCCTCAATAGATGCATCTGTCTCAGCATTAAATTCATCCATACTAAATGATGTATTTGGCAAATACGCAAAGGTCTTAAAGTTCGTGAAATCGTCTTTTGTATATGTCTTGGATTTAATATTAGAGGCACAACTCATTAAAATCAGCAGTCCTAAAAAAGGAAAAAGTTTTGAGATTGTTTTCATAGCTTGTTAGTTATTAAGAGTTTTAATTAATTTGTTTACAAAGTTTTAATGCTGTTAAAGTATACTAAAACTTTAAGGTTATATATGTGAAAAATACACTCACCTCTAAAGATAATACTTAATTGATTATCAAGATTGTAGAAAACTGTTATTTTTATGTTAATCTGAGATAAGGCAGCTAAAAGATGGTTCCTGCAATTGGCAGTCTTTAAAAAGAAAAAGATTGATTAGAAAAGATTTCCCCTTTATTTATTTTAAATATTGAATTAATAAATCATACAGGGAACTCTTTAAAAATTTCATTAATCATTCTATTCATTAAGGTTTGATCAGAAATGTGAGCCTTAAAATCTTCTGCAATACCAACCCATGCTAATTCTTTAGTGGCTGTACTAAACACCTGAACAATTAAAGTTCCTTTTTTGTAAGGCTTATTAAATAACACTTCTTCACTGTTATTGTAATAGCGCTTATATGCAGAAGAAATTTCAGTAATATAATTTGGCCCACCTGGTGATATGATATGACCACTTGATGGTGACTGTACATAACTAGTATTTGTATTCTCTAAATTAGTTTTAATCTCTTTAGATGTACTTAGCAACACCAATAAATCTGGATTATTAGTGTCTACAGAAAAACCTTTTTCGACCATTTTATGATTCATTGTGGCAATTAAGGATTCCTCAATAGACGTATCTGCCTCAGCATTAAATTCACCTATATTAAATGATGTATTTGGTAAATAAGCAAAAGTCTTAAAGTTTGTGAAATCGTCTTTGATGTATGTTTTCGATTTGATACTAGAAGCACAGCCTATAAAAATGAGCAGTCCTAAAAATAGAAAGAATTTAGGGATAGTATTCATAACTTATGTTTACTATAAAAATACTACATAATTGATTTTCAGAAGTGTAGAATACTATTATTGTTATGTTAATAGATTTTTATATCCGTATAGAAGAATCAATTATTTTAAGCCTTTTTAAGATTCTTCTTTGGGCACTCTGTATAACAAAATAATACCTGCCAAGAAGAATAAGAACAAAAACAAAATAGAATTGCGCATGCTCCCCGTAATCTGATCTATAAAACCATAAATGAGCATTCCGATAACAATACCGATTTTCTCAGCTACATCATAAAAACTAAAATATGAGGTAGTATCTTCCGTCTCAGGTAAAAACTTAGAATAGGTAGAACGTGCTAATGACTGGATCCCTCCCATAACCAGACCAACTAAGGAAGCCGCAATGTAAAACTGTATTGGTGTTTCCATAAAATAAGAATAGAAACACAGCACCATCCAAATGAAATTCACAAAAATTAGCGTCTTTATATTTCCGAATTTTGAAGAAGCTTTAGAGGTTAGAATTGCACCTACAACAGCCACAACTTGAATGACTAATATACTTACTATTAACCCTGTAGTTTTAGCATCATCACTTCCCCAAGCAATTTCTTCCTCTCCAAAGTAAACCGCAACTAGCATAATAGTTTGTACGGCCATACTGAAAACAAAAAAGGCATATAAATAGCGTTTTAGCTTTAGATTTTCTTTGAGTTGACCCCATACACCTTTCAATTCCTTAAACCCATTAAAAATAATCGATTTGGTGACTTTATGGCCTGATGAAACACCTTTAGGCAGTACATAGAATGTGTATTGGCTAAATAAAGCCCACCATATACCTACCGTTACAAAAGAATAGCGCATCATTTGCATTTTATCCGCTCCATTCTCTTGGCTCATCACCATGGCAAGATTAACAATTAATAGAATTACGCTTCCTATATACCCCATGGCGAACCCTTTTGCGCTAACACTATCTTGTTGCTCCTCATAAGCTATATCTGGCAAATAGGAGTTATAAAATACTAGGCTTCCCCAATAGCCAATAAGCCCCATAAAATAGAACAACATACTAAGGTGTATTCTGTCGAGACTAAACCAATATAGACCAATGCAGCCTGCTGCACCCACGTAACAGAAAAACTTCATAAAATTCTTCTTGTTGCCAACATAATCCGCAATACCAGATAATATTGGCGAAATAACCGCTACCACCAAAAAAGTAAAGGCTGTTACGAATGTAATCAGTGCAGTACTTTTAAACTCGTAGCCAAAAGCTACAACGCGTTTGATTTCTGAAACGAATAATGCCGAATAAAAAATTGGGAATATAGATGATGCTATTGTTAATGTATAAACGGAATTTGCCCAGTCGTAGAATGCCCAAGCATTAAGAAGTTTTTTACTCCCTTTTTGTAGTTGACCCATAATTAAAATAAAAAAGGCTGCCCTTATTGAGCAGCTCCTAAAATAGGTATTTATTATTTAACTTAATATTAATTTATTGGTCGGTACGATGTAACACCAAACTTCTTGGCCTCAGCTTTAGCTTTTGGTGCTAATTCCAACAAATTAGCAATTCTTGAATCATTGCTTGGGTGTGTACTCAAAAATACTGGTGGTGCTTGTCCACCACTATTGGCCTTCATACGTTTCCATAATTCTGCTGCTTCATCTGGATTATAACCAGCAATAGCCATCAAGTACAAACCTATCTTATCAGCTTCATTTTCGTGTTTTCTACTATATGCAAGTATCCCGAGGTTTGTCCCTACGCCATAAGCTTGCATCCATGCTTGCTGTGCTTGACCAGACTGGCCACTTGTTCCAATAGCTACACCAGCAGCTCCAATTTGTTGAAGTAAACCTTTACTCATTCGCTGTTGACCATGATTTGCGAGTGCATGCGCTACTTCGTGTCCCATAATAGCCGCAATGCCTGTTTCATTTTGCGCAATTGGCAGGATTCCTGTATAAAAGGCAATCTTGCCACCTGGCATACACCATGCATTCACCTGATCTGATTCAATTAGTTTATATTCCCATTTGTAATCCTCCAAGTAGCCTTGAAAATTATTGGCATTAAGCCAACGCTCTGCTGCCACAGCAATACGTTGACCCACTCGGGTAATCATTTCTGAATCTTTAGTTCCTGTAATTACTTTGCTCTCGCTTAGAACTTGATTGTATTGCGAAAATGAAGAAGGAAATAATTGATCATTAGATACAAGTGCTATTGTCTTTTGACCAGTAAATGGATTTGTGGCGCAAGAAATGGCAATAACTACTATTCCTACAAATGCTAGTGCTTTTTTTAAATTGATAGCCATTGAATAATATAATTAGTTTATTAAAAGTACGAAAATCTATTCGTAATTATAGGACACTAAAATTAAAATAAGGTCACTATGACTCCATTATTTTACTTGATATGCAACTCAGAGAAATTCTTATCTACAATTAAAGTATTAATATTGCCTTCCTTGCAATTAAAATGATCTATTATTTTATTATCAATTTCAACTTCGGAAATCTCAAAAGGTAATCCATGAATTCTAACCCTAAAAGTATCGAATGTTGATGTATATCTACCTTCTTTAAATTGACTGATAATTAATTCGTTTGGTCTTCCAGTAAGCGCAAAATTTCTTAAGCTATAACGTCCTTTTTTGTAATCAAACCCATCATTAGCATCGCTAAATAATTCGCTTTCTTCTTTGCCTTCTTTATAATATACTTCTAAAGTAATCTCCTTTATTGTCTTTTCTCCGACATACTGTTGAATCGGATATTTCGGAATTATGGCGCCTTCCTTAACAAAAATAGGCATACTATCTATATCGGCTTCTACCCACATTTCCTTTCCTCCTTTAACGACTTCATCATTCCAGTAGTTATACCAATTGCCTCTAGGCACATACATTCTTCTCCCTTTAGCATTTGGCTCTAAAACAGGACATACTAATATCTGCTCACCAAAAATAAATTCGTCTGTTCTATAATGCGTTTGCACATCGTCTTGATCATACAACACCATGGACTTTAATAATGGTGTGCCATGATCGGCATAATTCCAAAACGCTGTATATAAATATGGTAATAGTTGATATCTAATTTCTATAAATTTCCTTACAATATCTGTGACATCTTCATCAAATGTCCAAGGCTCTTGATCACCATGATCGCCAGAGGAATGCACTCTAAAAAATGGATGGAAAATCCCGAGCTGTATCCATCGTGCAAATAATTCCCCTTGTGGCTGTTCTGCAAATCCGCCTATATCGCTTCCTGCAAAACCAAAACCAGACATAGACAAACGTTGGGCTTGGATATTAGCAATCCACAAATGTTCCCATGTGGCCACGTTATCTCCAGTCCATGTAGATGTATAGCGTTGGGTACCCGAATAAGCCGCTCTAGTGATTACAAATGGTCGTTTAGGGTAAGAATACTTTTTTAAACCTTGATAAGTTGCCCTAGCCATCTGCATACCATAAATATTATGCGCTTTTCTATGACTGCAAGGGTTTCCTTCATAATCGTGGCGCACATCATCGGGAAAAGTCTTATTCGGAACTTCCATTACAGCAGGTTCATTCATATCGTTCCAAACTCCTTTAATACCGATTTCTTCAATCAACTCTTTAAATAAGCCTGACCACCAATCTCTTACTTCGGGATTAGTAAAATCTGGAAAATAGCATTCCCCAGGCCAAACTTTCCCTTTCATGTATGCACCATCAGCACGTTTACAGAAATAATCGTTTTCCAAGCCCTCTTTAAAGACAGAATAGTTCTTATCAATTTTTATACCTGGATCTATAATTGCCACCGTCTTAAAGCCTTCATCTTTTAGCTCTTTTACCATACGCTTGGGGTCAGGGAAGTACTCTTTATTCCAAGTAAAACAACGGAAACCATCCATGTAGTCGATATCCAAATAAATAGCATCACACGGTATTTTTAACGCTCTAAAAGTTGAAGTAATCTCCTTAACTTTGCTTTCTGGATAATAGCTCCACTTGCATTGATGAAATCCTAAAGCCCACATAGGCGGTAAATGATGTGGTTTACCAGTTAAGTCCGTATAGCTCTCAACAACATCGGTCATTTCTGGTCCATAAAAGAAATAATAGTTCATTTCGCCACCTTGAGCCCAAAAACTTGTCACATTTCTACGCTCATGAGCAAAATCAAAAGAGGTCTTAAATGAATTATCAAAAAAGATTCCATAGGCTTTCCCATGATGCAAACCAGTGTAAAAAGGAATCGCTTTGTAGATTGGGTCTGTATCCTTACCATAAGCATATGAATCCATTACCCAATTGTCGTACCTCCTACCCTTAAGATTGAGGTGATTGGGTTTATCGCCTAGTCCATAATAGCTCTCGCCATCGTTAGACACCTTACTCATTTTTACAATATTGCCACCAAATTGATAACTCTCCTCCCAGTGAAACCCTATTTCATCTTGATTGATTAAGATATTATCCTTAGCGTCATAAATGGAAATTCTTAAACTTTCCTTAGAGATTTCACATCGCAACTTAGAAGTCGTTACAATGTACAAATCATCTTTTTCCTCTATTTCAAGTTTATTATAGCCAATACTTGCATATTTGGTAATGGCATAAGAAAAATCTTTATCAAAATTACCAACTGTAGTGTATCTAAAACGAAGTAAGCTATCTCTTAAAACCGTTAATTGAAGAATAACGTCATTACTTGTTGTAAAATATAGCTTATCAACATCTTTTTCAAAGCCAATAATTTTTGAAGGAAACTGATTTCCTTTGTGTTCTAATTCAGTATTTACAATCATAGTATCATGAAAAAATCACGTAAAAGAACGGAAAAAATGGAACTTAAGAAAGTGTATAGAGACCTATTTATACAGAATTGTCAACTACAACGATTTCGTTAAATTATTTAGTAGAAGATGTAATTAAATTAGAGTTAAGCTAAGAACTTTATTTTGAATACTTAAATACAACCATTCCCAATGGTGGGATATTTATCTCAACGGAATTATCCCTGAACTGCCAAGGCTCTGCTTTTGAAGTTTGCATCTTATTTTTATACTGCCCTGAGCCAAAATATTTTTTTAAATCGCTATTAAATACTTCTTTAAGCTTTCCTTTTCTAGGAACTCCCATTTTATAGTTCTCACGAGGGACAGGTGTCATATTACAAGCTACAATCAAATCATTTTCTGCATCATTCCCTTTACGGATATATACTAATACCGAATTCCCAGCATCGTTATAATCAATCCATTCGAAGCCTTCTGCTGAGAATTGCTTTTCATATAGCGCAGGTTCTTTTCTATACAATGCATTAAGGTCCTTTATCAATGTCTGTACACCTTTATGCGGATTATACTGCAATAAATGCCAGTCTAAACTCTCTTGAAAGTTCCATTCTTCACTCTGGCCAAATTCTGAACCCTGAAATAATAGATTAGTTCCAGGATGCGTAAACATGTATGAATAAAGTAATCTTAAATTGGCAAATCGTTGCCACTCGTCGCCTGGCATTCTTCCTAAAATAGATTGCTTACCGTAAACAACCTCATCGTGACTTAAGGGTAGCATAAAGTTTTCGGTAAACGCATAGGTCATGCTGAACGTTAAATCGTTTTGATGGTGTCTTCTGTATACAGGTTCTTTAGCAAAATATTGTAAGATATCGTGCATCCAACCCATCATCCATTTCATGCCAAATCCAAGTCCTCCTAAATAAGTTGGTTTAGAAACCATTGGAAAAGATGTCGATTCTTCAGCTATTGTCTGCACATCTGGAAATGTACTATAAACAGCCTCATTCATTTCTCGCATAAATGAAATAGCTTCCAAATTCTCACGTCCACCAAATATATTAGGTTCCCATTCGCCGTCTTCCCTACTATAATCTAAAAACAACATTGATGCTACGGCGTCTACCCTAAGTCCATCAGCATGATATTGATCTAGCCAAAATATAGCATTACTGATTAAGAATGATTTTACTTCATTACGGCCGTAATTAAATATTAAACTTTTCCAATCGGGATGGTAACCCTTTCGTCTATCAGGATGCTCATATAAGGCTGAACCGTCGAAAAACCCTAATCCGTGAGCGTCTTCAGGAAAGTGTGATGGCACCCAATCTAAAATAATCCCAATATCATTTTGGTGTAATTTGTCCACTAATAATTTGAACTCTTCAGGATATCCAAATCGCGAAGTTGGTGCATAATAGCCAGTGAGTTGATAGCCCCAAGATGGGTCGTAAGGATATTCCATAACTGGCATTAGCTCCACATGCGTAAAATTCATTTCCTTTACATAAGACACCAAATCATCCGCAAGTTCACTGTAGGACAAAAATCTATTTTCCTCAACTTGTTTTTTCCACGATCCTAGATGAACTTCGTAAACAGAAAACGGAGCATTAATGGCATTGTGCTCTTTACGATTTTGCATCCACTTCTTATCCTTCCAGTTATAGCTATCTTCCCAAACTATAGATGCAGTACTTGGTGGATGTTCACATCTTCTAGCATAAGGATCTGCTTTTTCGGTCTTTATATCATTATGATGACTATGAATTTTATACTTGTAATGACTGCCCTTGCCGACCCCAGGTATAAAGCCTTCCCAAATACCACTCTCATCCCATCTCACCATTAATTTATGATCGCCTTCTAACCAATAGTTAAAATCACCAACCACAGAAACAGACTTAGCGCTTGGCGCCCAAACCGCAAAGTAGGTGCCTTCAACACCATTGACTGTTGTAATGTGAGAACCAAATTTTTCGTATAAGCGATAATGCTTTCCCGACTTAAATAAATCAATATCAAAATCCGTAAATAAACTGTGTGCAATAACTTCTGCCATAAATCTAGTGGTTGATAATATTTGAAATTCCTTTTAATGGAATTACTGCCCATCTTGGGCGAGAGTTAAGCTCATAACCTAACTCGTATACTGCTTTTTCCAGCATAGCATATTTCAACAAAAACACACGTTCTTGTTGATAGCCAATGTTGATATTGGCATCTTGAATTCTAACTACATATGTACCTAAAAATAAGCCAATAAAATATTGATAAAGTATTTCGCCGGCAGTAAAGAGTTGTTCTTGTTCACAAACGTATTTATCTACATTGTTGAATATGGTTGCGTAAATAGCATAGTGAAATGACCGGAATAAACCAGCCACATCCTTTAATGGTGGTTGTTTTACTTTTCTATCCCTAATGGTACTTTCTGGTTCTCCCTCGAAATCAAGAATATAAAAGTCGTCATCTTTAACAAGTATTTGACCAAGATGATAGTCACCATGTACCCTAAGACGTTCACCTTTGAGTTTCGTCCAGTCGAAATCTACGAAACGCTTTCTAATTTCATTTTTCCGTTCTAAAAATTCCTGTGCCAAATCCAATGCCAAACCATCTAGCTTGTGAAGATTGTTCTCAACGGAATTGAGACGATTTTGGAATTGATAGAGCAATCTATTTTTCAACCAAACCGTGTAGTCACCATTAAAGCGTGTTGGCGTGAATGCCGTATCCTCAAATTCAGAACCAAGAGCAATATGCATCTCAGCTGTTCGCTGTGCCAGTTTTTGGATTTTATTGAACACATTAAGACCCGCCCAATCTATAATTTGTGGTGGTATATCCCTTATACTCAATCTTAAAAACTGTTCGGTTCTGGGCAACTTCTCTATATCTATTTTTTTATACTCAAGATTAGAGAACACCTTATGCAATTCTTTCAACATGTACTCCCAAGCATCACCATCGTTAGGTACCATCTCTTGCATCAAACCAATAGTTATGTTGACATTTTCATGGTCCTTAATCTGAACACTTCCTAAATATGCAGGTGTGTTTTTGAAGTCCTTTGTCTCAGATAGGAAACGACTCATTTCATAATCCGGATTACGATCTGCATAAATCCTTCTGAAAAACTTTAATACGTATTTTTCGTTATATACAATGGACGTGTTACTTTGCTCCATTCCCATAAAACGAGACGATTCGTAATGACAGTCCTTAAAAATAGTGCTTTTGTGGTATTGTACGCGCGTATTGTCTTTTGGCACTGCTGTTAGGATGCGCTCAAAAACCACTTTTCGGAATGCTTCCAAATTAATAGCGTCAATAATGTAACCTTCCTGATTTTGAATACTAATGGGTAGAATCCTATCGTCTTTCGCAAAACTCTCATCCGATACAAAGGCAATTGGTATAAAGTAATGTTGATAAAAAGCCTCTTGGAAGTTGACCTCTAAGATTAAGCCATAATAGACTTCTTCGTTTTGTTGTATTCTAAAATATTCTGACAATTCAACGTATTTGAGCTTACTGGACTTTCCACCATACCAGCGCTGCTTTACGATATACGCTTCTAAAACATCGGATAAAAAAGTCTTTACAAAATCCTTATTTTCCATCAATTCTTCCCAACGTACATCAAAATTGTACGGTGTTTTAAGATTGACTGTTTCGGATTTTTTCTTTGACATTTTTACTTATTGATTTTAAATATATGAAAAGGTAGTGTAGGATGCAACTCTATAAAATTCCATTCGTTGTACCAATTGTAACTACTGCCTGTAACTAAATCATTAACAGTAATTTGATGGCCAGGGTGTATACCAAGATCATTTAATGGCAATTGTACTGTGCCTTGTTGCACATAATAGTGATCTAAACTAACAATGATTAAAAGTTCATCGGTTCTGGCCTCATTCCATTTGTAATAGGCCATGAGATTGTCGTTTCCAATATGACAGAATTTAATATTGTTTGTCTGCTGAAGTGCTTCATGCTGATGACGAATATGATTAACCTTAGAAATTATAGTCGTCAACTTATTTTGAACAAACCAATCGTAGTGCTTTACCTCAAACTTTTCAGACATATAATATTCCTCTTTACCAGGAATCGGTTCGTCAAGCATTTGTTCAAATACTGGTCCATAAATACCTATGTTTGAACTTAATGTAGCCGCCAACACATACCTTTGAATATATTTAGACTCGTTTGATGCCTGTAAATGATATGGGTTAATATCTGGGGTATTTGGCCAGAAATTTGGACGCATATATTCGCGCTGGTCCGTTTGTGTCAATTCTGTTATGTACTCGGTCAATTCGTGTTTTGAATTTCTCCAAGTAAAATACGTATAGGATTGCGTATAACCTTGCTTGGCCAATTGCTGCATTACTTTGGGTTTTGTAAAAGCTTCCGATAAAAATATAACGTCTGGATGCTTCTTTTTAACTTCTGAAATTGCCCAATTCCAGAAATAATAAGGCTTAGTATGTGGATTATCGACTCTAAATATGTTAATACCGCATTCTTCTATCCAGTAGAGCAAGATATCTAAGCACTCTTGCCAAAGATTTTTGTAGTCTTTGCCCTCCCAATAAATCGGTAGAATATCCTGATACTTTTTTGGAGGGTTTTCCGCATACTGAACCGTTCCGTCTGGTCGCCATTTAAACCAATCTGGATGATCAGTTACCCAAGGATGGTCTGGCGCAGCTTGCAAGGCATAGTCCATAGCCACTTCTAAATTAAGGTCTTTAGCTTTCTGAACTAGAGCCTTAAACTCGTTAACAGTTCCCAATTGTGGATGAATATCTTTATGTCCACCATGTTTAGACCCTATTCCCCAAGTTGATCCTGAATCGTCTGGCTTGGCATCAGTTGTATTATTTCTACCCTTTCTATTGACTTCTCCAATGGGATGAATTGGCGGAAAATATAAGGTGTCGAATCCCATTTCTGCTATTCTAGGTAGCAAGCGCTCACAATCCTTAAACGTGCCATGTTTTCCTGGCACCTCTGATGAAGACCTAGGAAAAAATTCGTACCAAGTGCTGAATAAGGCCTTTTTTCTATCGACATAAATCTGCAGCTCTTTGGACTCATTGGCCAAATGCTTTTCAGGGTATTTCACAAATATATCATGAAGCTCAGAGCTAACGGCTTCCTTAATAGCCTCATTGTATTTAGATTCATCACCAAAAGCTTCAATGCAGTACTTAAGATATTGTTGTTCTTCTTTTGTTGCTTTTTTAATTAGTGGCTTTAAATACAAAACACCCTCCAATAGCTCAGATTTCACATGTTGATTATCATCAATTTTACGTTCTATACCATGCTGCCAGTTTAATGCATGATCGACCCAACCTTGAACCTTATAGCTATAAAATCCTTGTTTCTCTACTCTAAATGAAGCTTTCCATTCATCATTAATAACAAGGTGCATTCTTGACTCACTCCATTTTTTGGCATTTTCGTGTTTAAATAAAACTGAAGCAGCTATAACATCATGTCCATCTACGATGACATGGGCATCAACATTAACAATTTCATTTACAATACGTTTTATGAAAAACTCGCCGCAGTTGATTTGAGGTTTCACTGCATCTATAACTACTCGCCTTTGGTTATGCATAGTTTTGGTTGATTGTTTTGTTATTTATGCCACGAAAGTACTATACATTATTGACATATAAAAGACATTATGAATAGAGTAAGCACTATAACGTTTGAATGTTGACTAATATAATTTATTAGGGTATACTAGCTTTTAAGACAATACATCTTTCACCTTTTCATTCTTTGTGATCTTAGAAAGATTGATTGCTGTTTCAATAAGTGCAAGGTGCGAATAGGCTTGTGGAAAATTACCTAATAATCGCTTCGTTTCAAAATCCAAATCTTCACTAAACAGCCCTAAATGGTTACTATATGATAAAAGCTTTTCAAAGTGCTGAACCGCGTTCTTTTCCTCTCCAATTTTGTACAAGCTATTGATATACCAAAACGTACATATAGTAAATGAAGATGAAGGCAATCCAAAATCATCTTTGTTTTTATAACGATATAACAACCCATTATGGGACAAATCCCGCCCAATAGCTTTAACAGTGCTAACGTATTTAGGATGTTTGGCATCTATAAAGCCATAGGACTCCATTAAAAGAACAGAAGCATCTAAATCATCTGAGTCATAGGCTTGTGTAAAAGCTTTAGCCTTATCACTCCAAGCATTTACCATAATATCCTCCCTTATGGCTTCTTCTAATAATTGCCAACGTGCTAACTTTGAAGTTTTCCCTAACAACTTAGCGACTTTAATGGCCTTATCTACAGCTGTCCAGCATAATACTTTTGAGAAGGTAAAGTGTTGATCTTCCGACCTAAATTCCCAAATCCCTTTATCAGGTTCTTGCCAGTGTTTATTCACTACCCAAACTATACCCTTTGTAATGTTCCATAAGGCCTCTCCATCTTCAATGTCATTACTAAAATTCAATAGCAATTGATAAATCATGTCCATTAAGATACCGTAAATATCATTCTGTTTTTGTTTATAGGCCGCATTTCCTATCCTTACAGGACTTGAATTTTCATAACCTGATAAATGCTCCAAGAATTTTTCAGTTAATTTTTTTTCACCATTGATACCATACATAATTTGAAGTTTCTCATCCTTGTCTGGCATTAAATTGATAATAAACTTCAAATAACGCTTTGCTATATTTTTATGCCCTAAAGATGACATAACTTTAATCACCATTGAAGCATCACGAATCCAGCAAAAGCGGTAATCCCAATTTCTCACTTCACGTATGGTTTCTGGTAAGGACGTAGTCGCAGCCGCTAGGATAGCTCCCGTTTTGTCATAACTGAGCAGCTTTAAGGTCATAGCACTTCGGGCTATGTATGAGCTGTACTGTTTATAGGATGTTGTACGTTCCATCCAATTCAACCAATAAACTTTAGTACGTTCATATTCTAAAAATGCCATTTTTAGCGTAGGCACAAATAACTTTTCATGATAGCCTACCAAAAAGAAATAATCTGATGTAATCTCAAGTTCTTCGCTATTAATGAGCTTTTCTTTATTAACATCTGTGTATAGGAATAAGGTATCATAAGCTTCATTGTCGGTTAAGCTTACCACGAAGTCTTGTTTAATATAGGTTTTGGTCTCACCCTTGGCATATTCTAACTTGGGATTGTAATTAACTTTTAGCGTAGGTTTTCCAGACAAGTGTTTTACGTATCGTATAAACTCTGGCGGAGAATGATATGTGCCATTTTCCTTGTAATATCTCGGCATGAAATCCCTAATTTCAAAAGCATCCAGTCCATTACTAAATCTGGTCACCAAGACAACTGTATTCTCAATGTAGTGTTGATCAATACGGTAACTATCATCTACCTCAAAACCAAAAGACCCACCGATATTGCTGTCTAATAGCTTTCCAAAAACCGATGGCGAATCAAACTGCGGTAAACAGCACCAATCCACAGACCCTGTTTTGGAAACCAGAGCCGCGCTTCTGCAGTTGCCAATAATGCCATAATCTAAATTTTGCATATATCACTTTCTTTTTAGAGCAAAAAGCTTTTATTTTCTTAAATTAACGAAATACTATCATTTGGCGCAAATTATCTTTATGAATAAAACTATTATTGTTTCAAATCGTTTACCACTTCAAGTTGCTATAGATGAGAATTCATTGACTATCACTCCTAGTGTTGGTGGCTTGGCAACAGGAATGAAATCTGTACATGCAGAAGGAAATGGTATTTGGGTGGGTTGGTCTGGCATACCAGAAGATGAGATTGATTCAGCACTTTCCATAGAGGTAGATACTAAGATTAGAAATGCAAAATGCGTTTCTGTTCCCCTCAGTAGTGAAGATATTGAAGATTACTACGAAGGGTTTAGCAATAGAGCGCTTTGGCCGTTGTTCCATTACTTTATGGAATATACCTATTTTGAGCAACATGAATGGGAAGCCTATAAACGCGCCAACGAAAAGTTTGCTGAAGTCGTTATTGATAACTTGGAGGATGGTGATACAGTTTGGGTTCATGACTATCAACTATTACTGCTACCACAACTTATCAAAGATAAAAAACCGAATACAACCATAGGTTTCTTTTTACACATTCCCTTCCCTTCATATGAAATCTTTAGAACCTTTCCGTGGCGTGCCGAAATTTTAACAGGTATGCTAGGTGCAGACCTATTGGGTTTTCACACCTATGATTATGAACGCCATTTTTTGAGTTCCGTAAAACGTATCCTTCGATTAGATGTTAATTTCAATGAAATAAATTATCATGATCGAATTATAAAGGTTGACTCTTTCCCTATGGGCATTGACTATGATAAGTTTTACAATACGGCTCTAAAACATCATAGTGAAACTATTAAAAAGTCTGACCTTCGAAAACGTTTAGAAGAACATCTTACTGAAGATAAAAAATTGATTCTGTCTATCGACCGCATGGACTATACCAAGGGGATTCCCAATAGAATAAAGGCTTTTGAATATTTTCTCGACACATATCCTGAGTATAAAGAAAAAGTTCGATTGGTTATGTTGGCTGTACCATCACGTTCTAATGTTCCACAGTATCAAAAATTAAAACGTGAAACTGACGAGTTGGTAGGTAGGATAAACGGTAAGTTTGCCACAGTCAGTTGGACACCTATTTGGTATTATTACAGGTCATTACCTTTTGAAGACTTGATTGACCTCTATATCTCTTCGGATATTGCTTTGATTACTCCCATAAGAGATGGGATGAATTTAGTAGCCAAGGAATATGTGGCAACAAGAATCAAAGGCGATGGTGTCTTAATCTTAAGTGAAATGGCCGGCGCCTCCAAGGAAATGAACGAAGCATTACTAATTAACCCTAATAATTTTCAGAATTTTGCATGGAATCTTAAACGCGCATTAACCATGCCATTAGAAGAACAAAAAACCCGTATTAAGTTTTTACAAAAACGCTTAAAACGTTATGATGTAGAGAAATGGGCTAAAGAGTTTCTCAAATCTTTAGAAGCGACAAAACAAATAAAGAATGCTATAATTACAAAAAAACTATCAGGTGACTATGAGAATCATCTAATTGAAGACTTTAAAAATAAGAAGAAAAAACTTGTACTCTTGGATTATGACGGTACTTTGGTTGGTTTTAAGGATAATCCACAAGATGCGCAACCAGACGAAGCTTTGTTTAAACTACTAGACCAATTACAAGAACAGTCGACATTAGTTTTAATTAGTGGGCGCGATAAAGACACCTTTCAACGTTGGTTTGGTCATAAGCCGTATAATCTAGTAACAGATCACGGTGTGTGGCTATATGAGAAGAAAGAATGGGTTCAATTAGAACGCTTAAAAACTGACTGGATGCAAAGCATACGACCTATATTGGAAACCTTTAGGGATAGCACACCAAGCACATTTATCGAAACCAAAAACTACTCACTCGCTTGGCATTATCGGACTGCAGATCCTGAACTTGCTAAAATCCGGACCATGGAACTCAATACCGTACTTACAAGTATGGTTGCCAACAATGGCTTATCAATTCTGCAAGGAAATAAGGTCATTGAAATTAAGAGTAGTAACGTTAATAAAGGCAGGGTTGTAAGTCGTTTACTTACGCAAAATGACTATGATTTTATCATGGTTTTGGGCGATGATTGGACCGATGAATACATGTTTGAAGAAGCACCAGAATCCGCCTATACTATCAAAGTAGGTTTTACAAAAACCAAGGCAAAGTATCAAATAAAAGACCCAAATCAGGTACGACAATTACTTCAAAAATTGATTTGAAACAATATAAAAGTAAGTATGACCTTAATTAGGTCAAAAACACTAGCCGTGTCAGTTGAAACTCCTTTTACGGTAATAAATAAAAACTATCAAATAATTGTGCCTGGCAATATTACAGCGTCTTTCTTAACGACCACAATGCCATCCTTAATGACATATTTGTCGGTTTCAGTATCTTCGAGATGCGGTCCACCATTAATCTTCACATCATCCCCAATTCGGCAATTTTTATCTATTATGGTATTTTTAATAAAACAGCGCTCTCCTATTCCTATTAATACATCTATTTTTTTATTTTCAATATCCTCTAAAGATTCATAGGTGTCACTACCCATCATATACGTATTGATAACTATAGACTCCTTACCTATTCTAGAACGAATACCAATTACGGATTTTTCAATAGTAGCAGCATGTATTAGACACCCTTCCGCGATAACAGCTTTATTTAGTGTGGTACCCGAAATCTTTGACGTAGGTAAAATTCGAGCATTGGTGTAAATACGATTATCCAAATCGTAAAGATTGAATTTTGGAATTTCGTCAGTCAGCCCGAGGTTAGCCTCAAAGAATGAGTCTATGTTTCCAATATCAGTCCAATAACCTTCAAACGGAAAGCTCATAACCTTATGTTTATCGATATTTTGAGGAATAATCTCCTTCCCAAAATCAACGGTACTTTCATCATTCATTAATTCAATTAACAAATCCTTATTGAATACGTATATACCCGTAGAGCCCAAATACTCCCGTCCTTGTTGTCGCATCTCATCACTTACATCAGATTTCCAATCGACTATGGCGTCGATTGAAGGCTTCTCAACAAACGATGTGATTTGGTTGTTTTCATCGGTTTTTAAAATACCAAAAGCGGTTCCGTCCTTTGCAGTCACTGGATAGGTGCCCACAGAAATATCTGCCCCAGATGCAATATGTGCATCAATCATATCATTATAATCCATTTGATAAAGCTGGTCACCAGATAATATAAGCGCGTATTCAAAGTCGTGTTGTAGAAAATGATGCATCCCTTGCCTCACAGCATCCGCCGTACCTTGAAACCACTTATCACTTTTAATAGTTTGTTCGGCAGCAAGTACATCTACAAATGCCGAGCTAAAAAAGCTAAAATGATACGTGTTTTTTATATGTCTATTCAGTGATGCAGAATTAAATTGCGTTAAGACATACATACGTTTAATACTGGAGTTTATACAATTAGAGATCGGAATGTCTACCAATCGGTATTTACCCGCAATAGGAACAGCAGGTTTTGATCTTTGTTCCGTCAATGGGTATAAGCGAGACCCCTGGCCACCTCCTAATATTATGGATAAGACTTTATCGTTTATCATCGGTTTTTTATTAATGATTTGTAAATTGATTCTGTTTGTTTTGCTATGGCTTTCCAATCGAAAAAATCCTCTACTCGTTTTCTTCCATTCTTTGCCATTTTTATTCTTAATTCATTATCAGCGGTAAGTGTATTAATTCCACTTGCTAAATCTTTTGAGAACTGGTCTGGATTTACTGGTTCAAAAGGAGCAGCGTCTTGTTGCTCTAGATCAATCAATAAGCCTGTTTCACCTTCAACCACAACTTCTTTAATACCACCAACTGCACTTGCAACTACTGCAGTTTCACAAGCCATAGCCTCTATGTTAATAATACCAAAAGGCTCATAAATGGATGGGCAACAAAATACGTCGGCATGAGAATACAACTGAATGACATCCTTCTTATCTAGCATCTTATCAATCCAAAAGATATTGTCTCTGTTTTTAGAGGCTTCGGCTACAGCATCTTCCATTTCCCTAGCAATTTCATTGGTATCTGGTGCACCAGCACATAAGACAATTTGCGTGTCGGCATCAATATACTTTATGGCATTAACGAGATGGATAATCCCTTTCTGCCGTGTTATTCGTCCAACGAAGAGTACATAAGGTTTAGATTTATCTATACCATAAGCATCAAGGACGTCGGATTCTTCAACAACTACGTATTGGTCTAAATCTATACCATTATAGACAACTTGAACTTTATTTTCATCAACATCAAAATGTTTTAAGACATCATCTTTAGTCTCTTCAGAAACAGCAATCAAACAATCTGCCATTTCGATAGCTGTTTTTTCTATCCAGGATGAAGCATCATAACCTCTACCAAGCTGCTCGCGTTTCCAAGGTCTTAAAGGTTCTAACGAATGTGTCGTTACCACCAAAGGTAAACCATAGCAGAGTTTAGCCATAATACCTGCAAAATGCGAATACCAAGTATGGCAATGCACAATATCTGCATCAATAATATCAGCATTCATATGCAACCCTGTACCTAAGGTCTTGAAAACGGCTTTTAGTTTCTCATCACTATTAGCGAATAAGCCATCCTTAAATGGATATCCCTTTACACTTAAGCTATTGCCACTTATATCTTGGTCACCAAAAGCTCTGACTTCGACCTCAATAAGATCTGCTAATTCCTTAGCTAAGTACTCGACATGCACACCAGCACCTCCATAAACATAAGGTGGAAATTCTCTTGTAAGAAACAATGCTTTCATCAGTTTTTATAGAGTAGTAAATTACTTAAACAAATTATAATGTAAAATAACGAAATAATGTCATTCTACCTATCCTTCAAGTAAATTACTTAACAAAAACATAAACTTTAACCAATTAGTAATTTTGAACTATTGTTTTCGACAAAACTTACAATCAAAATTTTGTAATTTTATATCATGAAAAAGATTTTATTATTCGCTTTTGCCGGACTTCTTTTTAGCTGTAATAGTTCTGCCCAAAAGAAAGAAACCCAAGAAAAAGAAACCTTTCCAATTACCAAAACTGAAGCCGAATGGAAAGAACAACTTACTGAAAAACAGTATTACGTTTTACGCAAGGCTGGTACCGAACGACCTTTTTCAAGTCCTTTAAATAAAAATTATGAGAAAGGTGTGTATCATTGTGCGGCTTGCGATACGCCGTTATTTAAAAGTGAGCACAAATTTGATTCCGGTACTGGTTGGCCTAGCTTTGATAGAGAAATCGAAGGTAACATAGCGTTTTCTACAGATTACAACATTGGTTATGCGCGTACTGAAGAGCACTGCGCCACCTGCGGTGGACATCTTGGTCATGTGTTTAATGATGGGCCAAGGGAAACCACTGGTAAGCGTCATTGTATTAATGGTGTAGCATTAAAATTTGTCCCTGAAGACACTTCAGAAAAGAATGACTAGCTATCTCGAGAGCACCATAAAGCAGTTTAAATATTATAGGAGTCTGGGAGACAAAACTATATCTCAATTATCGTTTGAAGACTTAAAAAAGGAATTTGCTGAAGACTCCAATTCCGTTTCTATAATTGTTAAACACATGGTAGGAAATATGCTCAGCCGATGGACCAACTTTTTAACCGAGGATGGTGAAAAAGAATGGAGACACCGTGACGATGAATTTATAGATACTTATAATTCAAAAGATGATATCATTAACGCTTGGAATAAGGGATGGAATTGTTTGTTCCACGCCATTGAGCCGCTTTCTGAAAATGACTTAAAGAGAATTATATACATCAGAAACCAAGGCCATACAGTTACTGAAGCTATTAACAGACAAATGATGCACTATGCCTATCATACAGGACAAATTGTGTTTTTGGGTAAGCTCATAAAAGGAAAAAACTGGCAATCGTTATCAATAGCTAAGGGGAAATCAAAAGACTATAACTCGGAAAAGTTTTCTAAAGATAAAGGCAAAAGGCATTTTACAGATGACCTGTAGCGCAAGTTTTATGAAAACTTTATCTAAATAGGTACTTCTCCTATGTTTAGATTTCAATAGCGCCTTTTAAAATTCTGTTCGGAATTTGTTACTTTTGTATTCTCAAAATTTCAACTAAAAAATTACTCATGAGTAAATACGATATTATAGTATTGGGAAGCGGTCCTGGTGGTTATGTTACTGCGATTAGAGCCTCTCAATTAGGATTCAAAACTGCTATTGTAGAAAAAGAAAGCCTCGGTGGCGTTTGTTTAAATTGGGGCTGTATTCCAACAAAAGCGCTTTTAAAATCCGCTCAAGTTTTTGAATATCTCAAGCATGCAGAAGATTATGGCCTAAAAGTTAAAGACGCCGAACATGATTTTGATGCCGTTGTAAAACGAAGTCGTGGAGTTGCCGACGGTATGAGTAATGGTGTGAAGTTCTTAATGAAGAAGAATAAAATTGACGTTATTGAGGGCCATGGAAAGGTAAAGCCAGGAAAGAAAGTTGATGTCGACGGTAAGGAATATACTGCAGACCATATTATAATTGCTACTGGAGCGCGTTCTCGCGAATTGCCAAGTTTACCACAAGATGGTAAAAAAGTGATTGGTTACAGACAAGCGATGACCTTAAACAAACAACCTAAAAAAATGATTGTTGTTGGTTCAGGTGCCATAGGTGTTGAGTTTGCTTATTTCTATAATTCAATGGGAACTGAAGTTACTATTGTTGAATTTATGCCAAAAATTGTTCCAGTGGAAGATGATGAAGTGTCCAAGCAATTAGAGCGTAGCTTTAAAAAATCTGGTATAAAAATTATGACCTCTTCTGAGGTGACCTCTGTTGATACTTCTGGAAAAGGTGTTAAGGCCACCGTAAAAACCAAAAAAGGCGAAGAAGTCTTAGAAGCTGATATTTTATTATCTGCTGTAGGCATAAAATCTAACACAGAGAATATAGGTCTTGAGGATGTAGGTATTGCTGTAGACAGAGATAAAATCTTGGTCAACGATTATTACCAAACCAATATCCCGGGTTACTATGCCATAGGTGATGTTACTCCTGGTCAGGCATTGGCACATGTCGCTTCAGCAGAAGGGATTTTATGTGTTGAAAAAATCGCAGGCCACCATGTTGAGGCTTTAGATTATGGCAATATTCCTGGATGTACTTATTGTTCACCTGAAGTAGCCAGTGTTGGACTAACTGAAGCTCAAGCTAAAGAACAAGGTTACGATATTAAGGTTGGTAAATTTCCGTTTTCAGCTTCTGGTAAAGCAAGTGCTGGTGGAAATAAAGAAGGTTTTGTAAAAGTTATTTTTGACGCCAAATATGGCGAATGGTTAGGTTGCCACATGATTGGTGCTGGAGTGACCGACATGATTGCTGAAGCTGTTTTAGGAAGAAAATTAGAAACCACAGGACATGAAGTTTTAAAAGCTGTTCATCCGCATCCAACAATGAGCGAAGCCGTTATGGAAGCTGTTGCTGATGCTTATGATGAGGTGATTCACCTATAGGTAGTTGGCAGAAAAACAATAAATCCCAGATTTTTCAGTAAGAATTTGGGATTTATTAGATAGTTTAAAAGATAGTTAGATTTTAGAATTAGTATTATTACAACTTATATCCAATAGAAAGAAGATAAACACTTGAGTTTACAAATCTATCCTCGTTTTCTTTATTTTCTTTTAAAACATTATTAATGCTTCCATTAATACGAAGTGAAATAAACCAGCGGTTATATTCTCGCATTAGTCCAAACGTAATTCCGGTTTCAACAGAATTGTAAATATCAGATGCATCTTGCAAATCTCCCAAAGATTCTTCTTTTCTAGCGAGCGCAAAACTGACATATGGGCCAGCTTCAAGATACCATCCATAGTCAAGATAATATTTTGCTACTAAAGGAATATTCAAATAATTTAGTTTGACTTTAACATCATTTCTTGTGTCGGTTAATATAGTTCCTTGTTCAGAATAAATTATTTCTGGCTGAATACTAAAATCTTCAAAAAGTTCAATTTGCATAAAAGCGCCTATATGAAATGAATTTCTAAACTCGTTATCTTCGATATCACGTCCAAATGTTGCTAAATTAAGTCCACCTTTTATTCCAAAATCAGTTTGTGAAACTAACAATGAGGTGAAACTAATAGCAATAAAAAGAGCCCATATTTTCTTCATATTATACTTTAACAACTAAAGATTTCTTTCTCTATAATCTATAACCCAATCCAAGAAAGAGCACATTGGGTGACAGTTCTTCAAAGCCAATAGTATACTTCATGTGGATATCGAGCTTGGGAGAAAAATTATAAGCTAAACTAAGATCCACCCTTACCTTGAATTTATTTGAAAAAAAATCAAAAAAATAATTAAGACTGGGACCCACTAGAATATGAAAGTCTTTATTGATATCGTACTCCAAATAAATAGGAGCATTTAAAAATTGAAAATCCCTGATGTGAATATAAAGTAATTCTGGCTGAAGATGCAGCTTATCGTCTAACTCCATATTAAGAAAAATGCCGCCATAATAACCGATTTCTTCACTCGGATTAGTTCCAAAATCACCCTCAACCACTTTAAAAAAAGTAATATTAAGACCACCTTTTACTCCAAAATCAGTTTGCGCAACTAACATTGAGCTGAAACTAATGACTATAAAAAGAACAACTATTTTTTTCATACTAATCAATGAAGCTTTCTATAGCTAAATCATAACTCTTTAATCCAAAACCAAGAATGACTCCGTTTGCGTTTGGTGAAATAAAAGATTGATGTCTAAACTCCTCTCTGGAAAACGTATTAGAAATATGCACTTCTACAACGGATGTATCAATAGCTTTTACTGCATCACCAATACCTACTGAAGTATGCGTGTAAGCCGCTGCATTTAAAATAATCCCATCATAGGTAAAACCAACCTCTTGCAACTTATCTATAAGCTCACCTTCAACATTAGATTGATAGTAATCAATCTGTAAATCATTGTACTTTGATTTTAATTTTTGGAGATAATCTTCAAATGTTTCAGAACCATATATCGCAGGTTCACGCTTTCCTAACAAATTGAGATTCGGTCCATTTATAATGATTAAATGCTTCATAAAGTAAATATATAAAATATGCGTATAAAAAAACCGAAGCAATTGCTTCGGTTAAATATTTCAGGACGATTATTCTTTAAAATCTATAGCCCAGCCCTATTTGAAAATAATTAAATCGTGCTTTTACATCGAAATCTCCAATAACTGTGTCAAATTCACCTGCGCCTAAACCATTTAAAATCAACTCATCATCATTGATTCTGTTGGATAAAGCAAATGAGTACCTTGTATCTAAAATTATATTTTCAGTGATGTCATAAGATGCTCCTAAGGCGACACCTATTCCCAAACGATTTAAACCTATAGCATCCTCTTCATTTAATATATAGTCAAATTGTGGCCCAGCTTGCAAGTGAAACTTTTCATTAACTTTATATTCTGCTAAAACCGGCAAGATTAATACATCAGAATTTTCCCCGTCCTCACTGTAGCTAGCATAATGCAACTCTGGCTGAATTCCAAATTTATCAGAAATACCAAATTCTGAAAAGAACCCGACATAAAAACCAGAAACGTTTTCTGATGCAGAAGTCCCATCTAACGATACCCGGAGCGTAAGAGACGAGTAACCTGCCTTTATACCAAATTTTGGTTCTGTTGAAGTATTAGTATTTGAGTCATCTTGTGCAATTCCTTTTAGGGTAAAAAGCACCAGTGTAATAGCTAGTAAAAATGATTTTTTCATTTTAAATTATTGAATTTTTCAGTGTGCTAAAGTAAGTTTATAGTCACTTAAAATCTAATAAATAATGTTATTTTTTATTCTTTTTGAAAAACTTAGAATATAAAAAAAGAGGCTTTAAAGCCTCTTTTATAAATTTTAAACATTTTCTTTTCTTATAGGAAAAAATATCCTACAGATAAAGCTATTACTGAGTTCTTTGCGTCAACATCACTAATAACATCTGATAAACCTAAGCCGTAACGTGCTTGGAAAAATAATCCACTGTCCATTTTGTATTGAAGACCAGCTGCTAAACCAAAATCGACACCTTCAGCATCAAGATCACCAGCATCTTCTCCATCTACTTCAACACTGTCATTAATATTAAATGCCACTTGAGGACCAGCTTGAACGCTAAACCCCTCTGCTACTTCAAAACTAGCTAATATTGGTAAAGAGATATAATCTAATTTGCCAACAACATCTCCATCATTAGTTAGTCCTTGCGCAGAATAAAGTAATTCAGGTTGAACAGAAAATTTTTCTGAAATACCAATATTTGCTACAGCACCAAGGTGAAAACTTGTTCTCCCATCTGCATCTACATCATCTCCTGTAAGTGATGCGAAATTAACACCCGCTTTAGCACCAAAAGTAATGTCTTGTGCATTTACCGAAGCAAATGCGAATACTGCGAAAGCAGCTAAAAATAATTTTTTCATAATCTTTTAAGTTTTAAAATTGATTAGTACAAACTAAAGCCTTTTTTTTGACATAATAAAGTTTCTAGGCACAGTTATTAACAATTTTGTAAACATTTTTAATTAAAATTTTGATTTTCAGAATATTAAAAATATTGTTATTAACAATTATTTGTGAAAATACGATGAATTACGTAGTCTTATCAGTACATTTGGTACCAATACCGTCAGTTTAATTATGAATTGGTCTCAAGCAATAACGGATTACCAACATTATTTAAAAATCGAACGTGGATTGTCCAAAAACTCTATTGAGAACTACAGCTACGATATTAAAAAGCTTATCAATTATCTCGAAGAAAACAATATTAATTCTTCACCTGTTAGCATTAACAAAGAAGTTATTAAACAGTTTATATATTCCATTTCCAAAACCTTAAAACCTAGGTCCCAAGGACGCTTAATTTCTGGCTTGAGGAATTTCTTCGACTATCTTATCTTCGAGAATTACCGTGAAGCAAATCCCATGGATTTGATTGAATCACCTAAAATTGGTAGAAAACTTCCTGATACCTTATCCGTTAGTGATATTGATTTGTTAATACGTACCATAGATTTAAGCTATCAATATAATGGTGTAAACCTTGGAGAGCGTAATAGAGCTATTATAGAAACCTTATATAGTTGTGGATTGCGTGTCAGTGAACTGATAGAACTAAAATTGTCTGACTTGTTCTTTGACGAAGGTTTTATAAAAGTAACAGGAAAGGGTAACAAACAACGTTTTGTCCCTATTGGTGAAACCACGCAAAAGTTTATAAATATTTGGAGAGCTATAAGAAATCACATTGATGTAGCGCCTAGTTCAAAAGATGTCTTGTTCTTGAATTACAAAGGCGAAAAACTCACTAGAGCGATGATTTTCACCATTATAAAAAAACTTGTTGAAAAATCCGGTTTAAAAAAGACCGTTTCCCCTCACACATTTAGACATTCTTTTGCGACACATTTATTAGAAAATGGTGCAGATTTAAGAGCTATTCAAATGATGCTAGGTCATGAAAGTATTACTACTACAGAAGTTTATATGCATGTTGACCGATCTCATTTAAGCGATGTACTCAATAAATTCCACCCCAGAAAATAGATTAGTGATTAGTGATTAGTGATTAGTGATTAGTGAAGCTTAAACAAGCTCGTATACTGAAAAAACCTAAACTTATAGAATTATCAACAACCTAACACCTAACACCTAACACCTAACACCTAACACCTAACACCTAACACCTAACACCTAACAAAAATACTATTTAGCAATATTGACTGCTCTTGTTTCCCTAATTACAGTAACTTTTACTTGTCCTGGATAGGTCATATCTGTTTGGATTTTCTGCGAGATTTCGAAAGAAAGACTAGCCGCTTTGTCATCAGAAACTTTTTCACTTTCTACAATGACACGTAACTCTCTACCTGCTTGAATCGCGTAAGCCTTCTTTACACCATTAAATCCAAAGGCAACGTTCTCCAAGTCCTTCAATCGCTGTATGTAAGAATCCAGAACTTGACGCCTTGCTCCTGGTCGAGCACCGGATATGGCATCACAAACTTGTATAATTGGTGACAATAATGTCGTCATCTCTATCTCATCATGGTGTGCTCCTATTGCATTGCACACCTCAGGTTTTTCACCGTGCTTTTCTGCCCATTGCATTCCAAGAATTGCGTGTGGTGTTTCCACATCAGTTTCTGAAGATGGAACCTTACCTATATCATGCAATAATCCAGCACGTTTAGCTAGTTTTGGATTTAACCCAAGCTCTGCTGCCATCACGCCACAAAGCTTTGCTACCTCTCTAGAGTGTTGCAGTAGGTTTTGTCCATAAGATGAGCGGTATTTCATTCGCCCAACCATTTTAATCAATTCTGGATGTAAACCATGAATTCCCAAATCAATGACGGTACGCTTACCAACCTCAATAATCTCCTGTTCAATTTGTTTAGTAGTTTTTCTAACCACTTCCTCAATACGAGCAGGATGGATTCTTCCATCTGTGACTAATCTATGGAGTGACAAACGTGCTATTTCGCGTCTCACAGAATCAAAACAAGATAAAATAATAGCTTCTGGTGTATCATCAACAATAATTTCTACTCCCGTGGCAGCCTCAATGGCTCTGATATTCCGACCTTCCCTACCGATAATTCTTCCTTTAACATCATCGGATTCGATATTAAAAACCGACACACAATTATCAATGGCCTCTTCGGTTCCTATGCGCTGTATTGTATTTATTATGATTTTCTTGGCCTCTTGTTGAGCGGTTAATTTTGCTTCTTCTAACCGTTCTTGTACAAAAGCCATAGCATCAGTTTTCGCTTCTTCTTTAAGTGATTCTACCAATTGTTCCTTGGCTTCTTCTGCAGATAATTGGGATATTACCTCTAATTGTTTTATCTGACTTTTATGTGCTTTTTCTACTTCATCTTTTTTCTTTTCTAAAAATTCTAACCTGAAGTCATAATGTTTTACTTTGTCTTCTAAGGATTGATTTGCCTTTTTTGCTTTCGCAAGTTCATTGGAAACTTGAGATTCCTTATCTCTAATTCGTTTTTCGGCTTCAGCCATTTTCTTATCTCTCGATAAAATCACTTTTTCATGCTCAGCCTTAAGCTCAATAAACTTTTCCTTAGCTTGAAGAATTTTATCCTTTTTTAGTGATTCGGCATCTGTTTTTGCTTGTTTTAATATAGATTTCGACTCACTCTCAGCATTGGCAATAAGTTTGGATGCTTTTCCTTTCTCAAGAGATTTGGCAATAATATAACCTAATATTAATCCCAATACTAATCCGCCTATAATATATAAAATTGTATTAGTGTCCATTTTAGTTATTTAGTTTAGTATATAAAAAAAGCCTACATCAGTTTTGGATTCTGTATAAACTCCTTAAAAACAAGTTTAGGGCTAACAAACTGATCAAGGATCCATTCTAAGATGGCTTGCTTTTACAATTTCAACTCACCCTTTTTAAAGAATTAACGTTGAGTTTATCAAAAAATATAACTAATGTAGGCAGTAACCTTTTTGTATTTTAAAGAACGTACGAGTTAAATATGCTTGCTAAGAAGATCGTTCAAAGCTTCTAACTTCTGATGAACTTCTTCATTAACATATTGTTTATCTATTGACTTTTGCTCTACTTGAGCTGCAAACTGTAGGGCACACATCGCCAAAACATCTTGCTTATCCCTAACAGAATAATTTTGCTCAAATTGTCCAATCATATCCTCAATTTTCTTTGTGGCTTTACGCAATCCTTCTTCTTGCTTTGGGTTAATCGTCAAAGGATAAACCCTATTGGCAATGGAAAGCTTGATTTTTAATTGATTTGACATTTAGTCTAATTTACAACTTTATTCTGAGAGTTGACCTATACAGTGGTCAATATCTCTTATAAGTGCATTTATTTTGAGCTTAGTTTCTCGTTTATTTTCGTCACTACCAAGCATTGAATTTGCAATCTTGAGTGTTTCATATTTCTCGGCCCAAGAAGCAATTTCCTCCTGTTGCTCCAAAAGCTTTTTTTGTTGCTTTTCTAGTTGTTCGGAGAGCTTGGCATTGGTTTGCCTTAAGACCTCTTGCTTGTGTAAAACCTTACTGATTTTATTCTCTAGAGCATCAACAATGTCTTCTATTTTACTCATTAAAGTAATTCAATACTATCGAAACAAAGTTAATATACCAAATGAAAAAACACAATTCTTTTACAATTATTTTTGTTTAGCATAACATTAGAAGAATTAAAACGTTCAGAAAAATAATACAAATTTTAGGTTTGCAAATTTTAATCAAATTGATATTTTAGCTATCTAGTACTCAATATGAAAAAGTTCCTGATTCTTTTATTAATTACTTATTCTACATTTGCTCAATCTGAGTATCCGCAGGACTATTTTAAAAATCCATTAGATATTACTTTGGTACTATCCGGTACTTTTGGAGAACTACGTTCTTCACATTTTCATGCTGGTATAGACTTTAAAACGCAACAAAGACAAGGCCTTAAGGTATACGCATCAGCCGAAGGCTATATAAGCAGAATAAAGATATCCCATTATGGCTATGGAAAGGCTCTGTATATTACTCATCCTAATGGGTACACAACAGTGTATGGGCACCTTCAAAAATTTTCTGAACGATTAGAAAAGTACATTAAAGAATGCCAGTACGAAAAGGAAAGCTTCGAAGTAGAAGTTTTTCCTGGGTCGGAAGAACTTATGATTGCACCTAATGAGGTTATAGCCTATTCAGGAAATACAGGAAGTTCTGGTGGTCCACATTTACACTTTGAGATTAGAGATAATCAAGAGCGGCCTATGAATCCAATGATTTTTGGGATTAGAGCCAAAGACACTAAGCCACCCTTTGTGTCAGCAGTATATGCCTATCCTAAAGATAATGATGCTGTAATAAATGGTAAAAGTGAGAGAGTTCCGCTTCGATTAATTCCTCAAAAAAGTGGCAGTTATGAAGTTGAAAAAATTACAGCCTATGGTAATATAGGTTTCGGTATTACATCTTACGATAAGCAAGACTTGGCTCCAAATAACAATGGCGTAAGCAATATTCAAACATTTTTCAATGGAAATAAAAGTTTAGAAATAGACTTTAAAAGATTCAGTTTTGATGAATCCAAACATATTAAGCGATTAATCGATTATGGCTATTTCAAGGAAAATAAGTCCAGAATCCAAAAACTATTTATCGAAAAAAACAACCCTTTAAGTCTCTATAAAGATGCCTATGATAATGGTTACCTTAGAATAGAAGATAGTACATCATCAGTCTATAAAGTTAGAATACGCGACTACGAGGGCAATGAGACTTGGGTAAATATACCCATTACTGGAAAATACGAAAAGCTTAAAAAGGATATCGAAGACCATTCTGATAAGTCTGTTATCTACACTAATGAATCTTCAGAACTTAAGGCTGGAAATATAAAAGTGAATTTTTATGAAAATACCGTTTATGATGATGTATTAGTTGATTTTAAGGTTAACTCAGATACGCTTCATTTACATACGGACAATATTCCGCTTCAAAAAAATTTCTATATCAATTATGATTTAAGTAATTATAAGTCAGAGCACTTAGACAAGGTATTCATTGCCCGATTATATGGCTATTACAAAAAGCCAAGTTACGTCTCAACCAAACGTAAAGGACATATTCTAAGTGCGGGGAGCAAAACTCTTGGCACCTATACCCTAGCCATGGATACTATAGCGCCAACTATAAAACCTATTAATTTTCAGAACAAAAAATGGTTAAGTAAATACCGCTACTTAAAGGTAAAAATAGATGACGACCTCTCTGGAATTAGCAAATACAGGGCAACGGTAAATGGTAAATGGATTTTAATGGAGTACGATTATAAAACAAAAACACTTGTGCACGATTTTAATGATAATATCGTTAAAGACACAAAGAACGATTTAAAGATAATTGTTACCGATAATGTTGGAAATAGTTCTACATTTGAGGCAACATTTTTTAGAAAATAAAACTCAATTATTTGAAACGTTTATATTTTATGGTTCTGCTTTGCCTACTTCTAAGTGGGCTTTCCTTTTCACAATCTGCTAAAATCAGAGGTGTTATTTTAAATGAAAGCAATAACCCAATTGAAAATGTAAATATTAAAGCTAGTACTGGTGAAGGCACTGCAAGTAACGAGAATGGGTTTTACGAATTAAGAATTCCTTCCGATACTGAAGTCACCATAGAATTCACACATATTGGTCATATGCGTGTTGTAGTGAAATTTAATTTAAAGAATGGTCAGGAATTAGAATATAATCCGGTAATGCTCGTTGAAGTGGAGCAAATAGCCACCGTTGTTATTAACTCTAACACCAGACAATCAGTTGAGGGTGTAACATCTATTTCACCTCAAATGATTAGGACTATAAAAGGAGCACAACCAGGTGTGGAAAATATTCTTAAGACGCTACCAGGCGTAAATATCTCAAACGAATTGAGTACGCAATATTCGGTACGTGGAGGGAATTTTGATGAAAACTTGGTTTATGTTAACGAAATTGAAGTATACAGACCATTTTTAATACGTTCGGGAAATCAAGAAGGTTTAAGCTTCGTAAATACGGATTTGGTACAAAATGTTGATTTTTCGGCAGGTGGTTTTCAAGCAAAATTTGGAGATAAACTGTCATCGGTTTTAGACATCACCTACCGAAATCCTGTAAGCTTTGGCATTAGGACTGATCTAAGTTTATTAGGCGGAAGTATTGCTGCCGAAACAGTTTCAAAAAATGGAAAATTCTCTGGAATAGCTGGTGTGCGCTATAGAGACAACAGCTTAATATTAAATAACCTTGAAACTGAAGGTAATGTTGAACCGGTTTTTGCGGACGCACAGACTTATCTGACCTATCGCTTCTCAGATAAATTTCATTTAAATTTCCTTGGCAATATTTCATTAAACCAATATAACTTTCAACCAGAAAATCGACAGACCAATTTTGGCACACTTCAAGAGCCTGTTGCGCTTTTGGTATTTTATGAAGGGAATGAAGAAGATGAATATACCACCTATTTTGGAGCGTTTAAAGCCAACTACTTTGTTAACGATAATTTGACACTTAAGGTTATTGGCTCTGCCTATCACACCACCGAACAAGAATACTTCGATATTTTTGCCCAATACCGTTTGGGTGAAGTCAATACCAACATAGGAGATGAGAACTTGGGAGAGGTTGAATTTAGTGAAGGTATAGGTTCTCAGCTACTACATGCCAGAAATGATTTAGACGCCCTTATCGTTAATGCTGAACATCGTGGAGACTATAAAATTGATAAAGAGTCCACTGTAGAATGGTCGGTAAAGTACACCCACGAAGACATTAGGGACCGATTGGTAGAATACGAAATCATTGATTCCGCAGGATTCTCTATCCGTCCACCAAATTTCAGTCTTCCAAACGAACAACCTTACGAACCGTTTGAAGGTCCGCTTACAGCATTTCAAAATATTAGGGCACTTAATAAAGTAAAAATCGATCGCTTCCAAGCTTTTGCTCAATACAGTAAACGAACCGAATGGGGAAATAATGAAGTGTTTTATAATATTGGTGTTAGAGCACATAACTGGACCATTAGTGGTGAAACTATAGAAAGTAATACGCAAACGGTATTTAGTCCCAGAGCCCAGTTTGCCATTAAACCTGATTGGGACAAAGACATGCTCTTTAGAGTTGCTGGTGGACTTTACTATCAACCACCATTTTACAGAGAGCTTAGGGATTCATCTGGTGTGGTACAACCCAATGTTAAAGCACAGAAGTCATTCCATATTGTTCTGGGTAACGAATACAGTTTCGAAATTTGGGACAGACCTTTTAAATTAGTTACCGAAGCTTATTACAAAGGATTAACAGACGTTAATCCATATACCATTGAAAATGTAAGGATTCGCTACAGAGCCAGAAATAATGCCGAAGCTTATGCCTATGGATTGGATATGCGACTCAATGGCGAGTTTGTACCTGGCACAGAATCCTGGTTTAGTTTTGGGTATCTTAAGACCGAAGAGAATATTGATAACCGTGGTTATATTTCAAGACCAACAGATCAGCGTTTAAAGTTTGGTGCATTATTTCAGGATTATGTGCCCAATATGCCAGACTTAAAGATGTATCTCAACCTTGTTTACAATACAGGTGTCCCTGGTGGGTCGCCAAGTTATGCCGATCCTTATGATTTTCAGATACGGTTAAGGGATTACAGACGTGCTGACTTAGGGATTTCCTTAGAGCTTGTAAACCCAAATAAGACCTATAAATCGAAATGGAAGAAAGCTTTTGAGGAACTATCCATTGGCTTTGAGATTTACAACATGTTCAATAACCAAAATACAATTACCAACACCTGGGTAAGAGATGTGTATACGCAACGTCAGTTTGCTATACCAAACTTTTTAACGCCACGTGTTTTTAATGTAAGGTTATCTGCTAAATTTTAGTTTTTACCGAACACTATAAAAAAGTGAGTTTTTAGTGTAACAACCTAAATCCTCGTTGTATGACCTTTTAGCATTCAATAAAATTTCTAAATTTGTAATTGTCTAATTCACTTTAGGTTACCCCGCTTAAGCTATAGTTATAAATTTATAAAGCATGAAATACTCCCTCATCACATGCCTATTGCTATCTTTCAGTCTAGCTTTCGCACAATCTGATTTATTTGTAAGTAGTGGTAGTTATATTTATGTTGACGGTACGGGTTTTACACCAGGACCAAATGTGGCACCACTATTTGTTACAGATGATATTAACCTAGACACCAATAGCCATATTTATTTACGTAATGAAGCGCAATTATTACAAGGTTCTGGTACTACAGGAAATTCGGGAGAAGGTCGGTTAAGTATATATCAAACAGGCAATGTAAATCAGTGGAGTTATAATTATTGGTGTTCGCCAGTAGGAAACAATTCGGCTACTAATGGTAATGAGGATAGTAGAGTTGAATTATTGAATGACGTGACAGATCCTATAACCTCAGTTCCAGCATTATTTACAAGTGCTTTCGATGGAATTGCGAGTCCTTTAACAATATCCGATCGTTGGTTATGGACATATCAAACCTCTTCTTCTTATGCAGATTGGGTTTATGTTGGATCTACTGGTGCAATTTCCCCAGGTTTAGGATTTACTATGAAAGGTAATGGTACAGGTACCACTGGTAGTCAGTTATACGACTTTAGAGGTAAACCAAACAATGGCACCATTACCAACCCAGTATCCGATGGAGATTTTACACTGATTGGCAACCCTTATCCAAGTGCTTTGGATGCACGGGATTTCATTCATGACCCTCTAAATATTAACGAAATAGACGGAACGCTTTTTTATTGGGAGCAAAATGGAACAGTGGCGTCTCATGTATTACAAGATTACATCGGTGGTTATGCAACTTACACAATAGATGCCGCTGGCACTATGGAGACTTTCAACTTTGCATTGTTTTTTACTTATGACGAACAAGACAATTCGACTCCAGTTTTTACACCTCCACCAATGTCCGCTCAAGCTGAAGGCACAAAAATAGCTGGACGATACGTTCCGGTTGGTCAAGGATTTATGGTAGAGGGAATTGCCGGACCTAACGGTATTGTCACTGTTAAAAATTCCCACAGAGACTATATTAAAGAAGGTACTGATAGCTTTTTCTTTAGAACTACATTGACTAACAATGGTATGCAAATGGATTCTAATACTGACCAAATCCAATATCAAGACAATGGTCTATCCATAGTTCCAGACGATTATAAAAGATTCAGGGTTAATGTTGATTTTACAGTTGGTAATAGTCAATATACTAGGCAATTGGTTCTTAACTTTCATGATACTGCTACATTGGGTTATGATAGAGGCTTAGAATTAAAACGTGCTCAGGGTTATGCCTCTGATGCCTATTTTAATTTAGAAAATAAAGATTATTGTGGTCAAGCTTATCCTTTTGAAGAAGCTTTAACAATACCTTTAGTCATAGACATCGAAGAACAGCAACCTTTACGCTTTAGAATTTTTGACATTCAGAATTTTGAGGATTCTCAAGGCATCTATATTCATGATATTGAAAATGCACTCTATGTTAATTTAAGAAACCAAGATTACGAATTGAATATCGAACCTGGTAATTATACAAATCGTTTTGAAATTGTATTTGCTGAAAGTGAAGTGCTAAGTATTGACGATTTAGACGTTAATGACCTAAGCATCCGCCAAAACAATGACAGTCAACAATTACATATTATCAACCCAAAGGGATTAGACGTTAAATCCATTGAAGTCTTTGATGTGGCCGGTAAGCAAATTCTCGATGGTCTTTATGACTCAATCTTAAATCGCTATTCGTTATCAACAGCAGACTTAAGTGAAGGTGTGTATATTGTAAATGTAAGCTCAAACGCTAATACCATAAAATCCGAAAAGATTATTGTTAAACACTAACAAAGTCTTTAAGCACATCCACCACATAATCTATTTCTTCTCTTGTGTTAAAAATACTGAATGAGAAGCGTACAGAAGGTTGCTTTAATTTTTCATAATCCAATATGGCGGAAAGTACGTGCGATTGTTGACTGCTTCCACTTTGGCATGCACTTCCTCTAGAACAGGCTATCCCTTTTAAATCGAGTTGAAATTGTAACATAGGCGCTTTCTCTGGTGCAATTGGCAGGCCTACATTCACTAAAGTGTAAGTGCTTTTAATTGAATCGTCACATCCACCATTAAAGCTAACATTAGATATATTCTCCTTTAGCTTTTTAATGAAGTAAGCCTTAATTTTTGAGATATGCTCCCGCTCTTCATCTAGATTTTCATAAGCTACTTTTAAGGCTTCATCCATACCTACAATATTATGGATGGCTTCTGTTCCAGCTCTATAACCTCGCTCTTGCTCACCACCAAAAATTAAGGGCTTTAATCCCGATTCTTTTCTAACATAACAAAATCCGACACCTTTTGGTCCATGGAACTTATGGGCACTTGCCGCTAAAAAATGTAATGGTATTTCTTTTAAATCCAATTCAAAGTGTCCAACGGACTGAACACAATCTGAATGAAATAACGCATCGTATGTATCACAAAGGTTAGCTACGCGTTTAATATCTAGAATATTTCCTATCTCGTTATTAATATGCATTAAGCTTACGATAGGTTTATCGGCATCATTTAATAGGAACTCTAAATGATCATAGTCAACCATGCCGCAGTCATCTAGATTTACAAAACTGAGTTTTATCCCATACTCGTTCTGTAGTTGTTCTGCGGTATGCAAAACGGCATGATGCTCAATTTTAGAAGTGATTATCTCATTACATCCTAAATCCCTTACCGCACTTCGCAATGCTAAGTTATCAGCCTCAGTACCTCCAGACGTAAATACAATTTCTGAAGCAGATACATTCAAATAATTAGCTATATTTTTTCGACACTGTTCTAACAATGCTTTGGAAGTACGCCCAAAACTATGTGTAGAAGATGCATTCCCAAAGTGGTACTTTAAAACCTCAGTCATTCGATCAATAACTTCAGGTCGCAAGGCTGTCGTAGCCGCATTATCTAAATAAACTTGCTTCATCCTGCAAAAATATTGCAAATAAAATTATTTGGATAATGCTTCGTTATAATTTTACAAATCATTTATTTTTGCTAAAACTGTATGCCCATGCTTCGTCGATTTTACGTATTATTCCTACTATTACTTTTAACTTCTTGTGATGATGGTGATATCATTAACATTACTCTAGATTTTGACAAAGATCTAAACAGATGTGATAATTTTGAAGATGTATACCTTATATACGATACCAGAGATGATCCCAATGAAGCACTTATACTTACCTTACCAAAACCAGAGTTTGATTATGTTTTTGGTGAATTAAGCGAAGAAGACGAAGACACCTTAGAGATAGGAACAACAACTGGTATTCGATTCAATTATAGGACTTATAGCAATACGCTTCCCGATGGTGTTTTGTGTAATGAGTTAACAGATCCTAATTTAAGGCTGATAGAAGATTATGAAACCAATAGTGGACAAGTAATAATTGACGTTACTATTGTTGATGATGATAATGATGGGATACCAAGTGCTGATGAAGATATAAATGGAAATGGAAATTTAGAGGATGATGATACTGATAACGATGGCATTCCCAACTATTTAGATCAGGATGATGACAATGATAATGTTTTAACTAGTGAGGAACTAGATACTGAAAATACAGATGGTGATGACAACCCAATTACCAATCCGTTGGATACAGATAATGATGGTATGCCAGACTATTTAGACGACGATGATGATGGTGATGGCATCTTAACACGATTAGAAGATGTTGATGGTGATAAAAACCCAAGAGGAATTGACGATGAGGTAGTTGATGAAAATGGTATGGGTGTTTTTAGGTATTTATATAACCACCCTACAGCTATGGAGGCTTTTCCGGATTCTGGTTTCATCGATAATAGTTATATACGATCTATCAGTACTAGTTTTAGATTAGAAAATATTGGGTTAGATATTATAGATGCGACTGTAATAGACTTTGGCACTTTTGCAAGTCCAAATCAAACCATAACAACCTCCAATGATGATTAAGGTTCTATATTCTGAAAGATTCTAACCTCAGTGGCACCAAGACCATAGGTTTTATAATCGGCATCATAAAATATAATATTATTATACCTTCCTAGTAAGGTTTCCAGTTCTTGTCTTAAGACTCCTTCACCTACTCCGTGGATAAACACCATTTTTGGAATGCGCTTTCTAATAGCAAATTCCAGTTGCTGTCTTGCGGTATTAAGTTGTAAGTTGAGCATATCAAAACTAGTCATTCCTTTGGTAGAGTCGGTTAGCTGATGGATATGTAAATCCACTTCAAACTTTGGTGTATGGCGTTCCTTGTGTTTTATTGTTAATGAAGGTTTTCGTTTTGTAGTTTCTTTCTCTCTTCTCACAGATTCAATATCCACATCATAAATTGCATCTTCTAAAGTATTTTTAGACGTTGCAAGCATAAGTTCATTTTTATCAAACTGAAATTCAAATCCATCTGAAGTCTCAAGTGTAATTGAGTCTTTTGATATTTTTCTCACTACACCAGTTATAGCATCATCAATAGTCTCTACAATATCACCTACCTTAATCTTCATCTAACTCTTCATTTTCAGAAAATGTTTCCTCCTCTTGCTTATCATACTTGCTTGGAATATTCCGCGATGTTCTATATACGCCAAGCATAAGTAGTACGATGCCACCAATTAATAAATAGGTGTTCTGTCGGGCCTCAGCTTGTGCATAAATGGCTATCATCCCTCCTACAACGATACAAACAAAGTTAATGGTTCTAGAAATACTCATAGTGTTGGTATTTTATACAAAAATAAGATTTACAGTAATTATAAAAGTGTTTGTATGCATCTAATCCTTAAATTAGCATTATGTACTTACCAGCAGAAGGAATAGAAGAATATATGCTACCATGTTTGATAAAAAAAACTATTGGTGTAGATTGCTTGGGCTGTGGTATGCAACGATCAATTGTACTAATCTTAAAAGGTGAGTTTGTAGCCGCTTTTTATATGTATCCTGCTATATATCCTGTGATATTTCTTTTTGTTTTTCTTATTTTTGACAACTATTTTAAAGTAAAGCACAGTGAAAGAATAAAGTTTGGTTTAGCAGCCTTGACATTGATCACTATCGTTACTAATTATATTTTAAAATTTTAATTCATGCAAAAACTCAACACCACACCAGTATACATTTTATCCATCATGGGAATATTATGTTGTTGCGTCTATGGTCTAGGTACTGTTACTGCGATTATAGCTATTGTAATTGCTAGTAAAGAACTGAAGAAATACAATGCTAATCCTGAAGACTACAGCAACGGTTCAGCCATGAAAAGAGCAAGGACGTTTGCAATTATATCATTATTTATATCATTCATTGGACTAGCATTTATTATTTGGACTATAATTGATCCGTGTGCCTTCTTTGATTGGTACATAGGAATGTTTGAAGACAACCCTAACGTTCCTGAAGAATCTATGCAACAAATTTATGAAGCTGCTGAAAAAGCGGGCTGTAGATAACCAAAATAATTAATATTTAAGTTTAACTAACCAACAAAAATTATGGAAGCAAAACCAACGAGACCACCCAATTATTTAGCACTAGCTATTATTTCTACAATTCTATGCTGTCTCCCAGCTGGTATTGTAAGTATTGTTTACTCTACACAAGTGAATAGTGCCTACGATATGGGAGATTACGACAAAGCCGAGCGAGCTTCAAAGAATGCTAAGACCTGGGGCATTGTTTCGGTTGTAGCTGCTGCCGTTGTATGGATTGTTTATGTCGCATTTTTTGGCTTAGCTTTTCTAGGAGCAGCATCTGGTGGGTTCTAAAACAAAAATTCTTTTAATCTCAACTATAGTGATAGCATTAAGTTTAATGCTATCACTATATTTTTTTTATGATCCTACCAAAGTTGAATCACCTTTCCCCAAATGCCCCTTTCATCAATTAACAGGTATGCATTGTCCTGGTTGTGGAAGTCAACGTGCCATTAATAAAATATTAAACGGTAGTATTGTAGAAGGCATTAGGCATAATTATTTAATCCTGCTTGCCAGCTTTGTTATAATCTATCAGTTAATATATTATCTCTTAACGAATTTCACTTCCAAAACCATGAAGAATCTATTTCACAATACTTTGGTGACCAAAATCATACTTATTCTGGTCTTATTGTTTTGGTTTCTGAGAAACGTACCACTTTATCCTTTTACGGAACTGGCACCTTAAATTTCGAATTCCTTTAAAGTTCTGGTAATTATAGATACACAATCCAATAACTGATCTTCAGTCATTACCAAAGGTGGCGCAAAACGAATCATATTACCATGGGTTGGTTTTGCCAAAAGACCATTATCCCTAAGCTTTAGACAAATATTCCATGCGGTATCACTATCTTCATCATCGTTAATAACAATGGCGTTTAATAAACCTTTACCTCTCACAGAACTAACAATCGTACTGTTCTTAATGTATTTATTCATTTCCGCTCTAAAGACTTTACCTAGGTAATCAGCATTTTTAGCTAGTTTTTCATCTTTTACAACTTCTAATGCTGCAATGGCCACAGCTGCTGCTACTGGATTACCACCAAAGGTACTACCATGATTTCCTGGTTGAATAACATTCATGATTTCGTTACTTGCCATTACTGCGGATACAGGATACAACCCACCACTCAAGGCTTTTCCCAAGACTAAAATATCTGGTTTAACATCTGGTGTTCCAGAACAATCTTTATTGGGACATGTGCAATTGCCACAAGTCGCCAAAAGTCTACCTGTACGTGCAATACCTGTTTGTACTTCATCTGCTATAAACAAAACATTGTATTTCTCACAAAGTGCTTTGGCTTCTTTTAGATAATTTTCGCTCGGCACATAAACTCCGGCTTCCCCTTGAATAGGTTCTACCAAAAATCCTGCAATATTTGGATTAGTACTTAACACCGCTTCCAATTCTTGCAAATTATCATATTCAACCTTTATAAAGCCTTCAGTATATGGGCCAAAGTGTTTTCGAGCCAAAGGGTCATTAGAAAATGATATGATTGTGGTAGTTCTTCCATGGAAATTATTCTTACAAACAATGATTTCAGCTTTATTTAAGTCAATCCCTTTAACTTCATATGCCCATTTACGACAAAGCTTCAAAGCTGTTTCCACAGCTTCTGCGCCTGAGTTCATTGGCAACATTTTGTCAAACTTAAAGTACTCGGTTGCATACTTTTCGTAACGCCCTAGCATATCATTATAAAAGGCTCTTGAGGTCAAGGTTAATCGCTGTGCTTGTTCTGTCATAGCATTGATAATCTTAGGGTGGCAATGTCCCTGATTCAAAGAAGAATAAGCCGATAAAAAATCATAGTACTTTTTACCTTCAACATCCCAAACATAAACCCCTTTTCCTTTACTCAATACTACTGGTAAGGGATGGTAATTTTGCGCTCCATACTTGTTTTCTAGTGCCATCGCTTCTTGCGATGAAATGTGATCTAAAACAGCCATTTTAATAAAATTTTAATGATAACAAAAACAACTATTTCTGCTCTACCTTTATTCCTTCGAAGGCTTAGCGTACCATTTTTGAAGTCATGGTGAAGCCTTGAAAAAGCAGCGTGGGAGAGAAATCATCCCTAGATGGATGCAAATTACAAAATATTCTTTTCGAATTAAAATCCTATTCTGAGATTTTTCCGGATAGCGATGAAACTTGTAGCTCCAAGCGTTTAATTTCTCTAATGATGGCTTTCTTATCCATTTGCATCCACGAAAATAACTTAAGCATACTCGAGGCCATTAAAGCTAGAGTTCCAAATACGCCCCATTTTATGAGATCATTTGTGGCTTCTACTTCAAAAAATTGAATCGCACAATAAATAAATAGTCCAAAGAAAACAACCTGTACAATACTCATTACGTAAACGACCCAACTATTCTTACCTTTAAATATACCAAAGACCATTTGCCAAAGGTTTTGCTCATCTAGGTCATCGTAAAACTTAGCTTCTTCTTGGGTTAATGTCTCTTTAATTAATTTGTCTATGTCTTCCATATTAGTTTTCATAATTATTGTTTTTTAAAATTGTTTTTAATTTTTCTCTTGCATGGAACAGTCTGGATTTCGCTGTTCCAACTGATATTTCAAGTAAGTCACTTATTTGTTTTAGACTATAGGATTGTAAATAGAAAAGTCTAATGACCATACTTTGGTGTTTTGGTAGCTCATCCACCGTTTTCAAAAGCAAACGCTTAAGTCCTTCTTTTTCTGAATAATTACCATCATCACTCTTAATTTCAAGTTCATAATCAAGGGGAGAATTTCTTTTTTTTACCTGTAATCGTAACCAATCCGTTGATTTATTACACACAATCCTTAAGGCCCAATATTTAAATCGTTTGGGGTCATTGAGCGTATCTATTTTATGAATTATAGTTGTCCAACTATCTTGTGCAATGTCCTTAGCCGCATCTTTATCATTTACCATCCAATACGCTTTACTGCAGAATTGTTTGTGCCAACGTTTCACTAAAGTTGCCAATGCTTTTTTATCACCAGTTCTAAAGGCTTCAACTAAAGCTTTATCTATATGTTCGTCTGTTTTCAATCACGCAAGTTTTGTTCTAAAAGACTTTCTCTTATAGACTTCCCTCAAAAGTTTAACCCAGCTACTATGCTCAGTGGCTTTTTGACCATTCGTAAAATAGTTTTCAACTTTATCAAAAGCATCTTCAATTAACGCGTCATGAAGCCAACGAATTACAAGAACCCATAAAATCGTAGCTTTAAACGATGTTTTAGCTCTAATTTCATGAATTATTTCAGTATTTAAACTATCAACAGCGTTGACTTTCAATTCATGTATGCCAGTAAAGCCCTTTGGTTTAGAAAATTGAAATTTCATGTATTCTCCTTCAATAAGTTGAATAACAGTATAACGAATACGTCCATGTCCGCCTTTACTGCCAATCTGTATACCATTATTAAATTTTATGGCAGGCCAATTTTCGTAAGGCCATATCTGGTCGTCCTTTGTAGCTAGTGTGTTAAATAATTGGGACACCTTTTCTTTTGGTTGATGAATTTTACGTTTATGGATATTTACGACTCTCATATTATAAAGACGGAAAAGAACTGAAAAGGTTCAATTTTATTTTAAACTATTTAAAGATAGTTCAAAATGCCCTTAAATTTTTGCTGTAAGATGAAGCTTTGGTCTGACTCAAATATCAAATTTAATCTTACTTCAGTAAACATTTTGTTAGTGCATGGATTTTTTTTATTTGATTCCTAGTAAATTTTCAAACTAAAAAATTCATGTACTTTTGCACTCAAATTTTAAACAGCAGTGCCCAGACGAGAGCGAAATAAGTTTGTTAAACGTGGAGAGATCATTGACATCTTAATAGAAGATTATGCCTTTGGTGGAAAAGGTATTGGTCGCATTAGAAATGAATATGGTGAGTTTGTGGTGTTTGTGCCCAACACCCTACCTGGTCAACTTGTTAAGGCTCAGGTAAAAAAATCGAGCAAAACATATGCCGAATGTAAATTATTGGATGTGCTAAAACCATCCGATGATGAAATTGAAATGCCTTATCAAGATATCCCAGGTGCACCATACATTAAGCTTCCTATCAAAATACAGCATAATTATAAAAAGGAAAGTACAATAGAGCTTTTTAAACGTATTGGGAAAGTATTAGATATAGAAACTAAATTTGATGGATTTGTGACTTCGCCAAATACGTTTCATTATCGCAATAAAATGGAATATGGGTTTTCTGCTATTGGTTATGATAGGGAACAAAAGAAAGATGTCGATGAATTTACACTCGGTTTTAAACGACGAGGTCTATGGTGGTGTGGTGAAAATCTAAATAAGGATTCGGGATTATTTGATGCGGAAGTGGAAAACAATCTTAAAAAGATCAGGACCTATTGTGAAAATTCAAATTTAGCACCATGGCATGCGCCCAAAAAACAAGGGTTTTTCCGCTACTTCGTAGTTCGAAAATCTTATAAAACCAATCAGCTTTTATTCAATTTAGTAACCACATCCTACGATTTACCAAAGTTTGATTTAGACAAATTTGTAAGCTTTCTGGTAAAACTCTTCGGTAATCGAGTCGCTGGTGTATTACATACCATCAATGACGATATTGGTGATAGAACCATTGCTACAACAGGAAGTATCAATTTAGTTTACGGCGAAGATAAAATCGTAGAAGCGCTTCTTGGTTTGGATTTTGAAATCAGTATGAAAAGCTTTTTCCAAACCAATCCTAAATGTGCAGAAAAATTATATGGTAAAGTTGTAGAATACGCCTTAGAAAATAAAGAGGCTATTGATAATTCTGTGGTCTTGGACTTATTTTGTGGCACTGGCACCATTGGACAGATTATTGCCAGCAGAGCAGATAACACAAAAATCATTGGTGTTGACATTGTGGCTTCGGCTATTAAAGATGCCAAAGAAAATGCAAAGCGCAACAATATTCAAGGCTTGGAATTCTACACTGCCGATGTCGGTAAGTTTTTAAATGAGCATTCAGAATACGTTAATAAGATTCGAACTTTAATACTAGATCCTGCTCGTGCAGGTATTGCTCCTAAAACCCTAAAAAAAATAATAAACCTCAACGCGGAACGTTTGGTTTATGTATCTTGTAATCCTGCTACCCAAGCAAGAGATGCCGAGCAATTGATGCTTGCAGGATATCAAATAAAAAAGTTTAGTTTGGTGGATCAATTTCCACATACAGCGCATATTGAAACTGTAGTTTTGTTCGAAAAAGAAAACAATTCATGAAGTACCTAAAATTATTGTTGATACTATTACTCATTTATAGTTGTCAGTCTGACAGTTCCCAAAATGAGAATGACAGTAAAAAAACAAAGACTATTGTTGTTGGTAAGATTAGAAATTATAATCCCACCAAAATGGAAAAAACTGTGACAATGTATTATTATAATAATATATTGCAACAACAGTCTTTAAAGCTAGAAATAGATAGCTTAGGTAATTTTAAAAAAGAATTTAAACTACCCTATCAGCAAGATGTAAATTTCTATTTTAAAAATTGGACAACGCTTATATTAAATCAAGGAGATTCTATTTCATTTTCTATTGATGCCAACCATAACACCAGTAGTGAGCTTTATGCCTCCATAATCTTGGGCGGTGATGGGACTGCCCTAAATAAAGACTTACATAGATTCAGAAAAAACGATACCATCTTAAATGGATATTATGATAATTATCAAAATCTAACGTATGATAACTTCTTAACTTATCACGATAGCGTCTTTAAGCTAAGAAACGATTACATAAAAAGTTTTAAAAAGAAAAATCCTGATTTGAATAGTTCTTTATTGAAGTGGTTAAATGTTGAGCAACATTTAGTACCAACTCAAAAAGTATTAGAGTTTCCTATGTATTTTAGAATGTATAATAGAGAAAAAGCAAGTAATATTACCTATGCCGATAATTTCTTTAGCATCATTGAAAATTTACCAAAGTTAAATTCAGATATTTTTATTAATGGTCAAATTTCAACCTTAGGTAATCAATTATTGTTTCACTATTACGACAAAGTAAACCCAAGAAAAGAAAAGATGACCCGTAATACAATTGATTCACTTACATTACGGCAATTAAAAAGCGATTTCTTAAATAACCCTGTTCTGAGTCAATTGGCAATAACTGATCGTATAAAATCGGACTTGGATGGCATGGATATAAGTTTTATTGAAAGGGAAGAAAAAGAGCTTCGATCAGTGTATGGAGATTCAGAGCTGGGCAAATCAGTATTTGAAACATATTACACGATAAAAGCATCCTTAGAAAATGCAGAAATCACAGATGGCATTGAGCTTTTGACCTTCAACTCAGAAAATCCAAAAGACTACTTAGACGAAATAATAGCTAATGCAAATGGTAAGGTGATTTACATAGACCACTGGGCTACTTGGTGTGCTCCATGTCGTAGTGAATTTAAATATGGTCTACCTAGCTTTAAAAAAAAATATGGCGATCAGTTAGAATACATCTATTTATGCTATCAGTCTAAAGAGGAACAATGGAAGCCACTTATAAATAAATATAACCTTATAGGAAAACATTACTTCATTAATGATACCGCAGCCCTTACTTTAGCCCCTCAAATGAAAGCTTTTGGTTTTCCTACATATACTATAATTGACCAGAAAGGAAATATGGTACAATCTGATTTTGCCTACAGGCCTAGTGAACCTATCACTTCAGAAATTATTGATAAATTGCTAAATAACGAGAATGAATAGCAAGACCATTACAAAGTGTACGTTTTTGATTATAGTTTTTTCTGCAATTATTATCACTTTATTTGCTTGTGAGCGCGATGATATATGTGCTGAAACTACGCCAACTACACCCAGACTTTTTATTGAATTTTATGATGCAACAAGTCCAGAGGATTTAAGAAGTGTTCCACGTTTAACAGCATACGGAGAAGGCTTAATTACTGATTCTGATGGCAATCCTATTGAACCTACAGAAGTCACTGACGGCATACTCGAATTGTCTGATGGAACTTTTATTTTTGATATTAATCGCAATGCTATAGATTTACCTTTGCGCATCGATGATGGTTTAAATGAAGAACGGGTTAGAACAAGATTTATACTAGAAAGAAATACCAATTTACGCCTAGATGAATCAGGAACTTCTAATGTTGATATAATAGAAATCTCCTATGTTCCACAATTTGAATATGTATCAAGGGCATGTGGTTATAAAAGTATCTTTAACGCTATAGACGTTACTGTAGATAATGATGGCGACAATTGGATAAGCAGTATAGAAATAGATGTACAAAACTTAGAAAATGAAAATACAACACATGTTCGCATCTTTCATTAAGAGCATTTCAGTACTACTTTTATTTTCTGCAATAGCTTTTGCCCAAGAAGAAAAGAAGACTGTAAAAGACACTCTAGTTTACAAGCAAAAGTATGGCCTACGTTTAGGTGCCGATATGAGTAAACTAGTACGTACATTTATTGATGACAATTATACTGGTTTTGAACTTATGGGCGATTATCGGTTAACGAAACGGATTTACTTGGCAGGTGAAATTGGCAACGAAGAGCGTACCATAGATGACGAGGTATTAAACAATACTACTAAAGGCAGTTATTTTAAAGGTGGTATAGATTTAAATTTCTACAAAAACTGGCTCGATATGGAAAATATGATTTATATTGGGTTTAGAGGTGGAGCCAGTACCTTTAGTCAAACACTTAACAGTTTTAATGTTTATAATGTCAATAATCAATACTGGAATGAGCAGTTTGTAGTTGAAGAAGGTACCGAGTTCAGTGGTCTAACAGCATTTTGGATAGAAATAATTATTGGGCTTAAAGCAGAACTTTTTAATAATTTCTTCGCTGGGATTAATGTACAGCTAAAAGGTCTAATTACTGAGACTGTTCCCGATAATTTTGAAAACCTTTATATCCCTGGGTTTAATCGCACCTATGATAGTGGTCGTTTTGGAGCAGGGTTTGGATTTAACTTATCGTATTTAGTCCCTATCTTTAAAAAAGACAAAGTCGTTATCCAAGAGAAAGAAGCGGATGAATAAATAGCTTCAAGAATTTAAAAATAACTCATATGAAAAGAAATGAATTCCTAAAATTATGTGGATTGTTAGGTATTTCATTTCCGCTACAGTCGGTAATATCTTCATGTAGCAGTTCTAATACCAATTCTAATAATAATCCACCTGAATCTGTCATTATTATTGGTGCAGGACCAGCTGGTATGGCTGCTGGTTACTTACTAGCTCAGCAAGGCATTAATTTCCAAATCATTGAAGCAAATTCATCTTATGGTGGGCGGATAAAGCACAATACAGCGTTTTCCAATTTCCCTATTTCTATGGGTGGTGAATGGATTCATGTTGCTAGTTCAATTTTACCAGAAATTGTAAATGATGCCTCTGTTACTATCACAACTGAGACACAAGGCTATAATAATTCTGATCTGGTTCAAGAATGGGATGGTAATACAATAACAGAAACAACACTTGGTAATATCGGTGGATCCCAAGACTTAAAGTTTGTTGGTTCTAGTTGGTTAGGCTTTTTTGAAACCTATGTTTTACCGAGTATTCAAAATAACATTATCTACAACACGCCAATTACAGGTATCGATTATAGTTCAAATGACGTTATTGTAACCTCTTCTAATGGGCAAACATTTACTGCTGAAAAAGTCATTGTAGCTGTTCCAGTTAAAATTTTACAAAACGCTGTTATTAACTTTACACCTGAACTACCAAATAACAAGCAACAAGCTATTAATAATGTGGAGGTTTGGGGAGGTTTTAAGGCCTTTTTCAAATTTACATCTAAATTTTATGGTGCATATCTAGGACTACCAGATAGTGAAACAGACCAAGGCCAGCGGATTTATTATGATGCAGCATATGCGCAAAACACATCCGATAATATATTGGGATTATTTTCAGTAGGTCAACAGGCAGAACAATATCAAAACTTGTCTGGTAATGCACAACGCGATTACATATTAAATGAATTAGATACAATTTTTGGCAACAACATAGCTAGTAATGGTTATTTAGACCATATTGTACAAAATTGGAATGCCGAGCCTTATGCCCAAGCTGCCTATATAAGGGACCAAGAAAACTGGCAATTGTTGAGAACACTAGGGCAATCTGTTAATAACAAACTTTATTTTGCAGGAGATGCGTACACAAACGGCGAAGATTGGAGTAGTGTGCATACAGCTGTAAGGTCTGCAAAACGTGCTGTCGAGGAAATGGTAAGTTAATTTCTAAAAAATTCCTATCTTTTCTTTATCAAAATTACGTCTATGGATAAAGAAGCCATCGCCGATTTAATTGACGAAAAACATACGAAGCTTATTAATTGGTTAAAACAACAACCTGACGAATCTTGGACAACAGGTCCTAAAGGCAAATGGACTACAGGTCAACATGCGCTACATTTATTGCAAAGTATAAAGCCTCTAAATAATGCCTTAAGCATGCCAAAGTTTTTATTACGCTACAAATTTGGAACGGCTAATCGAGCTGTAAGGAATTATGATGCCATAACCCAACGCTACCAAGAACGTCTTGAACAGGCAAAAGGAAAAACCTACAAGGGCTCCCAAAACATGAAAATCCCACCATTAAGTGACAAGAGCTACATACTCAATAGGCTACAAACCGAAAGTAAAAAGCTGCAATACAAAACCAAAAAGATGAGTGATAAGCATCTGGATAATTTAATCTTGCCACATCCTTTAATGGGCAAAATGCCAGTTCGCGAAATTATTATGTGGACGGCACATCATGTGGCGCATCATAATGAGACTTTGAGAATGAAATATCAGCTATGAAAAAAAATAGCATCTTAATAATAATGTTCATTATAAGCTTTCACTTATCAGCTCAAAAAGCCACTAAAGTTGATTCAAGTATACTTGAATTTTCCGATAAAAAATACGGAATAGAAAATCTAAAGTTATTGATATATCCGAGTATTGAAAAAATTGTAGATACAGTCTCTAGGCAAACAATTTCAGATAAATGTAAAATTTACTTCAAATTAAAAATCAATAAAAATTTAAAATCTATTATAAAAGATACTGTCGCTTCAACTTGCAAATTCAACAAGCAATCAGTGCTTGAAAAACAACTTAAAAGATTGGCTAATTTTTATATAGTCGAATCAGACTTGGATGAAATTGTGACTGTACTTACTATTCCTATTTTAATCAACAAATAGAACATTAAACACGTCTAAAATAATCTAAAACATTAGCTTCTATTCGACTTTGAATATTTGTGACATCCGCTTTTATAAAGGTCTCACCAGTAATGTTTTCGTAAAGTTCGATATAACGATCGCTAACCGTTTCAATATAGTCGTCGCTCATAAAAGGTACGGTTTGCCCTTCTAAGCCTTGAAAGCCATTACTAATCAACCACTGACGCACAAATTCCTTAGAGAGCTGTTTCTGCGCTTCTCCTCTATCCTGGCGTTCTTGATAACCGTCAGCATAGAAATAGCGCGAAGAATCTGGTGTGTGGATTTCGTCGATTAAGACAATTTTTCCTTCTTTAGTTTTACCAAATTCGTACTTGGTATCTACTAAAATCAATCCGCGTTTGGTAGCAATCTCAGTACCACGTTGAAACAATTTTCTGGTATAATATTCAAGAATCAGATAATCCGATTCAGAAACGATGCCTCGTTTCAATATCTCTTCTCTTGAGATATCTTCATCATGATTACCTTGTTCTGCCTTAGTTGCAGGAGTGATTATAGGTTCTGGAAACTTGTCGTTCTCTTTCATGCCTTCTGCCATTGGTACTCCGCAGAGCATTCGCTTTCCTGCTTTGTATTCTCGCGCTGCATGACCAGACATGTAGCCTCTAATGACCATTTCAACTTTAAAGGGCTCGCACAAATGTCCAATGGCAACATTAGGATCTGGAGTCGCTACTAACCAATTGGGCACCAAATCCTCAGTCTCTTTCATCATTTTGGTAGCAATCTGATTCAGGATTTGTCCTTTGTATGGAATGCCCTTTGGCATCACTACATCGAAGGCGCTAAGTCTATCCGTTGCAATCATTACTAATTGCTCATCATTTATGCTGTAAACTTCCCTGACCTTTCCTTTGTATACACTTTTTTGATTAGGGAAATTAAAATTAGTATCTATTATAGTATTGCTCATTTAAATCTCTAATTAATCTAACTCACAAGTGCCTCATCAAACATTCTTCTTAAATACTCTGATATCTCCTCACATTCTGGGACATAAATCTTTGAAATAAAATGTTCATTCTCCTTTCTGTAAACACCATACATTCTTGACCCTTTATTTTTAGAATGGGTAACATTTGCTATTCTGTCACAAAATTTAATGAACGAGGCGTTCTTAGTTTCTCTTATTCCTTTATAATACTTATCATTAGCTCTTTCTGCTCTGGTGCGACCCTTTTCATTAGTTAGGGCGTAAGCAAGTTCTGCTATTGTTTCATTGGTTTCTTTTCTTACATCATTATAAGTCTCTCTTGCATCCTCTATTATATCATGAACCCAACATGCTGCTAAGACATTCTCTTGTTCATCAAATTCAACTAAGTGAATAAATTTTTGAGCTGTTTTGAAAACCATATTTAAATGGAAATCATAATCAAAACCATCATATTTTTGATTTACTTCTTTATGCTTTTTAACTGCATATTCTTTTGTTCTGTCCAATATACCCATAACATTCATAGACAATTTAGATAGAGACGGAGATTCAACTAATCCCTATTCTCTATACTCTTATATGCTGCGATGACTTTCTTTACCAGCTTATGACGGATGACATCTTTATCATCGAGATAGACCATACCTATGCCTTCAACATTCTTCAAAACGAGTAATGCTTCTTTCAATCCTGAAATCGTTCTACGTGGTAAATCGACCTGACCTGGATCTCCAGTTAATAAAAACTTAGCATTCATGCCCATACGCGTTAAAAACATTTTCATCTGTGCGTGTGTTGTATTTTGGCCTTCATCTAAAATGACAAAAGCATTGTCTAATGTGCGACCACGCATAAAGGCTAAAGGTGCTATTTGTATGACACCTTTTTCAATATAGTTATCTAACTTCTCGTGTGGAATCATATCGCGCAATGCATCGTATAACGGTTGCATATAAGGGTCTAGCTTCTCTTTTAAATCACCAGGTAAAAACCCAAGATTTTCACCAGCTTCAACCGCTGGACGAGTTAGTATGATACGTTTTACCTCCTTATTTTTAAGTGCTTGTACTGCCAATGCCACGCCTGTATAGGTTTTACCAGTACCTGCTGGACCAATCGCAAACACCATATCATTCTTGCGAATACTCTCAACCAATTTGCGTTGATTAACCGTTTGTGCTTTTATAAGCTTGCCTCCTACACCATGCACAATGACTTCACCACTTTTGGCAGAGGTAGAATAATCTTCACTACTGTTACTGGTTAATATGCGCTCAATAACATTTTCATCAAGTTTATTATACTTACCAAAATGCTTCATGAGCATCATCATTCGTGTATCAAATTCCTCTAATAAATCTTCATCGCCATAGGCCTTGATTTTATTGCCGCGAGCAACGATTTTTAATTTTGGATAGTATTTTTTGAGAAGTTCAATATTGGCATTTTGGGCACCGAAGAATTCTTTGGGAGTTATTTCTTCGAGTTCTAGAATAAGTTCATTCAAAAGGCTACTGAATTTAGTGTTAATCTGTTTTCTTTTCTTAGTTTTGCGTAACGCTAGCGTACAAACAAATCTAACAATTTTACATCCTCAATTCTAAAAAAAATATCAACAATTAATCTATGGCCATTATCACTTTAACCACGGATTTTGGAGAAAAAGATCACTTTGCTGGAGCGATTAAGGGTGCCATTTATAGTGAATTGTCAGATATTAAAATTGTCGATGTATCGCACTCTGTGTCACCTTTTAATATTTCCGAAGCGGCTTACATTATCTTGAATGCTTATAGTAGTTTTCCTAAAGGCACCATTCACATCATAGGAATTGATTCTGAGTTAAACCCTGAAAATAAGCATATTGCGGTTAAGTTAGATGATCATTACTTTATATGTGCTAATAATGGTATTATGAGTATGATCTGTGCGGAAATAGTACCCGAAAAAATTGTTGAGATTAATATTCATGACAAAATAGAATCCAATTTTCCGGTTTTGGATGTGTTTGTAAAAGTAGCTTGCCATATTGCAAGAGGTGGAACTTTGGAAGTCATCGGAAAAGTTATTAACACTATTAAACCCATCAAAAATTTAATTCCGTTTGTTAACGACGAAAAAAATCAAATTATAGGTAGTGTTATTTACATAGATAATTATGGCAATGTTGTTACCAATATTAAAAAGAAATTTTTTGAAGAGGTTCAGAAAACACGCGATTATGAAATCTCGGCACGAAACCATAAGTTTAGAAAAATCTACAATAGATATAGTGATATTGTAAATTTTGATATCGAAGAATCTAAACGTAATGACGAAGGCAAAGGTCTTGTGGTTTTTAACTCCTCTGGCTATTTAGAAATTGCTGTTTACAAAAGCAATTGTAGTACAGTAGGTAGTGCCTCTACATTGATGGGATTAAAGACTATGGACACCGTAACCGTTAACTTTTTAAAATCGTAACATTGTTAGTAAGAATTGTAAAAATGAGTTTTGAACCATCAAGAATTGACGAATTCTTGTCTAATTTTGAGGCCAATAAAAACAAAATTCGAAATTTCGAAGGCTGTGATTTTTTGGAATTGTATCGCGATCAGAACAATACAAATATTTTTTTTACGTATAGTTATTGGAATTCTGAGGCGAGTTTAGAAAACTATAGACATTCCGATTTATTTAAATCTGTTTGGGCAAAGACCAAAATATTATTCAATGCTAAACCTGAAGCCTGGAGTGTAAATAAGCTCGCTTCGCTGGAGTAAAACAGTTAACAGTCATAGTAAACAAAAGTACTGAGACTGAAAACTGAGACCAAAAACTGAAGAATATGCTAGCCATCTTAAAAAAAGAAATAAATACCTTCTTTGCGTCACCAATCGGCTATTTGGTTATTGGTGTATTTTTATTATTAAATGGGTTGTTTCTTTGGGTTTTTAAAAGTGAATTCAACATTTTTAATAATGGTATTGCCAGTTTATCATCTTTCTTTTTATTGGCACCTTGGATCCTCATATTCCTTGTTCCAGCAGTTACTATGCGTAGTTTTAGTGACGAAAAAAAGCAAGGGACCTTAGAGTTATTGGTGACTAAACCGATTTCACATTTTCAAATTGTATTGGGTAAATATCTTGGAGCTATTGTACTTATCACTCTAGCTTTAATCCCAACACTGCTATATGCATACAGCGTATCAGAATTAGGAAGTTCAGAACGCACTCTCGATATGGGGAGCACCACAGGTTCGTATTTTGGATTGTTGTTTCTGATAGCCTCTTACACCGCTATTGGTGTGTTTGCTTCTACCCTTTCAGACAATCAGATCGTAACCTTTATTATTGCTGTGTTTATATGTTTCTTTATGTATTTTGGCTTCGAAGGACTTTCTAGCTACAATGTCTTTGGAAATCTAATTTATATAGAGAACCTAGGTATGTCTTCGCATTACAATAGTATGAGTAGAGGTGTGATCGATACGCGAGATTTAGTTTATTTTATGAGTATAGCCATCACATTTTTATTATTCACAACACTCAGAATTCAAAAACGATGATAATTACCCCTTTTTTAGTGATTTCAATGATTATAGTCTTTGCGCTATTATTCTTGTTTTTGAATACTGTTGATAAACGCAAGTGGTTAACCGCCATAATCAGTTTAATCCTAACCCCTTTTGTGTACTTCTACATGTTTTATCCTTTTATAAATATTGTTAGTAATTACCATCACCAGAAGTATTTTAACAGCGAGGCTTGGATTGAGAAACCAGCTCTGCGCTACGAAATGATTGATGAAACCATTGCTTCCGATACTTTAATTGGTCTTTCGAAGAATACTGTTTCTAAACTCATGGGTAATTACGAATGGTTAACGTGGGATGATGACCTAAAAGCTCATGACAAGAATAAATGGAATTATGCGCTTGGTATAGAACCTGGTGCTTTTAATGACCAAAAGGAATGTGTAGAAATTACGTTTGAAAAGGATAAAGTTATCGCTTTAAATCATTATCAAGAAGAAATTACCTTCGAAAAGAAAGCTGAGGAAAATGAAAAGCAATAAGACCATCATCTACATATTGGCAGTAATTGTAGGCTTAATTGTTATTAATGCAATTTCTAGCCAAATTTATGGTCGTTATGACTTGACTAAGGATAAACGTTACACGCTTTCAAATACTACTAAAAGTTTAGTTCAAGAGATTGATGCGCCGCTTATCATTGATGTGTTTTTAGAAGGCGACTTTCCTTCAGAGTTTAGATTGTTACGCACTGAAGTACGGCAAATTATCGAAGAGCTTCAGCTACAAACCAATAAAATAAAGGTCAATTATATAGATCCTTTAGAAGATGAAACCAAACGCCAACGGAATATTGAAGAATTAACCAAATCAGGATTAGAACCCTATATCAATACCGATAATAGCACTGGCAAAGTCACCCAAGAGCTTATTTTTCCATGGGCTTTTGCGAGCTATAATAATCAAACAGTAAAAATTCCATTGTTAAAGCGAAGCATCACCGAAGGCCTCCAAGAGCAAATCAACAATTCGGTGCAAGGCTTAGAGTATGCTTTTGCAGATGGCTTTAGTAAGTTGATTAAAGGAAAAACAAAAACAATTGCCTTTCTTAAAGGTAACGGCCAACTCGATGATTTAAATTCAGACGGAAGAATTACGACCAAATACCTCAATGATTTCTTAAAAACGTTACAGCCCTACTATAATATTGGGTTTTTTACTTTGGATAGTGTAGCCGTGACTCCAGTGAAGGCTTTGAATCAATTAAAGCAATTTGATTTAATCATTTCTGCAAAGCCTACTGAAGCATTTACCGAAAGCGAAAAATTAGTTTTAGATCAGTACACTATGAACGGTGGAAAAAGTCTATGGCTTACCGAATCTGTTGTGATGGACAAAGACAGTCTCTATAACGAAACCGGAAGTTCTGTTTCTACTATAAGAGAGCTTAACTTAACAAATTTCTTCTTCAAATATGGTGTTCGAATCAATCCGAGCCTAGTTAAGGACTTGTACTCCGCACCAATACTATTATCTATTGGCGAAGGCAATCCGCTTCAACCATTGCAATGGCAGTATTCCCCTTTGGCCATATCAAATTCTAGTCACCCGATTACTAAACATCTCGACATCATTAAATATGATTTTGCAAGCCCAATAGACACCTTAAAAAATGAAGTAACCAAAACCATTTTATTGCAAAGCTCGCCAAAATCAAAACTAGAAGGGACACCGACCATAATTTCGCTATCCGAAGTCACCAAAGCACCGGAGGAAGCAAGTTTTAATTCAGGTTCACAAAATTTAGCGGTTTTACTCGAAGGTGAGTTTACATCTGTTTATGACCAAATGGTATTGCCTTTTAAATTGAAGGACTTCAAACCCAAGAGCAAACCTACCAAAATGGTAGTCATCTCTGATGGTGATATTATAAAAAACAGCGTTCGTAGAAATCGACCTATTAAATTAGGGTTAGACGAAGTTTCAGGACGTGTTTATGGAAATACAGAATTCTTATTAAATACAGTGAATTATCTCTTGGATGATACAGGACTTATAAACATAAGAGCCAAAGAAATTAATATTGCCTATTTAGATTCAGATAAGATTAAAAACAATAAAGTAAAATGGCAACTGATTACTATTGCTTTACCTCTGATAATACTAGGATGTTTTGGATTTGCTTTTAACTATTTTAGAAAGAAAAAATATACCTAAAATCATTCTTTTTCTACATTAAAAGATTTCCTGCTTTCACTTCAACAAGCTCAGTGTGGCACGCAAGAATAAATGTTAATAAGTTTGTTTTATAAAACCCTTCTATTGGGATATATTTGTAGGATAAACCTAAACTTTAAAAATTACATATTCAGCGCATGAAATTTATTGTTTCAAGTACATATTTATTAAAGCAACTCCAAGTCTTAGGTGGTGTTATTAACAATAGCAATACACTTCCAATCTTAGATAACTTTTTATTTGAGCTAAGTCAATCGAAATTAACGGTTTCTGCAAGCGATTTAGAAACGACAATGTCTTCTACGATTAATGTGGAAAGTGATTCTGAAGGCAGTATTGCTTTGCCTGCGCGATTATTATTGGATACCTTAAAAACCTTCCCAGAACAGCCATTGACCTTTGTTGCTGAAGAGAACAATACGGTTGAAATCAGTTCTAATCATGGAAAATACGCTCTAGCCTATGCTGATGGCGCTGAGTTCCCTAATGCTGTTACGGTTGAAGATGCCAGCAAAACAAACATTATGGGAGATATCTTGGCTACTGCTATAAGCAAAACAATTTTTGCTGCTGGTAATGATGATTTAAGACCTGTGATGAGTGGTGTTTTCTTTCAGTTTTCTCAAGACGATTTAACTTTTGTAGCTACAGATGCTCATAAATTAGTAAAGTATACGCGTAAGGATGTGAGTGCCACCGAATCTGCAGAGTTCATAATGCCCAAGAAACCTTTGAATCTTTTAAAAGGCATTTTAGCAGGCAGTGATGAGGATGTATTGGTAGAATATAACGAATCTAATGCTCGGTTTACATTTGACAACTCTGTATTAATTTGCCGTTTAATTGATGGCAAGTATCCAAACTATGAAGCGGTTATCCCAAGAGAAAATCCAAATAAATTGGTTATTGGCCGAACACAGTTTTTAAATTCCGTGCGCCGCGTTAGTATCTTCTCCAATAAAACTACGCATCAAATTCGTTTAAAAATAGCTGGGGCTGAACTAAACATTTCTGCAGAAGATATCGATTACAGTAATAAGGCCGAAGAACGTCTAAGCTGCGATTATCAGGGAGATGATATGCAAATAGGATTTAACTCGCGTTTTTTAACCGAAATGATCAATAACTTAAATTCTGATGATGTACAGTTAGAAATGAGTTTACCAAACAGAGCGGGTATCTTAACACCTATTGATGGCCTTGATGAAGGCGAACATATTACCATGCTTGTAATGCCAGTAATGCTCAATAACTAAAAGAGATATAAATACATTTCAAAAAAGGCTCATCGAATTCGATGAGCCTTTTCTATTATCTCTTGAACAACTGAAATCATTCAGCATGAAATAACTAACTAACAAAATTAAGAGATAATGGATAGCTAGGTAATTCGCCATTACTAGCTTTTATAGCGTTAACGATTGGCATTACAAATGCCAAAATGCCTAATAGTATTAATGTGAGAATGCCTAATCCGAATACTAGAATTAAAGGGATACTCAAAATACAGTATACGATGATACTCAACTGAAAGTTTAAGATAGCTTTCCCATGGACATCCATACCTTCTACTCTATCTTTTTGTGTTGCCCATATCACAAGTGGAACTATTAATCCACCAAAACCTGTAATATAAGTCAATAACTGGGTTAAGTGCGTAATGACTAATAATTGATTGTCTGTTCGTTTAAGTGTATGATAATTTGATTCCATGATTTATTTTAAATTAACAACTATGTGACGCCAATAATTTAAAAATGTTACAAAAAAAAGAGCACAAAATAGGTGCTCTTTAAAAACGAATGAATAAAATAGCTAGTTGTCCTGAATGTCTTCTTTGTCTTTCTTACCTGTCATAAAATTAACAAGCACACCAATCAAAATAATACAAACCAATACAAAGACTCCAATCATAACGACACCCATGGACCAATCATAAACTAGCGGTATTATACTATTAATCATGTTATTCATATTTTAATTTAAACATTATAAAAATACATGAAGTTAGGTTTAAGAAATATGATATTTGTCACATCTTCTTTTTTGATGAAAATCATTTAAAAATACGTAATTCATCGTATTGACTGTATCATATGGTTTTTAGAAGTTTGTTTTAAATACATTTCGTCATGAAAACCCTATTGCTTTTTTTCTTTTCAGTACTATGCTTTCAAAATACTCAAGCTCAAAAAGTAGATGTCGTAAATGCGCCTAGAAACCCTATTGGTTTTAAGCATAAGAAAGCGCATTTTTTATTGCGAGGTGATATCTATGCTTCTGCTGGCAAAATTTTTGACAAAGCTGGAAACCTACAATATAATTTTGGTACACGATATTATTATGATAATTCAGGTAAAATTATTGGTAATAATTATGGAGACATTTTTGAATATGACTCCCAAGGAAATATTACTAAATTTCAATATCAATCTGGAAGTACAAGTTTATATAAATTTAATTCTGAAAATTTATTGATTTATGAAAAATCCTCCTATGGTGATGAAAAAACCTACACCTACGATACCCAAGGGAGGCTGATAAAAACATCTATTAAAAAAAATGGTAAGCTAAGTCAGGAACAGAACTTTTCGTATGGTAAAAAAAGAGATTCTTTAATTGTTAACATAGAATATACTTATACTAATGGCCGGCGTAGATTTTTAGCTGAATCATACTACCGTAATGGATTTCTTGTTAAGGAAATTGTATCATCCGGAACATATCGTTATAAGGTTAAAATAGATTCAAAAGGAAATAAAATCGATTTTTATAATATCGATGATCCTAATGCAAAGCACTTTGAAACTGTTAATCGCTATTATAGCGATGCTAAAAAAAACTTAAACATCGAATATGGTTATCATAAATTAAGTAGTAGCAAGTCAGCTAAAAAATCTGCAACCATTTATGTAGATGGTAAACGTTGTACAGATATTGCAATAAGCAAAGGGATAAAACCAAATGAAAAAGTTGTTTATGACGGACTAACACAAACGTACTACTCCGTACCCAACATAATTCCCGAAAATCACACACTAGATACACGTATTCCAATATCTACAAAACTATCTGTTGGAAATCCCTATATGAGCTATGCTTATGATGGAAAGTTTATCAATTATATTGATGGATATAATAAAGTGAAGTCTAGAGATTTTGCATTTTTAGGTCCACATATGATAGATTATCGCATCGATAAATACAGCGGTAGAACATACATTATAAGGAATTATAAAAACACTAAAGAGAAACCTGTTAAACCAATAGAACTATTAACTACAGATACAACATCTATTTTATACGCACGCCAGTTAAAGGATGATAACTTTTTTATCGTAGTTAAAGGTAAACATATCGACTATAAAAAAGCAAGGTTTGAATATCTTACTAACGGAGATCCGGTAATATTTATCGATAATACTCCTAAATACGTTTTAACTGGTTTTCGATTGGCTCAAGAAAATGAAGTTTTGTTCGGTAGGTTTTATAACGATGAACTTAAGAATTCTAAAATATCCTCTTCAATCGATTCATCAAATGATTTAGAGTGTTTAGAAGGAGATTGCAAAGAGGGATGGGGAAAAATAAAAGTAGGAGATATCATAACCCAAGCTACATTCAACAATGGTGCAATAGATGGTCTAGCTTACATTAACTACCCAGAAAATTCTTTTTTTCACGGAGAATACAAAAACAACCTAAGGGAAGGGGTAGGTTATTACAAATGGAGTAATGGCAATAGTTACATCGGACATTGGCAAAATGGTAAGCAGCATGGTCTTGGTATTAGATTCGACAAAAATGATAACGTAATCGAAGCTGGTCGTTTTGAAAATGGCACTCTAGTAGAAAATCAATCAGAATCCTATAAAAACAATATAAAAAATGGCAATTGTTTAGGGAATTGTAGTAACGGTTTTGGTAAATACACCTATTCTAACGGTGATTCTTATCTCGGCTTTTTTAAAAACAATCAACGTTTTAGTATTGGAAGTTATTCCTGGGTAAATAATAGTTCTTATATGGGCACTTACACTAGTGATGGGAAACGAAACGGCTATGGTATTTATACCTACGTAGACACCTCAGTATTTAGAGGCATCTTTTTTGATGATAAAATTGCTGGGCTTGGTATTATGAAATACGCCAAATCTGGGAATAGCATTAAGGGAGTTTTCAATAATAAAGGTGCGAGAATAAGAGACTTTTAAACGACTAATATTTAGATTATTTTTCGATACAAGAAGTAAAATTAATTATTAACAAAAGTAAAGAGCATTAACAGTACAAATTTGATATATTAAAATAAAAATGGCATGTATTACCACAAGCACACTAACTATCCTACTAAAGCATCCATTATACCTTATATGCTATAGACTATGAATTAGTAGTGTTGCTCTATAATATAGCCTAGGTGTTGGAGCTTGATTCTAATTTCTGTTCATGCGTTTTTTTCCTTAATGTCTCACATCAATATTAAAGCCCACACCCATACTACTATGTTTTTTGAATTTGGATTGACTTGATTTTTTATATAGTGTACCACTATTTAAAATACCAAGTGAGAAAAAGATAGCCTCACCTTTATTATTTTCTCCTTTAGACTCAACCCATTCCAGAGTGACAATTATATCGTCCTTCAAAACAATATCATAAGGTTTTAAGTCAATGGTTACATTACCTGTTTGTTTTGGTTCAATAGTAACCAGAATATTGTCTTTTAATAAATTAATATCTGGTTTTCTATTCTTTACACTATAAAAGTTGAGCCTGAAAATTGATTTTGCGCTTAGTCTATTATAAGAAATATTAAAGTTAAATGCATCTACAAGTGTCGGGTTTTTACGAATATTAATTTTCACACCCATTTCTGCACCAAGTTGGTCATAACTAAACCCTGTACTAACAAACTTAGATTTTGACTTATTTCCAAGTGTTCTTTTTTTGAAACTTTTTGCAGTAATAACCATTTCATCTAGCTCACTAACAGCTTCTTCCAACTTATATGTAACTGATTTTTCTTTTTGGATTATATTCCTTATTAATACTTCAACTGGCTTAAAACCAATTGATGAAATTCTAATAGTATCATTTTTAAATTCTTCTCTAATTTGTAATGAGAATTTCCCGTTCAAATCCGAAACTGTACCTATATCTTGATTGAGAACACCAATATTTACATAAGGTAAAGGCTGATTTGTTTGTCTATCAAGAATTGACCCAGAAAAGTCTATTGTTAACTCGGATGTTTCTGCGATTTCAAAGGGTTGAATTTTTGTATAATCTAAAGAAGAAATGTCTTTCCAAAGTATATCAAAATTATTCTGCTGATTGAGTGATTTGTTTAAGAATGCTAAAGTCAAAGATTGAATTTCATTATGAATTTTAACAGCACTTTTTGTGAATTTAAGTATTGAGGGAATACTTGTAAAATCTGCATGTTGACTATTTGCAAAGCGTAAGTAGTAATTTTTGGTTTCTAACTGTTTATAATAATGAAACTCTTTTTCTGGCGTAAATTCATCGAGTTTATCACCACTTTCCAAGTAGAGATAGTCTAAATTTTGTTTAGTCGGTAGTAAAAGATTAGTATCATAAATTTCTTGAAGATAACCATCATCTTCCTCATTTTCACCAAAATAATGGGTTTCAGTGCCATCGAGAGAAACAAATCCTTTGACTTGAGAATTTCTTTTTGCAAAGACTGCTGCACTCATGCCTCCCCAACTACATCCTATCAAGCCTAAATTTTTAAAATCAGTATTTACTAATTTATTATTAGTTAAGTAGTTAATAGCAAATTCAGCATCATAAACCTGCTCCATCATGTCTTCCATTTTATTAGTCATATTACCAGGATAACGTCCAACACTCCAAATTGAGACTACCAGGTATCCATTTTGTGCTAACGTTTCAAGGATTTTATAATTTTCAAAACCCATCCCATTGAAACCAGCCATATAAATAACTACAGGATGCTTAACATCAATTGGTTTAGGATTTAGATATGTACTTGTCTTGACATCCAACAATTTTTTTCCATCTGTTCCTGCACCAAGTTCTGCAACATAAAACTGAGCCAATTCTTCTGTCATTCCCGAAAAATCATCGTTATCTTGGTAAGTAACTGCACGCTTCTCAAATAGACTAAACAAATCCTTAAATATTAATGGCTTCTCATTTTTTTCTTTTGATGGATACCAAATATCTAAATCTACAGGTCTATAATGTAAACTGTCAGTTACTTTGGTATTTGGCTTGTAAATTCGTGTGCTATCTTTAAGTTGTAAGCTCTTAAATCCAGCATTATAATTTTGACTAAATGCTAATTGTATTAGAAATAAAATTGATGCTATTAACGATGTTTTTTTCAAAATAATAAGTTTTAAAATGTATTAAATACTTTAAAGCTACTAACAGAGGAACTTTGCACTAAGTTCTAGCCCGAAATATATTATGATGTCATATACTTTTTAACTTCAAGAAGTGTTTTTTTAAAATCAGTGGACGTATCAAAGTATTCTATACCTGTTGACTCACAAGATTTTTTTATGTGTTTGCTGTGTGGTAACATATTTTGAATATGGTCTGTAATGTATTCATCTGATTTATCACTAATCCAATCTCTATTGGATTGTGCATATTCCTTCACCTGCTTAACTTTTTCTATTAAACCTATTTTGGTATAGCCTAAAAAGCAGATTTTTATATCATTGGGATATTTTTCCACAAGTTCAATTACCAATTCTGGCAATACAGCTTCACCATCAATAATGCAGTTCTCTCCAATTAAGAAATTGCTAAAACCCTCTTTTAGGAATAAAGTCAACTACCAATCTTCAAGGGGTGATTTATTATCTCTCCAGGACCATTCAACATCTTCCATAAACCAATGAAAAGCTTCAATGTCAGTTACATTCCAATTCCTAAATCCTCGGACGTTTTCGAACAGCCTACTAGCATTCTCAACTGTTGGTTGGTTTAAAACCTGATTCATTTCTTTGATCAGGTTCTTGGGTTTGGCATTGCATCTAGACAAGTACTCATAAAACCACTTGTGATATGGAAAAAATACGCGATTGTAGGTAAGAATCAACCTCCCTGTAAACAGAACAAGCTGAGATGCTGCGCGGCTTTTTGTGTAAATGTTGCCATGTCGCTCTGCTTCACCCATTAGCCAATTCTGAATAAAGGCCATTGAATAGAATTTTCGTATTTTTTGATCCCGGTCTGCTTCAGGGTATTGTTGGATAGAATGGATGATGCTAGCCAGGTCATCTACTTTTGAAAATGCTATTATTGCTCCATCAAATGCTGCTCTAGTGGGTTCATTTCCTTTATCTACAACTTGCCTAAGGTATTGCATGTCGATGACTTTTCCATCCACAAAACCACCGGAATAATCTGTCAAGTCGGTTCGGTTGATAAAAAAATCCCCTGCTTTTTGCCGGTTTTTATATTCTTCATCTGTAGCAACCATCATAAAATCAATGTCTGAATCCACCTTGGCACATCCTTTGGCAACAGATCCACCGATGATTAAAGCCTCAAACCGCTTATCGTTTTGATATTCTTTTATAAGGTTATTGATTGCACGCTGATGATGAGGTAAGATACTAGTTTTCATAACTTTTTAATATAAAATTTTTCGATTTTCTCTTTTTTGCAATGAATGCCAACTATGGATAAGCGTGGTACCTTAAGTTCTTCTGACAATGCTTTTAAAACTGAGGTTTTTCCTTGTCTGGATGTACCACTTATTAGGTATATCATACTTACTGTCTGTTTTGAATTCCTGTACGCAACCAGTTCTCATACGAGACTGCATCTGCATATTGAATTGCGGAGTTTAATACTTTTAAATCTGGACTGATTAAAACATAATACGGTTGTGAGGCTGTTTTAAAATTTAGTGCCTGAAATGTCGCCCATTTAGCACCAATAGTTTCAATATCTTTTAAAGTACCATTACTTCTTTTGAATTGAAATTTTTTATCTTCCTTAAGCCTCTTTCTATCATCTACATAAAGGGAAATGAGAATAAAATTCTCTTTTAAGAGCTTGTGAATGGATGGTTTTGTCCAAACATTCTCTTCCATTTTACGACAGTTTACACAGGCCCATCCCGTAAAGTCTAATAATATTGGTTTGTTTGATTCTCTTGCTTTGATAATCCCTTCGTCAAAATCTTTGTAACAATCTAAACCTAAAGGGCAATCACTACCCTGTTCGTACAAACTATAAAACTGGGGCGGTGGAAAACCGCTTAATAGGTTTAAGTTCCAGGTTGGATTTTTGAGAGTTCCCGGAATGAGATAAATAATAAAACTTACTACTAATATTCCTAAAGTTATTCGAGAAAATGAGACAGCTTTGTCTTTATCATCATGAGGGAATTTAATTTTTTTAAATAGGTATAGTGCCAACAGAATAAAAATGACTATCCATATACCAATAAATACTTCTCGTTTTAAAATGCCCCAATGCTGAACTAAATCTGCATTTGAAAGGAATTTAAACGCAAATGCTAACTCCAAAAATCCTAAAACGACTTTTGTTGAATTTAACCATCCACCGGATTTAGGTAATGAATTAAGCCAATTTGGGAACAAGGCAAAAAGTGCAAAAGGTAATGCCAATGCTAAACCAAAACCAAGCATCCCAATGGTTAATTGTGTTGCACCACTTTCTGATGTTAACGAGCCTGCAAGTAACGAACCCAAAATTGGACCTGTACATGAAAAGGATACGATAGCCAATGTTAACGACATAAAAAATATACCTATGACTCCACCAACATTTGATACTGAATCCATTTTATTACTCCATGAACTCGGTAAAGTAATTTCATAAAAACCAAAAAATGAAAAAGCAAAAACTACAAGAATAACGAAGAAGAAAATATTCAACCAAACATTTGTTGATATCTCATTTAATATTTCAGGGTCTAAGGTATCCAATGTGTGAAATGGTAAACTTAAAAGAAGATATATGAGTACAATAAACAAGCCATAAAGCATAGCATTAATGATTCCTTTTTTCTTAATCCTAGCAGACTTTGTAAAGAATGAAACCGTTAATGGAATCATTGGAAATACACATGGTGTTAATAAGGCCAATAACCCACCAAAAAAGCCCAGAAAAAAAATAGAACTCAAATTGTTATCTGATTGTTTTGACACTACCTCGGATGTAAGCATGTCCTTATTCTTAAGGTCTAGTAAAAGTTTGTTAGATAATACTATACTCCTTTCATCTTGTTCAGATTCTAAAACTTGAGAATCCATAGTTTTAATCTGAAATACAAAATCCTCATCTATATTAATACAGACCTTTTTACACACTTGAGCAAATAAATTGACTTTTATAATCTTTAAGTTCTTATCAACTAGCTTTACCCTTTGAGTAATTGTAGCACTATCTTTGAAAAAAATCTCTTCTTTTTCCCATACCTCTGAATATTCTTTAAACGTTTTGCTCTCTTTTGCCTTACCAGTTATTTGTATTTTGGTTATGTCTTTAGAAGTAATTTCTAAAGGCAAAGACGCTCCATCTGGATTGTATTGAGAATATAAGTGCCAATCTTTAGCAATTTTTGCCTTGATAATTAAATCATATTCTAAATCAGAGATTTTATTAAAGCTTGATTGCAATTGAATTGGTTTTTTCCCTGTTTGTGAGTATACCATACTACAAATAAGAAAAAGTACGAGCCGAATAATTTTTTTCTTCATTTTATTCTTTTAAGTACCCTAATTGCTCAAAGAGACCTGTTGACTGTTTTAAATACCTGTCTTTTGATACTTCCTTAATCCACGCTTTGGCTATTATATCATTGTTGTATAATCTTGCATCTTTCCAATCTTCAATACCGTCAATATCCAATCGTTGCCAATCCTCATTAATAAATGCAATGGCCTTGATATTCTTTTCATAGCAAAATGAAAAGAAGTCAACAAACCATTCGTCCCAAACATTGGTGTCTTTTTTTGAGATGCCCAAAACTGGATTTGCTTCGGCAATCATTACTGGTTTTTTATGGCTTTTTGCAAAGTTTAAAACATCATTGGTTTCTCTATGATTAAAGATGTCTTCATAAGGCTGAAAAAAGACTGAGATTGCCACCCAATCTACATAGTCGTCACCTGGATACCAATCCTTCACAGGGTATTCTTTGTAAGGTTTAGATGCGTAGGAATGCCATACATAAGCTACATTCGTTACACCTTCCTTTCTCATAATGTTAACAACATGCTTGTATGCTTTTACATAGTCAATCGGCTCTAGAAGATTATGGGGTCCATCAAATTCATAACCAATTCTTAAATATACTGGTCTATTTACTGTTTTTACCCAATCGCAATATTCTTTAATTACACCGTCATACATTCCGCTGTAGGTGTTTTTAGCGACATCCCATTTTCCTACCAACCACATAGCACTATGCAATGCCATGTTATCAAAATGTTCCACTAAAAACTGATGATCTTGGGTACTTCTAGTGATATTTACGAATGGTTCTTTAATTCCTGTAGATTGTGTTACTGCCCAATAAGCAGACCAAGCCCCAGGATATTCTTTGTACTGAAAATAATCGCGATATTCATTGATACCTTCTTTAGTTTGTCCTTGAATTAATAAGGTCTTACCATTTGGTGGAACAAACTTTGTTTTTTTATAATCATATACAAAACTATTATCAATTGAGGTGCTAATCTTTCCTACCATACTTGTAACCACAACATCACTATTTTGTTCAATTAGGTTTTTAGATGGACTACAGGTCATTATACAAATTATAAAACTAAAGAAACAGATTGCAATTTTTACGCCTGTAAAAATTCCTTTCTGTTTAAGTTTTAGACTAAATATTTTAATTTTTCTCATATTTTTTAATTTGTCATAGTAATATCTAAAAGATTCTATTCAATCTTGTATAAGTCATTTAACAAAAAGATTGCTTCATTGTGAAGCTTTTTTGCAATTGTCTCTTGACCATTTAAATTGAAAAATCTTATCTGTAATTGTCTTAATGTCTGGTTAAGCTGAGAAATGTCGTGTGCCTCCTTTCTGTAATAGTATTCTGTTATATTTGATATGGATAGAGCCATATAGCCTTGAAATGCATAAACCGATGTTAATTTTTGTGTGGTCTTAAAATCAAATTCTGTTATAATACCAGTAGCTTTAGCTGATTCCCAAGCAGTCTTATACAATGTAGCATCAATAATAGATTTATTATTGGTGATGATACTTAAATTTAGAAAATTATATTTGGATAATTCTTTAACTAAACTGTCGCTCTTGCCAGATACCATCTTGGTAATTCTATCCGTAATTTGCTTATGATCCTTTTCCCACCTCTCAAGAGTTGAAATGTTTTGTTTTAATTCTTTGTAGATACTATCAATAGCTAAAGCTTTTTGTTTTTCAGTTTCATAATCGTTGAATAGCTTGTCTATAAACAAAGCAAAAAGTACACTGAAAACTATTAGTAAGCCCTCTGATATATTTTTTTTTATGTTTTTCGTAAATAATTTCTTGGCTTTCATGTTACTAGAAATATAACCATTTAACGTTTTTTGGTCTCCTTTTGGTAATGGATTTGATTATAACATTTTCAATCAACACATTTGTGTTGGATATAACTCTTCCTGTTTCTATATCTATGATACTTACGTTTGATATCCAATATGTATTTTGAGCATACGATAATTGGATTATAAAAAAACTACTATTGCTATTAATCTATATTTATTCATCCTTTAAGACGATTTGCTGTGAACCATCCTTAAAATTGTATTTAACCACTTTGTTATTAAACATTGAATCTTGAATGACAGAAAACCTTCCTTGACCTGGTGTATCTATATTTAAGAATTTATCGCCATTGGTATTTGCCCCTAAATAAAACAATTGACCGCCTTTTTGAGGGTCGTTGATTAGGATGCCTACTTTTTGCCCATTTAAATCTTCTTTTGGAACAAACATGACGATACCTTCACCACTAACACCGTCTAATCCCAAAGCGGATAGTCCTTTATCAGAATAATATCCCATACCGCCTTTTTCAACGCCGTTTTCGTCATTGAATACTATACCATAAGGACCTTTAGATGCCCTTTTTATAATGCTATTCTGATTTGTTTTAATAAATGGTGATGCCCCTAGTACAACTCTGTCATTCCCATCCTCATCTAAAATCAGAACACCGCTTAGCGAATCCTTTCGTATTCTTGATTGAGACTTAGTGATATCTGAGGAAATTAAAATTCTATCCCTACCTTGTTGGTCCTTTACGGTTATTTGGTTAGTTGTAATTTTTTTATAAAAAACCTTATCGTTTATCCAAAACTTATAGGTAATCAAAAACACTAAAAGCAAAATGACAATAAGATTGAAAACATAGAGTTTTTGAAGCTTTTTAACTTTAGTTTCTAAGTATTTGTTTGTTTTATGTAAATCTTCTTTTGACACTTAGTTTTCATTTGGTTTTCTCACAAAGGATTTCCTTAATAGTCTTTAACCAAGACTATAAGTCCTCTTTAAAAAGTTCTTCCATTTTTTGCTCTAACTTACCCTCTCTTAAATCGGCATCCATAGCTATGATTTTGCCTTCTTGGTCTATTAAAATAGGCTTAGGAAGCGTTACTAATTGAAATCGCTTTGCCAAATCAGATTTGAACTCACCTTCAGAATACAAACTGTATTCCCAAGGAAAAGGGTTTTTGTTTAGGAAATTGAATAGTGATTTTTTATCCTTATCGACTGAAATGCTCACAACATTAAATCCTTTATTCTTATAGGTACTATAAGCTTTTTTAATTTTTGGAAATTCTTCCATACACGGTTTACACCAAGTTGCCCAGAAATCAATTAAAGTAATTTTACCTTTCAAATCTTTATTAGTTATGAACTGACTTTCATTTTGTGCAAAAGGCAATTTAAACTCAGGGATTGGCTTGCCAATACCAAGGCTTACCCAAGATTCATCAAGTGTAAAATAGTCTTCTGCGAAAGTTGGGTTGATTTCAATACTTGAATATGTAATTTCTAGTTTATATCCAGCAGCAGGAATGTTAACCTCTTCTTTAAAGGGAAGTATATAGTCATCAACCTCTCTATAATCTGAATACGTCATTGTTGATTCACCATAACGGTTGTCAGAGATATAGGCAATCAGGTACTTTGATTCTTTGTCAAAAACGTAGTCTTCGTTAGGGTTATTTTTGGTCAGCTTATATACGGGTTTGTCATTCCATATTGTGTCTTTAAATGTATAATCACTTGCCTTTTCCATTAGCTCAAGAACAGGTGCTATTCTAACCGATTCCTTTGGCATTGTGTTGATGCCAAAAAACTCACCTTTTTCAAACTTTACTTTTGAACTACTTCCACTATTAGTAATTATAATTTCTGTTACTGTATCATTAGTTTTTGTTACGGTTTTTTGAAGCGAGGTCATTTTAATCGAAATTGTTTTTTCTACATCACTCACTACATTATCACCTATAAAAGTTTTTAAATTAAATGTGGTTTTTTTGGATGTGAAAGCATTCCAACTTTTTTCACTGGATGTAGCCCGTAAACTAGCTTCTACTAACTCTTGTGAATTTGTAATTTGCTTATCACAAGAATTGAAAGAAGCTAAAACTATTACCAGCAAAGTATATTTTATGGGCATTATAAATGATTTAAAAAAGGCTACCATGATTATTTATTTTTTATAATTGTTTACAGAGACAATTCATAGGCTTTCACTAAATATTGTTTTGCCAAATCGCTAAAATCATCCTTGGATTCTATTCTAATGCGATGCGAAACCATACTATTAAAACTACCTGCAGGCTCGATGGGTATAATAATATCCTTGGGGAAATTCAATCCAATATCAATTCTTGATTTGGTAGATGGTTGAATGATGGCAAACTGCTTTTTAGCCCTGACACTCACATAAACCTTTTTAGGTACTAATTCAACTCCCTCTAAGGTATTTAGAAAAGCCGCTATATATTCGTAAATCAAGAATAAATACTCTTTATCTCTATATTGATTAGCTACTAAATCTACAGGTATATTCTCTTTACTTTTTAATACCAATAAATTGGCAAAGCCGTGAGATAACCCATATTTCTCTTTTACAAAAGCAATTTTTTGATTGTGTTTTTCTAAATTTTGAGATTTGATGTCTTGAATTATTGTCTCTGGTTCTAAACCCGTTTTTTCTTCTATGCTTTGTAGCATTTTTTGTTGTCTTGCTTCGGTTGCTGACATCTTATTATACTTTTTTAGCTTTAATTTTCACGCGTGTTTGTATTGT
>NZ_JANQOM010000033.1 GCF_028289625.1 Winogradskyella sp. | reverse complement strand
CGAATGGAAAACACACAATCTGATGGCATTTTAACTAGTCTTCAAGAAGATCAAAACGACCGTGTAAAGCGTAACTACACGGATTGGTTTCCAAGTGGTGGTCTTACCTATCAAATGAATCAAAAGAACTCGTTCGCTTTAATTTACAGCAGACGCATTCAAAGACCAAATTACGCGAGTTTAAACCCTTTTGAATATAAAATCGATGAACTTTCATTTAGTAAAGGGAATCCCTTTTTGCAACCTCAATATACAGACAACATAAAACTGTCACACACCTTTAATTATAGACTTACAACCTCATTGAGCTATAGTTTTGTACGAGACTTTTTTGCCCAAATCACGGAAGCTGTAGGCGATGACCAAAATTTCTTAATTACTAGAAATGTCGCGAATCAAAAAGTAATTAATTTAGGAGTTAGCTACCCAACAAGATTTACAGACTGGTGGAGTATTTACTTCAGTGTGAACGCCTTTAGAAGCATTTATGAAGCTACCAATCCAGATTTTAATGAGATCTCACAAAATACTTTAAGTCTTTATGCGCAAAACACTTTTAAACTTCCAAAAGGATTTAGGGCAGAAATATCAGGTTGGTACAGTTCCCCTTCGGTTTGGGGTGGTACTTACGAAACTAGTGGTTTAGGATCGCTCAACATTGCAGTACAAAAACGCTTCTTCGACGATAAACTCACAGCACGTCTATCCTTTAATGACATCTTATTTACATCACCTTGGGAAGGTACTACAGAATTTGGCAACCTTATTATTAATGGTGATGGTGGTAGCGATAGCAGACAAGTTCGCTTTAATCTCACCTATAATTTTGGGAGAAATGAGATTAAAAAAGCCAGAAAACGAGATACTGGTTTAGAAGATGAAAAAAATAGAATTAATAGTTAATAGAGCAATTGAAATGAAAACATTTTTTTTAAGATTTATATTGGGTTTAGGGGTTTTAGTTTCCGTTAATTGTGAAGCTCAAAAACCAAAAAGTCATAGTTCTAATTTTAAAATTTCAAAAGAGACAACTCACAAAATAGCTGAGAATCAGAACTACACTTTTGGTTATCTACAAGTTCCAGAAAATAGATCTACATCAAACAGTAAAACTATTGAGATTCCGGTTTACATTTTCAAAAGCAGAAATCCAAATCCCCAGCCCGACCCAATTATCTATACTGTTGGTGGTCCGGGATATTCAACAATGCCATCTGCTCAGTATATGAAATACTATAGATATCTCGATGATCGCGATTTCATATTAGTTGAACAGCGTGGTAATTATTATGCCAAGCCACATTTAGGATGTCCTGAGTGGGCTGAAGCAGTCGCAAAATCCAATCATCCTAATTTTGATGAACAGCAATCAGACCAATTATTTAACGATGCCGCTAAGAGATGTAGAAACCGATTGACGAATAAAAATATTGACCTTAATGGATACAATACGAATGAAATTGCTGCTGATATTAATGATCTTGCCAATGCTTTGGGCATTGAGCATTATAACTTGTTGACTATATCCTACAGTACCAAAATTGCCCAAGTGTTGCTGCGAGATTACCCAAATCGCATCCGAAGTGTAGTAATGGATTCGCCACTACCTTTAGAAGTAAGCTATGATGAAGAAAGCGTTTTAAACTTATTGGAAACTGTCAAAAAGGTTTTAGATGATTGTGCGCATGACCCAGATTGTAACGCAGTCTTCCCAAATCTAAAAACACGTTTCTTCAGTTTTCTGAGAGAAAAAACACAAAACCCTTTAACTGTAGATATAGAAAATCCAGAGGATGGATCTATTGAAACATTTAAGTTAAAAGGTTCAGACTTAATGAATATATTCAGTTTAGCATCGACTAGTGAAGTCTCAAATATCCCACTTGAAATCAATAAGATCCTTGAGGGTGATTTAAGTTCCGTATCCTACTACCTACAGTCACTTTTAAAACAATCGCCTGGTGATGGCTCAGGCAGAGGCATGCGATTATCTGTTTGGTGTGCAGAAGAATATCCGTTTACTTCTCAAGAAGTGGTTGCCAGAGAAACCAATCGCTATCCTGAAGTTGCTGGACTATCCCCTGCCATAACGGAGGCTTCCGTATGCGATATATGGGGAGTTAAAAAAGTATCAGCAATAGAAAATAAAGCTATTAAAACGGATATTCCTGTATTACTTATTAATGGTGAATATGATGAACTAACTCCTATAAAATGGGCCCAGAATATGCTTCCCAATCTTGAAAATAGCTATCATATCATTTTTAAAGGCTGGAAACACACTCCGACCACCTACTGGGATAATCCTTGTGGTATGGAAGTAGCGAATGCATTCTTTAATAATCCAAATGCCAAACCTAACCCTCAATGTTTTGAAACCATTGAGACACCAAAATTTAAAACGAAATAAAACATAGAGATCATGAAAATTAAACTCCTAACACTAGTGTTTGCAATACTATTTTTGAGTATGGGTAACGCACAAAAAACATACCTTAAGATTACTAAAAGTGATAATGTGCACGACTTTGAGATGTATCCACCAGGAACCAAATTTGAATTAAAAACCAAAGAAGGTTACATCATTTTTAAAAACAGTGACGATCCCGGAATTGTTGAAATTGAAGAAAAACATACATTATATGTTTATCCAAACTGGAAGGACGATGCCGACATATTCGTTTTAACCGAAGGTAAAGTTGAAAAAGTACTGACTTCCACGTATAATGATTCCCACAAAAACTCAGGTAAAACAGCAACCTCTAATAATGGCGTTACTTCAGCATCTAAAGTCACTGATTCTGAGATTCTAGAGGGTAAGAAAAACTTAGAATTTACGCTTAGTAATGGTATCACCTTTACCTATACAGATGGTGTTTATAGTGCTGCACTCGATGAAAAGATATTAATCATAAAATACAAATACCTTATATATAGTGATTTGGGAGTGCTTAAACTAAGTTTTAACACAAATAATGGAAACGTTTGGTGGGTCTTTGAACCTACAAAAGAATAACATATAAAAACACAAGACTAATGAAAACCGAATTTAAATTAAGCCTCTTGATGATTGCTATAATCATAAGCGGCATAGCCAATACGCAAAACAGATACCTAAAGATAACGCTTAGCGAGGATACATCTGATAATGTCAGTTTTCCACCAGGCACTAAGTTTGAACTCAAAAATGGAGATAACGAATTAGTATACAGTAATGAAGACTCTACCAATGAATTTATCATAACAGAAGCCCATAAGCTCATAGTCTATCCGAATTGGAAAGAGACCACAGACGTATTCCATATCTCAAATGGTAAAGTAGAACGAATCGATACCAGACTTTTTGAAATACGTTCAACTGCAAAAAAAGAAAAGCGCAAATCCAAAACATATGTTCATAACCACGATAAGTACACCAATGGTCTTAGCATGAAAAAGACACTTAAACGCTCTGAGGTCAATCCAGAATTATACAATGCTACTTTTGAATTCAGCAATGGTATAATTGCCACTTACAAGGATGGCGAATTCAAAGCAAAGCTTAATGGTGACGATCTTATTGTAGGCTATAAATATTTCATCTACTCCGATTCTGGCATTATTAAACTTAGTTTTAGGCCCTCGAATGGTGAGACTTGGTGGGTCTTTCAACCAGCAAAAGACTAAACTTATTGGAGTAAGCTTGTGAGCAAGAAATTTTAATTTGCTGGTTATATCCAACTATTGAATGTTCTCTATATGCAATATATCAATGTTGTTAGAGCGTGATATAGAGCCTGGGTTGAGTCCCAGTTTACCTTCTGGGATGTCTTTATTCAAATTATTATAATACGATACCCATGCAGGAAAAAAAGATTTGGTTCTAGGGTCTTTATAAGTCATTGGTGCCAGTTCAAAAAAATCTTCTTGATTATTGGCTTGTTTAAAAGCCTCATACAACAACTCACTGCAATACCAACTACCGTTATCCAATATAAATTCGTGATCGTATGGCTGACCAGTTTGTTTAATTGCATAGGAAGTTGCTTTGGGTATTAAGCCTTTATATTTAGGTTTAACCCTAGCAACTGTTGTATTTTTTAGCACCTCTGTATCACCGCTTCTGGCTAAAAATGTAGTAATGGTATTTACCTGAACCTGCTCACCGATAGCTTCAATAACTTTTAGAGTATCATTAATTTTAATGACCATACCGCAATGGGAAAAATCTTTACCATTTACACCTATGGTAACGGTCTCAATGGCATCACATAGGTCACCACAATCCAAGTCCTGAAATAGCAAATCACCTTCTTGTAGGGTTTGGTTTTTCTGATTGCAACTCAAAAAAAGACAACCTATAATTACTAAAGCAAATACGCATTTAGATGTATTTTTCATATATACGAGGGAGTTGAAATAAAGACAAATTACAATAACCTAAATTAGTTATCTTAAAAATGTAAAAAAAACAACATAATTACAACCCACTAATATAACTCCCATAAGGATCTTTAATCTGTAAGCCTTCAGAATAACGGTATTTGCTCAATTTTTTAAATTGTACCAAGCCCCAAAGCACAAACTCTTTTTCAAAATAAACATCTCTGGCATCGATGTCTGGTTGATGCTCTGCAATTAAAGTATTCAGTGGTGTCACTTCATCTAATTTAGATTTATAAGCATTGTTATTAAAATCATCCAATAACTCAAACCCATCTCCGTTAAAGAACCAAGATATGATATCATCATAAGGTGTTTCTTCTCCTTGCTTTTCCAATTTTTCAATTTTTGGAAAGTATTTGGGGAATAGTGTTTTAATAGCTTCGTCAATCAACGTATTTGCCACAAAGTCTGCACCTTCTTGTTCGCCTTCATATACCAATTCCACCTTACCAGTAATCGCAGGAATCACACCGATAAAGTCCGATAAACGCACAGTGGTACTCTCATCACCAGATAATAAAGCACGACGCTCAGCTGTACTCAATAAATTTTCAAAAGCCGTTATGCTCATACGTGCGCTCACTCCACTTTTTACATCGACATATTCACTCTCACGGGCTTCAAAACTGATTTGCTCTAAGAGTTCTTTCGCTAATTCTGGCACATAAACCGATGCGGATTGGCGTTCATCGAGCTTGGCTTCTTGCGCTGTTATGGTTTGTGCAATATTGATATTAGCTGGGTAATGTGTTAAAATTTGTGAGCCTATTCTATCTTTCAAAGGCGTTACAATACTTCCTCTGTTTGTGTAATCTTCAGGGTTTGCCGTAAACACAAATTGCATATCTAATGGCAGACGTAATTTAAAGCCTCGAATCTGTATATCTCCTTCCTGCAAAATATTGAATAACGCTACTTGAATCCGAGCTTGCAAATCCGGGAGTTCATTAATTACAAAAATGCAACGGTTAGCGCGCGGTATCATACCATAATGAATCACACGATCATCAGCATAGCTTAATTTCAAATTTGCCGCTTTAATTGGATCTACATCACCAATAATATCAGCAACTGTTACATCTGGCGTTGCTAATTTCTCAGCAAAGCGCTCGTCGCGATGCAACCACGTAATTGGGGTATCGTCACCTTTTTCTGCAATGAGCTCAACCGCATATCTCGAAATCGGATTTAGAGGGTCATCATTAATTTCTGAACCTTGCACTACAGGAATATATTCATCTAAAAGATTCACCATCATACGTGCTAATCGCGTCTTAGCTTGACCTCGCAATCCCAATAAATTAATATTGTGTCTCGACAAAATAGCGCGCTCCAATTCAGGAATCACGGTATGTTCATACCCATGAATACCATCAAACATATTGACTTTATTTTTTATGTTCTCAATTAAATTATCCCTTAATTCATCCTTTATGGATTTTGATTGATATCCTGTGTTTTTTAGTTTTCCTAAAGTTATTATTTCTTTCATGCTCTAGCTTTTGGCTCTTAGCACTTAGCTTTTAGCGAATGGCCAACAGCTAACAGCTAACAGCTATTTTTATCCTTTTATTCTTCTTTTTCTGCTGTTTTCATAATCTTCAAAAATCATTTCACCTAAGCCTTTCAATCCTGTGTAAAATGCTTTACCTCTATTGGCTTGCGTAAACTCTCTAATGAATCGCATGAGATACGGATCCTCGGCAATCATAAATGTAGTTATAGGAATATGCAAACGCCTAGCTTGCTGCGCCATAGCATAACACTTATTGGTGATGTAAGGGTCTAAACCATTACTGTTTTTATAATACTGCCCATCTGGCAATCGCAAACAACTTGGCTTACCATCCGTAATCATAAAAATCTGTTTGTTGGTATTACGCTTTCTACGAAGCATATCCATTGCCAATTGTAAGCCTGCAACCGTATTAGTGTGATAAGGCCCTACCTTTAAATATGGTAAGTCTTTGATTTTTATAGGCCAAGCATCGTTTCCAAATACTAAAATTTCCAAACTGTCTTTTGGGTATCTGGTAGTAATCAACTCAGATAAGGCCATGGCTACTTTTTTTGCTGGTGTAATTCTATCTTCACCATAGAGAATCATACTATGACTTATATCTATCATCAGCACAGTACTCATTTGACTTTTATGTAGCGTTTCTTCAACGACTAAATCATCTTCCGTCAAATTGAAATCTCCTACTCCATGATTAATCTGTGCATTCTTTAAACTCTCTGTTATAGATACCTTGTCTAAAGCATCCCCAAACTGATAAACCCTAAAATCACCTGTGTGTTCGTCACCTAATCCAACTCCTTTACTTTTATGATTACCAGAACCACTACGCTTAATTTTACCAAAAATATGATCTAATGCTTGTTTTCTTATAGCGCGTTCGGTTTTAGCTGTAATAGTCGTTTTACCTTTACCACTGCCATCACCAGTAGGATCTATTTCTTCTCGGATATACCCTTTATTTTTGAGATCCTCAATAAAATCATCAATAGTATAATCAGGTGTAGTTAAGTTGTATTCTTTGTCCAATTGTCTGAGCCAGTCAATAGCTTCATCAAAATCACCAGAAGTGTAAGTTATGAGCTCTTTAAAAATCTCAAAAAGCTTCTCAAAAGGCGATTGGTTAGGTGCTTCATAGGTTTTAAAAACAAAACCCGATCTATTTGTTTTCCCATTCATAGTTATGTAAAAATAAGGCTTTTTTTAATTCAAAAACAGGGTGTCAAATACGTTAACAACACATTAAGATTTCTGTAGTTTCTTTTCCTTAACTTTAGGCTCCACTTAACTAACCTTAAAATAATGAGAAGATTTTTATTGTTGCTCATGCTTATCTGCATAGCAACACTTTCTGCGCAAGAGTTTTCAATGGATATGGTCAAAAATATGACACCTAGGAATATTGGACCTGGTGGTATGTCTGGTCGTGTGACAGCTATTGATGTGGTTCTAGACAATCCTGATATTATGTATGTTGGCACAGCTTCAGGTGGCCTCTGGAAATCGACTTCTGGCGGTATAAAATGGGACCCAATATTCGACAAAGAGTTAACCGCCTCCATAGGCGCTGTAGAAATTCAACAATCCAATCCGAGTGTTATTTGGGTAGGTACGGGCGAAGGTAATCCACGTAACTCATTGAATGGAGGCTATGGTGTTTACAAGTCCTTAGATGGCGGAAAGACATGGATAGCTATGGGTTTAGAAAAAACCAGACATATCCATAGAATTATTGTAGACCCTACAAACCCCAACGTTGTTTATGTTGGAGCCATAGGTTCTCCTTGGGGTGAACATCCCGAACGCGGTGTTTTTAAAACCACTGATGGTGGTAAAACTTGGAACAAAATTCTATTTGCCAACAATAAAACCGGAGTTGCGGATTTGATAATGGATCCTACCAATCCAAATAAACTTATTGCAGCGTTATGGGAACACAAACGCGACCCTTGGTTCTTTAATTCTGGTGGTGAAGGCTCTGGACTTCATATAACCCACGATGGAGGAAAAACCTGGAAAAAAATAACTGATGAAGATGGACTACCTAAAGGAAATTTAGGCCGAATTGGTGTGGCTATAGCACCTGGAAAACCTAACATTGTCTATGCTTTGGTTGAAGCTAAAAAAAATGCACTGTACAAAAGTGAAGACGGCGGTTTTAAATGGAGAAAAATAAACGCTAAAAACGATATCGGTAACCGTCCATTTTATTATTCAGAAATTTATGTAGATCCACAAAATGAGAATAGGGTTTATTCCATTTTTACTTACGTCAACGTCTCAGAGGATGGTGGTAAAAATTTCACCCAATTGATGCCAGCCTATGGAGTGAGCAATGGTGTACATCCAGATCATCACGCATGGTGGATACATCCCAAAGATGGTAGTTTTATGATTGATGGTAATGATGGTGGGATGAATATTACTAAAGATGGAGGGAAAACCTGGCGATTT